>JAKCDU010000015.1 GCA_021838445.1 Actinomycetes bacterium | reverse complement strand
CCGATCCGCGGCGCCGGACGGGCCATCGCCGCGGTGTCGGTGAGCGGTCCGGTCCACAAGGTGGACGTGAGCCGGTGCGTGCCCCTGGTCCGGCGCTGCGCCGCCGACATCTGGAACCACCTGTTCGGTCGCCGCACGACCACCGAGCCCGGGCCGGCGGTCGATTCCCGCCACCCTTGGGACGTAGAGCAGTGGTGGGACTGGTTGGAGCAGACCACCGGGGAGTGGATGTAGCCAACGGCGGTGTGCCAGTAGCCGGGACCCTGCCCCCAGCAGCCCTGCGGGCCGCTCTTAACATCGGGGGATGGAGTTCGAGTGGGACCAGTCCGTCGATGTAGTGGTGGTGGGCAGCGGCGCCGGGGGTATGACGGCGGCCTTGACCGCCAGCGCGGCCGGCGCCTCGGTCGTCCTGGTGGAGAAATCCGATCGCTACGGGGGCAGCACCGCCCTGTCCGGGGGGGGCATCTGGGCCCCCAACAATCCCACTCTCCTGCGTGAGGGTCTGGGCGACGATCCCGACGACGTCCGCCGCTACCTGCACGCCGTGGTCGGCGACCGGGTCCCGGCGGCCCGCCTGGACACCTTCGCCGCGGCGGCGCCGCTGGCCCTGTCGTTCCTCGAGAAGCAGAGCCCCCACATGCGGTTCTTCTGGTGCCGCGGCTACAGCGACTATCACCCCGAGTTCCCCGGCGGCCGACCCAACGGGCGGTCGATCGAGGCGCGGCCCTTCGACAAGCGCCAGCTCGGCCCGATGGAGCCCGAGATGCTCGACACCGGCATCCAGGGCCCGGCCGGTCTGTGGGTGACCGCCACCGACTTCCACGACCTCAACCAGGTGACCCGCACCTGGACCGGCAAGAAGGCCCTGCTGAGGGCGGCCGGCCGGGTGGCTTCCAACGTGGTGCGACGCCGGCGCATGGCCACCACGGGCTCGGCTCTGGTGGGCCGGCTCCGCCTGGCCCTCGCCGAGGCCGGCGTGGAGGTGTGGCTGTCGGCGCCGGTGAAGTCGCTGGTCGCCGCTGATGGCACGGTGGCGGGCGTGGAGGTCGAGCGCAACGGTCGCAACCAGCTCGTCGAGGCCCGCCGGGGGGTCATCCTGGCCACCGGGGGCTTCGACCACGACCCCGAGCTGAGGGCCAAGTACCTGTCGATGGTCGATCACGACTGGAGCATGGGCGCACCCACCAACACCGGCGATGGGATCCGCCTGGGCGAGGAGGTGGGCGCCGCCCTCGACCTCATGGACGACGCCTGGTGGATGCCGGCCATCGAGCAACCCAAAGGCCGGTTGTTCCCGCTGGTGTCCGAGCGGTCCATGCCCGGCTCGATCATCGTCAACCAGGCCGGCCGCCGGTTCACCAACGAGTCGGCCCCGTACGTGAACTTCATCCACGACCAGCTCCGTCTCCACGAGCAGGAGGGGGGCCACGTACCGGTCTGGTTCATCATGGACCAGCGGGCCCGCCAGCGCTACACGTTCGCCGCCGTTGCGCCCTACCAGCCGATCCCCAAGTCCTGGTACGGCATCGGCACCATGTTCAGCTCCTCGACCATCGAAGGCCTCGCGGCCAAGATCGACGTTCCCGCCGAGGCCCTCGCCGCCACCGTGGAGCGGTTCAACGCCGCGGCGCGCCGGGGACGCGACGACGATTTCCAGCGCGGCGACAGCGCCTATGACCGATACTACGGCGACCCGACGCTTCCCAACCCCTGTCTCAACGAGCTGGTCAAGGCGCCCTTCCACGCCGCCCGGGTCGTGCCGGGGGATCTCGGCACCAAGGGGGGTCTGGTCACCGACGAGCACGGGCGGGTCCAGCGCGAAGATGGATCAGTGGTGGAGGGCCTCTACGCGGTGGGGAACACCTCAGCGTCGGTCATGGGCAACGAGTACGCCGGAGCCGGCGCCACTATCGGTCCCAGCCTCACCTTCGGGTGGGTGGCCGCCCGTCACGCCACCGGTCAGCCTTTCGACGCGGCGACGGCGACCCTCCCCACTCCCTGATCGGGGTCGGCGGACACCGGGGGCGGCCGACCGCCGGGCCTGTGGTCCGGCGCGCCCTGGCTCAGCGGCTCAACAGCTCAACGGCTCAGCTGCTCAACGGGTCAGGAAGTCGATCACCAGTCGTTCGAAGTCGTCCTTGCGCTCCACTTGGGCCCAGTGGCCGCAGCGCGAAAAGAGGTGCAGCTCGGCGTTGGGCATCTGCCGGTAGCCGAACAGGGCCCCTTCGACGGGGAGCATCCGATCGTCACGACCCCAGGTGATCAGGGTGGGAGCCTTTATGTCCTTGACCCGGGCGTACAGCGGGACCGGCTCGGGGTGCTGGGCCAGGGACATGAAGATGGCCATGGCCGATTCGAGCGCGCCGGGGGCCATGGCGTTGGCCAGGCGTTCGTCGATGAGCGCGTCGTCCACCACCTGCTTGTTGGCCACCATGGTGTCCACCCAGGCTTCCATGGCTTCCTTGGACGGCGCCCGCATGAAGTCGCTCAGCCGGCGGGCCCCCTCGCTCGGGTCGGGGCCCATGACGTTGGCGGCCAGGCCGCCCGGGCCCATTCCAACCAGGCGGTCCACTCGCTCAGGGTAGGCCAGGGCGAACTCGAGGGCGACGTAGCCGCCCATGGAGTTGCCGAGTAGATGGGCCTTCTCCAGGCCCAGGCCGTCCATCAGCCGGGCCAGGTGATCGGCGGCCACCCGCGGGTAGGCGCGGTCGAGCGGCGGCCGCTCGCTCTTGCCAAAGCCGGGCATGTCCATGATCACGGTGCGAAAGTGCTCGGCGAAGACCGGGAAGTTGCCTCGGAAGTTGGACCAGCCGCTCACCCCCGGGCCCGAACCGTGGAGCAGGACCAGCGCCGGGCCGGACCCGGCCTCGTGGTAGTGGATTCGGGTCTCGCCCTCCAGGTAGCGGCTGGTGGCGTCGAAGTCGAGCGGGGTGAGGGCCGTCACGGGCTGAATCCTAAACATCGGGTCCGCCGCGACCGTCGGCCATGTCCCGATCATCGGCATGGGGGCGTGGCAGTGTATTGGTGGGCGAGGCAAGCTTCTGCAGCCTTGCCCAGAAGGAGCGTGCCATGAGCGATACCGAGGTTCTCGACCGGGTCCGTGAGCTGACCCCGCTGATCCGGGAGCGCGCGGCCGAAGCCGAGCGCAACCGGCGACTTCCCGACGAGTCGGTGAAGGAGCTCAAGGAGTCAGGGCTGATGCGCCTGCTCCAACCCAAGCGCTACGGAGGCTACGAGGCCGACCCGAGGCTGTTCTACGAGTCCCTGTTCGCGGTCGCCGCGGCGTGCGGTTCCACGGGTTGGGTGACCGGCGTGGTCGGTGTCCACCCCTGGCAGGTGGCGCTCTTCCCCGACCAGGTGCAGGCCGAGGTGTGGGGCGACGACCCCGACACCTGGATCAGCTCGTCGTACATGCCCGGTGGGCGGATGGTGCCCACCGATGGCGGCTACATCCTCAACGGTCGCTGGAGCTTCTCCTCGGGCTGCGACCACTGCCAGTGGGTGATCCTCGGAGTCATCGTGGACCGGGGCGACGGTTCGGCGCCGGCCATGTGGAACGTCCTGATACCCCACACCGACTACCGCATCGAGGACGTCTGGCAGACGATGGGCCTGTGCGGCACGGGCAGCAACGACATCATCGTCGAGGATCTGTTCGTACCCGAGCACCGCACCATCGACCTGGTCAAGATGTTCGCCTGGGAGAGTCCCGGCCTCGCTCTGAACACCTCGCCGCTGTACCGGCTGCCCTTCGCCACGATGTTCGCCAACGCCATCACGGGCGCCATCATCGGCATGGCCGAGGGCATCCTCGCCGAGAACCTGGAGTACACCAAAGCCCGGGTTTCCAAGAGCTGGGGCAAGGCCACCGACGATCCCTACACCGTCACCGCCCTGGGTCGGGCCGCCTCCGAGGTGGACGCCTGCCGCAGCCATCTGCTCCACCACATCGGTTCGATGTACGACACGGTCTGCGCCGGTGGCGAGATCACCACTGAGATGCGCAGCCGGGCCCGGCGCGACCAGGTCCAGGGCACGGCCCGGGCCATCGCCGCCATAGACGACGTCTTCGACCGCAGCGGGGCCGGGACCATCATGTGGTCCAACCCCATCCAGCGGCTCTGGCGCGACGCCCACGCCGGGCGTCACCACACGGTCAACTCGATCGACCGGTCCCTCCACAGCTACGGCATGACGGTCATGGGTTTCAGCCCGACCGACGTGATGATCTGATCGCCGTGACCCCCGACGATCTGGTCGAAATCGAAGCCATCAAGCAGGTCAAGTACCGCTACCTCAGGGCGGTCGACACGAGAGACTGGGATCTGCTCGCGACCACTCTCACCGACGACGCCACCTCGGCCTACAGCTCGGGGAAGCTGAGCTACCAGGGCCGGGACGCCATCATCGAGTTCCTCCGGACCTCCATGCCCGAGAAGGAGATGCTCACCTCCCACAAGGTCCATCACCCCGAGATCGAGCTCACCGGGCCGGACACGGCCACGGCTCGGTGGGGCCTCGAGGACGTGGTCATAATCCTCTCGGCGGGGATGAACCTGCGCGGCGCCGCCTACTACGAGGACCAGATGGTCAAAGTCGACGGTCAGTGGCGCATCGCCCACACCGGCTACCGCCGGCTGTACGAGGAGATGAGTCCCCGCAAGGACGAGAAGCTGACCGACCACTGGTGGAGCGACTGAGGCCCGGCAGGACTGAGTCCCCCCGGCCCGGTCAGGCCGTGAAGCTGCCGAACCCGCCCCGGTAGAAGAGCAGGGGCTGCCCGGATCCCGACTCGAGCTCGGTGACCCGGGCGGTCACCAGCCAGTGGTCACCGGCCTCGTGGACCTCCTCGACGGTGCAGTCGAGCCAGGCCAGTGCGCCGCTGAGGCGGGGCGCCCCGTTGGCCGAGGTGCTCCATCCCACCCCTTCGAACTTGTCCACCCCGCTCTGCGAGAAAGTACGGGCCAGAGCCTCCTGGTCCTCGGCGAGGACGTTCACGCAGATGGAGCCCGACCCCGACACCTTGGGCCAGCTCGTCGACGACCGGCCGGGCGCCAGCGCGATCAGCGGCGGGTCGAGCGAGAGACTGAAGAACGACTGGCAGGTGAAGCCGGCCGGCTGATCCCCGTGCATGCCGGTGACCAGCACCAGTCCCGACGCGAAATGGCCGAGCACGGCCCGGAACCGGCCCTGGTCCAGTCCCCCCCCGCCCGCCTCCACGCCGCTCACAGATCGGGCAGTCCCAGCGGGAGGTTCGGGGTCCGGAGGCCACCGTCGACCTCCAGGATCTTTCCGGTCATGTACGAACCGGCCTCCGAAGCCAGGTAGAGAACCGCCACCGCGATGTCCTCCACCCGCCCCAGGCGGCGCAGGGGGGTCATGGAGGTCATGGTGGTGCGCATCTGCTCGTCGAGAACCGAGCCGAGCGCGTCGGTCTCGATGGACCCGGGCGCCACCGCATTGACGCGGATACGCGGCGCCAGGTCGGCGGCCAGCTGCCGGGTGAGATGGTCGAGAGCGGCCTTGGCCGTACCGTACCCGGCGAAGCCCCGATCGCACAGGTGCCCGACCGCTGAGGTGATGTTGACCACGGAGCCGCCGCCGCCTTCGAGCATCAGCGGAACGGCGGCCTGGGTCAGGGCGAAGGCGGTGGTCACATTCCAGTGGAACGCCGACTCGAAGAACCGGGGCGAGGTGTCGAGGAACGGGCGGGGCATGGTGCCGCCCACGTTGTTGATCACGACATCGAGGCGACCGAAGGACTCTCTCGCCGTGTCTACCAGGCCGGTCAGAGCGTCGAGATCGTTGAGGTCAGCGGTCACCACCTCGACTCGGCGACCGGTCGAGGATCGCACCGAGTCGGCGTAGTCGTTGAGCACCTCGAGCGAACGGGCGGCCACCACGAGGTCACATCCGGCCTCGGCGAGGGCCCGCCCGGTAGCGGCGCCGATCCCCCGGGAGGCACCGGTGACGATGGCGACCCGGCCTTCCATCTTGAACAAGTCGAGAACCACGGCGGCGCAGCCTAGAGCTTTCACGGCCCGGCGCCTCGGGCGCATCCCGAGCAACGGGACGGTGGCGACGGCGTCGGGGGCGTCGGGGCCAATAGCTTCGGGGTCATGAGCAACCTCGAGGCCATAAGCCCCATCTCCCCCACCCCGGTGTCGGAGGTGGCGTCGTGGGAAGCCGAGTCCGACGTGGTGGTCGTCGGCTACGGCTGCGCCGGGGCGTCGGCGGCCATCGGAGCCATGGAGGGCGGGGCGTCGGTGACCATCCTCGAGCGGGCCGGAGCCGGCGGCGGGGCCAGCGCCATGGCCGGCGGAGAGATTTACATGGGCGGGGGCACCCCGATCCAGAAGGCCTGCGGCTTCGACGACACGCCCCAGGCCATGTTCGACTTCTTGATGGCGGCGACGGGCCCGTCCCCCAACGAGGAGAAGCTGTCGGTGTACTGCGACCGCAGCGTCGAGCACTTCCACTGGCTGGTCGAGTGCGGCGTCACCTTCAAACCCTCGTTCTACGCCACCCCGTGCTGGGAACCTCCCACCGACGACGGATTGGTCTACACCGGGGGGGAGAACGCCTGGCCTTTCAGTGACCTCGTTCCTCCCGCACCCCGGGGGCACGTGCCGCAGATCCAGAACAAGAGGCTGCTCGAGCGATCGGGCGGGTGGGAGCTGATGCGCCACCTGTCGGCCACCGTCGACAAGGGGGGCGCCGCGGTCAGGCCTGACACCCGGGTGCGTTCGCTCATCGTCGACGACGGGAAAGTGGTCGGGGTGATCGCTCGCTCGTTCGGTCAGGACTTCGCCATCCGGGCCCGCCGCGGGGTGGTCCTGGCCTCCGGCGGCTTCGCCGCCAACAAGGACATGGTGGAACGCCACGTGCCGGCCATCGCCGGGCAGATGGCCCTCGGCACCGACGGTGACGACGGCACGTCGATCCGCCTCGGGCAGGGGGTCGGGGCCATGGTCGCCCATCTCGACGCCGCCGAGGCCGCCCTGCCCAGCAATCCCCCGCTCGTGTACCCGTCACTGCTGGTCAACCAGTTCGGTCAGCGCTTCATAAACGAGGAC
This sequence comes from Actinomycetes bacterium, assembly GCA_021838445.1. Taxonomy (GTDB): domain Bacteria; phylum Actinomycetota; class Acidimicrobiia; order Acidimicrobiales; family Palsa-688; genus JAKCDU01. The sequence continues at coordinate 69,800 of JAKCDU010000015.1, read as the reverse complement.
ACCTACTGCGGCCGCATCGGTCAGATGGCGGTCTTCCACCAGCAGGGGCGCTGCTCGCTCGTCCTCGACGAGGCCATCTTCGAATCGGTTCCGGAGGCCGAGCGCTGGGGCGCCCGCCCGACCTACGTGGCGGCCACCCTCGCCGAGCTGGAGGAGGAGATGTCGCTGCCCACCGGGTCGCTGCAGGCGACCGTCGAGACCTACAACCGTTTCGCCCGGGAAGGCCGCGACCCCGTGTTCCACAAGCGCCAGGAGTACCTCCGACCCCTCGAGGCTCCTTACGGCGGCATCCCCCTCGACGGTCCCTATGCCACTTTCACCCTCGGCGGTCTGGTCACCACGATCGACGGCGAGGTGCGCGGCGCCAACGGCTCGCCCATCCCGGGCCTCTACGGGGCGGGGCGGGCCACGTGGGGCATTCCGTCGTGGGGCTACGCCAGTGGCACCTCGCTCGGCGACGGCACCTTCTTCGGCCGCCGGTCCGGTCGCGCCGCCGCCCGGTCCTGACGCCGGCCGGCCCGATCCCGGGGCCCGGCCGTCAGGGCTGGCCGAAGAAGACCCACTCCCGGGTCCAAGACACCGGGGCCACGCCGTCCATGAAACGGTCGCAGCTCTCCGACATGGCGGCCATGTGCCTCGACAGTCGCTCGTCGTCGCCGACGGCGTCGAAGAACACGTGCAGGTCCCCGCAGGCTTCGATCGGGAAGCACTCCTCGACGATGGCCGCGTACGGCGGCGCACCGGGCGTCAACGCCCTGAACACCACGTTCTGCACGTAGCGGAACGACGACTGCGTGTTGATCGCCACGGCGGTGTGCGATCCCTGCCAGATGTTGCGCCACTCCCCCCACGACAGATGGGGTGGTCGGGCCAGGGCCACCAACTGCGCGAAGCCGGCCACGCTGCCGTCCGGGCCGGGAGGGTGAGCCCGGTTGGGCATGGGTTCGGATTCGCACACCAACCACCCGTGCCAACCCGCGCCATCCGAGCCGGCTTCAGGCAGTGCCGCCGTCAGACGGTTGCCTTCGGCGGTGTCGACCCACGCCGACACCGCGGCCAGGATCTGGTCGGTTCCGGCCTCGGGCACCACCCCGAATGGGTGACCGAGGGACTCGTCGGCCACGTTGACCTGCACGGCCCGGGCGCCGAGGCGGGCCAGCTCGGGGGCGGTGTCGTGGCGCAGCCGGCTGGACAGGTCGGGGACGGGAGGCCCGGCCGGACCGACCAGCAGGTAGAGGATCTTCTCCATCGCCAGCGACGCTAGCGGTCCGGTGTGCGACGGGGGGCGGTGCCTCTCGGTGTTGGTCCGGTGAGTGGGCCACCGGGTCTGGCGCGGCGACTCGTAACCTGCTTGCCTGCAGGGAATGGATGGGGGAAAGAATCTCGAAGGAAGAGTAGCCGTGGTTACCGGCGCCAGCCGGGGCATCGGCAAGGGCATAGCCCTCGAGCTGGGCGCCGCCGGGGCGACGGTCTATGTCACCGGTCGATCGGTGACGGACGGATTCCTGCCCGGCACCGTGTCGGCCACGGCCGCCGAGATCGACCAGGCCGGCGGCCAGGGCATCCCGGTGCAGGTGGACCACCGCGACGACCAGCAGGTGGCGGCTCTCTTCGCCCGGGTCGCCGAGGAGCAGGGGGCCATGGACATCCTGGTCAACAACGTCTACGACGCCCCCGGCTCGGCCAAGTGGCTGGGCAAGCCCTTCTGGGAGGTCGGTGCCGACGGCTGGGACCACACCTTCATGATCGGGGTCCGCTCCCACTACATGGCCGCGATGCACTCGGCTCCCCTGCTCATGAAGCGGTCCGGCGGCCTGATCGTGAACGTCTCGTCGCCGGGGGCCGTGGCCTACTCGCACAACGTGGTGTACGGGGTGGCCAAGGCGGCGGTGGACCGCATGACCGCCGACATGGCCATCGAGCTGCGGGCCCACGGCGTGGCGACCGTCTCCATCTGGCCCGGAATCGTCATGACCGAATTGCTGCAGGCCATCCCCGCCGACGCCGACGGTAAGCGCATCCTCCACCTGCCCGGCGAGGGGGACTACGACCTGGCCCTGGCCGAGACCCCGCACTACGCCGGGCGGGCCGTGGTGGCACTGGCCACCGACCCCGCCGTCGTCGATCGCTCCGGCCGGGCGTTCTACGTCGCCGACCTGGCCGACGACTACGGTTTCACCGACATCGACGGCCGGCGGCCCAAGCCGATGATCCTTCGGGGCGGCTGACCTGCCATCATCACCAGGGGTCCACCGGCGACACAAGGGGGAAGAGTTTTGAGCCAGGAACGTGATCCTTTCTCGGAGCTGCAGCGGTCGAGCCGCGACGTCGAGGAGGTCCGCAAGGGGCTGGAGCGGGCCCTCGCCGCCCATCTGCCCCACGGCCAGGGGCACACGGTGCACTCCATCGAGGGCACCTCGGCTACGGGCATGTCGAGCGAGACCCTCCTCTTCGACGCCAGCTGGGACGATGGCGACGACCGCCGACGCGAGCGCCTGGTAGCCCGGGTCGCCCCGTTCTCCAACGACGTGCCGGTCTTCCCCGAGTACGACCTGCCGGGGCAGTTCCTGACCATCCAGACCGTCGCTGCGCTGACCGACATTCCGGTTCCGCAGGCGTGGTGGTGCGAGGAGGACCCGTCCCTGATCGGCTCCCCCTTCTTCGTGATGGGCCGGGTCGAGGGCGAGGTGCCCTCCGACATCCCGCCCTACAGCTTCGGCTCAGGTTGGCTCTTCGAGGCGACCGACGAGCAGAAGGCCCGCCTTCAGGACTCGACGGTCGCCGTCCTCGCCGAGCTACACGCCATCCCCGAGCCGGAGAAGCATTTCTCCCACCTGCGGGCCGACTTCCCGGGCGACACCGCCCTGCGCCGCCATGTCGCCGGACGCCGGCAATGGTACGAGTGGGCGGCGCGCGACTCGGGCCGGTCGGCTCTCATAGAGTCGGCCTTCGATTGGCTCGAGCGGCACTGGCCGGCCCACGAGAGTCCGACGGTCTTCTGCTGGGGTGACTCGCGCATCGGCAACGTCATGTACCGGGATTTCCAGCCCAGCGCGGTGCTCGACTGGGAGATGGCCGGCCTGGCTCCCGGTGAGACCGACCTGGCCTGGCTCGGGTACCTGCACCAGATGTTCGAGGACATGGCCGTCGCCTACGGGTTCCCCCACATGCCGGACTTCCTGCGGCTCGAGGATCTGGCCGCCACCTACGAACGTCTGGCCGGGCGCACCCCCCGGGACCTGGACTTCTACTTCGTGTACGCGGCGATACAGCTGGCCATCGTCTATCTCCGGACGGGCATGCGTTCGGTGCGATTCGGCGAGCGCGAGGCCCCGGCCGACGCCGACGAGCTGATCATGAACGCCGACCGTCTCCGGGCCCTCCTGGGCTCCTGATAAGCAAAGGACCACCCCAGTGCCCACACCCCTCGACGAGTACCCGATCCACCAGGTACCGCTCTCGATGGCCTACACCGAGACCAGCGACCGCAACTTCTACGACCGCTGCTACTTCAACGCCCACGGGCGCCAACCGGACCTGTTTCTCATCACCGGTCTGGGGGTGTATCCGAACGTAGGGGTCACCGACGCCTTCGCCCTCGTACGGCGCGGTGACCGCCACTGGTCGGTGAGGATGTCCGACGCCCTCGGCGACCGCTCCTTGGACGCCCGGGTCGGGCCTTACCGGGTGGAGGTGCTCGAACCTCTGCGGCGCATCCGGCTGGTCTGCGACACCGCGGAGCGGGGCCTGGGCTTCGACCTCACATGGGAGGGGTCCTTCGACTGCATCGACGAACCGCGCCACATCAACCGCGCCGGCGGTCGGGTGGTCCTCGACGGCTGCCGCTTCGCCCAGCTCGGCAGTTGGGAAGGCGTCATCCACCTCGACGGTGAGGACATCGCCGTCGACCCCGACCGGTGGCTGGGCTCCCGGGACCGGTCCTGGGGTATCCGGCCGGTGGGTGAGACCGAGCCCGCCGGCCGCAGCGGTGACGAGCCGCGCGAGGGATTCTGGTGGCTCTACGTGCCGCTGCGTTTCGACGACTACGCCCTGATCGTCATCGTCCAGGAGGAGCCCGACGGCACCCGCACCCTCAACGCAGCCAGCCGGGTGTGGCCCGACGGACGCCACGAGCAGCTCGGTTGGCCCGAGGTGGACATCACCTACCGGTCGGGTACCCGCATCCCCGAGCGGGCCGTCATCCACATGCGCACCGCCGACCGCCAGCCGGTCGTGGTCGAGGTGGAGGCCAGCAACGGCGTGGCCCTGCACATCGGCGGCGGTTACGGCGCCGACCCGGACTGGTCGCACGGCGTCTGGCGCGGCCGCGACTGGGTCCAGTCGGCCACCTACGACCTGACCGACCCGGCGGTGGCCGGACGGGTCCCGTTCGGCGTAATCGACCACATCGGACGGGCCACCTGCGACGGAGCCGAAGGCTGGGGACTCTTCGAGCACGCCACCGTCGGCCGCCACGACCCCACCGGGTTCAAGGACTTCATGAGCGTCGCCCCCTGATAGCAGGGGAATAAACGCCGCGCCCCGGGCGCTTGTTTCGCTAGCCTAAGTTCTCCGCTCACCCCCGGGAGCAGGTTTTGACGCGACGCCAGATGGATCAGAAGATTGCCGTGAGCGTGGTGTTCGTGGCCGCCATGTTCATGAACATCATGGACACCACGATCGTCAACGTGGCCCTGCCGACCATCGGCAAGCAGTTCAAGGTGGCCGCCGACTCGGTCGACACCGTCGCCATCGGGTTCCTGGTGAGCCTGGCCGTGTTCATCCCGGTGTCGGGCTGGCTCGGCGATCGCTTCGGAGCCCGGCGGGTGATGCTGTCGTCGGTGGTCATCTTCACCGTCGCCTCGGCTCTGTGCGGGGTGGCCCAGAACCTTGGTGAGCTGGTGGCCTTCCGGGTGCTGCAGGGCGTCGGCGGCGGACTGATGGTCCCTGTCGGCATGGCGCTGCTGTTTCGGACCTTCCCCCCCGAGGAGCGGGTGCGGGCCTCGAGCATCCTGATCGTGCCCACCGCTCTGGCTCCGGCGCTCGGACCCGTACTGGGCGGCCTGTTCGTCACCGAGGTCTCCTGGCGGTGGGTGTTCTACGTCAACCTCCCGATCGGCGTCATGGCCCTGGTGTTCGGCCTGATCTTCCTCGATTCCCATGACAGCGAGAGGGCCGGCCGGCTCGACGTGGCCGGTTTCCTGCTGTCGGGCGCGGGGCTCGGTCTATTGATGTACGGCGTATCCGAAGGTCCGTTCAAGGGGTGGGGTCAGCCGCAGATCGTGGCCACTGTTGCCGCTGGAACGCTTCTGCTGGTCCTCATGGTGTGGGTGGAGTTGCGTTCGACCGACCCGCTCATCGATCTGAGGCTGTTCCGCGACAGCCTGTTTCGGACCGCCAACATAGTGATGGGACTTGGCGCGGTCTCGTTCCTCGGGGTTCTGTTCATTGTCGCCCTGTTCTTCCAGGACGGCCTCGGGCAGAGCGCCCTGTCGTCGGGGCTCAGCACCTTCCCCGAGGCGGTGGGGGTCCTGCTCGGCTCCCAGGTCGTCACCCGGTCCTTGTATCCCAACCTCGGGCCTCGCCGGACCATGTTCATCGGGCTGCTCATCCTGTCCGTGGCACTGGCCCTGATGAGCCTCATCAACACCGTCGGGGAGCTGTGGTGGATGCGGGTGCTCATGTTCTTCGTGGGCTACGGCATGGCCCACGTGTTCACCTCGGCCCAGGCCGCCGGTTTCGCCACCATTTCCGGAGCCGACACGGCTCGGGCCTCGACGGTGTTCAACGCGCTACGCCAGCTCGGCGGAGCCGTCGGCGTCGCCCTGCTGTCGACCGTGGTCGCCGAGATCGGCCCCGTCGCCCTGTCCCACGGGCATCTGGTGCCCCGCCTGGCCGCCTACCACGCCACGTTCCTCGCCGCCGCCGCCATCTCCCTGATGGCCGCTGTCGCCGCCCTGTGGATCGACGACGAGGCTGCCGCGCCGACCATGGTCCGCCGGGGGGCGGGCCGACCGGCCGCCGCCGAGCCCGCCGAGGCGGTGGCTGTGAGCGGGGCCTAACCGACCGCCGTCCCCAGGCGGTTGACCTTGGCGGTTGACCCAGCGGCCACATTTCGGCGTCCCGCCCGAGTGGCGCGCTACCCTCCACGACGTGAGTGTCACCGACGAACGGATCGCCTGCCGTTGGTGCCGGGCCCAGTCACCGAGCACGGCCAGGACCTGTGACCGCTGCGGAGCGCCGCTCGACGGGCGCGACGTGGTCGCCGATTCGGGTTGGCGGGCGGCGCCGCGGCTACGGGACCTGACCGAGTTCTCGCTCGGGGGCACCCGCCTACAGATCGACGGGACCATCGTGCCCGTGGCCGACGTGGAGCTCGGGCCGGACGACTCCATCTTCTTCGAGCATCACGCCATGCTCTGGAAGGACGATCAGACCTCCATGTCGGTGATGGACGCACCGGGGGGAGCCCGGAGGATGCTCGGGGACCTACCGTTCGTGCTGAGCGTGGCCCGCGGGCCGGGACGGGTCTCCTGCTCTCGCGACGCGCCGGGCGAGCTGGTCGTCCTGCCCGTCGACCCCGGCCAGGAGGTGGATGTCCGGGAGCACGCCATGCTGCTGGCCACCTCCAGCCTCACCTACAGCTTCGAGAAGATGGCTGGGCTCAAAGCCACACTGGCGGTCGGAAGCGGCATGTACCTGGAGAGATTCCGGGCCGAGGCCGGACCGGGCCTGCTGCTCCTGCACGGATTCGGCAACGTCATGGATCGCACCCTCGCCCCCGGGGAGACCATCGAGATCGAACCCGGCGGGTTCCTCTACAAGGAGGCTTCGGTCAGCTACGCCCTGTCGACCTACAAGCTGGCCCCCGAGGGTTCCTCGGGGGCGGCCCAGGCCGCCAAGGGGCTGGCCAGCCGCGGCCTGGCCGGGCTGCGAGCGGCCAAAGCCCTGAAGAAGGAGGGTCTGAGCGGCATCCTCTCCGGGGACGTGATGCAGCAGGCCAGCGCCATCTTCACCGGACCCGGTCTCAGCCTCATGAAGCTGACCGGCCCGGGGAGGGTGGGCGTCCAGTCGATGTACCAGCACTTCGGAGCGGCCTGATGTCCGACGCCAGCGTCACCAGCTACACCTGCCCGTACTGCCGCAGCACGTCGAGTGGCGCCGAGACCACCTGCCCCAGTTGCGGGGCGCCCGTCGACATCGCCCGCCGGACCACATCGGGCTGGGTCGAGCAGCCGGCCATCCCTGACATGACCCGGATCCAGATGGGTGGCTCGACGATGCAGATCCTCGGCAAACTGGCCCCCGCCGCCGACGTCCGCCTGGCCTCCGGCGAGGGAGTGATGTTCCCCCAGCACTCGCTGCTGTGGCAGGAGCCCTCGGTGCAGGTCGACAATCTCCGCCTCGACGGGGCCTGGAACCGCATGCGCGCCGGCCTGCCGGTCGTCATGCTCGAAGCCAAGGGGCCGGGCACCATCTCCTTCTCGGCCGACCGGCCGGGCGAGCTGGTGGCCATACCCGTCCAGGCCGGCTCGGCCGTGGACGTGCGCGAACACCACATGATCGCGGCGACCAGCGGCCTCGGCTTCGAATGGTACGACAGCGGCGTCTGGTTCGTGACCAGCGGCAGCCCGGGCGCGGGCAGCCAGTTCGGAGGGTCCGGCCTGCTCAAGCTGGGCATGGACGCGGTCCTCGACAGCGACCGCGGGGACCGCAACGAGACCGAGTACCACTACCCCCTCGGGCAGTTCGTGGACCGCTTCGTCGCCCGCGACCGGCCCGGCCTGGTCCTGGCCCAGGCCGGCGGCAACGTGTTCCTGCGGGACCTCGCCGACGGCGAGAACATCCTGGTCAAACCGCCGGCGTTGCTCTACAAGGATCCCGGCGTGGCCTGGCAGCTCCACGTCGAGTTCCCCCACGCCGGGATGAAGTTCTGGCGGTCGTGGGGCAACCGCTACATGTGGTTGCGCCTGTGGGGACCGGGGCGGGTGGCTCTGCAGTCGAGCTACGACCGCCTCGAGGATCCCGGCACCGACTTCCGCGACAGCTGCCAGTACACCCAGCACATGTGGTGAGCCGAGCGCTCCTTTGACCCTCAGGGACGGCCGAGGACGGCCCGTCGCAGCCACCCCGGTCCCTTTCGAGCCCGGTCCCTTTCGAGCCCGATCCCCTTGGAGCGGTGGACCCGGATCGCGGCTACACGCTAGCGGGCGTCGTCGGCCGGCATCTCGGCCAGGGGGGCGCGCCTTCTCGGCCAAGTCGCCGAGAAGGGTGGCCAGACCGCCGGGCTCACCCGGAGCGGACGAATCGGGCGGGGCTCCTAGGCCCGGTCCCGCCACCAGCCCACCAGGAGCCGGTAGAGCAACCCTCGATCGCGGCTGCCATCGCCGACGGTACCGCCTCCGTAGAACCGCTGGAAAGCGGCGGTGTCGTCCGGGCCGGGGCTGACATCTTCCGGTTCGGTCGTCATGGGAGCGAGTCTAGAGACCCCGACGGGCCCCCTCGGGGATGAAGCTCAGGCGGCGTGGCGCTCGAGGATGTGCACGCCGCAGGCGTTACCGAGCCCGATCACGTGGGCCAGGCCGACCTTGGCGTCAGGGATCTGGCGGTCCCCGGCCTCACCCCGCAGGTGATGGCAGATCTCCCACACGTTGGCGATCCCGGTGGCGGCGATGGGGTGACCCTTGGACTCCAGACCGCCGGACACGTTCACCGGGCTCTTCCCGTCCCTCCAGGTGGCCCCCGATTCGAAGAACGGCACCGCTTCACCGGACTTGCACAGCATCAAGTTGTCGTAGTGCACCAGCTCGGCTGTGGCGAAACAGTCGTGCAGCTCGATCAGATCGAGGTCCTCGGGGCCGACCCCCGAAGCGGCGTAGGCTTGCTCGGCGGCGTTGCGGGTCAGGGTGTTGACGTTGGGGAGCACCTGGCAGGCCTCCTCCCAGGGATCGCTGGTCAGCACCGACGCCGATATCTTCACGGCCCGTCGCTGCTGGTCGGGATCGAGGGTCTTCAGCTTGGCCCCCGAGACCAGCACCGCGGCGGCCGCCCCGTCGCAGTTCGCCGAGCACATCGGCCGGGTATTGGGGTAAGCGATCATGACGTCGTTCATGATCTCGTCGAGGGTCATCTTCTTGGTGTAGGCGGCCAGCGGGTTGAGCGTCGAGTGGGAGTGGTTCTTCTCGCTGATCCGGGCGAACAGCTCGAAGCTGGCGCCGCCGTAGCGGTGGCCGTACTCCATGCCGATCTGGGCGAACACACCGGGCATGGTGTCGGTCCCGATGCGCCCGTCGACAGGAGCCACCGCGCCGTAGCGACCGTGGGGCTCGTACTTGTTGCCGTCCTTCTTGGCCGAGCCCCCGGCGAGCAGGCCGGCCCCGGCCAGCTTCTCCACGCCGACCGCCAGACCCATGTCGGTCTCGCCGGCCTTGATGGCCATGACCGCGGTGCGGATGGCGGTGGCGCCGGTGGCACACGCGTTGCTCACGTTGAACACCGGGATGCCGGTCTGGCCGATCTGCTTCTGGAGCATCTGCCCCTGCGTCTGGCCGACGAGGTTGCCGTAGGCCAGGATCCCGACGTCCTTCATGGTCACCTGGGCGTCCTTCAGGGCGTTCAGGGCGGCGTCGGAGGCCAGGTCGATGGCGTCCTTATCGGGATGCTTGCCGAACTTGGTCATGTGGATCCCGAGGATCCAGACGTCATCGGTTGCCATTGGAGTCGCTCCCTCTCTCTGCTAAGCGGGCTCGAAGCCGAAACCGACGGCCTCGGTACCCTCGTCGTCGGTCCCGACCACGTAGGTGGCCAGGCGGACCTTCATGCCCGTCTGCACGTGCTCGGGATCCGCCGGGGTGTTGATCACGTTGCCCCGCACGCTGGTCCCGTCGCAGTCGACCACCCCGGCCACGAAAGGCACGGGAATCCCCGGAGCGGCGTAGGCGACGATGGTGAAGGCCCGCAACACGCCCTCGGTGGGCAGGTCCACGGCCTTGAAGGTGGTGTTGCTGCACGCCGCGCAGGCGTTGCGGTGGTCGAAGAACCGCGCACCGCAGGACTCGCACTGCTGGGCCACCAGGTGGGGCTCGTCACCGAGCACCAGGTAATCGACCAGCGGGATCTGTTGGCCCACGCTTCCTCCTATGCGTCGTAACGACGCCGTAGCCTACCCGCCCATCACGTCGGCACCAATTCGGAGGCTATAGCTTCTTTGGCGTGACCGAGCCCTCCGCCCGCAGCATCGACCTCCTCGACGGCGATTGGTACGCCAACGGTCCCTACGCCGACTACGCCTGGATGCGCGAGGAGGCCCCGCTCTACTGGGACGAGATCAACGAGCTGTGGGGCGTGTCCCGCCACGCCGACGTGGTCGAGATCGAGAAGCGTAAGGACGTCTTCATCAGCTCCGACCAGGCCAAGGGCGGCTACCGGCCCAACATCCCCGCCGACCCGGCCATCATCGGCCTCGACGACCCCGTCCACCATGTCCGCCGCAACCTGGTCTCTCGCCGGTTCACCCCTCGCGCCGTGGCGGCCTGGGAGGGGGTGATCCGGGAGAAGGTCACGTCGCTGCTCGACGCCGTCGCCGCCAAGGGCGGTTCGGCCGAGGTCGTCGGGGATCTCGCGGCCCCCCTGCCGGCCATGATGATCGGCCGGCTCCTCGGCTTCGAGGAGGACCGCTGGCCCGACCTCCAGCGCTGGTCGGAGCAGACCATCGCCCTCGGCGGGGGACCCCGCTACATGGACGAGGCCGGAGTCCTGGCCGCCACGGAGTTCTTCATGTCGGCGGTCGAGCTCTACCAGGAGAAGGCCCGCTGCCCGGCCGACGACGTGATGACCGTTTGGACCCAGTCGGTCATCGACGGCCAACCCATCCCGGCCGACACCGTCGCCGCCGACTGCCTGCTCGTGCTCGACGGAGGCGCCGAGACGACCCGCACGGTGATCGCCCGCACGGTGGTCAACCTCATCGCCCACCCCGAGCAGTGGCAGCACCTCAAAGCGGGCGGGGACCTGGTCGTAGCAGTGGAGGAGATGATCCGCTACGTCACCCCCGTCCACAACATGTGCCGGGTGGCCACCGTCGACACCCCCGTCGCCGACGGGGTGGTGAAGGCCGGCCAGCAGGTGGTCATGATGTACGGGTCGGCCAACCGGGATGCCTCGGTGTTCGAGCGCCCTGAGGAGTTCGACCTGGCCCGCACCCCGAACAACCACATCGCGTTCGGGTTTGGTACCCATTTCTGCCTCGGTGCTTCCCTGGCCCGCACCGAGATCCGCATCTTCTTCGAGGAGCTGGTCCGGCGGGTGTCGTCGTTCCGGATGGTCCCGGGGACCGAGCCGGTGGAGATGCCCAATGCGTTCGTCTACGGGTTGCGCTCGGCCCACATCGACTTCGATTTCGTGGCCTGAACCGGCTCGGGAGCCGGCCGCCCGTGGGCGACCGGTCCGCCTCCTGGGTCGGCTGGTGGCGGTGGCGGTGGTCGGCTGGGCCCTCCTCGGCGGGGTCCTCCTCGGCGGGGGTGAGCTACCGGCCCAGGCCCTGACGGGCACGCTCACTGGCACACTGACGAGCGCCCCCACGACGACCGCTGCGGCCGCCCTGGCCGGCTCGGACGGCCCCTCCTCGACGGCGCCCACCACCGGCGCGCCCCTCGCGCCGCCGAGCAGCCAACCGGCGGCCCCGGCCACACCTCCCACCACCACCATCACTTCCCAGCAGGAGCTGGTCGTGACCGCCGAGCACCGCGCCGCCCTCGACTTGGCCCGGGTGGCGGTGGACCACTTCACCGCCGCCATAGCCACCGACCAAGGCGCCATCGCCACCGACCAGAAGAAGTTGGTCGCCACCCAGGCGCAGCAGACCGCCACCGCCGGCCGCCTCGCCGCCGACCAGGCCGCGCTGCTCGGCGACCGCCGGACCCTGAGCGCAGCTGAGGCCGCCCTCAGCCTGGACCGGGCCCAGCTGCGGGTCATTGCCGTCGGTATGTACACCGGGGACTTCACCGATCCTCCCCCGAGCAGCGGCCAGAGCCTGATCCTGGCCCAGCAGCAGGTCATCGACACCTCCGAGGCCGAAGTGGTGGCCGGCCTGGTCGATCACAACCTCCGCCGCGACGTGGGGGCGGAGTCGCGTGACCGCGACCGGGTGGGCCGCGCCGTAACGCTGGTGGGGCAGGACCAGCAAGACCTGACCCAGGCGGTGCTGGCCGTCGCCGACGGGCTCCACCAACTGGCCCAGGACCAAGCCACCCTGGACAGCGACGAGAAGGGACAGACCGAGGCCGTCCAGCAGCTCGGTTCGGTCGAGGCCGCCCTGACCGCCGCCCTCGCCTCTCTCAACGGGCCGGCCGACACCCCGCCCGGACAGGTGAGCCTGCTGGGCGGGGCCGCCATCGACGCCCGCCAACTCGTCGGGTGGTACAACTCGCAGGGGTACGTCGACCTCACCAGCACACCCATCTCGGAACTGGCCAACTGGTACCTCCAAGCGGGCACCGCCGAAGGCGTGCGGGGTGACCTGGCCTTCGCCCAGGCCATCCTCGAGACGGGCGGCTTCGCCTCACCCGACGCGGTGGACCTCAACAACTACGCCGGGATCGGCCACTGCGACACCTGCCCGGCCGGTTGGGCCTTTCCCTCGCCGGAGTTGGGAGTCCTCGGCCACGTGCAGTTGCTCCGCATCTTCGCCGACGCCGGCCCCGGACCAGCCCAGGCCCCCCGACCCGTCCTGCCCGTCCTCACCCCGGCGGCCCAGGGTCGAGCCGGATGCTGCGCCACCGTGGAGTCCCTGACCGGAGTGTGGGCCACCGACCCGACCTACAGCCAGCAGATCCTGCAGATCTACGCCTCCATGCTCGACTACGCCCTGTCGTCGCCGGACCTGGTGACCCAGTCGGCCCCCCCGACCTCGACTACGACGTCCCAGGTCCCGACCACGCTGAACAATCCCCCGGTCCCGTCATCAGCCGCTGTCCCCGCCGCCCACTAGCCCCGCGGCGCGAACCGAGCTTGGAACCGCACCTGACGTGGTGCTTCTTGGAGCGGACGACGGGATTCGAACCCGCGACCCCAACCTTGGCAAGGTTGTGCTCTACCAGCTGAGCCACGTCCGCAAGCGGAGCGTCATGGTACCAGACTGTCGGCCCGGTCAACCTCCGGGGGTCACCGCAACCACGCACTCCTGGTGGAGGTAGCGCACCCCGGGGTAGGCCAGCTCCACCGCCACCGTGCTGGAGGGGCAGGTGGGGCTGCCCGGGGTGGTGGGGACCACCTGCACCACCTTCACCGCCGCCTTGGCCGAGGTGCAGGCCACGGCCTTGCTGCTGAACCCCTTGGAGCCGGTTCTCGCCAGGCACTGGCCGAGCAGTGCCGTCGCCGCTTTGGCTTCGGCGGCCGTGTTGCCCGACGACGACGGCACGGACTGAAAGACGGCGATGATGATCACCGCCACGAGCAGCAGGAGCGGAATGACGCGCCAGGGGCTGCGCCAGCCGGGACGGGTCACCCGCGTCGGGACGCCGAGCAGCTGCCAGCGCGGTGGCAGGGGTGGGGCGTCCACGCCCCGGGCCCATCGCACCCATTCCGAGCCGCTGGCGTCGTAGAAGCTGACGTTGCCCCGGGCGTCCCGGTACCAGTGCACCCCCCGGTGCACGCAGCGTTCGCCTTCGTCGCCGTCACCGTCGCCGCCACGGCGTCCCCTGATCACGACACCCCTCTCACTTCAACAGCCGTGACAGGCGCCGGTCGGCCAGCGGCTTGCCTCCGGTCTGGCAGGTGGGGCAGTACTGGAAGGACTTGGTGGCGTAGGAGACTTCGCGGATGGTGTCGCCGCACACCGGGCAGGGTTGGCCCACCCGGCCGTGGACCGCCAGGCCGGATTTCTTCTCCGACTTGAGACCGGAGGCGGCCACCCCATCGGAGCGCACGACGGCCTCTGCGAGCACCTCGACGAGCGCCGCGTAGAGCCGTTCGGTCTCCTCGGCGGTCAGCTTGGCGGCCGGTTTGAACGGCGACAGGCGGGCGGCGTGAAGGGCCTCGTCGGAGTAGGCATTCCCGATCCCGGCCAACGCCGATTGATCGGTCAGGACCTTCTTCAGGTGTCCGGTGGCGCCGCGCAACTGCCGGTCGAGGGTCTCGACGTCGAAATCCGGCGCCAGAGGATCGGGACCCAGGCGAGCCACCCCCTCGACGTCGGCGGGGTCTCGCACCACCCAGATGGCCAGACGCTTCTCCGTGCCCTGCTCGGTGACGTCGAAACCGGCGCCCCCGGAGAGTCCGACTCGAAGCGCCAGCGGGCCGCGTCCGGGGCGGGCCCGGCCGGGAGGGACCCGGTCGCGCCACTGGACCCAGCCGCCCCGGGCCAGGTGCACCACCATGAACTGCTCCCCGACCCGGAACGACAGGTACTTGCCGACCCGTGTCACTCCGGCCACGGCGGCGCCGACCAGAGCGTCGACGGGTGGGTCGAAGGTCTTCAGCGCCGAGAGGGCGGCCACCTCGAGGCGGGTGATCTCCTGGCCCCGGCAGTGGTCGTCGAGGAACCCGGCCAGGGCCTGCACCTCGGGAAGCTCAGGCACGTCTCATCGCCCCGTGTGGCCGAAGCCGCCGCGGCCGCGCACCGAGTCGTCGAGGTCGGCCACCTCGAGGAACGACACCGTCTCCACCCGCTGGATCACCAGTTGGGCTATCCGGTCCCCTCGCCGCACCTGGAACTCCTCGTCGGGATCGGTGTTGACCAGGATGACCCCGATCTCGTCCCGGTAGCCCGCGTCGATCAGCCCCGGCGAGTTCACCAAGGTCACCCCGTGGCGCAGAGCCAGACCGCTGCGCGGCTGCACGAAGCCGGCGTAGCCGTCGGGAATGGCGACCCGGATCCCGGTGGGGACGAGAGCCCGCCCGCCGCCGGCGGCGAGGACGGCGTCGGTCCGGGCACGCAGGTCGACCCCGGCGTCACCGGGTCGCGCCGGGGCCGGAACGGGCAGTTCGGTATCGAGGCGAACGATGGGGATCTCCAACACCTGCGATCAAGGTAGCGACTGCAGCCTTCGAAGCGGGTGGGGGGCCCGCTGGGGCACCGGACCTGGGGGGAACGCCCCCCGGACGGCGGAGCCCTCGGGGCGGGCGCGCGAGTAGCGTCGGGCGGATGCTCGCCTGGATGGACCTCGAGATGACGGGGCTCGATCCCGACCGCCATGTGATCGTGGAGATAGCCACGCTCATCACCGACGACGACCTACGGGTGGTGGCCGAAGGGCCCGACATCGTGATCAGAGCCGGCGAGGACGCCCTCGCCGCCATGGACGAGGTCGTGGTCAACATGCACACCCGCAGCGGCCTTCTGGACGCCATCCGTTCGTCGCAGGTCGATCTGGTCGAAGCGGGCGAGGCCACCCTCGAGTTCCTGAAGGCCCACATCCCGGCCGCGAAGACGGTGCCTCTGTGCGGTAACTCGATAGGGACCGACCGGCGCTTCCTGGCCCGGTGGCTGCCCGAGATCGACCAGTACCTCCACTACCGCTCGATCGACGTATCGACGGTGAAGGAACTGGCCCGACGCTGGTATCCGCAGGCTCTCGCCGCCCAGCCCAAGAAGACCGGCGCCCACCGGGCCATGGGCGACATCCTCGAGAGCGTCACCGAACTGGCCTACTACCGCAACGCCATCTTCCTCCCCGCCGAAGCGGCGAGCGGGTCGACCCCCCAGCCGGCCTCGACTCCCGACGCTGTCCAGGCCACCGCTTCCGATTTGTAAAAGTTTGTTGAAAAGGGACCATCGACCCCTTACACGGGGTCGTGACTCGTGGCACCATGGGCGAAAAGGCCCGGTGCCACCCCGCACCGGCGGAACACAGGAGGTCTCGTGGTCGCGATGCGTACGAGCGAGCCAGCCATCCGTCAGCCAGTCGATGAACCCGACGCCGGCCCGTCCCGGCCGCCGGACGACATCGTCGAGGACGCCCCCGACCACCGGCGGCGGACCGCCCGGGCCGTGCGCCACGCGGCCCGAACCCGTCTCCACCAGGTAGCCGGTGACGACGAGGCTCTAGAAGACGCCGACCTGCTGTGCCCGCAAGCCGCTCACGATCTGGGACGCAAGACGTCCCGACCGCCCCGCAAGGCCGCCAAACCGGGACGGCGCGACGGCTTCAAGGTCTGGAAGACCCCGTTCTGGAAGCGGCGTAGCCACCTCTGGGCCGAGCGCAACGCGGCGACCCGCCGCCTCGCCGAAGCCGACTGATCCCGACCGAAGCGGGCTGAGCCCGGCCCATTCGCGCCGGGCTCAGCCCTCGGTCGAAGGCTTGAAGTCGAGGGCCAGCGAGTTCATGCAGAAGCGCTGACCGGTCGGCTGGGGGCCGTCGTCGAAGACGTGCCCGAGATGGCCGCCGCAGCGCCGGCAGCGGACCTCGGTCCGGGCCATGCCGTGGCTGCGGTCCTCGACCAACTCGACGGCGTCGGAGACCATCGGCTCGTAGAAGCTGGGCCATCCGCTACCCGACTCGAACTTGGTCGAGGAGTCGAACAGAACGGCCCCGCAACCGGCGCAGGTGTAGGTCCCGTCGTCGTGGTTGTGGACGTACTTGCCCGACCAGGGCCGCTCCGTGCCGGCCTGCCTCAGCACCTCGTACTGCTCGGGGCTCAGCTCCGCTCGCCACTCCTGCTCGGATTTCTGGATATCTGGGGCCATGTCTGGAGGGTACCGCCCCCCGGTCCGAATCTCACCAGGTGTCGATGCAGGGTCGCTTCTTGCCGGCCCGGGCAGGCGGGGGTGGCGTCGCTTCGAGCGCGCTGAGCAGCCTGAACCTGGTCGTGGCCGGATCGATCACGTCGTCGAGCTCGAAGTGGCTGGCCGCGTTGAGCGCCTTCCCGTTGCGGTAGGCGGCGGCGATCAGCTGGGCTTCGAGCTCCCCGCGGCGGGTCTCGTCGGGTTCGGCCTCGAGCTGGCGGCGGAAACCCAACCGCACCGCGCCTTCGAGGCCCATCCCGCCGATCTCACCGGTCGGCCAGGCGACGGTGAGCAGCGGCGCCCGGAAGCTGCCGCCGGCCATGGCCTGGGCGCCGAGCCCGTAACCCTTGCGCAGGACCACCGTGGCGTAGGGGACGGTGATGCTCCCGCCGACCACGAACATCCGGGCGAAGTGGCGTACCTGGGCGGTCCGCTCGGCGTCGGGACCGACCATGAAGCCGGGGGTGTCGCACAGGAACACGATGGGAAGGTCGAAGCCGTCGCACAACTGCATGAACCGGGCCGCCTTGTCGGCGCCGTCGGCGTCGATGGCCCCCCCGAGGTGGGCCGGATTGTTGGCGATGACCCCCATCGGCAGCCCGGCCAGGCGGGCCAGCGAGGTGATGATGCCCGGGGCCCAGCCGGCGCGCAGCTCCAGCACCGAGTCGGTGTCGGCCAGACCGGCGACGACCCGGCGCACGTCGTAGACCCGCATGCGGTCCTCGGGTATGGCGTGGCGCAGGAGGTCCTGATCGGGGCACGTCCACGGCCCGCTGCGCCCCTGGAAGTACGACAGGTAGCGCTTGGCGGTCGCCACCGCCTCGGCCTCGTCGCCGACCAGCACGTCGATCACGCCGTTGGCGTTCTGCACCGCCGCCGGCCCCACCTCGTCGGGGTGGAAGCGACCGAGCCCGCCGCCTTCGATCATGGCCGGCCCGGCCATGCCGATGCTCGAGTCCCGTGTGGCGATGATCACGTCGCAGCAGCCGAGGAGGGCGGCGTTACCGGCGAAGCATCGACCGGAGACCACGCCGATGAGCGGCACCAGCCCGCTCAGCCGGCCGAACAGGGCGAAGCCCATGACATCGAGGCCCGACACCGAAGGAGACGAGGTGTCCCCGGGTCGACCCCCTCCCCCCTCGGCGAAGATGATCAGCGGCAGCCGCTGCCGGGCGGCCAGCTCGAAGAGACGGTCGAGCTTGTGGTGGCCGTAGAAGCCCTGGGTGCCGGCGAGGACGGTGTAGTCGTAGGACATGACGACGCACTCGACGCCCTGCACCCGGGCCACGCCCCCGATCAGACCGTCGGCGGGGGTGTGGGCGATGAGGTCCTCGACGTCGCGACGGTCACGCTGGGCGGCCAGGGCGAGGGCCCCGTACTCGCTGAAGGTACCGGGGTCACACAGATCGGCCAGATTCTCCCGGGCGGTGCGCCGACCCCGGTCGTGGCGGCGGGCGACGGCCTCCGGGCGGCCCTCGTCGAGAGTGCGGCGGTGGCGCTCGAGCACCTCGCTCAGATCGCCCCGGATGGCCGCCCCGTCCGCCCCGTCCGGATCGGCGGGGGGGCCGAGCTCGGCCGCCTCCAGGTGCGCCTCCCGAAGCACCAGTACGGCCTCCCCCGCCGAGACCGTGGCACCCGTCGCGACCGCCAAGGAGAGGACCACACCGCCGACCGGAGCCGTCACCTCGTGTTCCATCTTCATGGATTCGATCACCACGACCGGGGTGCCAGCGCCCACGGCGTCGCCCTCCCCTACCAGGACGGCCACCACGGTCCCGGTGATGTGGGCGTCCACCGCTATCTCCGGGCCGGGGCCCCCGAGCGTGCCCTCAGCACCCATACCGGGAAGGCACACTAGACGCCGCGACCCCCGCCGCGGCGCTCCCCTGCCCGGGACCACGAGCCGCCGCGGGGCCCGGCCGGGGCCGCGGCGCTCGACTAGAACGGTCCGTATGGACCCGAAGTATCCGACTGCCCCGCATCTCTCCCTCACCGAGAAGCTGCACGGCGTGGAGGTTCCCGATCCGTTCCGGCCGCTCGAGGAGCTCGACGCCCCGGCGACCGCCCACTGGCTGGCCGAGGAGCAGTCCCTCACCTCGGCCCACCTCTCGTCGATCTCCTGCCGGGAGGCCATCCGCACCCGGATCGCCGAGCTGTGGGACCACCCCAAGCAGGGCGCGCCGTTCGAGCGGGGCGGGCGGTGGTTCCAGTTGCGCAACTCCGGGCTCCAGGCCCAGCCGGTGGTCTACGTCGGCGACGACCCCGCCGACATCAGCCGGATCCTCATCGACGCCAACGAGCTGTCCCTGGACGGCACCGTCTCGCTGTCGCGCCTGTCGGTATCCGACGACGGTTCCTACCTGGCGTGGTCCACCAGCAAGGACGGATCGGACTGGCAGACCTGGCGGGTCCGGTCGGTCGACACGGGTGACGATCTGGCCGACCGGCTGGAGTGGTCGAAGTTCTCCGACGCCGCCTGGTCGGGCAACGGGTTCTACTACACGGCCTTCGACCCACCCGCCGCCGGCGGGGAGCTCACCGCCCCCGTGGCCGTGCCACGCATCGCCTACCACGCCCTCGGCGACCCCCAGGAGGCGGATCGGGTGCAGTACTGCGCTCCCGATGAACCGGACTGGCTGCCGCACGCCTCGACGAGCGACGACGGCCGCTACCTGGTGATAACCCTCACCCGCGGCACCGGCACCGAAACCCACGTCCTGGTGGGAGACCTCCACGAGGACGGGTCCCCCCTGCAGGCGTTGAACGACCGGTTCTCGGCCAAGGACCAGGTGGTGGAGCGGGTCGGGGCCGGCGAGTTCCTGGTGCTCACGGACCGCTCGGCCGAGCGGGGCCGGGTGGTCCGTGCCCGGCTAGGTGAAGACCCCGGCGCCTGGGACGAGATCGTCCCCGAGTCCGCCGACACCCTCCTCGACGCCCGACTGATCGGAGGCGTCCTCGTCGTCCACTATCTCCACCACGCCACCTCGGTGCTGCGGGTCTTCGAGCTCGACGGGACCGCGGCGGGGGACATCGAGGTGCCCGGACCGGCGACGATCGTGGAGATCACCGGTCGCCCGGGCTCGTCCGTGATGCACCTCCTGGTGATGTCCTACACCCAGTCGGGGGCCTTGTGGGCCCACGATCTGGCCGAGGGCACCACCCGGTCGCTGGCCCCGTCCACGGCCCCCATCGACCCGGCCCGTTTCGTCACCGAGCAGGTCTTCGTCGAGTCACTCGACGGGACCCCGGTCCCGATGTTCCTCACCTACGCGTCGGATGCCCGACCGGACGGGGACCGGCCGGTGCTGCTCTACGGCTACGGCGGTTTCGACGTGGCCCTCACCCCCACCTTCTCGGTCACCTTCGCCGGCTGGCTCGACCGGGGCGGGGTACTTGCGGTCGCCAACCTGCGCGGTGGTGGCGAGTACGGCCGGTCCTGGCACGAGGCCGGCCGTCTGTCGAAGAAGCAGAACGTGTTCGACGACTTCGCCTCGTGCGCCCGCTGGCTGGTCGCCTCCGGTTGGGCACGTCCGTCACGGATCGCCGTCATGGGCGGCTCCAACGGGGGTCTCCTGGTCGGTGCGACGCTCACCCAACACCCCGAGCTGGTCGGCGCCGCCCTGGTCGAGGTCGGCGTGCTCGACATGCTGCGCTTCCATCTGTTCACCATTGGATGGGCGTGGAAGTCCGACTACGGCGATCCCGACGACCCGGTGGCCTTCGGGTGGCTGCACGCGTACTCCCCTCTGCACAACGTCCGGGAGGGTCGGTGCTACCCGGCCACGCTGATCATGACCGGGGACCACGACGACCGGGTGGTGCCGGCCCACTCGTTCAAGTTCGCCGCCCGGCTCCAGCAGGCCCAGTCCTGCGACCGGCCCATCCTGCTCAGGGTCACCTCGTCGGGAGGCCACGGGGCCGGTAAGCCGACCGCCATGCTGATCGACGAGGCCGCCGACCGGCTGGCCTTCCTGGAAGAAGCTCTGGCGGAAGGGACCGCCTGAGGGGTCCCGAGGCAGTGGCCGTGGCCGAGCCCGGCTCCTCGGGTCAGTCCACCAGTTCCGAGATACGCACGGCGTCGTGGGACTCGAGGTCCTGGAAGGCCAGCCGGTACCGCCAACCGTCGCCCAGGTCCTCGACCTGAACCGTACTGGCGGCCGATACCACCGCGGTCCCGTCGGGCAGGCTGAGGATGACCACCGGATCCCCCCCGCCGGGCAGCTCCCGCAGGGTCTCCACGCAGATGCCCCCGATCCCCACATCCACGGTCCGGCCCGGAACACCCTCGAGGTGCCGTCCCTCCACCACGGGGCAGACGGTGACCGCCAGGTCGAGGCACCGCCGGGGCCAGTGGCGCCGCTGGATCCGTTCCATCTCGCATTCCGCTCCGAGGTTGAGGTCGGCCCCGTGTCCGACGGCGCGACCGCTCATCCGGTAGAGCGCGTCAGGGGCGAAAACGCTCACCAGCACGACGAGGTCATGGGTGTCATCCCAAGGCGGCCCGTCACAGGTGACGGTCAAGTCGGAGGGTCCGACGGCGGCGACCGACCCGGTCGCCTCGACGTCCCCGGTCTCGACCAGTGCTGTGAGCCCGATGAGGTGGGCCAAACCGGCGGTGTCCATAGCCCGCCCCAAGTCAAGCACTCCGCACCGCCCGCCGCCCGCGGTAGCGACGTGGTCCGAGCGCGACCAACCCCGGCGACCGCCGGAGGACCAATGACTGTGCTCAATCGGAGAACGGCCCGACGAGTCGAACCGCGAGAGGCCGCCCCAATGGTTGTGGCCGCGGGGTCGAGCCGAGCCCGACCGGGGGTTGCACTCCCGGCGTTCCTGGCGTGGATCGTGGCCGCCGGCCACCCACCACCAACTTCACACCGGTGGATCGGTACCCTTCGATGGAGGTCGCCGTTCCGTCCGGCGCCGGCTTCGAGGGCCCGGGAAGCACCCCGGGCCCTGGAGTGTTGAACCATCTCGATGCCCGCACTATCAGTACTGGACCTGGCCACCGTCGGCTCGGGATCGACCGCCGCCTCTGCCTTGGCCGACACGACCAGGCTGGCCGTGGAGGCCGAGCGGCTCGGCTACGACCGCCTCTGGGTGGCCGAACACCATGGCATGCCCGCAGTGGCCAGCTCGGCGCCGGCCGTGCTCATAGCCCATCTGGCGGCGGCCACCAAGACCATCCGGGTCGGATCCGGGGGGGTGATGCTGCCCAACCACTCGCCCCTGGTCGTGGCCGAGCAGTTCGGCACCCTCGAAGCGCTGCATCCCGGCCGCATCGACCTGGGCCTCGGCCGGGCCCCCGGAACCGACCAGCTCACCGCCCGAGCCCTGCGGCGCAACTCCGGCAGCGGCCCCGACACCTTCCCGGAGGACGTCGTAGAGCTGATCCGCTACCTCGCCGACGCCGACGACCCTGCCGCCCACCCCACAGCCGTGCCCGGCCGGGGCTACCTGCCCGAGGTGTGGCTCCTCGGCTCCTCCCTCTACTCCGCCCAGCTCGCCGGTTTGCTCGGGCTGCCTTTCGCCTTCGCCTACCACTTCAACCCGGGTCCCCTAGATGCCGCTCTCGACACCTACCGGACGACCTTCCGACCCGGCGTCTTCGCCGCCCCCCACACCATGGTGGCGGTGACGGTCCTGTGCGCGCCGACCGAACAGGAAGCCCGGTGGCTGGCTGGCTCGTCGGCCCTGGGCGTGCTTCAGCTGCGCACCGGCCGCCTCGGGCCGCTTCCGACCCCTGAGGAGGCCGCCGCCTACCACTTCAGTGAGGGGGAGCGGGCCCTGGTGGAGCAGACGCTGGCCACCCACGTCATCGGCGATCCCGAGACGGTTCGGACCGGTCTGGTGGCGCTGACCCGGCGGACCGAAGCCGACGAGCTGATGATCTCGACCCGGGTGCACTCCTACCAGGATCGGCTGCGTTCCCTCGAGTTGGTCGCCGCTTTGGGACTCGACGACCGGCGGGCCACGCCGGCGGCCTGATCGCCGACGGCCCGGGCAGCTCAGCCGATGCTGGCGTGCATCTCCCACACGAGTATCTCGGAGGGCTCCAGGGCGGTCACCTTCTGTCCCCCCACCCCTGTGAAGCGGACCGCATCGCCGGTGGTGAGCGGGCCCCAACCTTCGAGGTCCACGACGCCGCGGGCCACGAAGAGGTGCACGAACGGCGCGTCCGGCACTTCCACCGACCGGCCCGGATCGAGCCGGGCGGCGAAGAGGGCAGCGTAACGGTTCTTGATCCGGATGGCCGCCTCGCCGGCGTGGCGGGCCATCCCCGACGCCACCGGTACCAACCCTCCCTTCAGTAGCTCGTGGTCGATCTCGAGCTGTTCGTAGCCGGGCGCGATGCCGGCCTCGTCGGGGACCACCCACATCTGGATGAAGTGGACCGGCTCCGAGTGGGGCTCGCCCTCGATACGCCAACTGTCGTTCTTCTCGCTGTGGCGGATCCCGGTGCCGGCGCTCATGCGCTGAGCCAGGCCGGGGTAGATCACGCCTGAGTTCCCCTCCGAGTCCTGGTGCACCAGCGAGCCCTGCAGGACCCAGGTGACGATCTCCATGTCGCGGTGGGGGTGGGTGTCGAACCCGGTTCCGGGTCGTACCAGGTCATCGTTGCTGACGAGGAGCAGCCCGTGGTGGGTGTTGTCCGCGTCGTAGTGGTGACCGAAGCTGAAGCTGTGCTTGGAGTCCAACCAGCCGAGATCGGTCTTGAAGCGGGCGTCGGCCCGACGAACATCGACCAGCGGTCCAACCTGCGCCATCTGACTCATCTTCCTGCAGCTCCTCTCGGCGATGCCCCTGGACTATCGAACATAGATGATGAATCAACTATTCCGGAGGGCCTGCTGGCGGGCCGGCCGACTGGGAGCCTGCCGGCTCGGGACCCTCCACCCGGCCTCGCGTCGGTGATCGCCGATAGGTACCCCCATGGCCGGGTGGGCCCGCTCCTCGAGCACCTCGTGGGTGACCTGGAACAGGCGCAGCAGCGTGACCAGGGTGATCCCGCCGACCATGTTGCCCCCGCCGCCAAACCTGCGATCTGCAACTACTGGACGTAGCCGAACGACGCGTGGCCGGTCTGCAACGCCGCGAAGATCAGCAGCGAGCTCACGATGGCATGGTTGACCCTCAGCCCACCGAGCAGGAACCCGGCCCTACGGCGGCCGAAGAACCAATGCGGCGGGGGAGCCGGGGCCGTCAGACGAACTGGGTTGGATCGCCCTGATCGGGCAGGTCCATCAGACTGGCGTAGTCGATGAACGACCTCAACGTGTGGCCGCCGTCCACGGTCAACAACTGTCCCGTCACCCATCCCGACTCGGGCCCGGCCATGTAGCGGACGGCCTGTGCCTGGTCCTCGGGCTCGCCGTGGCGGTCCAGGGCCTGACCGTCGAGGAATTGCTGCATCATCTCGGTGTTGGCAAAGGCCCGCTCGGTGGCCCCCGTGCGGGTCATTCCGGGCTGAACCGAGTTGACCCGGATGTTGAGACGACCCAGCTCGTCGGCGGCGACCCTCACGAGCTGGTCGACCGCCGCT
This sequence comes from Actinomycetes bacterium, assembly GCA_021838445.1. Taxonomy (GTDB): domain Bacteria; phylum Actinomycetota; class Acidimicrobiia; order Acidimicrobiales; family Palsa-688; genus JAKCDU01. The sequence continues at coordinate 45,537 of JAKCDU010000015.1, read as the reverse complement.
TTGCCGGCCGAGTAGGTGGCGATGTAGCGGCACGGGAAGACCGCCGCGGTGGACGATATGGCCACGAACGAGCCCTCCCCGGCGCGCACCATGGCCCGCCCGGCGTACTTGAGCAGCAGGAACACCGGTCGGACGTTGAGCCTGATCTCCTCGTCGAATCGGTCGTCGTCGATCAGCAGTACCGGTTTGATGGTTGCGCCCCCCGGGACCACGACGGCGATGTGCAGACGGCCCTCGGCGTCGGAGGCCACCTCGACGGCGTCGCGTACCCCTCCCGCGTCGAGAGCGTCGGCGGCGAAGGTGGAGACCGTCAAACCCTCACCGGCCAGCCGCTCCTGGGCCGCTTCCAGCTTGGCCCCGGTGCGTCCGACGATGGTCACCTCGGCGCCGTCACGGGCCAGCAGCCGGGCCGAAGCGAAGCCGATACCACTGCCGCCGCCTACCACCACGGCGCGCTTGCCAGCCAGAACCCCGGTCATTCGTGCCCCTCACTGCTACTCGATGATCCCCCCACTCCCAAACCGTAACGCGACAGCCACCCGGATGCTCGATGCGAGCCGTCACCCTGGACGCCGCGATGTCTGGCCGCCACGGCTCCCTCACCGGTGATGTGCTGCTACAGCCCGGTCTTTCGGGGAGGCCCGGCCGAGGTGAACGCCGTCCCGGGCGGGTCCACGGCCCACACCGCCGGAGCGTCCCACTCCTCGGCGAACACCAGCTCCGACAGCGGTCGTCGTCTGACCGGGCCGTGCCCTCCGGCGGGACGGCCGACGGTGATGGTCCCGGCGATGAAGACCTCGTCGGGAATCCGCAGCAGCCGCTTCAGCTCGTCTTCGACCATGTGGTGCATGCCGGTGAAGACCCCGCCGTAGCCGAGGGCCCTGGCGGCCAGCAGGAGGTTCTGGCACGCCGGGTAGATCGACGCTCCTTCACCCGGGTGGGGCGGGCGGTACCTCACGAGGCTGGGCAGTATGAGCACCGGGGCATCGGCGAAATGCGCCACGAAGTGCTCCATAGATCTCGCCATCCGGGTCTTGGGACTGTTGGAGTCGGCACCGCTCCCCGAGTCGTAACCGTCGCGAGCCCGCTTGTCCGACCAGACGGCCTGGGCGCTCGACGCCATCAGCTGCTTGGCCTCCCGGGCCTTGGGCCCGTCGGTCAGCACGACGAAGCGGAAGGGCTGCCGGTTGGATCCGCTGGGCGCGCGGGTCGCGGCGAAGAGCATGGCCCGAAGGGCGGCGGCCGGCACCCGCTCGTCGGTATAGCGCCGGATGGCCCTGGTGGTGCACAGGCCGGCCAACAGGCCGATCTGGTCCTCGGGAAGCGGGTCGTTCTCCAGATCGGACAGATCCCCGGGATCGGACACGGGGCCATCCTGGCACGTCGGCGGGGCGGCTCGGGGTAGCCCGGCGGCGCCGGGATCACTGCGGAGCCGACGACGCGGTGCGAATATGGGCCTCCACACACCGGCTCGGCTTCCCCCGGGGGAGGCTGCCGCCGCCAAGGAGGTCCTCTTGCCAGTAAGTGACCAACGCGATCCGGGTCAGGTGCGCCTCGCACTCGAAGCGTGGCTCGGCCGCCAGATGCCCAACGCCTCGGCCATCGAGATCACCGAACTGGTCGTTCCCGCTGCTACGGGGTTCTCCAACGAGACCTTTCTCATGGACGTCCGCTGGGTGGAGCCGGCGGGACCGGTCGAGGCCGAGCTGGTGCTGCGGTCTCAGCCGCAGACCACGGCCCTTTTCCCCGAGATCGACATCATCAGCCAGCAGTACCGCACGATGACCCAGCTCGCCGCCCACACCGACATCCCCGTGCCGCGCACCCGCTGGGCCGAACCGGGGACCGACGTACTCGGCCAGCCCTTCTTCGTCATGGACCGGGTGAAGGGGGACGTTCCCGGCGACTCCCCGCCCTACACCGTGGAGGGGTTCGTCATGGACATGACCCCCGAGCAGCGGCGCACCTGGCACCACAACGCCATCACCGCCATGGCCCGGGTGGGCGCGGTGGACTGGCGGGCCGCCGGCCTCGACTACCTGGACAAACCCCATCACGGGCGGCTCGGCGCCGAGCAGCGGCGCAACTACTTCGACTTGTTCCTGCGCTGGGCCTGCCGGGGTCTCCCCCACCCGGTGGCCGACCCCGCCTGGGACTGGCTCCTGGCCCACTGGCCCCAGGACGACGACCTGGTCGAGCTGTCGTGGGGCGACGCCCGCCCGGGCAACCAGATGTTCCGGGACCTCGACGTCGTCGGCATCTTCGACTGGGAAATGGTCTCGCTCGGCAACTCCGAGTCGGATCTGGGCTGGTGGCTGTTCCTCCAGCGCTACCACACCGAAGGCAGCGGTGTGCCGCTACCCGAGGGGATGCTCGACCGCGATCAGACGATCGCGCGGTGGGAGGAGGTGCGGGCCAGGCCCGCCCAGCACGTGGATTTCTACGAGGTCCTCGGCGGCTTCCACTTCACCCTGGTCATGGTCAAGCTGGCCGAGATGATGTCGCGCTTCGCCCCCGAGTTGGCCGACGCCGACATGGCCGTGTACAACCCCGTCGCCTCGATCACCGCCGAGCTCATCGGCATCGACCCGCCGGTGCGGCCCGCCTGACAGCCCGCCGTGTCCGGTGCAGCCCGCTGACGGCAGGCCGCGACCGGCGGGCCGCCTGCTCGGAGCACTTCGGCCGCCCGGGGCCCCTGGTAGTCGGAAAGCGATGCTCCGTTCTCGGTGACATACACCGGCGGCAACCGATAGCTCGCCGACTATCTGCCCCAGCCGCTGGAGGACGCCACCGACCCGGCTTCTCGGTGGTCGCCAACGGCGACCTGCAGTGGTACAGGGTGGCCACGGTGGAGGTTCCCCCCATGCCCGGAGCCCGTCCACCAGCCGCCGGGTGTCGGGGTAGGTGGCAGGGTTGCGGACAGCCAACGACTTGGATTGGGGCACGATGAGTGTCTGACCGGCGACGGTCCTTGGCCTCGGCGTCGGTGAGCAGCCGCCCTGAACTTCACCCGAGCCGTGAACCGTAACTGCGGTATAGCAGCACCATCGGTGCACAGTTGGTCATTTCCATTCACAGAATCGGCACACCTATTGGCACTTAGTCCACCCTTGGACCCGACTACCGCAGCCAGCCCGAACGAGCCAAGTCGAGCCAGGTTCGGCCAGTCGGGCAGTCGGGCAGTCGGGCAGTCGGGGCTGTGATGCCAGAGCGCAGTGATCCCCGCCACCGCACCCGCCCCGGCCCGCCCTCCCCCGACCCAGTGCCGAGCTCTACTTCGAGCACCCGGGACCAAACGACCGGAGGGCCGCCGGTGGATACCAGCGGCCCTCCTCGTCGTCGTCTGGAAAGTCACCGTCGAGCCGTACCCCGAACACATCCCGGCGTCGGGCACGGGGATGCCCCGACGGTCACCCCATCACATCACGAACAGCCGCTGGTCGTCCCACACGAGGGGCAGGCGTGGCAGCTGCCGGCCCGCTGCATCTGGACCCCGCACTGGAAGCAGTAGGGCGCATCGGATTCGATACGGGACTGACGCAGCTCCACCACGGTCGGCTCCTCGGAGACGGCCGGTACGGCCGGCGCGACCTCGGTCAGGGCATCCGTGGCTTGGGCTTCGATGACTGGACCGGCGTCGAGGGGGGCGTTGCGGGTGACCGCCTCCTCCATGCCTGGCAGGGTCATCTGGGTGCGCTCCTGCGAGGTGAGCACCCCGAGCTCCACCCGGTCCTCGTAGGGCAGGTAGTCCACCGCCAGCCGGCGGAAGATGTAGTCGACCAGCGATTGGGCGATGCGCAGGTCGGGGTCGTCGGTCATGCCGGCCGGCTCGAAGCGCATGTTGGTGTACTTGCGCACGTAGGTGGCCAGCGGCACCCCGTGCTGGAGACCGAGGCTGACGGCGATGGCGAAGGCGTCCATGATGCCGGCCAGGGTCGAACCCTGCTTGGAGACCTTCATGAAGACCTCACCGGGCCGTCCGTCGTCGTACTCGCCGGCGGTCACATAGCCCTCGCAGTCGGCCACCCGGAAGGCAAAGGTGCTCGACTTGCGCTTGCGGGGCAGGCGCTCGCGGATGGGCTGCTTCACGACCACCGTCGTCTGGCGCTCCAGGGCCCGCTCCAGCTCGGCCACCTTCAGAGCCAACTCGGCGTCGTGGATCTCCGCAGGCGAGGCCGTGGCGTCCTGGACGGTCTTCTTGGCCGTGGCCAGCGGCTGGGCCACCTTGCAGTTATCCCGGTAGATGGCGACGGCCTTGAGACCGAGCTGCCACGCTTCGATGTGCAACTGCTCGACGTCCTCGACGGTCACCTCCTCGGGCACGTTGACGGTCTTGGAGATGGCCCCGCTGATGAAGGGCTGGACGGCACTCATCATGGTGATGTGGCCGCGGTAATGGATCGTGTTGTCCCCCATGGAGCAGGCGAAGACGGGCAGGTGCCCGGCTGACAGATGGGGGGCCCCCACGATCGACTTGTGCTCGTCGATGTAGGCCACGATGTCGCCGATATGATCTGCTCGGTAGCCGAGACGGCGCAGGGCCCGGGGGATCGTCTGGTTGACGATCGACATGGTGCCGCCACCGACCAGCTTCTTCATCTTGACCAGACCGAGGTCGGGCTCGATTCCCGTGGTGTCACAATCCATCAGGAGACCGATGGTGCCCGTCGGGGCCAGGACGCTGGCCTGGCTGTTGCGCACCCCGTGCTGCTCGGCGATCTCCACCGCCGAGTCCCACGCCTCCTGGGCCGCCGAGAGGATCTCCGGCGGCACCAGCTCCTCGTCGATGTGCGACGCCGCGTCGCGGTGCATGCGCAGCACCGACAACATGGCGTCCCGGTTGGCCTGGTACCCGGCGAAGGGGCCCATCCGGGAGGCCGTGCGGGCCGAGGTGGCGTAGGAGTGCCCGGTGAGCAGGGCGGTGATGGCCGCCGCCCAGGCCCGGCCGCCCTCGGAGTCGTAGGGCAGTCCCTCGGCCATGAGCAGGGCTCCGAGGTTGGCATAGCCGATGCCGAGCTGGCGGAAGCGGCGGGAGTTCTCGGCGATGGCCTCGGTGGGGTAGTCGGCGTTGCCGACGATGATCTCCTGGGCGGTGAACACGCACGCCGTGGCCGCCTTGAAGCCGGCGACGTCGAAGTCCCCGTCCTCCTCGAGGAAGGTGAGCAGGTTGAGGCTGGCCAGGTTGCAGGCCGAATCATCGATGTGCATGTATTCGCTGCACGGGTTGCTGCCGTTGATACGCCCGGCGTTGGGGGCGGTGTGCCACCGGTTGATGGTCGTGTCGAACTGCATCCCTGGGTCGGCGCACTCCCATGCCGCCTTGGCGATCTGACGGAACAGGTCGCGGGCGCGCACCGACTGCACGACCTCACCGGTGGTGATCGCTCGCAGGTGCCAGTCGGCGTCGTCGAGCACGGCCTGCATGAACTCGTCGGTGACCCGTACCGAGTTGTTGGCGTTCTGGTACTGGATGGAGTGACTGTCCTTGCCGTCGAGGTCCATGTCGAAGCCGGCGTCGCGCAGGGCCCGGGCCTTGCGCTCCTCGATTGCCTTGCACCAGATGAAGTCCTCGATGTCAGGGTGGCCCGCATCGAGGATGACCATCTTGGCCGCCCGGCGGGTCTTGCCCCCGCTCTTGATGGTGCCGGCTGACGCATCGGCGCCGCGCATGAAGCTGACCGGACCCGACGCCGTGCCTCCCCCGCGCAGACCTTCCTTGGAGGAGCGGATCTTCGACAGGTTGACACCGGCGCCGGAGCCTCCCTTGAAGATGGTCCCTTCCTCGGTGTACCAGCGCAGGATGGAGTCCATCGAGTCGTCCACCGAGAGGATGAAGCAGGCCGACCCCTGCTGGGGTACGCCCTTGACCCCGATGTTGAACCACACGGGAGAGTTGAACGCGGCCCGCTGGTGGATCACGAGGTACTTGAGCTCGTCACTGAACGCCGCCGCCTCCTCGTCGTCGAGGAAGTACCCGTCCTTGCGCCCCCACGCGGTGATGGTGTCGACCACCCGGTCCACCACCTGACGCAGCGACCACTCCCGGTCGGGCTCCCCGAGGGTGCCCCGGAAGTACTTCTGGGCCAGGATGTTGGTGGCGTTGACGCTCCAGGAGGCGGGCACCTCCACTCCGAGCTGCTCGAAGGCCACGGCCCCCGTTGCGTAGTGGACTATCCGGGCGTCCCGACGCTCCCACTGGACGCTGTCGTAGGGACTCTCACCCGCGGTGGTGAAATACCGGGTGATACCGATACCCATGCGCTCGGGGGCTATTGCCATACCTCTCTCCTTCTTCGACTGTCTGCGGGCGTAACCACAAGAAGTTGTGGTCTCGTCGACGAGTCGCGCCCGCCGCCCACAACATGAGGACCAAATTACAACACCGTAGTTTCACGCTTGTCAATGGCCGATCCCGGACAAACAGGTCGGGCCGAGGGTGCTCGCGAAGGTTTGCGCGCCCCGCCGGACTCCTCCGGTTCCTGCTCGGTTCCCACCGTAGAAGGGGTCGCCTGTGGAGCAACAGGGGGACCAACCTGTGTTGTTCGCGGTGGACAAGGTCCGGCTTCTCCCCAACCCCCCTGCACCACCCCGGCGAGACGGTGGAGCGGGCGATCACCGTGCCCGGCCAATTTGCCGATTTTCTTTTCTGCAGGATCGGCATGCAAACGCCACCGGCAGGGTACAAAGGAAGACAACAGCCGCCGATGCTGCCCCCTCGGCGGCTCACCCCGGCGCTGGCCCCTCTGTCCCCGCCCCTTCGACGGGGGGCTGCGCCGGGGAACTTCTAGAGTTCCGTCCGTGGCTGTGATCGTGGCTATCGATGCCGGCACGACCGGGGCACGTTCGGTCGCGATCGGCGAGCAGGGGCAGGTCCGGGGCTGGCGCTACCAGGAGTTCCCGCAGTACTTCCCCCGCCCGGGATGGGTGGAGCACGATCCCCGGGAAATCTGGGATGCCGTGTCGGCCACTCTCGCCGGCCTGCTCGTCGATCTCGACGAGCCGGTGGCCTCCATCGGCCTGGCCGTCCAGAGGGAGACGACGGTCCTGTGGGACCGTCGGAGCGGCCACCCCCTGGCCCCGGCCATCGTGTGGCAGGACCGCCGTACCGCCGAGGCGTGCGAGCACCTCCGGGCCGAGGGTCACCTGGATCTGATCCGGGCCCGGACCGGCCTGGTTCTGGACCCCTACTTCTCGGCCACCAAGCTGGCGTGGCTCCTCCGCGATGGAGGCGTCGGCCATGACGCCGACACGGCCTTCGGGACCGTCGACTCGTGGCTCATATGGTGCCTGTCGGGAGGGCGGGCCCACGTGACCGACACGACCAACGCCGCCCGTACCCTGCTGTTGGACATCCACACCCTGGCGTGGGACGACGAGCTCGCCGCGGTGTTCGGGGTTCCTTCGAGCGTGCTGCCCGAGATCGCCCCCTCGAGCGCCCGGGTGGCGGTCACCGCCGAGGGGGTGGTGGCCGGCCTACCCGGCGGCATCCCCATAAGCGGTGTGGCGGGCGACCAGCAGGCGTCGCTGTTCGGGCAGGCCTGCACCGAGCCGGGCATGACCAAGAACACCTACGGCACGGGCAGCTTCGTGCTCATGAACGTGGGTAGCGAGGCGCCCGCACCGGCCGACGGCCTGCTCACGACGGTGGCCTGGTCCATCGGCGAGGTATCGCCGGCGGGAACCTCCTACGCCCTCGAGGGTGCCGTATTCGTAACCGGGGCGGCGGTGCAGTGGCTGCGCGACGGTCTAGGCGTGATCTCCGAATCGGCCGAGATCGGCCCGTTGGCCGAGTCCGTGGCCGACACCGGCGGTGCGGTGTTCGTCCCGGCTCTCACCGGCCTCGGCAGCCCGTGGTGGGACCCGAACGCCCGCGGTACCATCGTGGGCCTCAGCCGGGGGGTGGGCCGGGCCCACCTGGCCCGGGCCGTGGTCGAGGCCATGGCCTTCCAGACCGCCGACGTAGTCGGCGCCATGCGGGCGGTGTGCGGCCGGGACATTCCCGAGCTGCGCATCGACGGTGGCGCTTCGGTGATGGACCTCCTGTTGCAGCTGCAGTCCGACGTGCTCGGTATACCGGTGCGCCGGACGGCCTCGGCCGACAGCACCGCCCTGGGCGCGGCGTACCTGGCCGGTGTGGCTGAAGGGGTGTGGGACCTCGGGGACATCACTGCCATGTGGTCGGCCAACGCCGAGGCGAGGCCTGGTCCCGCCCGCGACGGGGTGCTCGCCGCCTACCACTCTTGGGGCGAAGCGGTGCGCCGGGCCGTGGGTTGGCCCTGACCCCCGGGCCGCGGCTAGGCCGGACCCGACATCCCGGACCGCGGGTAGAGGCCAACGCCGGCGACGGGAACGCCCCGTGGTTCAGCGGCTGGCGCCGGGCTGGGCGTAGCGATCGCCCCGCCCGCTGAGCTCACCCCATCGGGTGTCGACGATGCGGGCCAGGGCGGTGAGCTGGCGGCGCTCTCGAATCCGGAACGGCCGTCCCTGCCGGCCGAGGACCAGGACCAGCCCGGCCACGTCGAGGTCCGCCCAGGCCACGTCGTCGGGCGCCGCCTCGCCGGGCCGGGGGGCGATGGAGGCCCGGCTGCCGGCCAGGAATGCCTGCAACCACTCCGTGGGGGGGGTTGGACCGACGCTGACCACCGACTCACCGCGGTCGGGGTCGACGATGCCGGCCCAGTCGCTCTGGAAGTCCCGCAGACTGCTGCGGGCCAGGCTGGCGAGCAGCGGATCCACGGCGAACTGGGTGACGAGAGCCACCGCCGTTTCGAGGGCATCGAGACGGGGATCGGCGAGCGAGTCGCTCGCCCGGCGGATGTCCTCCACGTCGACCCCGTCGACCTGGGAGATCTCCGATACGAGCAGCTCCACCAGCGACTCGGAGGGAAGGTCGACCACCAGCTCGTCGATGGCCCGCCCACCACCGCGTTCGAGAATGTCGATCCCCACCAGGTCACCGCGCACCGCCCCGATACGGCTGGCCACGGCTCCTAGTGCCCCGGGGCGGTCGGGCACCCAGACCCGGACGGTGTAGAACGGCACGCCTCCGACGCTACCAGCCGATTGTGAACCGTTTGTTTCTGACAGTTGCCCGGCGGGTTACAGCCAGTGGGCGGCGTCCAGACCCGGCCGCAACGCCAGACCCGGCCGCAACGCCAGGCCCGGCCACATGGCCACGACCCGGTCTCAACGCCAGACCCGGCCACATGGCCACGACCCGGTCTCAGCCGGGCACCGGCGTGGGCTCGGCATCGGATCCCGGCGCCGCCAGCAGCCCCAGATCGCGCTTGGCGTAATCGCCGACGCGCTCCTGGCCCGACAGGGCGGCGATGGCCCCCATGACCTCATCGGTGAAAGCCCGGAGGGCAGCGCCGTCCAGCGACCCGGGTCCCTCCTCCCCGCCGGCGTGGTGCTCATCGGCGCGCAGGGGAGGTCCCATCCGGACCGTCACCCGCTTCAACAGCCTGGGCACCATCACCCCGATGGGCTGGACCTCGGCCGTGCCGAACTGGGCCACCGGTACCACCGGGGCCCCGCACTGCACGGCCAGACGGGCCACGCCGGTGTGGCCCCGGTAGAGACGCCCGTCGGGCGAACGGGTCCCTTCGGGGTAGATACCGAGGACCCCTCCCCCGGTCAGGACCTCCCGGGCCGCGGCCAGGGCCCGCTCAGACGCGCTGCCTCCCTCGCGCTTCAGGGGGATCATGCCGACCGCCCGGAAGAACCAGGCGGTCTTCCAACTCTCGAAGTACTCGGCCTTGGCCACGAAGGTGACCCGCCGCGGGACGCACAGCGGGAGGAAGATGCTGTCCATGAAGGAGTGATGGTTGGAGGCCAGGATCAAAGGTCCAGATGGTGGCAGGTGCTCACGGCCCTCCACCCGGACGCGGTAGATGACCCGCAGGATCGGGGTCAGAATGATCTTCAAGGCCCAGTAGGCCACCTTGTCACCCCAGTTTCGTGAGCACCCTGCGCATGTTCCGTATGGCCTGCTGGATCCGCTTCTCGTTCTCGATCAGCGCGAAGCGCACGAAGCCCTCCCCGCCCTTGCCGAAGCCGACGCCGGGTGAGGTGGCCACCTCGGCCTCGGTGACGAGGAACTTGGCGAACTCGAGTGAGCCCATCTCCCGGTAGGGCTCGGGGATGGGCGCCCAGACGAACATGGTCCCCTTGGGCGGTTCGAGGGTCCAGCCGATCCGGTTGAGACCCTCGCAGAGAGCGTTGCGGCGCGAGAGATAGATCTCGTTGACTTCCTTGGGATAGTCCGGCGCCTCGTTCAGAGCCACGATGGAAGCGATCTGGATGGGCTGGAAGGTCCCGTAGTCGAGGTAGCTCTTGAGCTTGGTGAGGGCCTGGACGATCTCGCGGTTACCCACGAGGAAGGCCACCCGCCACCCGGCCATGGAGAACGACTTGGTCATCGTGTACAGCTCGACTGCCACATCTTTGGCGCCGGGAACCTGCAGGACCGAGGGGGGCTGGAAGCCGTCGAAGGCGGTGTCGGAGTAGGCGAAATCGTGCACCAGGATGACGTCGTGCTCCTTGGCGAAGGCCACGAGGCGCTCCATCCAGGCCAGGTCCACGCATTCGGTGGTCGGGTTGTGCGGGAAGGAGAAGACGATCACCCGGGGCCGGGGCCAGGTCGACTCCCAGCTGTCCATCAGGTTGGCGAAGAAGTCCTGGTCGGGGCCCAGCCTCACCTGCTGGACGTCGGCCCCGGCGAACAGCGGGGCGTAGATGTGGATCGGGTAGCTCGGGGTCGGCACCAGGGCGGTGTCGCCCGGCCCCACGAGCGTCCACATGAGATGGGAGAGGCCTTCCTTGGCCCCGATGGTGGTGACCACCTCGGTGTCGGGGTCCAGCTCCACGCCGTAGCGGCGCAGGTACAGGTTGGAGATGGCCAGGCGCAGCTTCGGGATCCCACGCGATGCCGAGTAGCGGTGGTTGCGGGGGTTGCGGGCCGCCTCGGCCAGCTTCTCGACGGCCACCTCCGGGGAGGGGATGTCGGGATTCCCGAAGCCCATGTCCACGATGTCGCGGCCGGCTCGCCGGGCCTCGTCGCGCAACTCGTTGATGATGGCAAACACGTAGGGCGGCAGCCCGTTGATCCGGCGGAACTCCACGACTACGAGGTTAGTGGCCCACGCCGGCTGAACCCGGTGCATTAGCGGCGAGAAGTCCGGCGCCGATAGCTCCCGCCCGCGGTCCGAGCACGGCCGGCACGACGATGGGCATGGGCCGGATACCCCCCGCCTCCACCAGCCCTTCGAAGGCCTCCTGGACGGGGTCCATCAGGACCGCCCCGGCGTCGACCAGTCCCCCACCCACCACGATCACCTCGGGATCGAACAGGTTGGCCAGGTTGGCCAGACCGAGCGCCACCCACCAGCCGAAGCGGCGCATGATCTCGAGGGCGGCGGCGTCACCCGCAGCGGCGGCGGCGGTCACGTGCTCACCCTTGACGTGCTCGGGGTCCCCGCCGGCGCGTGCTGTGAGGTCCGCCGCGCCGCCCGCCACCGCCATCTCCCGGGCCAGGACGCCCAAGCCCGCGCCGGACGCGTAGCGCTCCCAACATCCCTTCTTGCCGCATGGGCAGAGCGGACCGTTGGGGTCGACCACCATGTGCCCGAACTCCCCGGCGAAGCGGTGGGCCCCTTCGATGAGCTGCCCTCCGCTGACCACTCCCCCGCCGATGCCGGTGCCGAGCGTCACCATGAGCATGTCCGACGATCCTTGGCCGGCACCGACCCGGAACTCGGCCCAGCCGGCGGCCGTGGCGTCGTTGCCGACCCAGACCCGCGCCGCGGAAGCCCCGACCCGCAGAGCCGAACCGATTCGGGCTCCGGCCGCCCCGGCCAGGTTGGGGGCGAACAGCAGGGTGTCGGAGCGGTCGACCAGGCCGGGCACCCCGACGCCGACCGCTTCGGGCCTCCCGGACCCACTGAGCTGCCCGGCCGCGGCCAGCACCGCCGACACCAGCTCCTCGGCGGTGCCCGGCGCGGCCATGTAGAGCGGCTCGGTCTCCGCCGTGCCCCGGTCGTCGACCCTGATGGCCAGGAGCTTCGTGCCGCCGATGTCCACCCCGACGGCACTCACCCGGTCACCCGGTGCAGCAGGCGCCTCATCCCGGCCAGCCAGCGGTCCCGGTCGGCGACCTTGGCCTGCTCGTAGCCGTGAACCTCGGGGTGCGGCAGCACCAAGAAGCGCCGCTCGGCGATGGCGGCCATGACCGCTTCGGCCACGTCCCCGGGCTCGAGCAGGTTGCCGGCGGCCTTCAGCTCGGACTCGGCCGTGGCCGAGCCGCCGAGGACCATGGGGGTGAGCACCCCCTGGGGGCACACGCAGTGGAACTGCACGCCGTCGCCGCCGTAGTTGACCGCCAGCCACTCGGCTATGGCCACCGAGGCGTGCTTGGTGGCGGTGTAGGCCGCCGACTGCATCATCATCAGCAGCCCGGCGGCCGAGGCGGTGACCACGAACACCCCGAAGCGCCGCTCGCGCATGCCGGGCAGGACGGCGCGAGCGGCGTGCACGTGGGCCATTCCGTGCACCCGCCAACCGGCCTCCCAGTCGGCGTCGGCGCCCAGCCCCTGGCCGGTGATGACTCCGGCGTTGGAGCAGTAGATGTCGATCAGGCCGAGGCGCCGTTCGGTGTCGCCCACCAGCGACTCGACGCCGCCCGGATCCCCGACGTCGGCGGCGAGCCCGATGTGGGGTCCGCCGGCCAGTCCGCCCGCGGTCTCCTCGGCCCGGCCGAGATCGAGGTCCACCACCGCCACCCGGCATCCGGCCGCAGCCAGGTGGGCGGCCAGCGCCGAACCGATGCCACCGGCTCCTCCCGTGACGACGGCGACGCGGCCGGCGAGGTCATGATCCAGGTGGGCTTCGGCCATGCCGGACAACTTACGCGCCCGGTGGCCGCCCGCACCGGGGCGTCACCACGCCGTGCACCCACCCGGCTCAGGGCCCAACCGGTGCCGGGCCACCCGTCTGATCGAGGGCCGACAGCCGGTGCAGGCCGAGGGCGGCCGCCGTCGCCACGTTGAGCGAATCCACGCCCGGTGCCATCGGGATCCGGACCTTGACATCGGCGGCCGCCAGGGCCACCTCGGACAGCCCGTCGCCCTCTGATCCGACCACCAGCGCCCACCGGTGGCCGTCTGGTCGGAGCTCCCCGACGCTGACCGTCCCCCGTGGGCTGAGCGCGGCGATGCGCCAGCCCGAGGCCCGCAGCGCAGCGAGCTCGGCGGGCCATCCGGCGGCCCGGGCGAAGGGCACCCTCAGGACGTGCCCGACCGACACCCGGACGGAGCGGCGGTAGAGCGGATCGGCCGTGGTCGGGTCGAGGACGACGGCTTGGACGCCGAAGGCGGCGGCGTTGCGGAACAGCGCTCCGAGGTTCTCGTGGTCGTTGACCCCTTCCACGACCAGCACCAGACGGGCCAACCCGATGACCTCCCCGACGCGGCGCGCCGGGGGCCGACGGGCCAGGGCCAGAACCCCCCGGTGGGCGTGGTATCCGGCGATGCGGTCGAAGAGGTCCTGGGCCGCCACCAGCAACGGGACCTCCCGGACGGCGGCCAGCTCGACGAGGTCCGACCGGCGGTCGTAGCGGTTCGCCGACAGCAGCACCGACTCGACGGGCCACCCGTCGGCGAGCAGCTGGCCGACTATCCGGGGCCCCTCGACCACGAAATGGGCGGGGAGCCGATCGGCCTCCCGATGGCGGGACGGCTCGATCAGGTTGCGGTAGCCGGCGGCCCGCAGGTCGTCGGCGTCGGCCAGCCGGACCGGCTCAGGAATCCTGGGCCGCCGGCTTACGCCAGGCGCCCAGTCCTCCCGGGTGGGAGCCTTCCACGACCGCTTTCAACTCCCTGAGCGCAGTACCCATGATCCGCCCCTCGGCCCGCCGCTTGACGAAACCTGGCAGCGGCACTCTCAGATCGACGACCAGGCGGTAGACGATCTCGGTGCCGTGGTCACCGGCCGGCGTGAGCTCATAGGAGCCGTCCAGGCGGCGCGTCAGGTCCCCGTCGACCTGCACCCACGACAGGACCTCCGGGGCCCGGTGGTAGTCGTAGCGCAAGGTGTAGGACGTGCTGCGCCCGAAGGCCGCGGCGCGGTAGGTGACGAGCGAGGGGCGTCCGGCGCCGTCACGCTCTTCGACATGGACGGACTTGATGTCGGCGGCCCATTCCGGGTACCGCTCGAAGCCGGCGAGCACCTCGTAGCAGTGTTCCGGCGTCCCCCCGATGATCATCCGTTCGGCGACCTGTTCCTCCACGGGTGGGAACCTCCTTGGCACTGTCCCGCTTCTGCAACGTAGTCTGCCCAGCGGCCTCAGCGCGCCGCGGACCGGGTGAAATCGTCCAGCGCCGACTTCAATCGTCGGGCCAGGACGTCGTAGGAGAACTCTTCGATGGCCCGGACCCGGGCCGCGGCACCCCACTCCTGGGCCCGCCCAGGGTCGTCGAGGAGGTCGCCTACGGCCCGGGCCACCGCCGCCGCATCGTGGGGCTCGGCCACGACCACCCCGGTCCGGCCCTCGGCCACAGCCTCGGCGGCACCCCCGCTGCGCCCCGCCACCGATGCCACCGCGGCGGCCGCCGCTTCGAGGAACACGATCCCGAAGCCCTCCTGCTCGAGGCCACCCCATCGGCTCCGGCAGGGCAGGGCGAACACGTCGCCGCACCCGTAGAAGTCCGCCAGGTCATCGTCGGCCAGGCGACCGAGAAGCCGGACCGGGGCGCCGCGGCGCCGGACCAGCCGTTCCAGCCGGTCCCGGTCGCGCCCGCCCCCGGCGATAGCCACGGTGAGATCAGGGTGGCGGTGGCGGAGCCGGGCGGCGGCCTCGATGAGGACATCCATGCCCTTCCTCGGCACCAGCCGGCTCACGCTGGTGACCAGGGGACCGGAGCCGGGCAGACCGAGGCGGAGACGGGCCTTGGCCTTCCCCAGGTGGTCCAGGGGAACGAAGCGGGCCACGTCCACCCCGGGGGGCACGTGGGCGATCGGGGGTAACTCCCCGCCCGCCGCACGCGCCGCCTCGGCCGCCGGATAGCCCCCGGCCGAGATGATCAGCGACGCCTCTCTCAACACCCGGCCGAGGATCGGCCGGGTCACCGGCAGGCGCCCCGGTACCGTCACCTCGGCCCCGTGGAGCACCACGGCGTAGGGGATGCCCAGGTAGGGACCGACGGCCCCGAGGGGCACGGCCGGGTCGAGCACCACCGCCTCCGCCCCCGTGCGCGCCGCCAACCGCCGGATGCGGCGGGACATGAACGGGCTCGGCAGCAGTACCGGCTCCCGGGTGCGTATCACCTCGAAGGGCTGGTCGCGGTCGAAGTCGGCGGCCTTCTCGTAGGGGCTGGTGAGCACGGTGAAGTCGTCGGCGGGCAGCCTCCTCCACAGCTCCCACAGGTAGGTCTGGATGCCTCCGACCTTGGGCGGGAAGTCGTTGGTGACCAGCAGATGGCGGGTCACTTCGGGGCCCGGGCGCGGGCGAGCTCGCCGGTCACGAATCCATCGTCGTCATCGCGTTCGTCGATGAGGTCGCGCCGGCCGAGACGCCCCGCCGCCCATACGGCATGGCCCCGCAGGAGGGGATCGTCGTGGTCGAGGTAGCGCCGCAGGGCGGCGACCACGGCCGGGTCGTCGCCCCGGGCCACGTTGCCCAGCACGACGAGGGCGTTGCGCCTCACGTAACGCATCTCCCGGCCGGGGATGTACCACCGCCCCACCAGTCGCTCCAGTTCCCCGTCGGTGGCGTCGAGCAGGTCGAGCGCGGCGAGCCAGGGCCGGTCCGCCGGTCCGGCCGCCGCCGCCGGTCGATCGGCGAGCGCCCGGCGGTTGACCGGGCAGCGCTCCTGGCAGGCGTCACAGCCGTATATCCGGTCCCCGAGAGCTTCCCGGTGTTCGACGGGGAACGGACCAGGGGCCTGCAGCAGCCAGGCCAGGCAGCGGCGGGCGTCGAGACGCCCCGGCTCGACCAGGGCCCCCGTAGGGCAGTCCGTGAGGCACCGGCGGCAGCCGCCGCAGCCGTCGGCCACCTCCTCGACCACGGCGACCGGCGCGATGGGGGCGTCGGTGACCACCGAGCCCAGGACGAACCACGAGCCCTTACCGGGCAGGAGGACGTTGGTGTTCTTGCCGTACCAGCCGAGGCCGGCGCGTACCGCGGCGGCCCGATCGACCAGAGCGTTGTCATCGACGAGGACCCGCGCCGACCATCCCTCCTCCACGAGGCGGTTGGCCACCTCGCCCAGAGCGCGCCGCAGAAGCGCATAGTGGTCCGACCAGGAGTAGCGGGCGACGCGGGCGGCCGGCGCCGGACCGGCGGGGCCGGCGGGGCCGACGGGCTGGCGGTAGTAGCCGCGGGCCCCGACGAAGAGGGCCCGCGCCACGGGCAGCGTGGCTCGGGGATCGGTGGAGCGGGCCGGGTTGCGGAAGGTGAACTGCATCCCGGCCGACTCGCCGCTGGCCCGCCGATGCTCGATGGCAGTTCGGGCCCCGTCGAAGGGCTCGGCGTGGCAGATGCCCACGGAGTCCAGCCCGGCCTCTCGGCCGATACGCCGGAGTTCGTCGGCCAGCTCCGGAATGCCGGTCAATCCGCGGCGCCCACCGGGGGCGGCGTCCCCGCTCGATCGATGAGAGGCAAGCTGGTCTGGGCGTGGGGCCGGCGCCGCCTTTCGTTACGCGCCGGCGCGCCCGGCGCGCCCGCCTCGACGAGGCCCTCCGGCGGGGCATCGACCAGCCCCTCGGGCCCGACCGCTTCAGCGACCTCGCCGACCTCGCCGACCCCGCTGACCCCGCCAGTCGGCGCCACAGAGACCGCGACAGCGACCTCGCCGACCCCGGCGGTGGGCACCGCAGCGACCAGTCCCCCCGGCCCCGCTGGACCGGCTGCGCCCCCGGCCACCGGAGACTGGGCGACCTCACCAGACCCGGCGCTCTCGGCGCCGGCCGGCGGGGTCGGGGGGGCAGTCTGGGCCGCGCCGCTCGGCGGCGTGGTGGTAGGCGAATCATCGGGCGGGGCCAGCGACTCGGTCCTGGCCGGGCGCGATCGGGGGGTCCGGGCCGTCACCGGGCGCGAGCCGCTGTGACCGAGCTCCTCCCCGGAGCTGTTGCGGGCGCCGATCGTCCCGCTCTGGCTGTTGAGGGTCCATTCGGCGCTCAGCTCCCGACCCCGGCTCCGGTAGCGGAAGGACACGCACCACTCGGGGCCGAAGAGATGGCGGGCCGACCAGCCCGAACGGAACTCCTCGTCGTCGAGGATGATCCCCCGCGACGCCAGGTTCTGGCGGACCGAGACCCCGAGCGGGTGGTCGGAGGGTCCGGCGTCGACCGAGTGCAGAACGGCGTCGCGGGCCCGGTCCACCGCCGCGGCCAACTCGGCCAGCACCGGATTGGCGAAACGCTCGACCCAGTCGACGCCCACCCCGGCCTCGGCGGCGACCTCCTCGATCGACTCGCCGGCCCGCAACCGGGCCTGCATCTCCCGGGGCGTCAGGGCGCTCTGGTCACCGCCTCGGGTCGGGCCGGCGGCCTTGGACGCTCGCCGCCTACCCGCCCGCTCCAGCTCGTCGAGCACGGAGTCGTCGATCTCGAGGACGTGGGTCCCCGTACGGGCCCCTGTGCGCGTGGACAGGAGCAGGCCGCCGTGTTCGGCGGAGTAGCCCACAACGTAGAGCCGTCGCAGGTTTGCGGACGCGCCTCGGCCAGGGGAGGTACCCATCGCGGCACGGTACCATCCACCGGCGGGGCCCCGGCATATGGATGGGACAAACCGCTCATCCGAGGGTCGGCCGGCCCGACCGGGAAGTCAGCCGCAGGCCCGGTGACGCAGCGGAGGTATCAGCCCCGACCGGCCGAGCAGGCGCATGGCGCGGGCCTCGGCCACGTCTATCACCACGGCATCGTCTGGCTCGCGGTCGCAGATGAAGGTGACCACACAGCCCTCGCACGCCGACGTGGACCGCATGGAGCACTCGTCACAGCTGAAGGTCAGAGAGTCCATGTCCGAGATCATCCCAGGGGGGTGTGACGGTTCAGCAGGCCCAGCATCTGCACCGAGGACAAAACGTTGGCTCCCCGCCGCCCAGCCGCCTCCTGCACGGCTCGGTCGTCGGTGGCCACCAGGACCGGCCCGTGCGGCCGGCGGGCCACGACCGTGTCGAGGATCACCTGATCGGCTTCCACCCCGGAGGCACTGAAGACGATCTGCAACCAGGGGCCGGCCGGCCCCGGCGCCGACACCCGGCTGGCCTGGTCCCCGTCGAAGATCACCGATATGCCCACCCGCGACCTCAGGGCCAGTTCGCTCAGCGCATCCACCAGGCGCTGACGCAGGTCGGCCAGGTCGCCCCCGGCCGGCAACCCGTCGGTTCCCACGGCCCACGACCGGAGGGCCACGTTGTAGCCGTCGACGATCAGGTGGACGCCGTCGGCCCGGATCAGGTGGGCGGCGGCTTCGGGAGAATCGGCGGTGACCCCGAGGGGGAGGCTCAGCGCCGGCTCCGGGGCCCGGCGACGCCCCTCGCCTTCCCGGCCGCCGCCCGCGGCCCGGGCCGCACCGGAATAGCCGGTCCCCCCGGATCGCACCCCACCGGGGTTGACCGCCGGGCTCCCAGTCGCCGCCGGCCGGGCCTGGGCGACGGCCCCCGAGGCGGACGGCCCCGGCTGGTGGAGGTGGCCGGCCACCTCGGCCAGGACCGCACCGAGCTCCGATGCCGTCTTGGCCGCCCGGGACACCGCGGCGGCCGCCGCCGACCGGACGGCCTGCTCCGCCGAGCGCGCCCGGGCCTGCGCCTCGGCCGCGGTCCGCTTCTCCGCCTCGAGTACCCCGACGCGCCCCTCGGCCCGCCGCGCCCTCCCCTCCATCTCGGCGACGCGCGACCGGGCCCGGGCCAGTTCCTCGCTGAGCAGCGCAGCCCGGGCCTCGAGGCGTTCCCGCTGGGTTCCTGCTTCGGCTGCCGCCTGCTCGAGGGCGGCGACGCGAGCCCGCAGCCGGGCGGCTTCGCGGTCGTGACGGCTGGCTTCTCGGCGGACCTCGGCCTGGCTGCGGACCAGTTCCTGCTGGGCTTCGGCCAGCAGGTTCGAGTGGAGCGCCGCCCGGTCCTCGCTGGCCGCCACCGCCGAACCGGCCGCTGAGTGGGCGTCCGCCAGGGAAGCCTCCAGGTCGGCCACCCGAGCGGCCAGCCGCAGCACCTCCTTGTCCTCGGCGTCGGCGTCCATCAACTCGGCCACGGCCTCCGACCACCCGTCGGGTCGATGGAGCCACAACCAGCCCAGGCGACCGAGCTCCTCCTCGGAGGCGGCTTCCGCGACCCATCGCCGAAAGGCTTCGTCGTCTTGGAGAGCCCGCCGAAGCGTGGCCTCCCAGGTGACCGGTAGGCGGCGCCCGCGGACCAGGCCTCTCACCGGCCCGGGCAGGGGGTGGCCGGGCGGGGCCGAACGGGCCAGGTCCAAGGCAAGGGTCAGGACCGACCGGAGCTGGGTCACGGACGGCTGCGGGAGGGCCACCGGCGGATGCTACCGGCGCACTACCTTGGGCAGAGATCCGGAGTCCGACCGGTTCGGGTTAGGAGCAGGAATGGTCCACGCCTTCGTGTTGATCGACGGCCATCCGGCGCGCGTCGCCGACCTGGCGGCCGAGCTGGCGGCCGTCGACGGGGTCAGCGAGGTCTACTCCGTGGCCGGCCACGCCGACATAGTGGCGGTGGTCCGGGTCCGCCACCACGAAGAGCTCGCCGAGGTGGTGACCCGTCGTATCTCCCAGCTCGAAGGGGTCGTCGACACCCGCACCCTCATCGCCTTTCAGGCCTACAGCCGCAAGGACCTCGACGCCATCTGGGAGATCGGCTCCGACTGAGCCGGCATTCGGCCAGCTCCCGGGCCCGGCCGTAGCCCGCGAGCGGGATCAGCTGGCCGGGGGGTGGGCGGCGCGGCCCGCCTGCGACGACGAGATCAAACGTTCCAGGCACGACCGCGCCCGGCCGTCATCTATGACCGCCCCGGCCAGCTCGATACCCGACCGCAGATCGGGGCTGGCCCCCCCCACCACCAGACCGGCAGCCGCGTTGAGCACGACGATGTCCCGGCGGGGACCGCTCTCGCCTTCGAGCACCCGCCGGGCCAGCCCGGCGTTGGTAGCCGCATCCCCACCCCGCAGGTCCTCGAGCGTGGCCGGCGCCAGTCCCAGCTCCGCGGGGTCCACGGTGTGCTCCTCGAAGGCTCCGTCGCGGTACTCGTGCACCGTCGAGGGTCCGGTGGTGGAGAGCTCGTCGAGGCCGCCGGCGCCGTGGACGACCATCACCCGGGAGGCACCCCCGGCGGCCAGCACGGCCACCATCCGGGCCGCCATGGACGGGTCGCCGACACCGACCACCTGGCGGCGGACCCGGGCCGGGTTGGCCAGTGGGCCGAGAAAGTTGAACGCCGTAGGAACTCCCAACTCGCGCCGGACGGGGATGGCGTGACGCATGGCCGGGTGGTAGCGCGGCGCGAAGCAGAAACCGATACCCGCCTCGGTCACGCAGCGGGCCACCCCCTCGGGGTCCAGTTCGATGGCCACGCCCAGCGCTTCGAGCACGTCGGCCGATCCGGCCTGCGACGAGGCCGCCCGCCCCCCGTGCTTGCAGACCGGCACCCCCGCCCCGGCCACGACCAGGGCGGCGATGGTGGACACGTTGATGGTTCCGCTGCGGTCGCCCCCGGTCCCGCACGTGTCGATGACCCGCCCGGCCAGGTCGGCGGGCAGGTCCACCCGCTCCGCGGCAGCGAGCATGGCCGAGACCATCCCGGTCATCTCCTCCACCGTCTCACCCTTGCAGCGCAATCCGAACATCACCGCGGCTATCTGGGCCGGGGTGGCGTTGCCGGCCAGGATCTCACCGAGCACCAACGCCGACTCGGAGGCGGTCAGGTCCTCCCGGGCGGCCACCCGGCTCAGGACGCCGCGCCAACCACCGAGGTCATCGAGGGTCTGGGTCACGGGGTGGGATGGACGATCAGGCGGTCCGGCGCCGGCGCCGGATGATCCGCCGCCTCTCACGCTCGGTCGCCCCGCCCCAGACCCCTTCCTTCTCCCGGTTGGACAAGGCCCACTCGAGGCACAGCTCCTGCACCGCACAGCCCCGGCAGATGGATTTGGCGTCCTCGGCCTCCTCGTCGGAGACGGGGTAGAAGATGTCCGGGTCGACGCCGCGGCAAGCCGCTCGTTGGCGCCACACCGGCATCTGGCTGTCCTTGGGGTTGGTCATGGTCCGATTTCCGTTCTACACCGGCGACCGGTCGCCGGTTCCGGAGCAGCTGGGCTCCCGGCGCGGCGGTGGTCGGTCCGGGCCCAGTCTGGCCTACGGTTCGGCGCCTGTCTAGCCCTCCAGGTCGGCGAGCAGGCTGTCCTTGGTGTCCTGGCCCAACACGGTGCTCTCGCGGTAGGCGGGATGATCGATTCCGAGCGCGACCTGACCGGTGCGGAACTGCACGACCTGCTCGGCGGACAGCTCGAAGCGCACGAAATGCACGGCTGCGGTGACCTCCTCGCGGGTCAGGTGGGCGGCGTGGTCGGGGTCCACCAGGCAGGAGATGACCGTGGGCCCCGCTCCGTTGCCGGCCGGGTGGATTTCCAGCCGCACGGCTTGCTCGATGCCGACCAGGCGGGGCAGCCAGTGCTCCATCTCCTCCCGGCTGGTGAGCTCGACGTACAACGTCGCCGACAGCTCACCCGGTTCGGGGATCAGGGGGTTGTAGGTGTCCAGCTCGGTCTGGATGGCCTGGTCGGACAGGAGGCGCTCGGCCCGGGCCATCTCCTGGATCTGGAAGCGGATGGTCTCGCGGTTCTCGAACACCACGCTGACCACCGGGCCCACCGCCACCCGGCGCTTCTTCTTGAGCTCGATGATGTGGTCCCGGAACTCGCTGCGCTGGCGCTCGTAGGCCCGGGCATCGGCGATGTCGTCCAGGGTCAGGTGACGCCCCGTCATCGGGACTCCTCGCCCGGCTCGGGGGTGATCCCGTAAGCCCGGGCCATGAACTGCAGGGGGTGCACCGGTACCACCCCGGTCTCCAAGACGATGGCCCCGTTGGCCAACTGGCAGTCCCCGGTCACCACCTCGGCGGCGGCCTTCTCCAGACCGTCCTTCAGAGGCTGGGCGACCCTTCGGGACAGCTCGAAGTTCTCCGAGCGCAGGCCCCAGGTGCCGTCGATGCCGGAGCACTTCTGGACGGCGGTCACCTTGGTGCCGGTGAGTTTCATGAGGTCCCGGCTGCGCAGGCCGATGTTCTGCGCCTGGAGGTGACAGGGGACGTGGTACGCGGTGGTGGCCGGTACCTCCCCGTTGAAGTCGGTGTCGAGCGACGTCGATTCGCCCTTGTGCAGCCGCCACAGGTACTCGGCCGCGTCGTAGGTGTGCGAACCGACCAGTTCGGCTTCGGGGGTCTTCAGGTACTCGGGGTAGTCCCGCTTCAGCACGTACCCGCACGTGGGCTGGGCCACCACGATGTCCCGGCCGGCCCGGACCTCTTCGGCCAGACGGGCGACGTTCTTGGCGGCCTGCTTCTTGAAGGCGTCGAACTCGCCGCTGTGCAGCCACGGCGCCCCGCAACAGCCGGCGCCCTCGGCCAGGCTGCAGCTCACGCCGTTGCGCTCGTAGACCTTGACCAGATCCTGGCCGATGGCCGGGTTCTGGTACTCGACCAGGCACGTCGGGAAGACCGCCACCCGGCCCTGCTCGCTTCGGCCCAGACGGGGCGTCGGGCGCTTCTTGAACCAGGTGCTGAACCGGACCCGGGCGTAGGGAGGCAGAATCCGTTCCGAGGCGATGCCGACCAACCGGTCCATCAGCCGCCGGGCCGGCGAACCCGGCTGGCCCAGGGCCTTGTTGGCCAGGGGAGCCACCGCGCTGGCCAACTTCCCGGTCTGGTCGGTGCGGGCCAGGGCCTGGGTGGTGATGCGATCCTTCAGCGTCTTGGGGCGGGCCGCGGCGGCCCGCAGCATCAGCCGGGGGAAGTCCAGCTCCCACTCGTGGGGCGGGATGTAGGGGCATTTCACGTAGCAGAGCTTGCACTGGTAGCACTCGTCCACCACCTGGTCCTGCTCGGCCGGGGTCATCGCCGCAACATCACCGTCGCGGGCGTCGATCAGGTTGAACATGGTCGGGAAGGACGGGCACAGCGACAGGCACAGGCGGCACCCGTGGCACAGGTCGTAGACCCTCTCCAGCTCGCCGCGCAGGTCCTTCTCGTCGTAGTAGGCCGGGTGACTGGGGTCGTATGACGTGGTCAACGCTTCATCTCCAAGAAGAAAAAGAAAGGGGGGGACCCGGGTGGCACGGACTCGTCACACCACCCGGATCCTCCCCGGCCAGCCGACTACGGCCGGCTACCGGTCAGGAAACGGACTGCAGACCGCTGGTGAAGCGCCCGGCGTGGCTCTTCTCGGCCTTGGCCAGGGTCTCGAACCACTCGGCGATCTGGTCGAAACCCTCCTCCCGGGCCGTCTTGGCGAAGCCGGGGTACATCTCGGTGTACTCGTAGGTCTCCCCTTCGATGGCCGACTTCAGATTGTCCTCGGTGTCGCCCACGGCCACCCCGGTCACCGGGTCGCCGACCTCGGCGAGGAAGTCGAAGTGCCCGAAGGCGTGACCGGTCTCACCTTCGGCGACGGACCGGAACAGCGCGGCCACGTCCGGGTAGCCCTCCACATCGGCCTTCTGGGCGAAGTAGAGGTAACGGCGGTTGGCCTGGCTCTCCCCGGCGAACGCCTCCTTCAGGTTCTCGTGGGTCTTGGTGTCCTTCAGATCGGGCATCAGTCAGCTCCTTGCTCTCTTGTCTTTGGGTTGAGATGGTTCTTACAGTCTTCGCACAGCCCCCGGAACACGACCTCGGCGGCGCCCACCGCAAACCCCGTGGCGGCGCCCTCGGGCACGCGGAGGTGGCTGTAGTCGGCGTAGAGATCCCGGACCTTCCCGCAGCCGTTGCAGACCAGGTGATGATGGGCGTCGGTGTTCGGATCGAAGCGGGTCGATCCGGTCCCGAGATCGAGGGTCTGCAGCTCGCCCATGTCCACCAGATCGTTGAGCGTCTGATAGACCGTGCGCAACGACATGGTCGGCATCCGGTTCCGCGCTTCGGCGTACACAGCATCGGCGCTCGGGTGGTGCCCGGCTCCGGCGAGAACCTCGAAGATCAACTCCCGCTGAGGTGTGACCTTGAGCCCGCGGGCACGGAACAGGTCGGTCATCTCTGCCGCGGTCCTCACACAACAAAGCTTAGTACCTAACAATCGTTGTTGGGGAGGTTCTTGGTAGTTTGTCGTGGTGACCGTCGCCGCATTCGACCGGGAGGCGTCCCTGGCCCGGATGCGGGCCGAGGAATTCGACTTGGTGGTAGTGGGCGGCGGCGTCACCGGGTGCGGGGTGGCCCTCGACGCGACCAGCCGGGGCCTGCGCACCGCTTTGGTGGAGGCCGGAGATTTCGCCCAGGGCACCTCGTCCAAATCGTCCAAGCTGGTCCACGGTGGGCTGCGCTATCTGCAGCAGCACGACTACCTCCTGGTCTACGAGGCCCTCCACGAGCGCCAGCGCCTGCTGCGCAACGCCCCCCACCTGGTGCACCCCCTTCCCTTCCTGATCCCCCTGTTCGGCCGGGACGGGGTGGTTAGCCGCAGCGTGGCCAAGGCCTACTCGTCGGCGTTGTGGCTCTACGACCTGACCGGCGGTCTGCGCATCGGTCACCGCCACCGCCGGGTCGGTGCCGGGGAGGCCCTGACCCACTTCCCGGTTCTTCGCACCGATCGACTGGTGGCGGCGTTCGTGTACTGGGACGCCCAGGCCGACGACGCCCGCCTCACCCTGGCCCTGGCCCGGACCGCGGCCCGCTACGGAGCCGCGGCCGCCAACCACGCACCGGTGGATTCGCTGCTGGTCGAGGGGGGCAAGGTGCGGGGGGTACGACTGGCCGACGGCTCCACCGTCCGGGCCGCGGCGGTGGTCAACGCCGGGGGCGTGTGGGCCGAGGAGGTCGGCCGACTCGGCCCGTCCGGGGCCGACGGGGTGTCCATCCGCCCGGCCAAGGGCATCCACCTGACCGTTCCCTCCGAGCGCCTGCCCTGCAGTCAGGCCGTGGTGCTGACCGTACCGGGCGACCGTCGCTCGATATTCGTGGTGCCCTGGGCCGCCGACGAGGCCGACGGGCCGAGCGGGGCCCGTCGCTACACCTATGTCGGGACGACCGACACCGACTACACAGGTTCCCTCGACGAGCCCCTCTGCCGACCCGAGGACGTCGCCTACCTGCTCGACGCGGTCAACTCCTGGACCGGCGCCGACCTGGTCCCCGACGACGTGACCGCCACCTGGGCCGGCCTGCGACCGCTCGTGAGCGACACCCGACGGGCCCGCACCGCCGACCTGTCGCGCCGGCATCGCATCTCGGTCGGCGCCGACGAGCTGGTGACCGTCACCGGGGGGAAGCTGACCACCTACCGCAAGATGGCCGCCGACACCGTGGACACCGTCGTCGGGCTCCGCTCCCCCCGCTGGTCGCGCTCCATCCCGGGCCGGCCCGTCCGGGCGCCGCGGTCGCGGACGGGCCGCCTCACCCTGCTCGGGGGCGAGGACGGCGGCCGTGCGCCCGGCGATCTGCAGGCCCGGGCGGCCCAGTTGGGCCTCGACCAGGCGACCTTCCGCCACCTCTGGGGCCGCTACGGCTCCGAGACGGCGAGCGTGATGGACCTCTGCCGCGCCCGCCCGGGCCTGACCGCCCTGCTCGACCCGCAGCTGCCGTATATCACCGCCGAGGTGGTGTGGGCGGCCCGGTCGGAGATGGCCCTCACCGTCACCGACGTACTGGCTCGCCGCACCCGGGCCCTCATCCTCCACCGCGACGCCGCCCTGCGGGTCGCCCCCCGCGTGGCCGATCTCCTCGGCGACGAGTTGGGTCTCAGCGACGACCAGAGAGCCTCCCAGGTGGCCGCCTTCGAAGCCTTGATCCGGGCCGAGCTCGCCGCCGAGAGCCCCACCGACACCATCCCGGTCCGTTGAGACGTTCGCCGCGGCCGGCTCCCCTCGACGCGGGGGCCGCCCGCCGCCCGGCCCGCTTCGGACCCGGGCCCGACCTCGACCCCGATCTCGTCGCCCGCCTGCAGGCCATCTGCGCGTCGGTCAGCGTCACCGACGACGACCGGGTCGACGCCGGCCGGGACTGGTGGCCCCTGTCGGCCGTGTGGGCCCACGACGGGACCGCCCCGGCCCTGCCCGCCGCCGTCTGCCGACCCGGCTCGGCCGGCGAGGTGGCCGAGGTTGTCGACCTCTGCAGCCGTTCGGGCGTGGCCGTCACCCCCTTCGCCGGAGCCAGCGGCGTCTGCGGCGGCAGCGTCCCGGTCCACGGCGGGGTGTCGCTCGACCTGACCGGCCTCGACGGGGTGGTCGGCATCGACGCCGACGACCTGCTCGTCGAGGTCCGAGCCGGCACCTTCGGGCCCGATCTCGAGGCCCGGCTCGGCGCCGCGGGCCTGACCCTCGGGCACTGGCCCCAGTCGTTCGACCTGTCCACCGTCGGCGGCTGGCTGGCCTGCCGCAGCGCCGGCCAGTACTCCACCCGCTACGGCAAGATCGAGGACATGGTCGTGGGGCTGGAGGTGGCCACGGCCGCAGCCGGTCTGGTGCGCACCGGTGGGACAGCCCCCCGATCGGCCACCGGGCCCGACCTGACCCAGCTGTTCGTGGGCAGCGAGGGAACCCTCGGAGTCATCACCTCGGCCACCCTGAGGGTGCACCCGACGGCAGCCGCCGAGCGCCGCTCGGCCTTCAGCTTCGACAGCTTCGACGCCGGCCTCGACGTGTGCCGGCGGGTCCTCCGCCGTGGCGCCACCCCCGCCGTGCTGCGCCTCTACGACCGCAGCGAGTCGGCCCGCAACTTCGATGTGGGGGACGGCTGCCTGCTCGTCGTCGTGGATGAGGGCGACCCCGTGATCGTCGATGCCACGATGACCGTGGTCGACGAGGAGGCCGGTCGCGCCGGAGCCCGCCGGCGCCACCCTGAACTGGCGGGAGCCTGGCTCGAGCGGCGCAACCACATCCCTCCCATCGCCGACCTGGTGGCCGCCGGTCTGGTCGTGGACACGGTGGAGGTCGCGGCCCGGTGGAGCGCGCTGGCGGCCATTCACCGGGATGCCGTCGAGCGCCTGCACCGCGTCGACGGCACCGTGGCGGCGTCGGTCCATCAGTCCCACGCCTACCCCGACGGGGCCTGCCTGTACTTCACCTTCGCCGGGCGAGCGCCCGATCCGGGCCGCCCGGCCGCCGAGTCCTACTACCGGCAGGCCTTCGACGCGGTGACCGAGGTGACGCGTTCCCACGGCGGATCCATTTCGCACCATCACGGTGTCGGCCTCAACCGGGCCCGCTACCTGCCGGCGGCCCTCGGACGGTCCCTCGACGTACTGCAGCGGGTCAAGGTCGCACTCGACCCGGCCGGAGTGCTGAACCCCGGAAAGCTGGGCCTCGACGATCCTTTCGGTACCGTCTCGGTTCCGTGAGCGCCACCCAACTGATCAATCGGCCCGAGGGTCACCGCAGCTGCGCCGGTCGGCCCCGATGAGCGGGGTGCTGGTCATAGACGTCGGTACCTCCAGCGTGCGGGCCGCCCTCGTCGACGACGGGGGCGCGGTGCTCCACGTCGCCCGCCGGGCCACCCCTGCGTCGGTCCCCTTCCCCGGGCTGGTCGAGTTCGATCCGGCGGCCCTCGCCCGAGCGGCGCTGGAGGCCGCCGCCGAGACCCTCGCCCGCTGCCCCACCCCGCCCCTGGCCCTCGGGGTCACCACCCAACGGGCGTCGACGGTGGCCTGGGACGGGGTGACGGGCCAGCCCGTCGGGCCGGGTCTGGGCTGGCAGGACCTCCGCACGGTGGGCCGCTGCCTGGAGCTGCAGGGGGCCGGTCTGCGCTTCTCGCCGAGCGAGTCGGCCACCAAGTTCGCCTGGCACGTCGAGCAGATGGGCGCCGACCGTCCCGCCGACCTGCGCCTCGGGACGGTCGACAGCTGGATCGTCTGGAACCTCACCGGGGGCGCCCGGCACCTGACCGACGCCACCAACGCCGGCGTCACCGGGCTCTACAGCGCAGCCACCGGCGGCTGGCGCGGCGATCGCCTCGAGGTCCTCGGCCTCGATCCGGCGTGGCTGCCGCAGATCACCGATACCGCGGGCGACCTCGGGGTCGCGGTGAGCCTCGGCGACCTGCCGCTGACCGCCGTGGTCGGCGACCAGCAGGCGTCCCTGATCGGTCAGTCCTGCACCCGGCCGGGCCTGGCCAAGGCCACCTTCGGTACCGGCGCCATGCTCGACGTGTGCCTCGGACCGAACCCCCCGTCGGCCGAGGTACGCACCGAGCGGGGCTGCTTTCCGATCATCGCCTGGCGGATCGCCGGCGCGCTCACCTGGGGTAGCGAGGCCATCATGCTCTGCGCCGGGTCGGCGGTCGACTGGCTGGTCGAGGACCTGGGCGTCCTCGACGATGCCGCCGCCTCGCAGGTCGTGGCGGTCGGCTGCCAAGACGCCGGCGGGGTGATCATGGTGCCCGCCCTGCTCGGCTTCGGGACGCCCCAGTGGGATTTCGGTGCCCGAGGTTCGGTGTTCGGACTGACCCGGGGCAGCGGCCGGGCTCAGCTCGTGCGCGCCGTGCTGGAGGGGGTGGCCCACTCCGGAGCCGACCTGCTCGAGGCCACCGAAGTCGACACCGGCCTGTCCATCCCGTCGCTCAGAGTGGACGGCGGGATGTCGGTCAACGAGGTCTTCGTCCAGGCCCTCGCCGACGCCTGCGGCCGGCCCGTGGAGGTGTCGCCCGAAATGGAGGCGACCACTCTCGGGGCCGGCTACCTGGCCGGCCTGCGGGTCGGCATGTGGGACGACCTGGATCAGATCGCCGCCGCCTGGTCGCCCCGGGTGGTGGTGGCCCCGAGCGGGAGGGACCCCGGGCGGGACCGCTGGAGGGAAGCCACCGAGCGGGCCGGGCACTGGATACCCGACCTGTCGGGCATCCGCTTCTGAAGCCCGGCCCCGTCCGGATCAGCCCCTGGCCGGCGGCGCCGTCCGCCCAGGTGTGCGCGCGCCGGCCCCGCAGCACCTACAAGCAGCACGGCGAACGGGTCGTCGCCGGGCCGCGCCTGATGCAGGCGATCGCCCGATTCGTCTCGGCCTACGCCGACCAGAACGAGCGGGATACCAGACGCTGGTCGAGGCCATCCGGACCGGCCGCCTCCCCGCCGAAGCCGGTGTCTGAAGGCCGTCTCCGCCTACGGTGCGGTCAGGCCGACTGGCGGGCCCGGGCCAGGCTGGCTTCCAGCGCGGCCATCAGGTCGACCACCGGCGCCGGTTCGCCCGCCGGCTCGGGGGCCGAGATGATCTCACCGTCGGCCTTGGCCTCGATCAGGGCCAGGACCTTCTCCCGGTAGTCGTCCCGGTACTTGTCGGGCTCGAAGGGCGCGGAGAGCGACTCGACCAGCTGGGCGGCCATCTGCAGCTCCCGCTCGCTCGGCGAGGTGTTCTGCGCGGTCGGCACTTCGAGGGTCCCCGGGTCTACCACCTCGTCGGAGTAGAGCATGGTCGACAGCACCAGGACACCGTCGCGGGCCCTCAAGGCGGCCAGATACTGCTTGGTCCGCAGCACGAACCGCCCGAGCGCCACTTTCCCGCACCTCTGCATGGTCTCCACGAGCAGGGCGTAGGGCTTCTCGGCCCGCCCGTCGGGGACGAGGTAGTAGGACTTCTCGAAGTAGACCGGGTCGATCTCGGAGAGGTCCACGAACTCCTCGATGTCGATGTTGCGGGTCATCTCGACGTCGATGGATGCCAGCTCCTCGGGTTCGACGACCACGTAGCGACCCCCGCCGACGTCGTATCCCTTCACGATGTGGCCGTAGTCGACCTCTTCCCCGTCGGCCGAACAGACCCGCTTCTGGCTGATCCGGGCCCCATCGGCGTCGTGGAGCTGGTGGAAGCGGACGTCCTTCGGGGACTGGGCTGTGGTCAGCTTCACTGGCACATTGACCAGCCCGAAGCTCACTGATCCACTCCAGATGGCGCGGGGCATGAGAACATTCTTCCCGATGCCGGAGCTCTCCTCCCCGAAGTTGTCACTCCTGCCCCCGGTCGCCCCCGCGACCGAGGGCCCGACCGACGGGTCCCTCGACGCCGTCTCGCAGCGCCTGGCCTCCCTGCTCGGCTCGGGGGGGGCCGGCCTGCTGGACCCCTCCGGCCACGAGCTCATCTTCGAGACGTCGCTCGAACCGCGGCCTCTCGAACGGGCCGAATCCCCACCGGTCCAGGCCTGGGCGGTCGACGGCGGCCAGTGCCTGGTCGCGGACGCCCGCTGCCTCCAGGTCTTCGCCACCCGCTCGGCCCGGGTCTGCTGGTCGGGTGGCCGCTCGGTGGTCGAGGAGGCCGGTGCCCTGCGGGTCTGGCTGCTCGGCCCCGGCCAATCCGAGGGGATCCGCCGCCAGCTCGGCGCGCCCGTGACCGACGAATGTGTCATCGACGTCAACCTGCTGCGGGAGTGGGGCGAGTGGTCCGAGGCCTCGGCCTGCGTTGACGAGGCCCTCCCCGGTGCTCTGGTCCTCGTCGACGGCGACCTGGCGCCCGACTGGCGCATCGCCCCCGACTGGCTGGCGGGGCTGCTCGACCGCGCCGACGACCAGGCCGTGACCCTGATCGGGGTGACCAAGCACACGGCCCTTTCGTGGGGTGGGGCCCCGCTGCTGGGGGTCCTCGAACGCATGGCCGACGAGAGCCTCGGGCCGCGCTCGATGTGGTGGGTTCCGGTGGCCCGCACCGAACCTGCGGCCGGCCCCGGCACGCAGATCGTCGTCGCCCGGCTCGACCCCGACGCCCGCTTCGCCTTCCGCATCGACCTGCCCGGCTACGTGGACCCGGCGCTGGCGCTACCGGTGCTGGCCGCCCTCTGCGACGACGCCGGCTTTCCCGGCTACCCCTACCCGCTGAGCACCGCCGACCGCCTCGCCGCCTGCCCCAACTGGGTCCGGGAGGAGCTGAGCCACCGCATCGACGACCGCCTCGACCGGGCCGGGATCACCCCCGAGGTCCGCGAGCGGGCCTTCGCCGACCGCCACCGCCTCATGGAGCGATACTGACACCATGAACCCGACGCCGGCGAGAGGCCGGCTCTTCGGTCGCAACGTCCTCGAAGCTTTCTTTCGGGCCGCGCCCGACGAGGACCTCTTCATCGGCGAGCTGCTCGTCGGCGTGGACGAGGCCACCGACCGCCGCTACATCTTCCGGGTCGTGGACGTCACCTACGGGACCGAGCACCGCGAGCCGGGCTGGGCCGAGCGGGTGGCCGGGACCCTGCTCGCCGACGACGCCCGGGGGGCGCCGGGCGAGCACCCCCTGCACGAGCAGGATCGGCGCACCTACCGGGTGGCCGAGTGCCGGTGCCTCGGGTACCTGGCACCCGCCCCGCCCGCGTCGGCGGCCCGGACGGTGTTCCGCAAGCCCAAGAGCCTCCCGACGCAGTTCTCGGCGGTGGTGGCTCCGACCCCCGAGGACTTCGCCTTCCTGTCCGAGCGGATGGGAGACCTCCCCATCGGCAAGCTGCGAAGCGGCGAGACCGTCGTCGATTTCGAGGTCGGGATCCCCGGCGTGTCCCTGGCGTCGCACATCGGGGTCTTCGCCACCACCGGCATGGGCAAGTCCAACCTCATGCAGGTCCTGTGCGGAGCGGTCATGCAGACCAACGGTCGCTACTCGATGCTGGTCATCGACCCCCACGGCGAGTACCGAAGCGCCCTCGGCCGTCATCCCTGGGCCGAGTCAGCGCTGCGGGTCTACGCCAACCGGTCCCTGCCCGGCTCCAATGCCTTGCGCATCGCGCTGGCCGAGCTCACCGTCGACGACCTGCGCACCGCCTACGAGTGGAGCCGACCCCAGGAAGAGGCGCTCTACGAGCTCGAACGGCACTACAGCGGCTCGCCGGCAGGGCGGCCCGGGTCGGGGGGACGTGTCGAGGGCCTGGCCTGGCTGGCCGAGTTCGCCCGCCTGGAGGACCTGGCCGGGTTCCGCGACGTCGAGCTGTCGGCCCGGGTGGCCCTGTCCACCCTACAGGTCGTGCACCGGCGGGCCCGGCGGATCGTGGACCTGCGCTGCGTGTCCGCCGACCCGGCGGTGTCGGCGGGGGGTCGGATCATCGACGACCTGCTGGGCGGCAAGGTGGTCCTGGTGGACGTGAGCGGGCTCGGCTCGACCGAGGAGGTCCTCGTCGGGTCCTTCCTCGCCCGGCGGGTCCTGGAGACCTGGCAGGAGGCCTACCTCGACGACCCCGAGCGCCACGCCCGGATGCCCGTGGTCTGCATCGCCTTGGAGGAGGCCCAGCGGGTGCTCGGCTCATCGCGCGACCGCGAGTCCAACGTCTTCCCCCGGGTGGCACGCGAGGGCCGGAAGTTCGCCGTCGGGTTGTGTGCCGTCACCCAGCAGCCCAAGCTCCTCGACGACGAGCTGCTCAGCCAGTTCAACACCTTCTTCATCCTGGGGCTGGCCGACGAGAAGGACCGCAACATGCTGCGGGGCGCCTCCAAACAGGACATCAGTGCCCAGGGCGCCGAGATCCAGACGCTGATGCCCGGCGAATGCCTGCTGGTCAATCTGGCCGCCCCTTTCGCGGTGCCCGCCCATGTGCATCTCTACTCCGACGTGCTCGCCACCTCCACCCCTCCCCCGGCCCCCCGCCCGACGGCGCCGGCCCACGTGTCGGCTCTGGTGGACTGAGAAGCGCCGGGAGCCGCCGCCGGAGGCCGGGCCCTATGACCGTCGGAGCGAGTCCTCGAAGTCGCCCGACGAGCGACGGAGACCGGTGAGGATGGCCACCAGCTGCTCCACCTGAGCCGGGTCGAGCCCCGGATCGGAGAAGACCGCCTCGTTCAGCACGGCGGTGGCCTCCCCCGCCAGAGCCCGCCCCGCCGGCGTTATGCGGGCCAGCGTGGTCCGGCGGTCGGTGGGGTGGGCCACCCGGGCGATCAGCCCCTGGTCCTCGAGGCGGTCGACGGCGTTGGTGACGCTGGTCGGGTGGACCTGCAGGCGCGCTCCCAGCTTGTTGAGCGGCAGGGCCCCCTGCCGGCTGAAGGTGAGCACCATGAGCAGCTCGTAGCGGGCGAAGCTGAGCCCGAGCGGGCGCAACCGCGACTCCACCCGGGCCATGTAGATCTGATGGGCACGAATCACCGAGGTCACCGCGGCCATGCCCGCCGCCGCCTCCGACCAGCCGTGATCGGCCCACTGCCGGCGAGCCTCGGCGATGGGGTCGAGACGTAAGGGGCGCCGGCTGCTCACCGGCCCATCTCGACGGTCCAGCCGGCGGGGTGGAGCACCAGCCGGCGGCGGGGACCGGACCGGTCCATGTCGGCGTCGTCGTAGCCGGCGTCGCCCGCCCACAGGCAGGCCGACAGGCCGGTCTCGCCCGAGGTGGCCAGGTGGGTCTCGAACCGGGGTGGCTCCGCCGCGGCCGCCGCCGCGATGGCGGCTTCGGTATCCGCCTGCTGGTCCAGCCACCACAGGGTCATGAAAGTCGGAGGCGCCAGCTCGATGACCCCCGACTGGCGCAGCCCCATGGCCTCCGAGGGGCGCATCCAGCGGTGCTCGTGGATCTCCACCTGGTCCACGACCACCTCGGCCGTTCCCGCCGCAGCGGCCAGGAAGAACCAGGTGGCGTAGCGTCTCGGTGCGCCGGGGGGCGGGAACCAGAACGACAGCACGACCAGCGACGCCGGGTCCAACTCGATGGCCGCCTCCTCGCGCGCCTCGCGCACCGCCGCCACGCGGGCCGCAGTGACCTCGTCGCTCGCCGCCTCGGCGGTGAGGTCGGCCGGGTCGACCTGGCCCCCCGGAAAGACCCACATGCCGCCGAAGGTCCCTCTCGCGCTGCGCCGCAGCATCAGCACCTCCAGGCCGTCGACCCCGTCGCGCAACGGGACGACGGTGGCCGCCGGCACCCTCTGGTCCGGACGTGGCGTCGGCGCCTCCCCGCTCAACGGGACCGCCTGGGGGCCAGACCGACGTCCACCGCCTGGCAGACCTCCCTGATCTCCGCCCGACCGAGCCGGCGTCGACCGCGGCGGACCCGGGCCGCCACCTCCGCGGCGGGGACGATCCGCACCCCCCGGCAGCGGACCCCTCGACGGGCCAGCCCCTCAGCGTGGAGGGCGACCAGCGGCCGCACCCGAACCGGTCGGCCCAGCCGGGTCTCGAGCACCGCGGCCACGGTCTCGGCCTCCCAGCGCACGGCTTCGACGTCGAGTCGGCGGCCACCCACCCGGACCGACCTCCATCCCGCCTCGACCGGAGCCCGGGTCGCCTTGCTGTCAATGAGCCACACGCCGGTCGGCCCGGCGACGAGATGGTCCAGATTGGCGGGGCTGCCGGGCACCGCAAGATCGTGCCAGACCGACCACAGCCGGGGGGACAACGATTCGAGCACCGCGGCCGTCAGACGCTCCCCCGCCGCCCCCCGCCGCCAGCGGTCGAGATCCCGCCCCTTCTCGCCGGCCACCGCCGTGGCCGCCGTAGTCACCGCCACCGCGGCGAGGACCACCGCCACCGGCGGCGGCCAACCCCTGACCACGGCCAGCGCCGCCAGAGCCGCCACTGCGGCGGCCGCCACCAGCCGCCGCCATCTGCGGTGACGCAGGCTCCGGTAGCGCTGCCGCGCGCTCGCTCCCGCCTCGGTGACCACCCCCCGACTCTAAACCACATCGTTGGTATTCGTCTCACCTGTCTGGTTTGCTGGAGACGTATGCGAATCGCCGCCCTCGGTGACGCCCATCTGGGCCGCTCCTACTACCCCTACACGACCGACGGGGGGGTCAATCAGCGGGAGCACGACTTCGAGCAGTCGTTCGAAGCAGCGGTGGACCTGGCCCTGGCCGAACAGCCCGACCTGATCGTCTGGCTGGGCGACATCTTCGACCACCCGCGGCCGACCTACCGCTCCTACCGGGTGGCTCAGCGGGCCCTGCAGCGCATCCGGGAGCACGGCATCCGGGTGGCACTCATCACCGGCAACCACGACACCCCCCGCCTGCCCGGCAAGGGCAGCCCGTACAGCTCCCTCGCCGACACCTTCCCGGAGATGCATTTCGCCCACCGCCTGGCCTACGAGCGTTTCGACCTCCCCGGCCTGGTAATACACGCCGTCCCCCAGACCCTGACCGTCGAGGCGGCCAAGACGGCCCTCGCCGAAGCCGCCGAGCAGCGCCGCCCGGGCGTGACCAACCTGCTGCTGACCCACCCCCGGATCACGCAGCTGCAGCCCCGCTACGCCGACATCAACGAGATCGAGGTGGACGCCGGGCTCCTACAGTCGGATCTGGTGCTGCTCGGCCATTACCACACCTTCGCCCGGGTCGGCCCGGGCGTGTGGTACGCCGGGGCACCCGACTCGTTCAGCTTCGCCGACGATCCCGACCAGCCCAAGGGCATCGTGGTCCTCGACACCGACACCGGCGAGTGCCGCCTGGTCCCGCTCGCCGGGCGGCGCCCCCTCGTCACCCTCGACCCGGTCTACGCCCTGGGCGTGGACCCCACCGATCTACAGCTCCGCCTCCTCGAGCGGGCCGCGTCGGTTCCCCCCGGCGCGGTGGCCCGGCTCTACGTGGAGGGCGTGGACCCCGACGTGTGGCGGCTGCTGGACCACCTGGCCATCCGCGACGCCGCCGGGGCGGCCCTGCATCTCAAGTTGGAGCCGTCGTTCGTGGCCGCCGCCATGCACGCCGAACTGCCCACGGTGTCGGGCTTGGGGGCCCAGTGGGACGGCTACCTGGCCGCCCAGGACCTGACCGGACTGGACCGGGACCGGGTGCGCCGCCTCGGCCACGAATACCTCGACCGGGCCATCACCGGAGCGGACAGCATCACCGGAGCGGACAGCACCGCCGGCGGGCCGCATTGCTGATCAAGCGGCTCTACCTGCGCAACTTCCGGGTCTACGAGGACGAGCTCGACCTCGAGATACCCCCTGGCCTGGTCGGCATCTACGGCCCCAACGGGGCGGGCAAGTCGACCCTCCTCGAGGCCATCCTCTTCACCCTCTGGGGGAAGGCCCGCACGACCAAGGACCAGATCCGCTCCTCGGGGGTCGGGGGCGAGTGCGTCACCGAGGTGGAGTTCGAGCACGAAGGCCACCTGTACCTGGTGCGCCGTTCGCTGCGCGGCCTGAACTCCCAGGTCAGCGTCGAAGCCCACTGCGACGGCGCTCTCATGTCCACCGGAACCCGCGACGCCGAGCGGTTCGTGGAGTCGGTGCTGGGGATGGACGACGCCGCCTTCCGGGCGTCGGTGTTCACCGAGCAGAAGCAGCTGGCGGCCTTCTCCAACCAGTCGCCCGCCGACCGGCGGCGCCTGGTGCTGCAGCTGCTCGGCATCACCCCCCTCGACGCGGCCCGCGACACCGCCCGGCGCGACGCCCGGGAGCTCACCGCCAACCACGACCGTCTGCGGGGGATGCTCGCCGATCTGGCTTCGCTCGAGGTGGAGGCGGCCGACACCCGGGCCCGGGCCGAGGCCTCGGCGGTCACCGCCCGGGAGGAGGCGACCGCCGCCGCCGCCGCCCGGGAACGCGCCGAGCGGGCCGCCGCCGCCTTCCACCTCGAGGACCTCCGCCGCCAGGAGTACGAGGGGCTGGTGCTCGAGGGGCGGGCGGCGCGCCAGGAGCTCGACGTCGCCACCACCGAGGTGGACACCCGGGTCGGCGAGCTGGGCCAGCTGGAGGGTCTCGAGGCCGAGCTCATCAGCCTGGACCGGGCCGCCGCCGGCGCCGAGGCCGCCGAGGCCCTCCTCGAGGTGCTGAGCGCGGCGGGCGCGGCGGCCGTCGCCGCGGGCCGCCCCGACCCCGGCCGGCGTCCGCCCGAGCCCGACGAGGGGCCCCGCCTGGCCGCCGTGGCGCGCGCCGAGGAGCTGCGCCAGGCGTCAGCCGCGGCGGGGGCCCTGCTCGCCGCGGCACGGGCGGCGAGCGCCGCCGCAGAGCGGGCCCTCGAAGGCGGCGCCGCCCTGACCGCCCAGGGCGAGTGCCCGACCTGCGGGCAGGCCCTCGGGCCGGCCTTCGAGCAGGTCCGCGACCACCGCCGCCGCGAACGCGACGAGGCCCGCCGGGCCGAGCAGGAGCTCGCCCAGCGGGTGGCGGACCTGACCGGCCAGGTGGGCCACGCCCATAGCCAGGTCGACTCGCTCACCCACGACTGGGAGCGGGCCCGCCAGGCCTTCGCCGAGTGGGAGGCGGTAGCCCGGCGCAAGCAGGACGCCGACGACGAGCGGGACCGGGCCTGGGCCCGGGCCCGGTCGGCCGGCGCCGGCGAGTGGCTGGACCACCCCGACGACACGGCGCCCGGCGCGGACGCCCTTCGAGAGGCGACCGACCGGCTCCGTCGGGAGGTCAAGGCCAAGCGCGACGCCGCCGGGCGGGCCGGGGGCATCCGGGCCCGCCTGGAGGCCCGGGCCACGGTCGAGGCGGCCTTGGCCGCCGCCCGCGAGCGGCGTGACCTGGCGGCGTCGCGGGTCGAGGCGCTACGCGAGAAGGTCCGGGCCCTGGGCTTCCAGCGCGACGCTCTCGACGCCGCCCGGGCGGGGCGCGACCGGGCCGCGGTGGCCGCCGAGGAGGCTTCCCGGCAGGCCCAGCAGGCGGTGGTGACCGCGGCGACCGACCAGGAACGGGCGGTCGCCGCCGAGACCCGCCTGCGCGACGGACGCGATCAGCACGCCAAGCTGGCTGATCTCGAGAGCGAGGCCCGCCACCGGGGCCGGGCCGCCGACCTGCTCGGCGAGTTCCGCAACACGGTGGTGGCGTCGGTCGGGCCCCGCCTGGCCGTGCAGGCCGCCGACCTGTTCGGCGAGCTGACCGACCACGAGTACGAGAAGATCGACGTCGACCCCGAGACGTACCAGCTGCAGATCTCCGACGGCGGCCGGCTCTACGGACTGGACCGATTCTCCGGTTCGGAGATCGACCTGGCCAACCTGGCCCTACGGGTGGCCATCAGCGAGCACATCCACTTCCAGTCGGGGGGATCAGTGGGCCTGCTGGTGCTCGATGAGGTCTTCGGCCCCCTCGACGACGACCGCAAGACGCGGATGCTGCTGGCCCTCGAACGGCTGAAGGGACGCTTCCGCCAGGTGCTCGTGGTAACCCACGACTCGGAGATCAAGGACCAGCTGCCCAACGCCATCGAGGTGGTCAAGCGACCGGGCCGGCGGGCCACCGCCCGGGTCCTCGGCGACTGAACCGGCCGGCCCCCTCCGGGCCGACCGGGGGGCACCCCCCACCCGGTCCCCCGGCCGGTTACGCTGCCCGGATTCATATGAACGGAGTCCACGTTTGAGGCTCGACGCCACGACGGCACGCCGGGAGCTAGGGGCGGCGGACCGGGGGGACCGCACCAAGGGCGGCCACTTCCCGTGCTTCGACGGACTCCGCGCGTTCGCCGCGCTCACCGTGGTCGGTGTCCACACGTCGTTCGTGAGCGGGCTCACCCTGCGCAACTCCACCCTCGGTCGGTACACCTCCAGGTTGGAGATCGGCGTCGAGGTGTTCTTCGTGATCTCGGGGTTCCTGCTCTACCGGCCTTTCGCCCTGGCCCATTTCCGTGGGCAGGCCCCTCCCCCGGCGCGGCGCTTCTGGGTGAGGCGTCTCAAGCGCATCATCCCGGCCTACTGGGTGGCGTTCGTCTTCTTGACCTACGTCCTGCGGGCCAACACCGGCGGTCCCGGCTGGAAGGGGCCCCTCGTCTACCTGGGTTTCGCCCAGATCTACTTCCCGACCTACGCCCTGCACGGCGTCAGCCAGGCCTGGTCGCTGTGCACCGAGATGACCTTCTACCTGATGGTCCCGCTCTACGCCGCAGCGGTGGGCTGGGCCGGGCGTCGCCTGGCCTCGCAGCTGCGCGTCGAGCTGGCCGGCCTGGCCACCTTGACGGCCATCAGCTTCGCCTTCCGCATCCCCGTCCTGCCCGCGGCTTACCGCGACGGGATGCTCCACCACAACGGGCACGTGGTGCAGGTCATGCCCAACTGGCTGCCCGCCTACCTCGACCAGTTCGCCCTCGGCATGCTGCTCGCTGTGGGCAGCGCCTACCTGGCCCATCGCGACAGCCGCCCGTCGTGGCTGTGGCATCCCGCCCTGCCGTGGGTGTCGTGGCTGCTGGCCCTGGTGTGTTTCGGGGCGGTCGGCAACATCGGCCTGCCGCTGGTCCCTCTCGTGCCGAGCGACCTCGGCCTGAGCCTGGCCCGCCAGACCCTCTACGGCCTGTTCGCCTTCTTCGCCGTCCTCCCGGCCGTCTTCGGCGCCCAGGACCGGGGGGCCATCCGGGCCCTGCTGCGGTGGCGTCCCCTCGTGCTCATCGGGATCGTCTCCTACGGGGTCTACCTGTGGCACGAAGGCTTCATCCACATGTACCTGGTGTGGACCGGCGACCACCTCTTCAACATCCCGTGGCTCCACCTGACCTTCGTCATCGGCGGTCTCGCCGTGGCGGCCGCCACCGCCAGCTACGTCCTGGTCGAACGGCCGATCCTGCGCCACGGCCGCCCGACGCTCCCCCAGGAGCTCGAGCTGCAGCAGCGCATGCCGGGCCGGCGTTGGTCGCGGTTGCTCGAGGCCCGCTGATGCGAGACGACCTCCCCACCCCGGGACGGCCCGGCTGGGCCGTGGTCGGGGACGCCACCCTGGAGCCCTCCGGTCTCGGCTCGCCGCCCGGCCTCGCCGACCCCCTGGTCAAGATCGGTGATCTGGCCGCGTCGGCGGGGATCCGATCGGTGGACGTGGTGGCCTGGCGGGACCTCCACCACCCCGAGGCCGGTGGCTCCGAACTGCACGCGGCGCGCATCGCTGAGCGCTGGGCCGGGGCGGGGATAGACGTGGCCATCACCACGTCGAGCTTCGAGGGCGGAGCCGGCCACGGCGTCGTCGAGGGGTGCCGGGTGACCCGGCCCGCCGGCCGCTACGGGATATTCCCCCGGGTGGCGGCCGGCCGGCTCCTCGACCGCTACGTCAGGTCACACCTACCGGGCGGCTCGCGCCGCGGGCCCGGACCGGCCGACGCCACCGTCGAGATCTGGAACGGGATGCCGTTCTTCTCCCCGATGTGGGCGGCCCGCCCCCGGGCGGTGTTCCTGCACCACATCCACGACGAGATGTGGGACCTGGTCCTTCCGTCGGGCCTGGCCGCCCTGGGCCGCTTCATCGAGAGCTCGGTGGCTCCCCCGGTGTACCGCGGCACGCCCATCGTCACCCTGTCGAGCTCGTCGCGCCAGGCCATCCTCGATCATCTGCGCTTCCGCCCCGAACAGGTCCATGTCGTCGAGCCCGGCGTCGACGACATGTACCAACCCGGCCCGCAGCGCAGCGCCCGACCACTCGTGGTGGCAGTGGGGCGCCTGGTTCCCTACAAACGCTTCGACCGCCTCATCGAGGTGCTCGTGGACCTGCGGCAGCGCCACCCCGACCTCGAAGCGGTCATCGCCGGTGAGGGTCAGGAGCGGGGCGCCCTGGAGCAGCTCGTCGGCCGTCACGGGGCCCAGGACTGGCTGACCCTCCCCGGGCGCATCTCCGACGCGGCCCTCGTCGACCTCTACCAGCGGGCGTGGGTGCTGGCCTCCACCTCGGCCTACGAGGGGTGGGGCCTCACCATCACCGAGGCCGCGGCGTGCGCCACACCGGCGGTGGTCAGCCCCATCTCCGGGCACCGCGACGCGGTGGCCGACGGCATCACCGGTTTCCTGGCCGAGCCCGGACCGGCCATGACCGGCCGCATCGACGCCCTCCTCGCCGACCACGCCCTCCGGCGTCGCATGCAGCAGGCGGCCCGCGTGAGAGCCGAGACGCTGACCTGGGACCGGGCCGCCCTCGACACCATGCGGGTGCTGGCCGACCAGGCCTGACGGCGCCCTGCCCGCCCGGGGGCGCCACCTGTCAGGGCCCCCTCTCAGGGCCCCACCTCTCAGGGCGCCACGGCCTGGCCCGGCCGGTCCGGCTCGGGACCCCCGGCGGTGGGGACCGTCTCGGGGTCCACCATCAAGACCAGCACCGCGGCCAGGAGGCTGACGAACCCGGCGCCTCGCAGCACCGACCACCACCCGGAGGGCAGCACCGCCTCGCCGAAGACCACAGACGCCCCCACCAGGGCGCACACCCCTGACACCACGTTGGTGAGCGACGCCATCAGGCTGGCCGGGTTTCCCTGGAGCCCGACCTGGAACAGCAGCATGCCGGCGAGAGTGGCCACCAGGAACAGCCACGGGTAGGGGGTGGCCAGCGCCGACCAGGCGCCCCGCACCATGCCGTCGCGCACCAGGCGGGTGGCCACCGCCTTCTCGGCGATGGCACCCGTGCCGTAGAGCAGCCCGGCGCCGAGCGCGGTGCCCGACAGCCCGCTCATGGACCACCGGCCCGGTGGCCCGTCCCGGCGCACCCCGGCCCAGGCGCAGACGGCGGCCAGGCCGGCGGCCAAGGCCACGACCACGGCGAAGCGGCCTCCCGGGACGTGCTGGGCCAGCGGTGCGCCGTGGCCGGCTGAGACCGACACCACCGCCACCGCCACCACCACCAGGACCAGGGCCCTGCGGTGGCGCCGGTCGAGGCGCTCACCCAGCAGCACCGACCCGGCCGCCGCCAGGGCCACCAGACCGCCGGCGAGGATGGGCTGGACGACCGACACCGGGGCGAGGGTGAGAGCCACCACCTGCAGCGCCAGCCCGGCCAGCATGGCCACGAACCCGGCCCGCCAGCGCCGGCTGTCGCGGGCTACCCGCAGCACCGATGCCGGCCGCAGGCCGATGGCCGGCATGGCGTCGAGGGCCTGCTTCTCCAGGACGTACCCCAGGTCGTAGAGCAGGGCGGACACCACCGCCACACCGGCGCCGACCAGCTCTTTCATCGCCGCCGCGCCTTCATTCCCCGTCGAGCGTAGACGGCGCCGGCGACGAGGTCCGAGCCGAGCAGGGCCAGGGCCAGCCAGGCGATGTCATTGGCCGAGCTGAGGTCGGACGGCCAGTTGATGTCGGGCCAGTAGCGGTAGGCCATCTGCTGGTTGACGACGTAGAAGGGCAGCACCGCCAGGGCGGCCAGCGCCGCCACCCGCACCGCGACCCGACCCCACCAACGGCCGGCCGCCAGGGCGAGTGCCACCCCGGCCACGGCGCCCGTCAGGGGCCGGGTGACGACGGCCACCGCGGCGGCCCAGCACAGGGCGCCGAGCGCCGTCGCGCCCCACGGCGGGGAGCCCCGGACCCGCTCGAAGTTGAACAGCGTGGACCAGCTGGCTGGGGTGGGCGACCTCGCGCCGGTCCGGCCCGCGGCCCCGGTCCGGCGGCGGCGTCCGGCCCGCTCGGGCCACACCGCGATCAGGCCCGACAGGACGATGGACGCCGCCGAGGCCGTCAGCGCGGCCCAGATGACCGTCTGGGGCGACCAGGCGAGGTCCACCACCACCTTCTCCCCGGCGGGGAGGGCCGGCAGATACCAGCCATTGGCGTAGGCGTCGATGAGCTGTGGGGGGCCGAGGCTGCGACCCGCCGTGGTGGCCGTCCAGCCGGAACTGAAGCTCTGCCCGAGGACCAGCCACTGCGGCGCCCCGGTGGCGGTGACGCTCACGGTCAGAGCCGTCCGGCTCTCGGCCATCACCGTGGCCGCTGCGGCGGCACCGGTCGCGCCGCCGCGGGCGGCGGCGGGCGGGGCGGAGACCAGCGGGGCGGCTCCCCCGCCTGCCCCCGACGAGAGCCAGACCTGGTCGAGGGCCCAGCCACTCGGGAAGCGGGGGCTCGTGGTCACGGTGTGGGAGCCGGCCGCCAGGTCCACGCCGGCCGCCGAGGGGCCGCAGGCCCGGAAGGTCAGCTGCTGGCCCCCGAGCGCGTCCGAGGTCGACCCGGTCACCTCGATGTCGACGGGGTGCCCGTCGACCTGCAGCAGGTCCGACCGGCAGACGGGCGGTACTGCGGCCGGGGGGGCCGGCTGGACCACCCCGGGCAGGCCGAGCTCGGCGATGCCCACCGGGAGGATGTCGGTGCGCCCGGCGAACGTCGAGTAGTAGTCGAGCGCCCGCACCTGGTGCACGGCGTCGATGGTGACCTTGACGGAGTCGCCGCTCAGCGCCGGAAAGCTCACCCTTACCGTGGTGGTGGCGTTGGCCGGACGCCCCGCTCCTACGGGAGGGACCGGCACATCGATGGTGCGCTGCCCGGAGGGAGTCGACACGGTGATGCGCGACGGGAGAGAGTGGCGGCCGTCGTTGAGCTCCTGGAGGTCGAGATGGTCGAACGAGATGCTCTTCGACAGCCCGACGGTGAGCCATTCCCCGTCCTGAGGACCGGTCTCGGAAATCCAGGCGGTGGCCGGGTTCCCGTCGACCGCGGCATTGGCCCGGGCCGCCCGGTCGCCGACGAGACGGGTGGACGAGTTGGCCGTGATCACCACCGCGCCGGGGGTTGAGGCCGCCACTGCGGGGTGGTCCAGGCCGATCAGCTGGTCGATGAGGGCGTCGGAGTCGGCGGCGCTGATCTCGGCCGTCCCCGACACCGAGAAGGCCCGGGGCTCGGGCAGGTCGAAGGTACGGCTCATCTGCGGCTCGGGGTCGCTGCGCGGCGGGGCCACCACCCGGGACCGCTGCATGAGGATGTCGAGGGGGTCGCGCTGGGAGTCGGGTAGCGCAGCGAGGAGGTCGGTGGGCAGCCGGGCCGTTTCCGACGCGGCGTTCACCCCGGGTATCGATATCTCGGTGAAGCCGACTTGGGGCAGGCCGTCGAAGCGCTTGTCCAGCCCGCCCGTGGCGCCGTCGACGACCAGCTGGAACCGGGAGAAAGTACGCATCGGGAAGCTCACCGTCTGCCCCGCCGGGCGGAGCG
The DNA here is from genome assembly GCA_021838445.1 of Actinomycetes bacterium. Classification (GTDB taxonomy): domain Bacteria; phylum Actinomycetota; class Acidimicrobiia; order Acidimicrobiales; family Palsa-688; genus JAKCDU01. Next base: position 1,651 of record JAKCDU010000015.1, on the reverse strand, counting down.
ACGCGGCGGTCAGGGCCACGGTCACCGGGTGGCCGCCGTCGAACTTCAACGTCACCTGGGTGATCCGCCGCTTGACCGAGCCGAGCTGGGGCAGCTGGTGGAGCACGACGTGGTCGGCGGTCACGGGGGCGTCGAGGTCGGCCACCACGGTGACCCCGGCGACCGCCTCGTGGGCGCCGAAGGCCCAGGCCGTGGCCGGGTTGGCGTCGAAGGCGTTGAGGGGCTGGAACTCCGGGGTGTAGGTGAGCGAGTCCCCGTACTGGGTGGCCTGCACCGACTTGACTCCGGACACCACCGCCACGGTCTGGTCGGCGGCGGTCTGGCCCGGGAACAGGGGCAGCGTGTAGTCCGAAGGGTCGGTCACGAGAGGCTTCTGGCCCGGCTGCTGGAGCAGCCCCTGGTTGGCCTGCAGGCTGCCCCACTGATGCGCCGCCAGGGCGTTGGTGTCGGTGAGCACCAGGGTGGCCGCTCCGGTGGCGGCCTCGGCCCGCGCCGCCCGGTCGCTGGCGAGAGACGCGGCGTAGACGATGGGTCGGGCCCCGTCGAGCAGCCCCGCCCCGGCCGCCTCCACCACCCCCGAGCCGTCCCCGGCCAGGATCACCGGGTCGCTCACCGCCTCGGTGCGCACGAGGGGTTCGGGGTCGGCGACATCGAACACCGACAGGGCGGGCGGCTGCGGGGTGGCGGTGGGGATGCCGAGCCGCAGTTCGGTGTCGAGCGGGTAGCGGATCTGCGGGGCCGGGTTGGGGGCACCGAAGGACCGGGGCGGGCCCAGGCCGGCCTGGGGTGCGGTGAGCTGGCCGTAGAGGACCTGCGGGAAGGGCAGGTGGTAGCGCTCGTACTGCAGGTCCGACTGCAGCAGAATCTGCCCGACGCTCATGAGGCGGGCCACCGGGGCGATGGCCGGCAGGTAGACCGTCCCCTCCTGGATGGGCTCGTCGAGGGCCTGGACCAGGTTGGCCGACGGCGGCGTCCCCGACGGCACCACCTGGCGGCTCACATACGACCGGGTCAGCAGGCCCGAGGGCACCGGGTCCTCGGTGATGCCCCAGGAGTAGGCCGCGAAGTCCTCGCCGGGCAGGCCCAGGACCCGGCTGGCCGAGCCGAGCGAGTCGAGATAGGCCGCCGCCTGCTTCCAGTAGGCCGGCACCGACTCGGGGCGCGACAGGTTGGCGGCGATCAGACCCCCGGTCCAGATCGCCGGCAGGTCGGCGGCGATCAACCCGAGCGTCAGCCCCCCCACCACCAGGCCCACCGACGGGCGCCGCAGGTGCAGGGCGGTCACCCCCGAGCCCATGAGGAGGGCCAGGCCGAGCACGACGATCGGCACGATCCGGTCCACCGAGCGCATGGCCAGGGCCAGGGTCGACCCCGCCGAAGCCCCCTTGATCACCGCCCCGAACAGGGACGGGTCGCTGAAGGGGTAGGCCCCTACGGCTACCACCGTGCCGACACCTATGAGCAGGAGGCAGTAGCTGCGGTAGACCCAACGGGTGGCCAGCCCGAGGGCCACGCCGAGGGCCGGGAGGGTGAAGCTCACAGCGAGGAGCCACACCGACTGGGTGTAGGGGACGGCCTGCAGGGTCCAGGGCTGCACTTTGTCCCAACCGTAGAAGTACCAGTAGCCGAGACCCCGCAGGACCTCCGCGGC
>JAKCDU010000055.1 GCA_021838445.1 Actinomycetes bacterium | reverse complement strand
CCGCGGCCAGAAGCTCCTCCTCGCCGGTCCTGTCGCTCTGCAAGACGAGGACGCCGACGGTCGTCTGGCGTAGGTGCAGCGGGCAGCAGGCCACCCACCCCCCGTTGCTCGGAGCCGCGTCGGAGCTTTCGGCACCGGCGCTGTCTCCGGCGTGGCCTGTGCCTTCGGGGTGGCCTGTGCCTTCGCGGTGGCCTGTGTCGTCGGGGTGGCCAGTGTCGTCGGGGTGGCCTGTGTCTTCGCGGTGGGCGGGGCGACGGGTCGGCACCTCGAGCCATGGCCCGACCTCGGAGCGCAGGGCCATCAGGGTGGCGAAGTCGCCGAACGGGTCGGGGCCGCCTCCCGACGAGGCCAGCATTACCGGCTCGCCGCTGCGGTCCAGCCAGGAGAAGACCGCCACTCCGGCCCCGTCGTGGGCCCGGGAGATCCGCTCGCAAATCCGGCGGGACAGGACCGACGGGTTCATGTCGTGGCCGAGGGCGGCCAGGTCCGACAGGGTGGCCATGCGGGCCTGCAGGCCGGTCATCGTGGCGACCCAGCGACCGGCGAGCTGCAGCTGCGATCCCAGGCGGGCGATCACTTCCTCGAACGGGAACGGCTTCAGCATGAAATCCGTAGCCCCGGCTCGGAGGGCCGCCAGCCGGGTCTCGGCGCGGTCGTCCCCAGAGAGGAAGAGGACCGGGGTCCGGGCATGCTCGGCAAGGTCACGGATGCGCCCGGTCAGGTCGGTGCCCCCCATCCCCGGCATGGCCTCATCGACGATCACGGCGTCGATCGGGCGGTCGGCGAGGGTCTCGAGGGCCGCTGTAGCGCTCGCCGCCGACACGGTGACGAAACCGGCCTGGTGCAGAGCGTCAGCCAGAAGGTCGCGCAGTAGTGGATCGTCGTCGACGATCAGGATGGCTTCGGTCAACGGACCCGCCAGCTTCGCGGCTCGGCGGGGCGTGCCGGTTGGAGTGGATTCCGGTTGGACGTGGCCTAGAACCTAGGTGAGGGAAGCTCCGACGTGGCGGACCTCCCGGTCCCTGCACCCGGTCAGGCGATTCCCATCATGTCGCTGAGGGGCGAACGGGTGCCGGCCGTGAAGCCGCCGTCGACGACGAGGGGATGTCCGGTGACGAACGAGGCGTCGTCGGAAGCGAGGAAGGCCACCGCTGCGGCGATCTCCTCGGGCCGCCCGAAGCGTCCCAGTACGTGCAGGTTGCGGTAGTGGTCCCGAACCTGTGACATGCCGTCACTGTCCATGACCGAACGCATGAGCGGCGTGTCGATGAACCCCGGGCAGATGCAGTTGACCCTGATTCCGACCCGGCCGTAGTCGATGGCCATGTTCTTGGTCAGCAAGACGACGCCTCCCTTCGAGGCGTTGTACGAGCTGCCCCCCTCGGTGCCCTGCACGCCTTCGATACTCGAAATGTTGACGATGGACCCCGACCTCTGGGCGACCATGTGGCGCAGGGCGTGCTTGGACACGAGGAACGTGCCCGTCAGGTTGACGTCGATGACCCGCTGCCAGTCCTCCATGGAGACCATATGGACCGGTCCTCCACCGGCCACGCCGGCGGAGTTGACCACCACGTCCAGACGGCCGTGGGTGCTCACGAGCGAGTCGATGGCCCGCTCGATGGCGGCCTCGTCGCGCACGTCGACATGGTGGTCGCCCGACTCCAGGTCGAGCGAAACTACCTCGGCACCCTCCGACGCCAGGCGTTCGCAACAGGCCAGGCCGATGCCCGACGCTCCTCCGGTAACCAGCGCCACTCGGCCGTCCAGTCGATCCACGGGCCCTCCCCACTAGCCAGAGGCCGAAGTTAGCAAGTCGGCGGCTCAGACCGCCTCGGTGCCCTCGAAGGCCATGACGTCGGGGCGCGAAACGAAGCGCAGCCGCGGCAGCGACACCGAGCCGACCCCGACCGCGGCGGTCACCGCCCCACGGGGGACGGCCACGCCGGTACCCCAGGCGGCCGGTTCGAACCGATCCAAACGGGGCTGAACCCGCTCCGCCCGTGTCAGGTCGTACTGGGGTTCGACCTGCACCAGGCGTAGCCCCCGGGGGGTGTGGGCCAGGGTGGTGGTGACGGTGAACTGCACGTCAGCGGGGCCGAGCGGGTCAGGATCGAACCCGGTGACGGTCAGCGCCGGGCCGGCGTCGAGGGTCACCCGGTCGTAGCCGCGCCGCAGCTCCACGGGGCCGAGCCGGCACGGGAGCCCCCATTCCCCCGACAGCGCCGCCACCGCCCGGTCGGTGTCGGCGACGCCGCCGAGCACGAACCCCCGGGGACGCACCCCGCTGCGACACGAGACCCGCACCTGGGCCATGTTGAAACGGCCCCATGGACTGTCCGCCACCCGCCAGGCCAGGACCACCAGGAGCGGCGGGGTGGTCGGGTGGAGCCCGGGCGGCAGGGTCGCCTGGCGCCCCGAGTAGGACATCTCGAAAGTGGCCTGGAACACCTCGGTGCCCTCGAATGTCACCGGCTCGGGATGCAGCGAGGACATGGTCGCCGCCGCCGCGGCCAGGTCATCGAGGGCGGCCGTGCCGCTCAGCACCGCCCGGCCTCCGCCGCGGCCAGGCGGTCCCCACCGAAGGCCGGCATGACCTCGGCGGCGAACAGGCGCAAACTGTCCAGCACCTGCTCCTGAGGGATCGTCTCGGAGGCGTTCACCAAGAAGTTGATCCCGGTCACTCCGATGTCCTCCCACCGGCGGATGACCTCGATGACGCGCTCCGGGTCGCCCACCGCGATGCCTTCGGGCACGCCGCGGGGGTCCCCGGGAGAGGAGCGGTCGGCGCCGCCCCCCGGGGCGAGGTTGCCGAGTGACTGGTAGGCCCGCGTCGGGTAGGCCTCGCGGGTCCACAACAGGTGGGCGTTGTTGAGCCCGAACAGACCCACCATGCCCATGCCGGTCCGGGCCGCCACGTCAGGATCCTCGTGGCAGTAGAGGAAGTTCAAGGTGGTGACCTGATCGTTGATCACCCCTCCCACCGCGTCGCAGCTCAGGATGCGCCGGTGGTACTCCCGGGTGCGCCGCTCCTGCTCGGCGTAGGTGGTCGACGCCACACCCAGACAGCCGAGGCCCCGCTCGGCGGCGTCGAGCTCGGTTCCAGGTGAGGTGACGGTCACCCACATGGGCGGGTGCGGCTTCTGCACGGGTTTGGGCAGGACGTTGCGCTCCGGCATCGAGAAGCACAGCCCTTCGTAGGCGAACGGCTCGTCGGCCCACATGCGCGGCAGGACCCGGACGAACTCGTCCCAGGTCTTCTTGGTGCGGTCGGGATCGACGTTGAACCCACCGAGCTCGGTCCACGTCGACGAGCGGGCCGTACCGAGCTCCAGCCTCCCGCCGCTGATGATGTCGAGGACCGCAGCTCGCTCCGCGACACGGACGGGGTGGTTCATCTCGGGTACGCAGACCACCGCACCGTGCCCCACCCGGATGCGACTGGTCTGGGCGGCCACCGCGGCCAGCACCACTTCGGGGGCCGACGAGTGGGAATACTCCTCGAGGAAGTGGTGCTCGACGCACCACACCCAGTCGAAGCCGAGCTCGTCGGCCAGTCGGGCCTGCTCCAGCGAGTTGTGGTAGACGAGCAGGTCCGTCTCGCTGGTGAACGGACGGGGCGTGGACATCTCGAAGAAGATTCCGAACCTCACCTCGGGGTGTCTAGCACCATGACTGGCTATCCTGCCGCCGATGCCTTTCTACGAACGTGGCGACGTGCGCATCCACTTCGAGGTGAGAGGCGAGGGCTTCCCTCTGCTGGCCATCGCCCCCGGGGGCATGCGGTCCACCATCGACTTCTGGCCGCACGCCGCGGTGAACCCGTGGGAGTCCTACCACGACGACTTCCAGGTGGTGGCCATGGACCAGCGCAACGCCGGACAGTCCGTGGGTCCTTTCGATCCGACCGACCCGTGGCGGGCCTATGCCGCCGACCAGCTCGGCCTGCTCGACCACCTCGGGATCGACCGTTTCGCCGTTATGGGCTGCTGCATCGGCGGGTCTTATGCCCTCGAATTGATTGAGACGGCGCCCGAACGGGTGGTCGCCGCCGTCCTCGAGCAGCCCATCGGCGTCACCGATGCCAACCGGCCGCTCTTCACCTCCATGCAGAGCAGTTGGGCCGACGAGGTGACGGCCAACCGGCCCGAGGTCGACCGGGCGAGCGTGGACCGCTTCCTCGAGGCGATGTGGTCGGGGGACTTCGTGGTCAGCGTCGAGCGACCGACGATCGCCGGGTGCCCGGTTCCGCTGCTGGTGCTGCCCGGTATCGACGACTACCACCCGACCGAGACGGGCCGCGAGATCGCCGCCCTGGCCCCTGATGCCCGGCTGGTGGAGCCGTGGAAGGACACCCCCGAACACGTGGCGCGAGCCACCGAAGAGGTCCGCCGGTTCCTCCTGGATCACGCCCGGGCGGCCTGAGCCAACCCCCCTGGCCCTCCGCTCAGGCCAGTTCGGACAGCGCCGAGGCGAGCGGTTCGAGCATCGCCGGATCGTGGGGCGGCCGGATGTGGACGATCCCGAGCTGCGCTCCCACCTCGGCGAGGGACGCCGCCTGGGCGGCCGTGGCCGCCGGGTCGCCGTCGTACCACAGGTGCGTCGACAGCAGCACCTCTGAGGGGTCCCGACCGAGATCGGCGCAGTGTCCGTGCAGCACATCTCGCTTGCGGGCGAACTCCTCCGGGGGGCCACCGACGAAGTTCCAGTGCTGGGCGAAGCGGGCCGCGGTGCGCAGCGTCCGGTGTTCGCCATTGCCGCCGACGCAGATGGGGGGATGGGGGAGTTGGACGGCCTTCGGCTCGCAGCGGGCCCCGGCCAGGCGGAAATACTCGCCTTCGAAGGTGGTGGTCTCCTGGGACATGAGGCCGACCAGGACCTCGCACGCCTCCTCGAAGCGGTCGGAGCGCTGCCGGGGCGTCCCCAGATCGATCCCGTAGGCTCCGGACTCCTCCTCGTTCCAACCGGCGCCGATACCCAACTCCAGGCGGCCGCCTGACACGATGTCGAGGGTGGTCGCCATGTTGGCCAGAACGGCCGGGTGGCGGTAGTGAATGCCGGTCACGAGAACCCCCAGACGGAGGCGCCGGGTCGCCTGGGCGAGAGCCGCCAGGGTCACCCAACCCTCCAGGCAGGGGCCGTCGGTGTCGGAGAAGATGGGGTAGAAGTGGTCGAAGGTCCAGCCGGACTCGAACAGGTCGATGTCGTCGGCGGCCCGCCACACGGCCAGCATGTCGGCCCAGGTGGTGTGCTGCGGAGCGGTCTTGAAGGCGAATCGCATGTCCCAAACCCTACGTCGGGGCGGCGGGATCCGCCCGGGGCTCGGGCGGTCCCGCCACCGGGGCTCGGGCGGTCCCGCCACCCAACCGCCCGCCCGCCACCCCGGCGGGGAGCGCTCAGGCCGCCACCCCGGCGGCGGTGCCGCTGGTCGACGGCGAGCCGGTGCTGGGGGTCGCCGGCCGGGGGGCGCTCGACTGACTGATGCGGGTGGCGGTCCCGTTGACCGACACGACGATCGCCGCTCGGCCCGTCTGGATGGCCGTCTCACCGCTGACGCCCCGGTACTTCGTGGAGCCGTTGATGGTCTCGGTCACGCTCTGGCCGTCGGGCCGGTTGATGGTGATCGATGTGGCGCTGACCGTTCCCACCTTGCCGCGGTCGATGGTGTAGGTGACCCACGCACCTTTCACCTTCACCTCGAAGGTGGCGTGGTCGGCCCGGCTCGCCAGGGAGCGGTGACCGTGACCGTGGCCGCCGCCGGTGACGGCCACTACTGCCTGGGCCGGGTCAGCCGTAGCTGCGCTCCCCCCGGCTCCGGCCGCCCCCGACGTCGTGGCGGCACTCGCCCAGGCACCGCCGCCGACCCCGAGGGCGGCGACCGCGCCGATAGCTCCGATTAGCGACCTTCTGATCATGGCAGGCTCCTTTGGCCGGGTGGTTCGCCTCTCAAGATGGTCGCTCGTTGTGAGCGAGCCACCGAGGAAAGGTGAGGAGTCTGTGATGACCCGGTCTCAGATGCCGAGTTGCTGCTCCAGGTGGCGGTGGAAGTTGACTATCCGGCACTCCTCGGAGGACAGCACCAGCTCGGTGAAGGCGGGCTGCTCGAGGCCCCGCTGCATGCTCTTCAAGACGGCCACGTCGGCGTTGAGCACTAGACCGAAGTCGGCGTCGGGAGGGCGGAGCAGGTCCAGCGGCGGCCGGCGGACGGTGTCACGGCCCATCCGGGTGAAGGCGCAGCTGACCAGTTCGGCGGTTTCGGGGGTGGGACCCGGACGGGCGACGAGCAGGTTGAGCATGTCCCCCCACACGAGCAGGGTGGCATTGGGGAACAGGTTGTACTGGGCCAGTCGCAGGATGCCTTCGGTGCTGAACCGGCTCAGGTCCACCCCGGCCGCCGCCTGCACCGCTTTGATCCGGTCGGCGATGACGTCCTGGACGCTCCCGCTCGCGGGGATCGGGGGCCGCGGATCAACGTCGTCGACCGGTCCGAGCCGGTCTCCCATGACGGCCCGGAACGAGGCCCACACCTCCCCGGGGGAGGGGTCCGAACCGGCTCTCGGGCTGGGGACGCCGTAGGGCTGGTAGGAGACGCTGTGGCGACCGAAGATCTGCTGAGGGGCGTGGACGTCGTCCATCGAACCCAGCATCTCCCGGTGTATCCCCTGCACGTGGTAGGTCTCGGAGAATCCGTCGGCCACCACCTTCCAGTTGCACGGAACGGGGGTGGTGGCCGCGGCCACGCACCTGAACTCGTCGAGACCCGCCCAGCGGGTGTCGGCCGGGACGCTCTCCAGCCAGGTGTCGAGCGGTTCGGCCGCCGCGTCGAAGTTGACGAACACGAGAGGTCCGAACTGGTCCACCGCGACCGGCACCAAGCCGAGCGACGCCATGTCCAAGGCGCCGAAGCCGCGCCTCGACGGCACCTCCCGCAGCACCCCCTGCAGGTCCCAGCTCCACCGGTGGTAGGGGCAGCGCAGCTCGCTCAGACCGCGCCGGTGCCCCTCGCAGAGCGTGTTGCCGCGGTGGCGGCAGACGTTCTGGTAGGCCCTCAGCTGTCCCTCCTCGTCGCGTACCACGACCGCCGACAGCCGGCCCAGCCGGCACTCGAAGGCGTCGCCGGGGGCGGCTACATGATCGACGCTGCAGGCGTACTGCCACACCGCCGGCCACAGCTTCTCGGCTTCCAGGGCGGCGAACTGGGGGGAGGTGTAGCGCGACGCCGGCACCCGGTAGGGGGCGGCGGCCAGGAAGTCGGGCTGGACGGCGGTGTCGCCTATGGAGCTCGGGAGCGCCGGGGGTTCGGTCCCGCCGGGGGCAACCGACCGGCTCACCACGTCGGTCATCGTCCCCGCACCAGCCGGCCCGGCCGGGCGCCCGTGTCGTGCCCTTCGGCCATCGTCTGCACCCCCGAGACGTAGGTGGCCACGTACCCGTCGGCCTCCTGGATCAGTCTCCGGGCCCCGCCGGGTAGGTCGAAGGCCAGCTTGGGCAACCGCAGCTGCAGGCGCTCGAAGTCGATGAGATTGAGATCCGCCTTGGACCCCGCGGCGATGACCCCCCGGTCGGACAGGCCGTAGGTCCGGGCCGTGTCGAGAGTCATCTTGCGCACCACCAGCTCGAGGTCGAGGGTCGGGCCCCGGTGGCGGTCACGGGCCCAGTGGGTCAGCATGAACGTGGGCATGCTGGCGTCGCAGATGGCGCCGCAGTGGGCTCCGCCGTCGGAGAGGCCGAGGGCCGCGTTGGGGTGGAGGAGCATCTCGCGCATGGCGTCGAGGTTGCCGTCGCTGTAGCCGAGGAGCGCCAGCATGAGCAGTTCCCGGCCGTCGTTGCCCATCATGAGGTCGTAGAGCACCTCCTCTCCGGGGCGGCCCTGGGCGGCGGCGATAGCCGCCACCGAGCTCTCGGGACCCGGTTCGTAGTCGGGCGGCTCACCCATGGGGAAGATGCGGTCCAGTCCGGCCGACACGATGTTGGCCATCGGGCTGTCGGGGCCCCGCTCGGCCAGAATGGCGGCTCGTATCTCGGGCCGGCGGAGCTGGTGGACCCGCTCGGCCAGGGGCAGGTCGGCGATGGCCTGGTAGCTCGGGCGGTGCTGGAAGGGATGGGTCGTGGTCTGCCACCCGACCAGAAGGCTGGTGGGCCGCCCCATCACCTGGGCTCTCAGCGCGGCGCCCTCCCCGGTGGCCTCGGCGGCCAGCCGGAGCAGCTCCCGCCACTGCTCGGGGGCCTGGTTGTGCTGGGCCAGAGCGAAGGTCACGGGTCTTCCCGTCTCGGCCGAGAGTCGTCGCATCCAGGCCACTTCCTTCTCCGGGGCGAGCAGGTCCTCACCCATGACCCCCGCGGGGGCCACCTCGAACACGCCGCGCCCGGCCCGGGCCAGCGCACCGCCCAGGCCCCGCAGCTCGTCTTCGGCGGCGAAGGTGCCCGGGACCGGCTGCCCGTCGAGGGCCCGGTGCACGATGGTCCTCGATGTGGAGAACCCGAGGGCACCGGCCTCGAGGCCGGCGAGCACCAAGCGGGCCATGGCCTCGATGTCGTCGGGCGTGGCCGCCTCGTTGCGGGCGCCGCGCTCACCCATGATGTAGGCCCGCACCGCTCCGTGGGGCACCTGGGCGCCCACGTCGAGGGCCCGGGGCATGGCCTCCAGCGCGTCGAGGTACTCGGGGAAGCTCTCCCAGCCCCACGAGATGCCCTCGGCGAGGGCCGTGCCCGGGATGTCCTCCACGCCTTCCATCAGCTGGATGAGCCACTCCTCGGTTCCGGGGTGCACCGGCGCGAAGCCGACGCCGCAGTTGCCCATCACGACCGTGGTCACCCCGTGCCAACAGGAAGGGCTGAGCAGGGGATCCCACGTGGCCTGCCCGTCGTAGTGGGTGTGCATGTCGACGAAGCCCGGGGTGACGAGCAGGCCGTCGGCGTCGACCTCCTGGCGGGCGGCCTGGCCGCTCAGGTGGCCGACCTCGCGGATCCGGCCGTCGTCTACGGCCACGTCGGCACGCCGCGGTGGCGTTCCGGTGCCGTCGACCACCGTGCCGCTGCGGATGATCAGGTCGTGCATGTGCTTCCCCCCGGGTTCGGTCCCGCCGACTGGACCGAATCTACCGCCGCCCTCCGGTGTCAGGGCGCGGGCGGCACCACCTTCAGGTGGACATCGCGTAGCTGGGCCTCGGTGACCGGGGACGGGGCGCCCATGAGCAGGTCGCGGGCCGACTGGTTGAGCGGGAAGGCGATCACCTCGCGGATGTTGGCCTGGTCCTCGAGGACCATCAGGATGCGGTCGAAGCCGGGGGCGATCCCGGCGTGGGGCGGCGGTCCGTAGTGGAAGGCGTTCCAGAGCGCAGGGAACGACGAGCGGATGCGCTCCGGGCCGTACCCGGCGATGGCGAACGCCGCTTCCATGATGTCGGGACGGTGGTTGCGCACCGCCCCCGAGGAAAGCTCCACCCCGTTGCACACCAGGTCGTACTGGTAGGCCAGGACCGATCCCGGGTCCAGGTCGCGCAGGGCCTCCAAGCCGCCCTGGGGCATGGAGAAGGGATTGTGGGCGAAGTCCCAGGCGCCGGTGACCTCGTCCTGCTCGAACATGGGGAAGTCGACCACCCAGACGAACGCCAGGTGGTTCGGGTCGGCCAGGCCCAGCTCGCGGCCGTTGCGGCGCCGATGGTCCCCGAGCAGGGTGGACGCCTTGAGGCGCGGTCCCACCGCCACGAGCACGGCGTCGCCCGGCTCCCCACCGACCGCCCCGACCACCTGGCCCACCTCCTCCTCGGTCAGGCGGCGGGCCAGGGGGCCCTTGGTGCCGGCCGGGTCGAGCTGGAGCCAGGTTCCGATGACCCCCACCTTCTTGGCCTCATCGGCGAAGCCGTCGAACCACTTGCGGGACCGCTCGGCGGCGCCGGGCACGCGCAGGGCCCGGATGACGTGGCCCGATTCGGGCGCTCCGGCGAACATGGGTAGCTCGGTCCGGCCTCCGAGGTCGGCTGTCAGGTCGGCCAGCTCCAGCCCGAACCGCAGGTCGGGCTTGTCCGAACCGAACCGGTCGACGGCCTCGGCGAAGGTGAGCCGGGGGAACGGGGCGCCCGTGACCTTGGACGACATCCCGGTCGTGATCGCGGTCATCAGCAGCTCGACCTCGTCGAAGACGTCGTCCTGGGTGGCGAAGGCCATCTCCAGATCGATCTGGTAGAACTCGCCGGGGCTGCGGTCGGCGCGCGACGCCTCGTCGCGAAAGCAGGGGGCGATCTGGAAGTACCGCTCGATGCCGCCGACCATGAGCAGCTGCTTGAACTGCTGGGGGGCCTGAGGCAGGGCGTAGAACTCGCCGGGGTACTGGCTCGAAGGCACGAGGAAGTCACGGGCTCCCTCGGGCGACGACGCGGTCAGTATGGGTGTCTGCACCTCGAGGAAGCCCCGCCCGGACAGGTGGGCCCGCACCAGGGAGGCGAGCTGGGCGCGACGGGAGATGCGGTCCGCGAGCGGACCCCGCCTCAGGTCCAGGTAGCGGTAGCGCAGGCGGTTCTCCTCGCCCACCTCGGAGTCGCGTTCCACCGGGAAAGGCAGGATGTCGGCCGAAGAGAGGACCTCGGCCGCTTCCACGGCGACTTCGACCTCGCCGGTCGCCAGCTTCGGGTTGACCGTCTCGGCGGGGCGGGCCACGACCCGGCCGGTGACGCTCACGACGCTCTCGAGGCGCAGGCCGTCGAGTACCGCGAATGCCGGTTGGTCGGGATGAGCCACGAGCTGCACCAGCCCCCCGGCGACCACCCCGGTGGGGTCCCGCAGGTCGACGAAGAGGAGACCTCCGTGGTCGCGCTTGGCGGCGATCCAGCCGGCCAGCCGGACCACGCGCCCGACGTGATCGGCGCGCAGCTCGGCGCAGCGGGTGTCGCGGTATCGGTTGACGTTGAGCGGGGGGAGGGCGTCCATAGCGGGATGGAGGCTACCGGCTGGTCGGGGACGCGCTTAGCGGGCCAGCCAGCCCGACACCCATGCGGCGGCCAGATCTACCGCCGGGGTCACCGCACCGAGGAAGTGGTCGCAGCCGGCCAGAACCGAAACCTCGGTATCGGACCATCCCGACACTGCGTCGGCGACGAGGGCGGGGGTCGAGTAGTGGTCGAGCTCGGGAACCACGACCGCCTTCGCGCCCGGTTGGGGGCCGATCGTCGAGTCGGCCAGCATAACCGCAGGGGGTGCCAGCAGGAACCAGGCTTCGACCGGCGCTTCGCCGATGCCCGCCGCAGCGGCCGCCCCGAAGGAGTAGCCCATCAGCACCACGGGTACCCCGGGCCACCGGTGCCCGGCCTGGCGCACCACCTCCGCCGCCTGGGCCCGCGCTTCGGCCATCTCGGCGGTCGCGAAGTCGAACCTCACAGTGGCGACCGACAGGGCCGGGAGGCGCCGGTAGAGGCCGTCTACGAAAGGATGGTGTCGGTTCCCCCCGTAGGACGGATGGGGATGCAACAGCACGGCCACGGCCGCCGCGTGGTCCACCGCTTGGATGTCGGTCGTCACCCCTCCAGTCTGGCGCCCGGCGCGCCTCGAGGCGCGCTCAAGTCGGCCCACCTGTCTGCCGATAGCCGGTTGTGGTGAGAAGGTCGGCCGGATCGGACGTCGCGTCCACCCGAGGGTCGCGGCTGCCGGCGCGCCGCCGCCGATCCCCGCAGGTCGAGCTCGCTTCCGGACTGGCACCGGCCCCGGACGGCCACCCCGCGGCGAGCGCCGCCAACACCGGCCCCGTCGACCCCCGCACCACCGGGTTGGCCACCCTGGCCGAGCTGTTGGAGGATTCCCTGACCGGGCTGGGCAGCGTCGCCGCCCTGCGGCGCGACCTCGAGTCGCTGATCGAGATGTTCCAGCCGTTCGGGTCGCGCCCGGCTCTGTTCCTGGTCGACATCGACGGCTTCGCCGAGCACAACGCCGGCCTGGGGCGTGAGCGGGCCGACCGGGTGCTCGTGGCTGTCGGTGAGCGCCTGGCCACGACCCTGCCCCCCGGCAGTGCCGCCTACCGCAGCGGTGGTGACGAGTTCGCCGGACTGGTCCCGGCCATCTCGACGGTGGAGGCGGTGGAGGCCGCCGGTCGGCTGCGCGAGGCCCTGTCGCGGCCGCTGCCGGCCGGGGACCGGGAGGTCGCGGTCACCGTGTCGGTGGCGGTGGTCATGCTGGGGCAGCGCCGCCGGGCCGACGCGCTGTTCCGCGACGCCGACGTGACCATGTTCCGAGCCAAGGCCGAGGGGGGTGACCGGGTCGATGTCTACAACTGGGAGGTCGACAGTTGGTCCACCACCCGCAAACGGGACCTGGCCCGGCTGGAGCGCGAGGTGGAGGAACTGCGCCAGCAGAACCGGGTCCTGGCCGAGGCCTTGACGCTGGATCTGTCCACTGGTTTGCCCAACGCCATCGCCTTCGAGGCCGACCACGAGCAGGTCGACTCGTGGCGACGGCGCTCGGGCGAGCCCTACTCGATACTGCGGGTCCGCGTCGACGGGCTGGGCTCGGACCCGGCGTTCATGGGCCCGGACGGGGTGGGGGCACTCGAGCAGGTGGCCCTGGCCGTGCGCGACACCGTGAGGCGTTCGGATCGGGCCTACCTGCTCGGCCCCGGCGACCTGGTGGTGCTGCTGCGCAGTTCGGCGACCAAAGAGGCGGTGTCGGCCGCCGAGCGGGTCCGGCGCGGGGTGGCGCAGCGGGCGGTCGGATACCCGGGGGCGCCGGGGAAGGTGCTCACCGTGACCGTCGCCGCCATCGAAGCCGGGTTCCGTCACAGCCACACCGGCGACGTGCTGGCCGAGGTGGAGCGCCTCCTGGGCGACGCCGTCCAGGCCGGCGGCGACCGTATCGTCTGGCCCCACTAAGTCTGAAACTCCGCCGGGTCGGGTCACGGCTAGGCCTAAACTCGGCGTCTGTCGTGCCGCTCCCAGGCGGTGCGGTTACTTCTGGCCACCCAGGCCTCACCCCCGGAGGCAGCCCCCCGTGACCGACGTCGTCGATCAGCCCACCACGTCCGCCCGCCGGTCGAGGCGGCGCTTCTCCCGGGGGGTGGTGGTGGTCGGCCTGCTCGGCGTGGTCATGTTCCTCGTCGGTGGCGCCGGCGGCCAGTACCAGGGCAAGCTCAGCTCGGTCCAGAAGAACGATAACGCGGCGTTTCTGCCCTCTTCAGCCGAGTCGACCAAGGTCGATACCGACTCGCAGGCCTTTCAGTCGGTGCAGTCGGTGCCGAGCTTCATCGTCTACCAGCGCGTGGGGGGGCTCACCTCCGCCGACCGGCAAGCCATCGCCGCCGCCCCCGGGGCTCTTCGCGCCGTCGGTGGCGTGGCCTCCGATCAGGTGGGGTCCCCGGTGTTCGCCAAGGACGGGGCCACCGCCGCTCTGTCGGTCCCCCTCATCGGCAAGCAGCACGGCGTCGACGTCCCGGGGAACAAGCTGGTCGATGTGGAGAAGGCGGTGCTGAAGGCCGCCCGTCAGGGGGTACCCGCCGGTCTGGTCGTGCACAGCGCCGGTCCGGGCGGTCTGCTGGTCGCTTTCATCGACGCGTTCAAAGGCATAGACGGGGCTCTCCTCCTCGCCGCCGGCCTGGTCGTGATCCTCATCCTGCTGATCGTCTACCGCAGCCCGGTGCTGTGGATCTTTCCCCTGTTCAGCGCGCTTCTCGCGCTCGGCGCGGCGGCGCTGGCCATCTACGAGTTGGCCAAGCACGGGGTGATCACCCTGAACGGGCAGAGCCAGGGGATCCTGTCGGTCCTGGTGCTCGGGGCGGGGACCGACTACGCCCTGCTGCTCATAAGCCGCTACCGCGAGGAGCTGCACAACTACACCAGCCGGGTGGAGGCCATGGCCCACGCCTGGCGGCGGGCCTCGACCGCCATCCTCGCCTCGGCCAGCACCGTCATCCTCGGGTTGTTGTGCCTGGCCTTCGGGGAGCTGAACTCGGACAAGAGTCTCGGACCGGTGTGCGCCATAGGTATCGCCTGCACCGTGGCCGTGATGCTCACCTTCCTGCCGTTGGCCCTGACGCTGTTTCCCCGCGGGGTCTTCTGGCCGCGGGTCCCCCGCGCCGACCACGAGGGCGATCTGGCCGAAAGCGGCCCCTGGAGCCGCTTCGCCGGAGCCCTCGCCCGCCGCGACCGTCCGGCCTGGATCGGTACTGCGGTGGTGCTGGTCCTGCTCGCCGTGGCTTTGACCACGCTGAGGACCGGTGGCCTGTCGAGTGAGAACAGCTTCACCACCCAGCCCGATGCGGTCATCGGCCAGAAGATCTACGACTCCCACTTCCCGCAAGGAAGCGGGGCGCCGGCCGAGATCATCACCAACACCGCGGCCGTGCCCACGGTGATCGCCACCGTCGCCCGAATCCCCGGGGTGTCCACCGCCCCCGGCTCGGTCTGCGTGGCCCCCGACTACGCCAAGATCGCCCAGACCCTGGTCGCCGGTGCGCCGGCCTTTCAGGGGTCCGCCGGTTGCCTCCCACCTTCACTGCAGGTGACCTCCAAGGACGGCCGACTGCTCGTCGACGCCACACTCGACTACGCCTACGACTCCCACCAGGCCTACGACACGGTGACGCGCATCAGAGCGGCGGTGCACGCCATACCTGGAGCCAACGCCCTCGTCGGAGGGGCCGCGGCCATCAATCTCGACACCAACCAGGCGTCGCGACACGATCGCAACCTGATCATCCCGATCGTGCTGGTCGTGATCCTGGTCATCCTGGCCCTGCTGCTCAGATCCTTCGTCGCTCCCGTCCTGCTGGTCCTGACCGTGGTTCTCTCCTTCAGCGCCACGCTCGGTGTCTCGGCCCTGGTGTTCAACCACGTGTTCCACTTCGCCAACGCCGACCCGGGCTTCCCGCTGTTCGCCTTCGTGTTCCTCGTGGCCCTCGGTGTGGACTACAACATCTTCCTCATGACCCGGGTCCGGGAGGAGACCCTCGCCTTCGGGACCCGGCGGGGGGTGCTGCGGGGCCTGTCGGTGACCGGGGGGGTGATCACCTCTGCCGGGGTGGTGCTCGCCGCCACGTTCGCGGTGCTCGCCGTGCTGCCTCTGGTGTTCCTGAGCGAGATCGGCTTCGCCGTGGCCTTCGGGGTGCTGCTCGACACCATCGTCGTGCGCTCGGTGCTGGTCCCCGCTCTGAGCCACGACATCGGCCGGTGGATCTGGTGGCCGTCGCGCCTGGCGCGCGACTCCCGGTAGGCCACCCGCTTCACGTCGCCGGCAGCTCCGCGGCGCCCGTTTCGAGTTCCCCCCGCCGCCCCCTTGTGGCGTCGTACGAACCGAGGGATCAGGGGCCCGTCGAGGTGAGGCCATTGACGGCCGCGAAGGGATCCCACGTCGAATCGTGCTGCGGCTCCAATTTCCACCAGACCGGTCACGCCGCCATCGAGACCGGCCCGACGTGGTCACTGACCGCTCCAGGGGTGTTCGTACAATGCCCCCTCAAGACCTCCGGCTGGCGTCCTCGCTGCGGCCGAGATGGCTGGCGGTGGTGGCCGGACCGTCGAGCCGGCCGGGGAAAGCTCCGCCGGCGAGGCCCACGCCGACCAGCCCGAGCAGCAGGACGGCCCCCCCGGCGGTCACCGCCCGTAGCCCCAGCCAGCCCCCCAACCACCCCTGCAGCAGGGCTCCGACGGGGTAGAGGATCCCGAGCGCCATCATGTAGATGCCCAGCATCCTCCCCCGCAGGGCGGCGGGGGCGTAGAGCTGCACGATGGTGTTGCCCCCAGCCAGGACGCCGATGTACGAGGCGCCCACCAGCACGAGGGTGACGGTGCCGAGCCACAGGTCGGGGGCCGCTCCGTAGAGGACCAGGAACGTGCCCACGGCCACCAGGTCGGCGATGAGCACCCGCCGCCGGCCGAAGCGGGCCACCAGCGGCGTCAGGGCCAGGGCCCCACCTACGGCTCCGACCCCCTGGGCGGTGACGAGTATCGAGGTGCCGTAGCTGCGGGAGTGGAACACCTCGAGGGCCATGGCCGGGACGAGGGCGATGAACGGCGAGGCGGTGAGGGCGACCACCGAGATGAGGGCGACGGCGAAGCGGGCCGGCGGGTCCGCGGCGGTGGCCCGGGCGCCGGCCGCCAGGCGGGGCCACAGACCCGTGGCGTCCACGGCGCCGCGGCGGGCGGGCAGGCGGACCAGGCGGACGGCGACGAGCACGGCGAGGAAGGACAGGGCGTTGAGGAAGAAAGCCAGGCGGTAGCCCCCGGCGACGATGGCCACCCCGGCCAACGCCGGGCCCACCACCCGGCCCAGGTTGAACTGCGCCGAGGACAAGGAGATGGCCGCAGTGAGCTCGGCGCCCGGGACCAGGTCGGGCATCATGGCCTGGAAAGCCGGGAAGCCGACGGCCGCCGACGCGCCCCCACCGAGCACCAGGAGGGTGACCAGCACCGGGCTGGCCCGGCC
This sequence comes from Actinomycetes bacterium, assembly GCA_021838445.1. Taxonomy (GTDB): domain Bacteria; phylum Actinomycetota; class Acidimicrobiia; order Acidimicrobiales; family Palsa-688; genus JAKCDU01. The sequence continues at coordinate 4,804 of JAKCDU010000055.1, read as the reverse complement.
CGACCAGGCGGTCGCCGCCAGAGCCGCCGCGAAGGCGGTCTCGCCGCAGGTGGTGAGAAAGAGCCACGATCGCCGATCGACCCGGTCGGCCATCACTCCACCGATGGGGGAGAGCAAGCCGATGGGCAGGAAGCCGGCGGCGGCGACCAGGCCGGTCCAGCCGGGCTGGCCGGTGCGGGCGGTCACGAGGATGCCGACCGCGACTGTCTGCATCCACGACCCGATGTTGGAAAGCAGCGCCGCGCTCCAGATGAGGGCGAAGTCGCGGTGGCGGAGGGGTGAGAGCGCAGCGGGCACGATCCGCTGAGCCTATGTACCGTCGAGGGCTCCTCTCGGCCGGTCGATCCGGGTAGGGTCACGGCCATGGGTTCCCTGGAGGGCCGCGTCGCCCTGATCACCGGAGCGGCTAGGGGTCAGGGGCGTTCCCACGCCCTGGCTCTGGCGGCCGAAGGCTGCGATATCGTCGCCTGCGACGTCCCCGGCCCCATGCCGGTGCTCACCTACCCCCTGGCCGACAGGGAGGATCTGGCCACCACGGCCAGGCTCGTCGAACAGGCCGGACGGCGCTGCCTGGCCCTACCCCTCGACGTGCGCGACCCCGCCGCGGTGCACGAAGCCGTGGAGCGGACGCTGTCGGACTTCGGGCACCTCGACATCGCCGTGGCCAACGCCGGAGTGGTCCAGACCGGCCCCCTCGACGGCGTGACCGAGGAGATCTGGGACACCTTGGTGGCCACCAACCTCACGGGCGTGTTCCACACCCTGAAGGCGGTCCTGCCTCCGATGCGGGCCCAGCGCTTCGGGCGGGTGGTCGTGACGTCGTCCATGGGCGGCCGTATGGGCATACCCGAGCAGGCCTCGTACAACGCCACCAAGTGGGGGGTGATAGGGCTGGCCCGCTCGGTCGCCCTCGAGGTGGCCAAGGAGGGAGTGACGGTCAACGTGGTCGCCCCCTGCACCGTGCAGACGCCCATGGTGCAGCCCGACCCGAGCCAGGAACTGCCCGCCGAGGTCCTCGCGCGCTTCACCCGGCACAACCCCATACCCAAGCCGTGGATCCAGTCCGAGGACGTGAGCCGGGCCGTCGTGTACCTGGCCACCGACCCGGGGGTGCTGACCGGGGTCATCATGGAGATAGGCCTCGGCTCCAGCGCCCGGCTGCCCTGAGCCCGCGCCGGGGGGCTCGCTCAGGCGCCGGTACGGACCGTTAGCCGTCGCAAGCCGCGCAGGTTTATCCGCCCGTTCCAGACCGGCTCGTCGCCCAGCTCGAGCGAAGGGAATCGCTGGATCAGCTTCCCGATGGCCACCTCCGCCTCCATCCGGGCCAGGTGGGAGCCCAGACAGTGGTGATGGCCGCCGCCGAAGGAGAGGTGGTGGGACGCCCCCGCCCGGCGCAGGTCGAGCCGCTCGGCGGTGGGTCCCCACTTGTCGGGGTCGCGGTTGGCCGAGCTGAGGGCCAGCACCACGTAGGACCCGGCTTCGAGACGGCGGCCACCGACCTCGAGCGCCTCCAGGGTGATGCGGCGGCTGTTCTGCACGGGGCTGTCGTAGCGCAACAGCTCGTCCACGGCGGCGCCCAGTTCGGGCTCGAGGGCCAGTTGGCGCAGGTCGTCGGGGTGGCGCAGGAGGGCGAGAGTGCCGTTGCCGATCAGGTTGACCGTGGTCTCGTGGCCAGCCAGGTACAGGAGCGACACCTGCTCGGCCAGCTCGCGAGGCGACAGCTTGTCCCCCTCCTCCTCGGCCGCGATCAGCGCCGTCAAGAGGTCGTCGGCGGGATGCTGGCGTTTCCACTCCAGGATGTCGCTCACCAGCTCCCGGATGTGGCGCCCGGCCTCGGCGATGGCCTGCACCATTTCGGGGTCGTTGACCGGCTCGAGGCTGCGCACCACCGTGCCCGACCAGTCCCGCAGGCGGGCCGAATCGATGGGCGGCGTTCCGAGCAGCTCGCTGATCACCTGGAACGGTAAGGGGAAGGCCAGTCCGTCGATCAGGTCCCACTCGGGACCGGCCGCATCGAGGGCGGTGTCGACGAGCTGCTCGATCCGGGGGCGCAGCCGGTCGATCATGCGGGGGGTGAACGCCTTGGCCACGAGGCGCCGGAGGCGGGTGTGGTCGGGTGGGTCCCGGTTGAGCATGGAATTGGTGCCCATGTCGGCCACCTCGCCCATCGACTGGCGGGCCGCCTCCATGGCGGCGGTGGGAACGGCCTTGGCGTCTTCGACGCTGAGCGACGGGTCGCGCAGCATGCGGGCCACGTCGTCGTAGCGGAAGAGCATCCAGATGCCCAGCGGGTTGCGGTGGACCGGGTCCGACTCGCGCATCTCCCTCAGGTGGGGGTACGGGTCGTCGGTGAACCCGGCCTGGAAGGGGTTGTAGACGAGGGAATCTTCGCTCATGGGCCCGATCAGTGTCGCGCCCCGCCTCGTCGTGTGCACCTGCGGTTCCAGACGGTTTGCCGCCTCACTTTCACGTTGGCGTACGATTCTGTGATGGAGGTGCGGTGCCGATGACGGATGGCCATCTGGCCGTAGCGGTGCCGTTGGCGGTCTGCGCGGCGGCGTGCTTCGCCGCCTCCAACGTCGTCCAGTCGCGCGCCGTGCGTGCCGAACCTCCCTCCGAGCGCGTCGACCTGCGGATCGTGGCCCGCCTGGCCCTGCGTCGGGCCTGGCTGGCCGGGTTGGCCATATCGGTCCTCGGCTTCGCCTTCCAGGCGGTGGCCCTCGGCCTGGCCCCCGTGGTCCTCGTCCAGCCCCTGGTCGTCGCCGAGCTGCTGTTCGCCCTGCCCTTGGCGGCCGTGTCCAACGGATCCCACCTCGGGCGCAGGGAGTGGGCCGGAGCGCTCCTCGTTACCTGCGGGCTGATCCTGTTCGTCTCGGTGATCCACCCCTCCGATCCCCACTTCCGGGCCTCGGGGACGGCGTGGGTCCTCCTGGCGGCGATGACCGCCGCGGTCGTCGGGGCGCTCGTCGCCTTGGCCGTGCGGCTGCGGGGAGTCCCCCGGACCAGCGCCCTGGCCGCTTCGGCGGGGGTCTGCCTCGGGCTGATGTCGGTCCTGACCAAGGTGGCCGCCCACGACTTCGCCGACCACGGCCTGGCGGCCATTGGCAGCTGGGCGCCCTGGGGAGTGGCGGTGTCGGGGCTGGTGGGCATGTCGTTGGCTCAGAACACCTTCGGGGCGGGACCCCTGGCGGTGTCGCTGCCGCTGATGGATCTGGGCGAACCCCTCGTCGCCGCGGTGATCGCCGTCACCGTCTTCGGGGAGCGCCTCGGTCATCTGTCGCTGGTCGGCTCGGCGGGCTTGGTGGTGGCCGCGACCGTGGTCCTGGCGGGGGTGGTGCTTCTGGACCTCTCGCCGATGGTCCAGACCGTCCAGGCTGACTTCACGGCCCGGACCGACCGGGCTGCGGGACCCGCCTGCCCGCTCGAGGCATGACGCCCACGGTGGTCCCGGTTACGGCGACCGGCCCGACCGCGGCCGGTAGGTTGGCCCGGTGAACGGCATCCCCGTGGCCGGCGGTTCCCCAGAGACCGATGGTTCCCCAGAGACCGGCGGTTCACCCGCGGCCGGTGGCAGCCCTGAGACCGGCGGCAGCCCCGAGGCCCTGGCAGAGGCGGCACCACCCAGTCGCGGCCCCCGGCGACCCCGTACGGGCACGCCTTCACGCCGACCGGGCTCCCTGCGGAGGACGACGACCCACACGTCGCTCAGACCCGACGGGCTCCTCGGTGACGTCCACCTGACCGCCGCCGGGCGGGACCTGTGGACCGGTCCGGCGGGGCAGAGCGAGGTCCGGGCCCGGGCGACGGTCGAGGCGGTGGTGGAGTACACGGGCGGCCGGCAGCTGCGCTCGCTGCGCATCGAGCCGCACCGAGCCGGCGACCGACCGGAGGTGCTCCAGGGCCGGTCGGTGGCGTCGGGACTGCGCAAGGCGCTCGCCGAGGCCCTACCCGGGGAGTCGCCGGGGTCGCTGCGCTACCAGCTCCTAGACGATCTGCCCACCGCGGTGCTGGTATCGGGTTACGCCATGGGGGCCGGTGGCCTCCACATCCCACGCTCGAGCTTCGACTTCCATTTCAACGCCGACGTGTGCGCCGGTTGGGCCACCGGTGCCAGCCTGCTCAGCGAAGCCGACCTTCTCGGTCGGGTTCCCCACGCCAGAGGTCCGGTGGCTCCGTCGTTGGCCTGCGACGGAGACGACGGGGCCTGGCACGAAGTGGGCCCCATGAGCGCCCATGCCATGCGCCGCTGGCGCCGCCTCGACGTGTGGCGGCCGGCATCCGCTGGGCCCGTCGAGGTCGAAGCCTTCTTCCGGGACAGCCACGTGGATGTCGACGGAGTCGAGACGGTCGTGCACGAATACCTGGTGAGCGCCACTCTGGAGCCCAGCAGCCTGGCGTTCCGCGACATCCGGGCCGAGGTGGCGGTGCTGCCGTGGCCGGAGTGCCCATCGGCCGCAGCCAGCGCCGGGCGCCTGATCGGCAGCCAGCCAGGAGACCTGAGGACGAGGGTGCGCGCGGATTTCACCGGGACCAGCACCTGCACCCACCTGAACGACACTCTGCGCTCGCTGGCCTGCCTCCCCGACCTCGTCGGCGAACTGGCCGGGGCGACCGGGACGGCTGGGACCTAGAGCGGGCCCGGCCGATCGCGGTGGCCGAAGACCGACACCGCCTCGGCCGCTATCGCCTACCCGGCGCTGACCCCGTCAGGGTCGGGCGAGGTCTACATAGGCTACGCCCGCAGCGGCTACCGTCCCAGTAGCGGGTCCACACCCGGATTCGCCTACCAAGCCACCGCCGTGCC
>JAKCDU010000054.1 GCA_021838445.1 Actinomycetes bacterium | reverse complement strand
TTGGTGATCGCCGCCTGCGAGACGCCCATGCTGCGGGCGAGCTCGACTTGAGTGAGATTGAAAGCTTTGCGGACAGCGGCCAGATTCATGGCATAGGCGCGGTCCGCTTGGGCTCGCTCGGCGCGGTAGCCGGCGACGGCCTCGGCGATCTCTGGGCGGGCCAGCAGCTCATCGACCTCGTCGGTGATGTCGGTGAACTGTTCGGTTGGGGCGTCACTGGCCATCGTTGCTCGTCTCCTCGTCCTTGTCATCGTCATCTTCGGCGTTGGTCAACATGGTGTGCCGGCGGATCCACTGGTCGATGGCCGCTTCGGCCCTCGGGGTGGCTGAGTCATACCAAAGGTCCTGGATCACCTTCTTGTCCCCGCCGACCAGGGCGACGACCGCAGTGTCTGGACGCCCGTCGGGGAACCAGCAAAGGATCCGCACGGCGACATCAGCATCGAAGGGGTGCGCGACCCTCCAAATGTCATAGCGCCGGGCTTGACGGACCCTCTTGAAAGTGGCCGACTCCTCGTCGGGCTTGGCCGGAAGCTCGCGAAGAGCGCCCAGCAGATCAGAGGTACGAGCGAGCCGTACGCCTCCCTCGTCCCTTACGTGAGCGAACCAGGTCCCGAACTCCCTACTGGCCTGGATCCTCACGCCCGTCAGTATAACCCTAAGGTAGTACAACCTGCAAGGAGTATTCTCTTGGCTGGCAGGACCAACCGGTCGCCGACAGACGAACCTCGACCGTGGTGTCGTTCAACGAACGGTGGGCCCTGACAGGCAGAGAAACTCGCCCGATGCCTCCAGAACCGATACCAGCGGGACGTCAGATGTCGCCGACCTCAGCACGGCCATGACGGAGTGCCTCCCCCGCTATCGGACACCGCCCACAACGACCTGGCTGACATAAACCAGCTCTCCGGCCACGCAGAGAGCGCCACCGACGGGTCAGCGGGTACCAGGCCCGCGACCTCAGCACAGACGGCCGCGGCGGCCATCGCGCGAAAAATGCGCGGCCAAACACCCCAGATCGCGCCCCCCATCCACCCGGCACCCCCGCTGACCAGGACTTTTTCAGTGGGGCTAGGTGGAATCGAACCACCGACCTCAGCATTATCAGTGCAGTGGTCATAATCGCTTGGCACGGCGCTGACCTGGGCTTATGTGGTGGTCGGATCGGAGTCTGGGCCGGTTGTGACCCGTACGTGACCCACTGGGCCAGGCCACTCAGGTGTCGTCGTCCACCGTCTGGAGGAGACGCCGTACCGCGGTGTCGAGCTCGGGGAGGTCCTCGCTGACAGTTGCAGCGAGGATGGCGTGGGAGGTGTCGAAGTAGCGGTGGGCGAGGCGATCACGCATTCCGGCGATCTGCGTCCACGGGAGTGCCGGTTCGTCGGCGAGCAGCTCCGCAGGGAGGGCCTTGACCGCTTCGCCGATCTCGATGAGGCGGACCCGGACGGCGTCGACGACGAGCCCGTCATGGAGATCGCCGCGCTCAAGGTGACTGCGGATCGCGTCGATCGCAGCCAGGATGTCCTCGAGGCGTTGACGGTCCCGGCGGCTCAGAGCGCCATCGCCTCGGCGAGGACCTCGGCAGACACGCCCGGCTTGAGATCACCTGCGGACACCAGGTCGACGGGCGCCCCGAGCAGCCGCTCGAGTTCGGCCTGGCAGCGCCCGAGGGTCACCAGGCCCACACCTTCGGGTACGTCGACGAGCAGGTCCACATCGCTCTCGGAGCCTTCCTCGCCGCGGGCGACGCTGCCGAACACCCGGGCGTTACTCAACCCGTGGCGGTCCAACACCGCCTTCAGCTCTACGCGATGACGGTCTACCCGCTGGCCCAGCACCCCGCTCGGCTCTGTCGCCGCCCGCTCGGATAGGCGCATGTCCAGCTCCAACCCGGTGGCGGCGATCAGGCGAGCCAGCATCGGGACTGACGGCTGACGAACACCGGACTCGTACGCGCTCACCACGCTCTGGGTCACCCCAGCCCGGCGGCCCAGCTCCACCTGGGACAAGCCGACACGGAGCCTGGCCTCCTTCAGCAACACGGCCGCAGTGTCCATGCCCAGAGCATAGCGGATCGTAGATAGGCATCTGGTGAAGCCGACTGCGCGAACGCTTGCTGTAGTTGGAGCCGGATGGCGGCGATGTTGTCCCCAACTGGACTCCCATACGTGCCGATCGGCGCTGCTACAGCGGAGGCGACGGGCGTCGTTTCGTCGCGGTGTTCTGTAGGTAACAGGCTATGCGAGATCGCCGACTACGTGCGGCCTGCGACCGGGCCTGGCCGGATGGTGACGGACGTTATGCTCGGGCGAGGGTGCACGGTGGGAGGGAGCTGCCGAGGTGAGGAGAGACCCTGCCGGTCCCTGATCGCGCGGCGGGCGAGCCGATGGGGGGGGTCCAGCGCGCTGGACGGCAGTGGAAGAGCCAGAACGGGAGATAACCGCCCGGAACAGGCGGCCTGGTCGTGGTCGTGGTCGTGGGTGACGCCACGACGGGCGTCCTTGACGTTCTACGTCCTCCTGCGGCGGGACCCGCTGCTCTGCGTTGGGGTCGCCGGTCATCGCCCCACGTGACTGCGGCCGGTGGATATGGGCGCGTCTGGAAGTCGACCTGCTCTGAGAACCGGACGTGACAGTCTCCCGCCATCCGGCTCCCACGGGTCGGCCTCGAAGGGGTGGGGCGAGCTGCAGGAAGCGCAACTCGGAGCGGTAGAAGGCTCCGTAGTACTTGATCCAGCTTCTGGTCACCGGGTGATGTCGGCGGCCAGGCTGGACAGGTCCGACCAGCTGCGCCGGTTGAGATGCCAGGCCCTGATCTTCTGGCCGATCGCTTTGGCGCCTTGGTGCTGATGGCGGGTACGAACCCGATGAAGTGGCCGACATTCTGATCGCCCGTTCCGCCATGCAGATCGATGGGGAGGCGCTCCCCGGGTCAGTGGTCTGAAACTCGGTTGAGCGCTTCCTCGGCGGTCTCGTAGCCCCGGATGTCCACGACTTGCCCTCCCACACAGGTCAGCACCTGCCATCGGTCCTGCTCCTCCTTCGGCACCAAGGCAGACTCATCCCGCACTCGCAAGTGAACGACGAGCCGATCACCGTGGCTGACAACATCGAGGACGCGAGCGCGACGCCCCTGCGCCTTGCCGCGCTCGTACCAACGGATCACATCGTGACGGGACCGGCATGGTGGCTTCGGGTCGTCCGACGCTCCCCAGCGAACGTCGGGAGCAAGCAGATGAGCGACCCGATCGAGGTCGGAACTGTCGAGGGCAGAGCGGACGGCCGCAGCCAGATCCTCCATGTTGGTCACCGGCGTCTCTGCCACCCCGACATGATGCCACCCGACCGCTCAGACGTAACCGACGCCGAGATCGACCCGCAGATGACTCGATTGGCGGCGCCCGACGCAAGCGCATACCCCCGACTCCGGCGTCAGGCTCGAACGGCCGCCGCTGAGATCGGTGCTGTTGTCCCTCGTGGGGCTGGTGCTGCAGTTCGAGCCCGACAACCCAAGCTGCTGTTGGAGGCCGGAACTTCGTAGTGGTCGGGTTAGCCGCTGAGTCTTTGGCCGGTGTGGGCGTCGTAGGCTGAGACCGCCGGTAAGCCGCAGGTGCGGTTCGTGAATGTCAGCGGTGTGGCGTAGAGGACCCAGGCGAGTACGGATTGCTCCTCGGGGACGGTGCTGCCGTCCGGTTGCACGGTAGCCGGGAACTTGGCGCTATAGCGGGCCAGGAACAGTCGGTAGGTATTCGTCGGTAAGTCTTCGAGCCCCCCGTCGTTCCAGGCGACCGACGCCGGCACTGACGCTTGGTCGGCTGGGTGTGGAGGGTCGAGGGTGATGTTGGCGTACTGGATGATCATTCGGTGCGTCAGGCGCTGGGGAACGGGCATCTGGTTGTAGGCCGGGTTGGTGGCGCAGCTCATGGAGGCCGCGGTATCAGGCTTGTTCGGCTGGTAGGCCAGCGAGGCCAGGATGCTCTGCGCCTGAGCCGCAGAGGTCGCCTGGCCGACGAACACCCACACGCCGTGGAACAGGAGGTTCGTTCCGGGGCTGGCCGAATACGGCGTCGCCTCTTGGACTTGCTGCCCGGAGGGCAGCTTGTATGCGGAGAGACCTGGCGTGGCCGCGGTTCGAGGCTGGAGCCATACCCCGTTGAGCTGGCGCGGAGCCGGACTGTTTGGCTGCGCGGCACACGAGATCCCCGCTTCGGGCTGGACACCCAGGTACACGGTCGGGTTGGCCGGCCAGTTACCGTCGCATATGGGCGTGTTGTTCCCGCCAAGAACCGGCCAGGCGGCGGGCACGGCCACTTGGACTCCGTTCAGGCTGACCTTCTGCAAACCGGCTCCTGGCGGAATCCCGGGCCCGACGATCACCTTGTGCGCTGCCGGCCCGCTCACCACCAGGAGGATCGCTACCGAAGCAGCCGCCAGGACCGCCACGCCACCACCCGTGCCCAGAACCCAGTAGTTGCGCTCACGTCGCCGCCGGGCGACCGCCCGGACCTCCTCGGCGGTGATCTCCGGCTCCGTATCGAAGACAGCCCGAATCCGGCTGCTCAGATCAGTCATCGCTCTCGACCTCCAGAACAGACCGCAGACGGGCCAGGCCGCGTTCCAGATGCGTCTGCAGCGTCGTCGCCTTCACCCCGACCAGGTCCGCAACCTCCTGGAAGGTCCACCCGTACCCGTGCACCAACACCACCGCCACCCGCTGACGCTCACTCAGCCCCGCCAGAGCCCGCCCCAGAGCCGGTTCCACCCACGGCTCTCGCCACTCCGGCCGGGCATGAATCACCCGGACCCTGCGCAAGCGGGTGCGGGTCTGGCCGACCCGGTACAGGTACGCGACAGGATTGGCCATCCCTGCCACACGATCCCGATGCTCCCACGCCCAGGCCAGTGCCTCCGCCGCCGCGTCCCGGCCACGATCCGACCCGTAAGCCGCGATCAATGCCAAACGAATCCGCGGCTCGGCCTGCCGGTACCACACGTCGAAACTCTCGACGCCAGGCACCTCACCCGCAGGCCGCAACGAACTCACACTGTATAAACCATCCCGGCCGGTGTAGCTACCACCTCCCGAACAATCTTCTGCGTACCGCAGTATCGAACGCCCCGCCCCGCCACACACGCCTCGGGCACCAACGCTGGTCAGCCACTCGGAGTGACGTCGGCTGACCGGGGCCACCCGATCTCCGCGATGCCGTTATCCTATCAGCGGTGGGTGATAGGACGACAGGACCCTGGCAAGAGGTGCTGAGCGGCCCATAGGTTCTGAGTCCGTTCGTTCGAGTCGGCGATGGTGACCACCAGCTGACCGACCACGAGGTGGCGGTCATGTTGGCCAACCGGGCACCCGTAGACACCGGCCGTGCCCCGGCGCCCCAAGGGGCCGTCCTCGATGAAGAAGCCGTGACCAAGTTCGTGGCCGTCATCCGAGAGATCAGCAGGCGAGCGGCCGACGTTGACGAGCAGGAGATCCTCTACCGCTACGGCGTGGTGTCCAGCGACCGGACCGAACTGACCCTGGCCGGACTGCTCACCCTGGGACAACACCCCGAGTCATTCCTGGATGCTGCCCGGGTCAGTCTGCGCCGGGAGCCGGCCGCCGAAGACCCGCCAGGGGCTCGTCACGACGCCATCAAGGTCGAAGGCACCGTCAGCGAGCTGCTCGAGGGGGTCATCTCTGGGCTGGGAGCCAGGCTCGGGCATGTTCTGGTCGGACGCGATGGTCAGCTCCTTGACGAGCTCGACTTTCCCCGCGAAGCCTTGCGGGAGGTGGTGTCCAACGCGCTGATCCACCGGAGCTTCGCTGAGGGAGCGAAGAACGAAAGCGTCCTCGTAGAGATCACTCCCGAAGCGGTCACCGTCACGAGCCCCGGCGGGCTGCATGTGGCTGCCGACCCTCGCCAACTCGGCCTTGACCCGATAGTAGGTGTGCGCAACCACACCCTCGTTCGGATCAGCGAGCACCTTCGCACCCCATCAGGGGCGAGAGTTGTCGAGCACCAGGCCGTCGAGCGACCGGATCTACGACAGGACGGACCAAGCGGTTCCGGCTGACTGCCAAAGGCCGGGCGTATGAGACCAGACTCAGCAGACCCGGGTCCCAGACCCGCTGAACCTCGGCGCGTGGTCCCCTCACCAGGACTTTCGAGGCTTCGTAAGGACCCCGCCCCCGCACCGAGGGAGCTGAGGATCCGTCCCGGCCCCAGAGCCTCAGTCAGTCCCGCCGGCCAGTCCATCCACCAGTCCCCGGCAGGCGTACTCGATTAGCGCCAGGCAACGGTCGAAACCGGCGTCGTCGAGGCCCCACGGGTCGGGCACATCGGCTCCGGGCGGCGAGGCCGGATCGTAGGAGCGGAGAAGACGGAGGTGCTCCGGGTCAGGGCCGCCGGCCAGGGCCGTGACGTCCGCCAGGTTGGCACGGTCGGCGCAGAGGACGAGGTCCAGGCCGAGCAGGTCAGCCCGGCTGATCCGACGGGCCCGGTGACCTCCGCTGGGCCACCCGCGCCGGGCCAGCGCCGAGTCGGCCTGGGGATCGGCCGGCTCGCCGACGTGGTACCCGGCCGTCCCGAAAGACCCGACCGACACCGACGCCGACAGTCCCGCCTGCTCCACGAGCCGGCGAGCGACCTGCTCGGCCATCGGCGAGCGACAGATGTTCCCGAGGCACACGAAGGCGATCCGCATCAAGGCGGCGACGATAGCGGCCGACACCATCGAACGACTGCAAGGAAGATCGGTTGAACCATCACACTTCCCTCACCAATGTCAGACTCAATGGCCGTATGGGACAGGAGCCCGGGACGATCGTGGTGGTCGAGGACGACCCCCACATATCCGACCTGATCGACATGTATCTACGCCGCGACGGTCACCGGGTGATATCGGTGAGCCGCGGTCAGGCCGGCCTGGAGGCGGTGGAGCGGGAGCAGCCCCGTCTGGTCATCCTCGACATCGGCCTTCCCGGCGACATGGACGGCTTCGAGGTGTGCCGTCGGATCAGGGCGGCGAGCGCGGTCCCCATCCTTGTGCTCACCGCCCGCGACGAGGAGATCGACCGGGTGCTCGGATTCGAGCTGGGCGCCGACGACTACGTGACCAAGCCCTTCTCCCCACGGGAGCTGGCGGCCCGGGTCAAGGCCATCATCCGCCGGGCCGATGGACGACCCGCGGACAGCGGGGCGGTGGCGGCGGTGGTCGAGATCGGTTCGGTGCAGGTCGATCTCGGCCGGCGCGAAGCCCGCATCCACGACGCCGCGGATGGCACCGCGGAGGTAGTCGCCCTGGCGACCCGGGAGTTCGACCTGCTGGCCTACCTGGCCCGAAATCGCGGTCTGGCCCTCACCCGCCGACAGCTCCTCGACGGGGTCTGGGGCCACGGTTGGTACGGGGACGAGAGGACCGTGGACGTCCACGTCGGTCAGCTGCGCAAGAAGTTCGGCGACGCCCTGGACCTCCGGACCGTGTGGGGGGTCGGGTACCGGCTGGACTAGCCGGCTACCCGCTTCTGCCGCAGATGCGTCGGCGCATCGCTTCCTCGATGGTGTTGATGGTCCTGGTCACCCTGGTACTGAGCGGGCTGGTCAGCCTGTTCCTGGCCCAGCGGGACTCGATCTCCTCCACCAAGAAGGCCCTCGTCCAGGAAGCCTTCGGGCTGGCCGCGTCGGTACCGCAGCAGGCCGACAGCACCGGGCGCGATCCGGCGGTGGCGCTGCGCACCCTGCTCAAGACCATCACCCCGACGCTGCGCCTCGACGGCTCCGCCGTGATCGGAGTGTTGCCCTCGGGGCAGCTGGTCAATCTGGCCCCGCTGAGCCGCAACCCGCCCCTGCCGAGCGGGTTGCCGGCGTCGGCCCTTCCCGGTCACCAACTCTTCAGGTTGGAGCCGGTGTCCGGCCAGGTTGGCAGCCTGGTCTACGCCGCCGTGCCGTTCCGCCTCCCCCTCCAGGTGCAACGGGTGGTGGAAGTGGTCGTCCTGACCCGTCGACCGCCCAGCGCCCTGCAGACGGCCGGCCCTTGGTTCGGTCTCTCCGCGCTGGTGATCCTCTTGGTGTCGGGGGTCGCGGCGCGGCGACTCGGCCGACGCTTCACCGCGCCCATCCGGGCCGCGGAGGCCGCGGCCAGCCGGATCGCCGCCGGCGATCTCGACACCCGGGTGCCGGCGCCGCCTGGCACCGATCCCGAACTCGCCGACCTGGCCTCGGCCATCAACTCCATGACCGGGAGCCTCTCGCGGGCCCAGGCCGCCGAGCGGCACTTCCTGCAGTCGGTATCGCACGACCTGCGCACCCCGCTCACGTCGATCCGGGGCTTCGCGGAAGCCATCGAGGACGGGGCCACCGCCGACACCGTCACCGCGGCCGGAGTGATCGCCTCCGAGGCCCGGCGACTGGAGCGGTTGGTGGGTGACCTGCTGGCCCTGGCCACCCTCGATGCCCGCCGCTTCACGCTTCAGCCCCAGACCGTCGACCTGGCCGCCCAGGTGGCTGAGGCAGTGGCCGGATTCGAGCCGGCCGCTGCCGATATGGGTCTGTCCGTGAACGCCATCCCCTCCGGACCCGTCTACGCCACCGCCGATCCCGACCGCCTGGCCCAGGTCCTGGCCAACCTGATCGAGAACGCCCTGCGTCACGCCAGCCGGGGGGTCTGGGTCGGGACCACCCTCGCTCCCGACCCTCGAGGCGACCACACCAGCGGGTGGGGCCGGCCGGCCGGGACCCAACCGGCACCGACCGACGGCCGTCATGGACGGCCTCTCGTCTGGGTCAGCGACGACGGGTCCGGTATCGGCGCCGACGAGCTGCCGAGGGTCTTCGACCGGCTGTATGGGAGTCGACGCCAACCCGACGGGGCCCGACCTGGTCGACCGATCGGCTCCGGCCTGGGTCTCACCATCGTCTCGGAACTGGTGTCGGCCATGGGCGGGCGGATATGGGCGGAGTCCCCCATCGGTCCCGACGGGGGCACCCGCATGGTCGTGGAGCTGCCCGCCTGTGCCGCCCCTTGAGCCACAGCCCGACCTCGAGCCACAGCCGGACAGAAAGGGCCGGACCGGTTGGCTACCCGGCTGTGCCTGCGCTTTGATGAACGATGTCGGAGCGTCGTGTGCCGGACAAGGGAACGCATAGTTCGATCCGGGGGCCGCTCGGAACGCTGAGGCCCAAGGCGAGACAGAACCTGCACCCTTCGGGGAAACCCGCCGGACTGAGCCCGTCAGAATCTACAGAAGACAGCCGAACCAGCGGCCTACCTCACCTGCGAGGCCGCTGCCCTGCGTATCCATGTAGTAGGTGCTCGGAGCGATCGGCATGCCGTGCTCGGTGAGCACCTCGTAGATCGGCTCGACTCCGAACCGGTGTTCAGTCCCGGCTCTCCCGGAGTCTGAAGAGCACACGATCCCTACGTTTGACTACCCCTGCCCGTGCGGCTTGTATGTACAGAGGGTTTCGGTTAGCGACTCGCCAGCCCGACCCGACCCAGGCTGGGGCGGTGGCGCTCACCGCGCTGCTCAACCAGGCCCTCGACGCGGCCACCACCGGTTACAACGTGATCATCGCCGACGGCTTCGGAGCCTTCGCCGCAGCCGCTTCTGGCACTGCGATCGACGACCCGTGCGCCGCCGGCCTGCTCATCAAGGTGTCCTCTACGCCGCTGGAGTGCAACATCCACCCTTCCCAGCTGGGCCACCAGGTGCTGGCCGCCTCCATCGAGAATGCTCTGGCCAAGGCCGGCTACCAGGAGGCAGGGAAGGTCATGCCCAGGGGTCGACGGCTCCGGAGTGAGTAGCTCCCGCTGACGTTTGCGATCGAGGTCCAGTATTCGTCTGGGGTTGCCCAGATTTAGTGGACAACCCGGTCATGGGGCTCGGCGCCTGCTGGCTGAGGCTAGTTCGTAGCGGGTGGGGCTGATGCGTGCAGCCTTGGCACATCGACGTTGGTGGTTGTAGAAGTTGGTGTAGGCGGCGAGGTGGCGGACGGGTCGGGGGTGGATTCGAAGCGAACCACGCGGCGGCTTTTCCCAAGGAGGCCAGGCGCTCGTCCTGTGCGGCCACCTAGCGGCGCAACCTCAACCGCTCCGTGCGTTCTCTGAGCGACCGGTAGGCTGAGCGGGTGAGCGATACGCCGCTCTACGACGACGCCGCTCTACGACGCGACATCAGGCGGGTGGTCGGCGTGTTGGGCGAGACCCTGGTGCGCCAGGAAGGGGCCCCGGTGCTCGAGCTCGTCGAGCGGGTCCGCTCCGGCAGCCGGGAGGACCGCGCCGCCACCGCCGCTCTGCTCGACGGCTTGGAGCTCGACTCGGCGGCCCGGCTGGTCAGGGCCTTCGTGGCCTACTTCCGGCTGGCCAACGTGGCCGAGCAGGTGCACCGGGCCCGCCTCCCCCACGGCGACGGGCAGACCGCATGGCTGAGCCAGGCGGTCGACGCCATCCGAGGCGAGGGGGTGAGCGAGCCGGCTCTCCAGGCTGGCGCGGGACGGGTCGACGTGAGGCCGGTGTTCACCGCCCACCCCACCGAAGCCGCCCGGCGGACCACCCTGACCCACCTGCGTCGTATCGCCGAGCTTCTCGGCGACAGCGACGGAACGGCCCGGGCCGGGATGCCCGGCGGCGAGCCGGCGGCTGGGGACCAGCGGGGGGTGCCGTCGATGGGGCGGCCGTCGACGAGGCGTGACCAGGAGCTGGCCCGGGCCGTGGAGCTGCTCTGGCTCACCGACGATCTGAGAGTCGCCCAACCCGACCCGCTCGACGAGGCCCGAAACGCCCTGTACTACTTCGACGAACTGGTCGACGAAGTGGTCGACGAGGTCCTCGACCGCTGGTACTCGGCCATCGGCGGGGACGGGTCCGCCGGGGACCGGCTCGCCCCGATCCCGTTGAGGTTCGGGTCCTGGATAGGGGGCGATCGGGATGGCAACCCCAATGTGACGCCGGAGGTGACGATGCAGGTACTTCGCCTGCAGCACGATCACGCCGTGCGCCGAGCGCTAGCGGTCGTCGACCGGCTGCGCTCCGAGCTGGCCTTCTCCGGCCGGCTCACCTCTGTCTCCGCCGAGCTGCTCGAGTCCATCGACTGCGACCTGGCTGCGCTGCCCGAAGTAGAGGACCGCTACCGCCGGCTGAACGCCGAGGAGCCCTACCGCCTGAAGGGCACCTGCATCCGCCAGAAGCTGGTCAACACCCAGCGTCGGGTCGCCGCCGGGCTCGCCCACCAACCCGGCCGGGACTACCGGGACTCGGAGCATCTCCTGGAGGACCTCGAGTTGATCCGTCGCTCGCTGGCCGCCCACCAGGGCGAGCTCATCGTGGGGGGCTTCGACCGGGCCGTTCGCTCATTGAGGGTATGGGGCCTGCACCTGGCTTCGCTCGATGTGCGCGAGCACGCCGAAGCCCACCACCAGGTCCTGGAGAGCCTCTACCAGCGAATCGGGGAGGCCTATCCCGGCCCGCAACACGGCCAGCGCCTGACCCGGTTGCGGGAGGAACTGGCCGAGCGGCGCCCGCTTTCGCCCTACCCGCCGCAGCTGACCGGCTCGCAGCAGCGCACCTTCGGGGCCTTCGAGGTAATTCGCCGGGCCCAGGACCTCCTCGGCCGGGACGCCGTCGGCTCCTACATCGTGTCGATGACCCGGGGCGCCGAGGACGTCCTGGCGGCGACGGTGCTGGCCCGGGAAGCTGGGCTGGTGGACCCGGCGGCCGACCGGGCCCGGGTCCGCCTGGTCCCGCTCCTGGAGACCATCGAGGAACTGCGCCGGGCCGCCACCATCGTGGACGACCTGCTCTCGACCCCCGGCTACCGGAAGCTGGTAGCCGCCCACGGCGACGTCCAGGAGGTGATGCTCGGCTACAGCGACTCCAACAAGGAGGCCGGCATAACGACCTCCCAGTGGGAGATACACCAGGCCCAGCGGGCCATTCTCGAGGTGGGCTCCCGCCACGGCGCCCGGATGGTCTTCTTCCACGGGCGGGGCGGAACGGTGGGCCGGGGCGGCGGACCGACCCACGACGCCATCCTCGCCCTCCCGCCCGGCAGCGTCGACGGGGCGGTGAAGGTGACCGAGCAGGGTGAGGTCATCAGCGACAAGTACGGCCTGCCCGGACTGGCCGAGGAGAACCTGGAGCTGATGCTGGCGGCCACCCTGGAGGCCACGGTCCTGCACGCCAGCCCCCGCCTGAGCGAGCCCGTCCGGGGCCGGTGGTTCGAGACCATGGGGGTGGTCAGCGACGCGGCGTTCGCCGCTTACCGGGGTCTGGTCGGCGACCCCGGGCTCCCGGCCTACTTCGCTGCTTCGACGCCGGTCGACCAGCTCGGCGATCTCCATCTGGGGTCGCGGCCGTCCCGCCGCCCCCAGGCCGACGCCGGTATCGGGTCTCTGCGAGCCATCCCGTGGGTCTTCGGCTGGACCCAGTCGCGCCAGATCGTCCCCGGCTGGTTCGGGGTGGGCTCGGGCCTGGCCGCGGCTCGCGACGCGGGCCTCGGAGACGAGCTGCTCCGCATGGCCCGCGGCTGGCGGTTCTTCTCCAACTTCCTCTCCAACGTCGAGATGACCCTGGTCAAGACCGACCTCGACATCGCCCAACGGTACGTGGAGCGCCTCGTTCCCCCGGACCTGCAGCGGTTCCTGACCGTGATCGCCGACGAGGCGCGACGCACGTCGGAGCAGCTCCTGTGGATCACCGACCAGTCCCACCTGCTGGAGCGCAGTCCCGTCCTGAGGCGGACCTTGTCGGTCCGGGACTCCTACCTGGCCCCCATCCACGATCTGCAGATCTCCCTGCTGAGGAGGGTGAGGGGAGCCGCCGCCGCCGACGCCGCCGAGGTTGATCTGCAGAGGACCCTGCTGCTCACCATAAACGGCATCGCCGCCGGCCTGCGCAACACCGGCTGATCGGCCCCGCCCCCGTGGTGGCGACCGGCCATTCGGTCACCTTCTCGGCCCGGGCCCGACAGCAACGGGATAACTACGTTAAGTTAGGCTCGGAAACCACGGGGAAGGGGAACCACGATGACCACTCCCACCTATCGGGTGGAGGTAGACCAGGCCAAGTGCCAGGGCCACAACCGCTGCTACTCGATGGCTCCGGAGCTGTTCGACGTCGACGACTACGGCCTGGCCTCGGCGGTCGGCGACGGCACGGTGCCGCCAGACCTGCTCGACAAGGCCCGCCGGGCGGTGGCCAACTGCCCTGAATACGCCATCACCCTCACGGAGGTACCGCTATGACCGGCCGTCAGGCGCCCGTTTCGGACTGGGCCACCGACTTCGACCACACCGACCCGACCTGGGTAGCCGATCCCTACCCCATCTGGGACGAACTGCGCCGCAACTGCCCGGTGGCCCACTCCGACCGCTACGGCGGGACTTGGCTGCCGACCACCCACGAGCTGGTATCGGAGGTCGCCTACGACACCGAGCACTTCACGTCCCGTGCGGTGGTGGTGAGCAACATCAAACCGACCGATCTGGACCTACCTGCCCCGATCGGCCTGGCCCCTCCGATCACCTCGGACCCTCCCTTCCACGCCATCGCCCGTCGGATGCTGCTGCCGGCTTTCTCCCCCAAGCCGATCAACGCCTTGGAGCCGTTCACCCGGTCACTGTGCCGGGAACTGCTCGACGCGACCCGCGGCATGAGCCACTTCGACGCCGCCCTCGAGTACACCCGGCACATACCCGTCCGGGTCATCGTCCAGATGCTGGGGTTCCCCCAGGAGGACGCCGACATCTTCCGCCACTTCATCACCCAGGTCCTGGAGAACGTCGACCAGAGCGTCGAAGAACGCCAGGAAGTGATCGCCAGCGGCGAGCTCGACGCCTACATGAACGACCAGATCGCCAAACACCGCGCCGAGCCGCGCGACGACCTGACCAGCTTCCTGCTCGAGGCCGAGATCGACGGCAACAAGCTCGAGGACGCCCACATCCGGGGAACCATGGTCCTGCTGATGATCGCCGGGATCGACACCACCTGGTCGGCCATAGGCGCGTCCCTGTGGCACCTGGCCCGTCACCCCGAGGACCGGCGCAGGCTGATCGAGGAGCCGGCCCTGTGGGATACCGCCATCGAGGAGCTGCTGCGGGCCTACGCCCCGGTGACCATGGCCCGGATGGTCAAAGAGGACTTCGATTTTCACGGATGTCCCATGAAGAAGGACGACTGGTTGCTGCTCCCGTTCCCCTCGGCCAACCGTGACGAGCGGGAGTTCCCCGAGGCCGACGCGGTCGAGTTGGACCGGGTGGACAATCGTCACGCGGCGTTCGGGTTGGGCATCCACCGCTGCCTGGGCTCCAACCTGGCCCGCATGGAGCTCACCGTGGCGCTCCAGGAGTGGCTCGATCGGTATCCGCAGTTCGATCTGGCCGATCCCGCCGCGGTGACCTGGTCGGGTGGCCAGGTACGCGGCCCCCGCTCGTTGCCGGTTCGCATCCTGTAGGCGTCCCGTCCCTCCAGCGGGGGGTCCGGGGCGCCGATTATGGACGTGATGGATCACCCCTGCCCCGACTGCGCCTCCGAGATGTCCGTGACCAACGAGCACGGCATGCGGAAGCTCGCCTGCCCCACGTGCCGGGGAGCGATCCTCGGTCTGAGCCCCTTCGAGAAGCTGCTGGCCGAGGGGGTGGGTGCCCAGGTGTGGACCGGTTCGGCCTCGGGGGCGCCGGCCGGACGCTGCCCCTACTGCGCCCAGCCCATGCGCCGCCCCGACGGGGATCCCGACGTAGGTGCCGGCCTGGCCGTCTGCCGGACCTGCCAGCAGGTCTGGGTACCTCCGGCGGCCCGGGCCTGGATGGACAGCCACACCGCTCGACCTCTTGCTCCTCCGCCGGTCGCGGCACCGACCGAGTGCGCCAACTGCGGGGCACCGTTCCACCCCGACGAGGACGGCCGCTGCCAGTTCTGCCGGGCCCAGATCTCCGCCCCGCAACCCATCGTCATGTTCATGCAACCGGCCCAGCCGACCGCCGACTGGAGCCTGCACCTCTAGCACCTGAGGCGTTGCGTCCACTCCTCCCGGGCGGACCCAGCACCGTCGGGGTCGAAGAACCGGTGAACGTGTACCGGGAGTGTTCGACGTGCCGGCCTGCTCCACCTTCCGCTCCGGGGCGCCGAGGTGCCAGACTGCGCGTATGGCTCGCCGCATCTCCCCCCGTTCGGGTCCCGACGGTCGTCCCGGCTCAGGGGTCCGCCCCCCGATCCCTGGCGCGGGCGGCTGATTTGAGCGACGAGGAGTTCATGCGGGCCGCCCTGACTGAAGCTGACCGGGCCGCCGCCGGCGGCGATGTGCCCGTCGGGGCGGTGGTCGTGGTCGACGGTTCGATCATCGCTCGTTCGTACAACCGCCGGGAGGCCGACGGCGATCCCACCGCCCACGCCGAGATCCTCGCCCTGCGCGCTGCGGCGACGGCGCTGAGCGGTTGGCGCCTGAGCACCGCAACCCTGTACGTCACCTTGGAGCCGTGCCCCATGTGCGCCGGCGCCGCGGTGGCCGCCCGGGTGGCGCGGGTGGTCTTCGGTGCACCCGACCCCAAGGCCGGCGCGTGCGGATCGCTCTACAACATCTGCGCCGACCCTCGGCTCAACCACGAGCCGGCTGTCAGTGCAGGGATCCTGGCCGGGGAGTGCTCCGGTCAGCTGTCCGACTGGTTCGCTCTCAGGCGGGACGGCTCAGCCGGGCGCTAGTGGGGGCCGCGGCTAGGAGGCGCAGGCGCATCCGGCGCCGCACCCGCCGGCCGGCGGACCGGCCATCGGGGCCGGGGAAGCCCCCGCGGAACGGCCCACCGAGGCGAACACCGACAGCATGCGGGTGGTATCGGCGTGGCCGTCCGGGCAGTCGATGGGCGCCGAGGCTTCGCTCATGGAGCGCCGCACCTCGAAGCGCTGGTCACAGGTTCGGCAGACGTACTCGTAGACCGGCATCGCTACGAAGGATAGACGGCCGCCGCCCGAGCAGTCGCCCGGCGCTTCGAGTTAGGGCGAATTGAGGTGGATCCTGGCCGTGCAGGAACGGCCACATGTTGCGGGCCGGCCGAGCAGGTCCTTGCGCTTGCTCTTGGACCATCCAGCGCAGCCGTGGCCCGGAACTTCCGCAAAGGGATGCTGAGCGGCTCGCGTCACATCCGTCTGGAGGACTCAGCCCTCCTGTGCGTCACCGAGCTGGTGGCGTTCCCCCGAGCCGAAGCTCCCGCTAGAGGCGTCGAAGTCGTAGGCGGCCTCTTCGTGAAGGCTCAGGTCGAGGCCCACGAGCTCCTCGTCCTCGCTCACCCTCAGCCCGACGGTGCGCCGCAGGGCGTAGGTGATCCCGGCGGTCGCGGCGAAGGAGTACGCCCCCACACACAGGACGGCCAAGGTCTGCTCGCCGAGCAGACCGGCCCCACCCCCGTAGAAGAGGCCGTTACGGCCCAGCGA
Organism: Actinomycetes bacterium; assembly: GCA_021838445.1. Classification (GTDB taxonomy): domain Bacteria; phylum Actinomycetota; class Acidimicrobiia; order Acidimicrobiales; family Palsa-688; genus JAKCDU01. Next base: position 5,027 of record JAKCDU010000054.1, on the reverse strand, counting down.
TGTCGACGTGGCGAACACGCCCACGAGCACGGTCCCGAGCAGGCCGGCCAGGCCGTGGACGGCCAGGACGTCCAGGGACTCGTCGACGCCGAGGCGGAACTTCAGGTTGACGGCCAGCGCCGACGCCACTCCGGCAACCAGCCCGATGACCGTGGCGCCGAGCGTGTTGACGTAACCACAGGCCGGGGTGATGGCGACGGCACCAGCAACGGCACCGCTGACGGCGCCCAGCGTGGTCGGCTTACCGGTCCGGAGCCGCTCCACGACGATCCACGCCAGCAGAGCGGCGGCGATGGCGGTGTTGGTGTTGATGAAGGCAACCGCGGCCCCGCTCGCACTGAGAGCCGAGCCGGCGTTGAAGCCGAACCAACCGAACCACAGGATCCCTCCGCCGAGGACCGTCAGAGGAACGTTGTGCGGTCGCATCAGGTCGTGCGGCCACCCTCGGCGCCGACCGACCACCCAGGCCAGGGCGGCGCCGGCCATACCGGCGTTGAGCTCGACCACCGTGCCGCCGGCGAAGTCCTCCACCCCCCGTTTGGCCAGCCAGCCCTCCGGTGAGAACACCCAGTGAGCAACCGGGGCGTAGACCAGTACCGACCAGGCCACGATGAACAGCAGGAAGGAGCTGAACTTCATCCGGTCGGCGACCGAGCCGCTGAGCAGAGCCGGCGTGATGATGGCGAACATCATCTGGAAGATCACGAAGGCCACAGGGGGCACGGTCATGGCCCGGGAGCCGCTGAAGCCGGGAACCATCTGCTGTAGGTGGCCCAGGCCGGCGAAGTGCAAGCTTCCAATGAGCCCGACACCGCCCAGATCGGGACCGAACGACAGGCTGTAGGTGAGCCACACCCACAGGAGGCTCACCACGGCCATGACCCCGAAGTTCTGCATGAGCATGGCCAGAACGTTCTTGCGGCGGACCATCCCCCCGTAGAAGATGGCCAGTCCGGGAGTCATGAAGAGCACGAGGGCGGCACTGGTCAGGACCCACGCCGTGTTGCCCGAGTCGTATCGCGGCACCGAACCTCCTCTGGAACGAACGGGCAACCCTACTCACGGCCGGAGCGGCGGCTCTACTTGCCCGGGACTCGAGCGACACCCCGGGCCGGGGTAGGCGGCCGGGCCCGGTCGCCGACCCGGCTCGGTCGCCGTTGGACTCGAGTCGAACGGACTTTCAGCCCTTTCCGGGGAGCCCATCTTGCACGACCATGGGATCGTGGCACGACCCAGAAGGCGCGAACCGTTCAAGTGGTCGATACCACTCGGCCGGGTAATGGGAATCCCCATCTCGGTCCATGTGAGCTTCTTCCTGCTCGTGGCTCTGGTCATCTCGGCCAATAGCGGTACGGCTGGTATGGGCTGGATCAACGCGACCATCTGGATCGTCTCGGTCTTTGCCTGTGTGACGATTCACGAGCTGGCTCATTCGATAACCGCCCGCGCCAAGGGGGCCCGCGTCCGGTCGATCGTGCTGCTCCCGATCGGGGGTATCTCACGTATCGAGAACATGCCGGAGCGGTGGATCGACGAATTCTGGGTGGCCATAACCGGTCCCCTCGCCAGCATCGGGCTGGGCGTCGTCGCCGCGGCATCCGCCCTGGCCACCGGGGAGCACCTCCTGCCTGTCGATCTGATCTCGGGTGCTCTCCTCCCCCGCCTGGCCTGGGTGAACCTGGCCCTGGCCGCCTTCAACCTGCTCCCGGCGTTCCCACTCGACGGCGGCCGGGTTCTGCGCGCCGCGTTGGAGCGACGCCACGATGTCGAGACCGCCACCCGCCTGGCGGCCCGAGTGGGACGGGTCCTCGCCGTCGCCTTGGCCGCCGTCGGGTTCTTCTGGGATGTGTGGCTGATCCTCATCGCCATCTTCATCTTCATGGCGGCCACCCAGGAGCAGGCCTCGACGTCGCTCCATGTCCGCCTCACCGGCCACCAGGTCCGCCAACTCATGCGCAGCCCAGTGGAAGCTCTCGACGCCAGCCAGCGACTGGGATCGCTCACGACCTACTGGACCGGGTTCCAGGTGGTCACGTCCGACGGCCGCTATGTCGGCCTGGCCGAGGGTACCGATCTGATGTCGGGCGACGCCGATGCACTGGTAGGGGACTTCACCGACCGGGAGGCACCCGTCCTGGACCTCAACGAGGACATCGGGCACTCGGCTCTCGATCATCTGGTCGAGTCGGGATACCCGCTTCTCGCCGTGGTCGACCAGGGTGTTCCTGTCGGGGTCCTCCTGCTCGAAGACATCGCCCGTTGGCTGTCGTCGAGCGGGCCGGTCGGCCCCTCGGGGCGGCCCTACTGACTCCTGATTCTAGTGGGCCGCCGCGCCGCGGGCAGCGGCGGAGTTGAAGTCCTTGGTGCGGATGAGGAGGAAGGCGACCACCCCACTGGCCATGGCGAGAATGCCCGACACCAGCAGGATGGCATCGAGGGCGCTGGCGAACCCACCTCTCGCCACATGGGCGAGGACCGCCCGCTGGCCGGCCGGAACCTGGGCCAACAGCTGACCAACCTGCCCATTCTCCAGGGCTTGGCGTATCGCAACGGTGTGGGCCGCCAGGGGAGTACCTCGGGACAGGGAAGTAACCGCGGTCCCCAACCGGTTGGTGAACAGGGTCCCGAACAGTGCGATGCCAGTCGATATCCCGACCTGACGGAACGTGGAGTTGATACCCGACGCCATCCCCGACTGCTGTGGGGGAACCACTCCCACGGCGGTGGAAGCGAGCGGCGGATTGATGAAACCGACACCGATGCCGCTCACCACCAGACCCGGTATGAGATGGGTCCACCCTGAGGACGCATTCAGGCCCCTCATCAGGAACTGTCCGACACCGACGGCGATGAGACCTGGACCGATGAGAGCGCGAACGGGGACGTGGGCCGTCAGCCTACCGGCCAGGCCGCTGACGGCCAGGACTCCGCCGGAGAGCACCAGCAGGCGCAGCCCCGTCTGAAAGGCGCTGTAGCCGAGCACGTCCTGGAGATAGATGGTGAGGTAGAGAAGCACCGAGAAGATGCTCACCGAGATGCCGAAGGCGGCGATGGAGCCCCCGGTGAAGGTGGGCAGACGGAACAACCCGAGGGCGAACATCGGGTGAGACACCTTGGCCTCGACCACGACGAAACCGATGAGCAGGAACCCGCCGAGGCCGAATGACACATCGACGCCGGTGTTGGTGAAGCTGGAGCGCCCCGACTCGATCAAGGCGTAGATGACCGCCGCCAGACCGGTCGTGAAGAGCAAGAATCCAGCCCAGTCCGGCCTCCGGGCGTGCTCATTGCGGGATTCAGCCACGCGAGTGAAGGTGAGGGCGATGGCCAGGATGCCGACCGGGAGGTTCACGAAGAAGATCCACCGCCAGGAAAGGCCGGTGACCAGGGCCCCTCCCACGATCGGCCCGATGGCCACCGCCACCCCGGTGATGGCTCCCCAGATTCCAAAGGCCACACCTCGCTCCTTGCCCTCGAAGGCGCTGGCCAGCAACGCCAGCGATACCGAGAACATGGTGGCCCCGCCTATCCCCTGCAGGCCCCTCGACAGCTCGAGCATCAGAGGCGACTGGGCGGCCCCGCAGAGGGCGGACGCCCCGGTGAAGGCGACCAGGCCGATCAGGTACAGGCGACGCCGGCCGAACATGTCGGCCAGAGAGCCCGAGGTGAGCAGAAATGCCGCCAGGGTGAGGGCATAGGCGTCCACCACCCACTGCAGATCGGCGAAGGTCGACCGGAGCGACGACTGGATAGCCGGTAGGGCGACGTTGACGATCGTGACGTCCAAGAGGAGCATGAAGGTCCCGATGCACACCGCGGCCAGTGTCCACCACTTGGTGTCGGCTGGTCCGCCTGGCTGCTGGCGCCCCGACGGGGCCTGCCCGCTGTCCTCCTCGATGGCCATGGCCCCCAAGATACCCGGTTGTGTACGTCTGTACACTTGACACGGTGAGCAGGGACGCCCAGGCCACCAAGAAGCGGATACTCGCGGTGGCACGGTTGGCGTTCGCCCGTCACGGCTTCGACGGAGCCACCATCCGCTCCATCGCCGCCGCGGCCGGGGTCGCCCCCAACCTCATCACCCGCTATTTCGGGGGCAAGGCCGGTTTGTTCAAAGCCGCCACCAGCGTGGATCTCGGCGTGCCGGCTGTACTTCCGGGGCCCAACTCCTCGCTCGGGTCCCGGATCGCCGCCAACGTGGTCAAGCGATGGGAACCTGCCGACTCGACCGACGCCCTGCTGATGATGCTTCGTTCGGCCGGCACGTCCGACGTGGCCGCCACCGAGCTCGGCAACTTCTTCCTCGAGCAGGCCGCCGAGCCCCTCTCGGAGCACCTTCATCACCATCTCGGCTACAGCCGCGAGGAAGCGAACGACCGTGTGGCCGCGGCTGGGTCGTTGATACTCGGAGTGATCATGACCCGCTACGTGATGCGGACGGGCCCGCTGGCCACTGCCGAGCCGGCCGCTCTCACGCTGTGGCTCGGTGATCGCCTCCAACGGCTCCTCCACGGCCCACCGCCGCCGCCCCTGGGATGAGTCCGCGCCCAGCCGCCCGACCCCAGGTCCCACTAATGTCTAGTAAACTGACAGGTCCTCCTCGGCGATGGGCGTGGCGCCAGCCAGCCCGGGTCCGATCGCACCGACATTGAACGACGGATGGGCCGGGCCGCTCACCGGCGCCGTGGGATGACGTGATGTGATAGCGTAAATTCGCTGCTGGAGGGATGCGAGAGCGGCCGAATCGGACGGTCTCGAAAACCGTTGTGTCCCATGGGCACCGTGGGTTCAAATCCCACTCCCTCCGCTCGCTCGGGGGTCCTTTGGAAAGTGAGGGCCTCGAGGTGACGAAACCCCTCGCCGCTGGCTCGCCCGGGCTTCCGGCGGGGGGTTAGTCGAAGGTCAGGACTCCAAGTGGGTCGGGCGCGATCCGACCCGGAAGCTGGTTCCGGGTCGGATCGGGGGGGATTGTCGTCGGCGGGCCGCTCCGGGCGGGGGGCCCGCCGGGGGAGGGTCAGACCCCGGCC
>JAKCDU010000053.1 GCA_021838445.1 Actinomycetes bacterium | reverse complement strand
GCCGAGGTGGCCCGAAACGTAGGGGGCCGCTCGCCTACCGGGCGACCGCCGCCCAGACACGGGCTGACACCTGGGACCAAGGACGCGAGATGGCCCGGTGGGCGGACCTCGAAGACCTCACCGGCATCGACGTGTACTTTGCCGAACCGCACCATCCCTGGCAGCGGCCCACCAACGAGAACGGCAACGGCCTGCGCGCCGCTACGTCGGCAAAGGCGTTGAGTGCGGGCCTGTGCACGGCAAGCGAGTGTACTCAGCCCAACCGACGCTTTATCCATAGAAGCAATCGGACTATATAGGTGGATACTCGTCCGCCTGCTCCGCTTGGCTGAACTGAATACACTCGCTTGCCGTGTACAGTTCGAACCTGCATACGGCTCTTGGGACGACTTCGCCGCTTCCTATGATCCGACGCGCTCATTTGTATCCAAAGTAGATCGCACACATGACCTGCAGTATCTCGCTGCTCGGTGGCCCGGAGCCCTTCTTGGGCGTATAGCGCCCAGTACCAAACGGATAGATGCCATTTGGATCGAGCATATTGAAACCCGCAGTGCTAATAGTACCAGTATTTGACACACCATAAAGAACCCAGGCAGTCCAGGGAGTACTGGGACTGTAAGCTAGCGCATCCCTAGCGGCAGCAATGAATTCGTCACCGATTTGATCCAGGGTCTCTTGAACGGCAGATACAATCGATTACGAGCCGACACCTGCCTAACCCCCAGCGGGGACGACACCAACAGACCCGGACCAGGTCCCCCAGAAGCGCCAGCCTTACCAACACCGACCACCAAGGACAGCAACGAGGACACGAGCCCCACCACGACTACGATCGCCCAAGCTCGTCGAACAATGACACGCCAACCCGCCATCGCCGCCCACAAAGACACTCCCACGCCCCTATCTTGCAAGTCTGTCCCCGGAAGCTACGAATCCGAGAACGCTCAGTCAACGACTACCAGGTAAACGGCAGGCAATATTCACATGACGTCAGACTGTTTCCCTGACACCATCAGCAGGACCCGGCGGGGAAGCCAATCACATGGCTGTCAGGGGTTTGTCCTCCCGCCAGTCTGGCGACGGCCGACCGACTCGGCCCGGGCCAGGTATTCATAACTAACCGTGCCGTTGCTATCGAGGACGCGGAAATCACGCCTGCCCTGAGCCGGGGGCACATCGTGGTCGACGACCGTTCCGCCCGGAGCGCTACGAGCACCCGCTTGATCCTGTAAGGAAGATTCTCACCAGGTAAGCCCTCGACTGAGTTGGCAAGTGCGGGCGGGCGCCCCACGGGCGAGCCGGCCCGGCGGAGCCGGTAGCCGGCGGTCCCGCCCGCCCAGGGCACAGTATCAAAGAGCACTCGCAACATGGCTGTGAGCTGTAGCGTGGCTGCGTTATGGTGGATGAAATCGGCGCTGTCGGTCTGGTCGTGCAGTTCGAGCTGCTTCAGGGCCACGAAGAGGCGTTCGACGTTCTGGCGGCGGAGACGGTGGCTTCCATCAAGGCGAGCGAGCCAGGGACCCTTGTCTACCTCACGCACACCGACCGCACATCGCCGGACGTCAGGGTCTTCTACGAGCTGTACCGGGACGATGCGGCGTTCCAGGCCCACGAGGAAGCAGAGCATGTCCGACGGTTCCTGGCCGAACGGAGACAGCACCTTCAACACGACCCACAGGTCTGGTGGGTGACGCCACTCAAGGGGGTTGTCCGCCCAGGGGCCTCTCCAGGCGGTGCCTGACCGGCGTCTGCCCTCCCTCGGGGAGCGGGTCAAGGAGCTTCGCCACGAGCAGGGTCTCGATCAGCGGGCCCTGGCCAACATCGTGAAGCGGTACGTGAGCTGGATCTCGCAGGTCGAAAGGGGCGAGCTCACAGTCTCCGATGTGGGGATGCTCCAGCGCTTGGCCGTAGCCCTCTCCGTCCCCTCCAGGGAGCTGGTGGAGCTGGTCCTGGGCGAGGGGGCAGGAGACCTCGAACGTCAGCGACCCTACGTTGAGGTGCTCCGGCTGGCTCTAGCCGGCCATCCTGCCCCGCAGGCCGCCCTCGGCATGCCCCAGCCGGTGGCCCCGGCCGCAACCATCGACCGCATGGGATCCCAGATCTCCACCTGCTGGGACCTGGTGCACGCCTCCAGGTTCGACGGGCTGGGCCCGACCCTCGCCTCGCTCATCCCAGACCTGGAGGGCGCCAGCCGTCGGGTGGAAGGAGACGATCGGCTGGCTGTCTTCGCCCTGCTGGCAGACAGCTATCAGATCGCCGCGGCGATGCTGGTCAAGGTCGGGGACATCGGTGCCGCTTGGATTGCCGCTGACCGGGCCATCGGCGCCGGCGAGCGATGCGGGGATCAGAGCTTGATCATGGCCGGCCAGCTCCGCATGGGTCATACCTTCGTCAACTCCTCCGAGGACGAGCTCGCCCTACACGTCCTCCGCCAAGCCGTCGGCCTGGCCAAGGCGCTCCCCGGTGATGCCGGCCCCGGGCTGGTGTCGCTCACCGGCTCGTGCGCTCTGCTCCTCGCGGTACTCGAAGCCCGGCGAGGATACGGCGAGGAGGCCCACCGGCACCTGCGGGTGGCCTCGGGGCTCGCTCGCCGGCTCGGCGTCGGCCGGAATGACTATGGAACCGAGTTCGGCCCCACCAACGTCGCCCTGCACCAGGTCGCGGTTGAAGTGGAGCTGGGCAACGCGGCCGAGGCCCTGCGACTGGCCGGGAAGGTCCGTGCCTCTGGGCTGTCGGCGGAGCGCCAAGCCCGGTTCCTGGTCGACGTGGCCCGAGCCCACACCCAACGGCGGCAGGTCCCTCAGGCCATTGCTGCTTTGACCGAGGCGGAGGCCATCGCTCCGGCGGAGGTAGCGGACTCCCGCCTGGTCCGCGAAATCCTCGACGACCTCGAACACCTGGTACACGGGCGCAGTGTCCCCGGGCTTCGGCCGCTGAGACGCAAGACGACCCACAAATAGCCGCAACACGGCTGCGAGTCGCAGTCACCCCCGGTGACGGATAGGCGAGCTGCTCTTACGGTCAGCCATGGGTCAGCGCACGTCGCGCCGGCCCGGACTGACACAAGGAGACCCAACCGTGAAACTGCCTATCGACACCACCAGGATCACCTTCATCGCCGCCTCTGCCCCTGAGCCGGTCGTCGACTTCGAGACCAAGGCGGCCAAGGTCGACGAGTCCGGCCAGCCCGTCTACGGGGTTCAAGTCGTGGCTCTGTCCGAGGGTGGCGCAGAGGTCATCTCGGTGAAGGTGAGCGGAGAGCTCAAGGGCATCACCCAGGGATCGGCTCTCAAGCTAATGGATCTCACCGCCCAGTCGTGGGCGATGGGTGACCGCTCGGGCATCGCCTTCCGAGCCAACCGCATCGAGCCGGCCGGCACGGCCCGGTCCGCCTCGTAGGGAGGCGCTCTCGATGAGATTCAAGACCGGAGTCATCATCGTCTTGGTCGTAGCTCTGTTCCCTGCCTTGGCTACAGGTGTGGCCGAGCAGATCGTTCGGGCGGCGCTCCAGGCGATCGGCAATCTCGTCGGGGGTTCCAGTGGCTAGCCGCGAGGGGGTGGTCGAGACATTGCTCTCGGCCACCCTCGGGCTGGCGTGGAGCTTCCGGATCGAGCTGACGGCGATCGCAGCCGTGGCATCCGCTTCGGCGGCAGCAGTCAGGTACCTCGGACCGGTTGCCGGGTCACTTGCCGTAGCCGTCCCACTCGCAGCCGTCGCGGCCTGGCCGACCGGCCGGCGCTGGACCTGGCGGAAGCTTCGCCACGCCAGCCTCCGCCGCCGCTACCTGGCCGCTGTGAGAGTCGCCGGGTTCGATCGGCTGAAGCTGGACCGCGCTCCCTCCGTGATCAAGGTTCGTGACACCCCGGCCGGATACAGCCTCCAGGTTCGCTTACCGGCTGGCACATCCTCCACCGACTTGGACAACACCGCCGAGGTAACCGCAGCAGCCATGGGTGTCGCCGACATCAGAGTGGCCCGTGACCCTCACCGTGCCTCGCTGGCCACCGTATCGGTCGTGCAACGCGACGCCCTGTCCGGACCACCCCTCGCCTGGCCGCTAACCGGATCACCATGGTGGTCCCTGTGGGAGCCGATCCCTGTCGGGCTGGACGAGAACGGCGACACGGTGGCGGTCTCGCTGCCCGAGCACAACGTCCTTCTAGGAGGTGAGCCCGGCGCCGGCAAATCCGCCGCCCTGTCCCTGCTGGTTGCGGCATCCGCCCTCGATCCGACGGTGACGCTCTGGCTGCTCGACGGGAAGCGGGTGGAGCTGGCCGTCTGGGAGCCGTGCGCCACCCGGCTCGTCGGGCCTGACCTGGCCGAGGCGATCGACGTCCTCGACCATCTCCGGACTGAGATGGACGCCCGCTACGCCCAGCTTCTGGCGTGGAAGCGGCGCAAGGTCTCCCCCGAGGACGGATTGGGTCTGCACGTCGTTATCGTCGACGAGCTGGCTCTCTACCTCGCCACCGGTGACCGCAAGACCAGGGACCGCTTGGCCGAGTCCCTCCGGGACCTGATCGCCAGAGGAAGGGCGGCCGGGGTGATCGTGCTCGCCGCCACCCAGCGCCCCTCCTCGGACATCGTCCCCACCAGCGTCAGGGATCTGTTTGGGTTCCGGTGGGCCATGCGCTGCGCCACTCGCGACTCCTCCGACACCATCCTCGGCGCCGGGTGGGCGGCCGAGGGCTACTCCGCATCCGATATCGACCCGGCCAACCGCGGGGTCGGCTACCTGCTCCACGAAGGCGGGACCCCGCTACGGATGCGCTCCGCCTACCTCGACGACCCGACCCTGAACGCCATCGCCGACCGGGCCGCCTCGATTCGACATAGCCATGAGACATGACGGGCCAGGACGAAGGTCTGGAGGTTGCGGAGATCCTGGTCCGGGCTTCGGATCCGGAGCAGTTCGACGCCTGGCGGCACCGGGCCAGAGCGACCGGATGGTGCGCCCACCCGGTCCGCCTCGTCGGGATCACCAATCGAATCGACAGCTCCACCGGCGAGGTCGTAGGCGTGTTCCGGAGCGACGAGCTGCCCGACCGGGTGCTGCTCAAAGCGTGCGGTCACCGGCGTGCCACCATCTGCCCCACCTGCTCCGCCACCTACCAGGCCGACGCCTACCAGCTCGTCGCCGCCGGGCTGCGGGGTGGCAAGGGGATCCCCGAAACCATCGGCGAGCATCCCATGCTCTTCCTGACCCTGACCGCCCCCAGCTTCGGTGCCGTCCACGCTATCCGCCAACATCACGGACGAGAGGTGCGCTGCCAGATCGCCAGGGGTAGATGCCCTCACGGTCTCCTCCGCCGCTGCGACTCGACCCACCGGCCCGACGACCAGCGGTTGGGACAGCCCATCTGCCAGGCATGCTTCGACTACCGGGGGGCGGTCATCTGGAATGCCAGCGTCGGCGAGCTGTGGCGGCGAAGCACCATCGCCGTGCAACGCCAGCTCGCCACCCGAGTCGGGCTGTCACGAGAGCAGCTGCGTGAATCGGTCCGGATCAGCTACGCCAAGGTGGTCGAGTACCAGCGCCGCGGCCTGGTCCACGTGCACACCCTCGTCCGCCTCGACGATGCTGCCGACCCGGGTGAGACACCCGACGGGCGATTCGACCTCACCCTGCTGACCGATGCCGTCACCGCCGCGATACCGGGCGTCAGGTGCCCATCCCCCGACATCAGTGTTCTCCCCGGGCCGATCCGCTGGGGAGCCCAGCTCGACATCCACCCGATCAGCCCCGATGGGGCAGTACCCAAATCCGTGGCCGGTTACCTGGCCAAGTACGCCACCAAGTCCACCGACCCGGCCGGCGTTCTCGACCACCGCCTCCGGGCCGGCGACCTCGACCGCCTCGACCAGAAACTGTCCCCACATATGGCCCGCATGGTCCGGACCGCGTGGGAGCTCGGCGCCCTCCCCCAGCTGGAACATCTCCGGCTGCGGGCGTGGGCCCACACCCTGGGCTTCCGCGGCCACTGGCTCACCAAGAGCCGCCGCTATTCGACGACCTTCGCCTCCCTGCGGGCTGCCCGCCAACAGTGGCACCTCGACCACGGCCCGGTGGAGCACTCCCCCACCGACATAACCATGGGCCAGTGGTCCTACTCCGGCCGGGGATGGGCCAGCGAAGGCGACGCCTGGCTGGCCAGGACCGCCGCCGAGGACTCGAGGACCGCCCGCCGAGTCGCCCGCTGGGAGCTGGCCGGCCCAGGCGCAAGCCCCGATGGCCGCGTCTGACACCCGAACCGCCGGAGCCACCCGACCGGGAGGCAAGCGACCCCGCGCAGGCAGAGGCGATATCAAACGGAGCGGGACCGATAGATCGGGGCCAGGGCGGCGCTCCGACCACGCGAGCGGTCGTGCCAGCGACGACCGGTCCGGCTGCCCAGCAGGCGATGGCTCCACCGAAGCCGGAGGCAGCCGGACTGAGGGTGGGCTCGGCCTGGTCCTCGACCTTCCGGAGGGATGGCGGCCACCGACACAGGCTGCCAGTACCCTCCTACAGGTGCTCCTCGCCGTTCACAGCCGCCGGCACGACCCAAACAGGCCATGAGGTTCGCCTTCCTCGGCCGGGTCTCCACCGAGGACGCCCAGGACCCCGAGGCGTCCCGGGGCTGGCAGCTACGCCGGGCCCGGTCGCTCATCGAGCCTCAGGGTGGGGTGATCGTGGCCGAGTTCTTCGACATCGGCCAGTCCCGATCCCTGCCGTGGTCACGCCGGCCCGAAGCCTCCCGGCTGCTCACTGCCCTCAAGGACCATGACCGCGGTTTCGAGGCGGTCGTCATCGGCGAGCCGCAGCGCGCGTTCTACGGCAACCAGTTCAGCCTCACCTTCCCAGTCTTCGTCCACTACGGCGTGTCCCTGTGGGTGCCCGAGGTCGGAGGCGCCGTCGACCCCGGCTCCGAAGCCCACGACATGCTCATGAACCTCTTCGGCGGCATGAGCAAAGGCGAACGGGCCCGGGTCCAGATCCGGGTCCGGGCCGCCATGCACGACCTGGCCGAGCGCTCCGACCGCTTCCTGGGCGGCCGGCCGCCCTACGGATACCGCCTCGCCGACGTCGGACCCCACCCCAACCCCTCCAAAGCCGCAGCCGGGCAGAGACTTCACCGCCTCGATCCCGACCCCGTCACCGCCCCGGTGGTCGAACGGATCTTCACCATGTTCGGAGTCGACGAACTCGGGCTGCGAGCCATCGCCGAGGCGCTGACCAACGAGGGCATCCCCTCGCCGTCGGCCTACGACCCGGCCCGCAACCGTCACCGCAACCCGTCGGGCTGGTCCCACTCGGCCGTCCGGGCCATCCTGGTCAATCCCACCTACCGAGGCACCCGGGTCTGGGGCAAGCAGGAGCGATTCGAGTCCCTCGTCGATCCCGACGACGTGGCCGCCGGGAACCAGACCAGGATGAGATGGCGCCAGCAGGACACCTGGATCCGCCCCGATGCACAAACCCACACTGCCCTGGTGTCCGCCGAGCTGGCCGCCCTGGTCGCCGGCCGGTTCGGCTCACGCTCGCCCGGGACACCCAGGGCCCGATCGTCCAACCGGCCCTACGCGCTCAGAGGCATCATCTACTGCTCCCGCTGCGGCTCACGGCTGCAAGGCTCCTACCGCCCATCCCGCAGCGACCGACCGGGACGGGTCCTCTACCGCTGCGAGATCAGGCGCACCCGGGCCCTACCCGCGGAGCTGGCCGACCACCCCTCCACCCTCTACGTCAACGAGGCCGCCATCCTCGAGCCCCTCGACGCCTGGATCGAATCCTTCTCCGACCCGGCCTGGCTGGCCGAGAGCCAGACCTCCGACCCAGCATCCGCCGCCCGGCTGTCGGGGATGCGATCCCAGTTGGCGGACCTCGACCGCCGGATCGCCAACCTGGTCGACGCCGTCGAGACCGGCGCCGACCCCGGCCCGATCCTACGCCAGCTCTCCCAGAGAACCGCCGAACGTGACGCCCTGGCCGTCCGGATGGCCACCGCCGCCCGCCCGTCCACCCTCTCCGGCACCCAGATCGAAGCCATCACCGCCGAGCTGGGTGGAATCGCCGAAGCTCTGCAGCGCGCCACCACCGAGGAACGAGCGGCCATCTACGCCTCGCTCGACATCCGCCTGGATTACGACGACCGCTCCCACCAGGTTCGGGCCACCTCGAACCTGGCGCGTGTCGCAAATCGTGTCGGAGGGGGGACTTGAACCCCCATGTCCTTGCGGACACTAGCCCCTCAAGCTAGCGCGTCTGCCTATTCCGCCACTCCGACGTGGCCGCCGTCTCCGGCGTAGACGAGCAGCATAGTGGAGTGCCGCGCCCCCCGGCAGTCCGGCGACAGACCCGTTCGGAGAGTCGGACCGGAGACGGCCGACCCCGCTCAGGGAGTGTCGAGATCCAGGCGGCTCAGGCGGCGGTCGGGTACGAACCACATGACCGAGACCCCGGCGTAGAAGGCGTAGGAGATCCAGGGACTCACCCAGGCCAGGCCCAGACCGGCGGCGTAAAGGACGGGCGACAGCCTACCCTTGAAGTCGTGCCCGATAGCCCGCGCAACCGCCGATCCTGACCCGTTGGCCGACACTATGGCCGATACCAGCAGGCCATAGGCGATGGCCGCCCCCAGGCACGCCACCCCATAGGTGCAGGCCGGCAGAGGGGCCAGGTGGTAGTCGGCCACCCACTTGGTGAGCACCGGTATGAGGGACAACCAGAACAACAAGTGTAAATTCATCCACATCACCGCCCCGCTGATGCGCTCGGTGGAGCGCAGGAGATGGTGATGGTTGTTCCAGTAGATCCCGATGAAGGCGAACGAGAGCATGTAGACCAGCAGGCCGGTCACGCTGTGACCGAGGTCGTGCAGGCTCACCCCGCCCGGCACCCGCAGGTCCAGCGCCATCAGCGTGATGAGCACGGCCATCACCCCGTCGCTGAACGCCTCGAGCCGCTCGGGGTCGCTGCGGCGGGTCGACGGACGGGGAACGCCCTCGTCCATCAGTAGTGCCAGGGAAACGAGGACCAGTCCGGCCGGCGCTTCTCGAGGAAGGCGTCGCGTCCCTCGGCGGCCTCGTCGGAGGCGTAGGCCAACCGGGTGGCCTCACCGGCGAAGACCTGCTGGCCGACCAACCCGTCGTCGATCAGGTTGAGCGCGAACTTGATCATGCGCTGCGCCGTGGGGCTCTTGCCGAGGATCTCCCGGGACCACTGCAGGGCCGTCGTCTCGAGCTCGGCGTGGGGCACCACGGCGTTGACCGCGCCCATGGCGAACATCTCGGCGGCGGTGTACTCGCGGCCGAGGAAGAAGATCTCCCGGGCGAACTTCTGGCCCACCTGGCGGGCCAGGTAAGCCGACCCGAAGCCCCCGTCGAAGCTGGCCACGTCGGTGTCGGTCTGCTTGAAGCGGGCGTGCTCGGCGCTGGCCAGCGTCAGGTCGCACACCACGTGCAGGCTGTGGCCCCCGCCGGCGGCCCAGCCCGGGACCACTGCGATCACCACCTTGGGCATGAACCGTATGAGCCGCTGCACCTCGAGGATGTGAAGCCGCCCGGTGCGGGCCGGGTCGACGGTGTCGGCCTCCTCCCCCGAGGCGTACTGGTAACCGTGTCTTCCCCTGATGCGCTGGTCGCCGCCCGAGCAGAAGGCCCAGCCCCCGTCGCGGGGAGAGGGCCCGTTACCGGTGAGCAGCACGCAGCCGACATCGGGGCTCTGGCGGGCGTGGTCGAGGGCCCGGTACAGCTCGTCCACGGTGTGGGGACGGAAGGCGTTACGCACCTCCGGCCGGTTGAAGGCCACCCGCACCGCCCCCTGGTCCACCGCCCGGTGATAGGTGATGTCGGTGAAGTCGAACCCCGCGACGGCCTGCCAGGCCGACTCGTCGAACAGCTCGGAGACAACCACCGCTACTGTTGCACGCTGGCGACCGGCCGCGCATCCGAGGTCTGGCGGAGCGGGAAGTGGCACGCCGCGTAGTGCTCGCCTCCGAAGCTCGTGAGGACCGGGACCTCATCGGCGCACCTGTCCTGAGCGCGCCCGCAGCGGGTCCGGAAGCGGCACCCCGACGGCGGGTTCACCGACGAGGGAAGCTCCCCTTGTACGGCTATCTTCCCGGCGTTGATTCGGGCGATCTCCGGCTTCGGGACCGGAATGGCCTCGAGCAACCCGGCGGTGTAAGGGTGGGCCGGGGTGTCGTAGATGTCGCTGCCCGTCCCTAGCTCCACCAATCGGCCGAGGTACATGACCCCGATCCGGTCGGCGAGGTAGCGGACCACCGACAGGTCGTGGGAGATGACCACGTATGTGAGCCCGTGAGCGACCTGCAGGCGCCTCATGAGGTTGAGGATCTGTGAGCGTATCGACACATCGAGTGCCGATACCGGCTCGTCGGCAACGATCAGCTTGGGATTGATGGCAAGGGCCCGGGCCAGCCCCAGTCGCTGCCGTTGACCGCCTGAGAACTCGTGGGGGTAGCGGTCGAGCGAGCGCTGAGCTAGACCGACCTCGTCGAGGAGGCGGCGCACCGTCTGGACCTTTTCGGCACTGCTGCCCCGGTGGGCGACATCGAGCGGTTCCCTGATGATCTCCTGCACGCGCATACGGGGATCCAAGGAGGCGTAGGGGTCCTGGAACATCAGCTGTAGATCCCGTCGCCGGGTCCGCAGCTCACCGGCGCGCAGCGCGCCAAGGTCGGTCCCGTCGAAGAGAACCGCGCCTGAGCTGGGGGTCTCGAGAGCGACCCCCATCCGACCCAGGGTGGTCTTGCCGCATCCCGATTCGCCGACCAGCCCGAGGGTCTCGCCCCGCCGTACCGACAAGCTGACGTCGGTCACCGCCTTAACAGAACCCCCGGTCCGGCGCAGAAGACCCCCCCTCCGCACGGGGAACTCCTTCGAGACGTTGCGGAACTCGAGAATCACGGGGCCGTCGACGCCATCCTCCAAGACCGGTGGAGCCACTTCCTCGCCGTTCACGAGCAGCAGATCCAGCTCCCTGCCGAACCGGTCAGTCAGAGCCTTGTTGCGCTCGGCCTGGGCGATCAGGGACGCCCCCACCGCAGATATGTTGGTTGCTGAGCTCTGGCGGGGGTGCCAGCAGGCATACGGATGCCGAGGGTCGGGTCCGCCCAGAGGCGGCTTGTCGGCGCGGCACTGGTCGGTGGCGAAGGCGCATCGAGGCGCGAAGCGACAGGACGGTGGCGGATTGGTGAGATCGGGCGGCAGGCCCGGGATGGAGTAGAGCTTCTGGGACTTGTCCTGGTCCAGCTGCGGGATCGAGGCCAGCAGGGCCTCGGTGTAGGGGTGGCGCAGGTTGTGGAACAGTTCGTTGGTCTCGGCCGTCTCGACCTTCTCCCCCGCGTACATCACCATCACCCGGTCGGCGCGCCCGGCAATCACCCCGAGGTCGTGGGTTATCAGGATCATCGCCATGCCCAACTCGGCCTTGAGCCGGTCGAGAAGGCTCAGGATCTGGGCCTGTATGGTCACGTCGAGGGCCGTGGTCGGCTCGTCGGCGATCAGCAGCTTGGGCGAGCACGACAGGGCCATGGCGATCATCACCCGCTGGCGCAGGCCACCCGAGAGCTGGTGAGGGTAGTCCTTGAGCCGCTCCGCCGGCCGGGGCATCCCGACCAGATCGAGGACCTCCACGGCTCTCCTCATGGCCGCGGCCTTGCCGATCCCCTTGTGCAGTCGTACCGCCTCGGCGATCTGCTTGCCGATGGTCATGGTCGGGTTGAGCGACGTCATGGGGTCCTGGAAGACCATGCCGATCTCGTTGCCCCGCACCTTGCGGATTTCCGCTTCCGAGAGCTGCGCCAGGTCGCGGCCGCCGAAGTGGATCTCGCCACCGGCGATGAAGCCGGCTCGAGGGAGCAGCCGCATTATGGACAGCCCGGTGATGGTCTTACCGCAGCCGGATTCACCGACGATACCGAGGGTCTCCCCCGCCGCCACGTCGAAGCTGACGCCGCCTACTGCGTGCACTGTGGCCTTGCGCAGCCGTATGTCGGTCTGGAGATCCCGGACCTCGAGCAGCTTCTCGGGCAAGTCCCTACCTCTCCTGGAGTCGGACGTCGAATGAGTCTTGGAGGGCGTCGCCGATGAAGTTGAAGGCCACGACGGTCAGGACGATGAACCCGAGGGCGGGGTACACCTGCCACCAGAAGCCATCCTGGAGGAAGGTGGTTCCGTCCGAGAGCATAGAGCCCCAGTTGGGCTGGGTGGGCGGAAGACCGAAACCGAGGAACTGCAGAACGGCCAGCGTCAATATGGAGTTGGCGATCTGGAAGGTGACTGTGACCACGATCGTGCCGATGGTGTTGGGGATGATGTGGCGGAAGATGATCCGACTGGACTTGCCGCCCATGACCCGCACCGCCTGTACGTACTCCCGGGTCCTCAGGCTGAGTGTCTCGCCCCGCACCAGGCGGGCCGGGATCTGCCAGGAGACCAGGGCCAGCAGGACGATGAGCAGCCCCAGCGACGGCTTGTAGATACGCGACATGAAGATGAAGAGGAACACCACCGGGACAGCCAGCCCGATGTCGACGAAACGCATCATGACGATGTCCAGCCACTTGCCGAAGAAGCCTGAGATGGCACCGTAAACCAGCCCTACGACAGTGGAGATGACACCGACAGCGAGGCCGACCTCCAGCGTGCTGCGCCCGCCCTCCATGATGCGACCGAGGATGTCGAATCCGCTCTGGTCGGTACCCAGGGGCGAGCTGCCGCCGGGGGGCAGGTTCACGGCGGAGAGGTTCGGGTTGAACTGGTCAGTGTGGTAGAAGACGGGACCGAGAAAGCTGAAGGTCACCACCAGGACCACTATCACCACCCCGACGATGGCCAGCTTGTTCTGGGCGAACGTCCGCAGTATGAGCCGCCAGGCACTCCCAGTCGAGACGACCTCGCCTCCCTCGGGAAGTGCGGGGTCTTGCGACGGTGCCGATTCCATCAGTACCTGATCCTGGGGTCTAGAAGGGCGTAGCCGATGTCGGCCAGGAGGTTTCCCACCACCGTGACCATTCCGACGAGGACGGTGATCCCGAGCATGACCTGGTAGTCGTTGCTCAGTGTGGCGTTGTAGTACTCGAGGCCGGCACCGGGGTAGTTGAAGACCGCCTCGATGATGAGGGTGCCGGTCAGGATGGTCGGTATGGACAGTCCGACCAGCGTCACCACCGCCAGCAGGGAGTTGCGCACCAGGTGGCGCCACAGCACCAGGCGCTCGGGCAGGCCCTTGGCCCGCGCCGTGCGCATGTAGTCCTGGGCGAGGGTGTCAATGGCCGACGACCTCATGAACCGGCTGAACGCCGCGTAGCTGACCAGCGCGAGGCTGAGCACCGGGAGCACGATCGGCCTCGGGTGGGTCAGCAGGTAGATGGCTGACTCGTTCTGGGGAACTATGGCCGGGAACACGTGATAAGTGATGGCCAGCAGTTGCACCAGCAGCAGAGCCACCGAGAACTGGGGCATCGAGTAGAGGAAGAAGCTCACACCGGTACCGGCGTAGTCGACCAGACCGTTACGCTTGACCGCCTGGGCGATACCGACCGGGACGGCTATGATCAGCGACAGGACCAGGGAGAGGCCGCCCAGGAGCAGATCTCTCGGCAACTCACTGGCGAGCAGCGAATCGGTCGTCCGGTTCTTGCTGAACGAGTACCCGAGGTTCCCGTGCAGCAGCTCGACCAGGAACTTCCAGTACTGGTACCACAGCGGGCTGTTCAGCCCCCACTGGTGGTTGAACGCGGCGATCTCCTGAGCGGTGGCCCGGTTGCCGATGATCTCGCGCGCCAAGCTGCCGGGGAGCAGGTGCAAGAGCAGGAAGGTGATGGCGGTGACCCCGAGGGTCACCACCACCGCCTGTCCCAGCCGGCGAACGATGAATCCGGTCATCCGGTGTGAGCTTCGTTCCTGATCACGGGGTAACGGCTACTTGGTCAGGTACCAGTCCTCTGGGTCCATGTAGCCGAAAGCATTGGCGGCGTACCCTCCCAGGTGCGTAGATATGAGCGTGCCGGCAGAACCTGCGAACGTGCCGATCGACGTCGGTCCGAACACCACCGGCAGGGACTTCTCCATGTACTGGGCGTAGGCCGTGAGAGCCGACTGCTCATCGGAGTTCTGCAGAACCGTGGCCTTGATCAGCTGATCGGCGGTCGGGTCGCTGTAGTTGGAGTAGTTGGGGGCCGCCCCGGTGACGAACAACGATTCCCCGGTGGGCAGGAAGTCCGGCGCGTAGATCCACCCGGCCCCCCAGTTCTCCGCGGTCCAGTTGCAGGTGGGTTGGCCGGCGGTGCACTGCGTGGCGGTGCTGGTCACCGTGTCGAAGGGATGGTTGGTGAGGTCGATCTTGATGCCGACCTTGGCTGCCTGGGCCTGCAGGTCGTTCATCTCGCTGGTCAGAGCGGGGTTTCCCGACGCGTAATCGAGGTTGAACGAGATGCCTTCCCCTGCGGTGATACCCGAGCCGCACTGCCCGGCACCGGTGCCCGGCGTCTTGCACGTGGTGGTACCTCCCGGAGCAACGCTCCACCCGTTCTGGGTCAACAGCTGCGACGCCGCCGAGGTGGAGAAGGGGAACGGGTTGGACCCGGCGCTCACCGCGGCCAAGGGGCTGGGTGGGCTGATCGGAACCGGGCCGTAGGTCGGCACTGCGGTGCCGTGCAGGAACGCCGTGATCCAGCCGTTCTGATCGACCAGGTGCTGGAGCGCCTGGCGGAAGTAGGTCTGGGAGAAGACCGGTCCCATCTTGGGGTTGTGCAGGTTGAGCACGAAGTAGTTGAACGAGTAGCTCGCCGCCTTGTTCAGCTCATAGCCCTCCGAGGTGACAGTGCTGGCTTGCAGGGCGTACTCAGACGGTAGCGAAACGACGGTCAGCGCGCTCGGACCTCCCGATCGGATCTGGTTGAAGATCGCCGAGTTGTCCGTGAAAGGGATCTCAACGAGAGTCGAGATGGTCGGCTTGGGGCTCCCCGAGTAGTCGGGATTGGCGCTGAGCGTGACCTGGCCGGTGTTGGTAAAGCCGGTCAGCTTGAACGGCCCGTCGACCACGCCCCAAATCGGCGAGGAGGCCCAAGTGGCCACCGCCTTGGACTGGGCGTCGAGGAACTTGTACACGGACTCGGCGCCGGCCTTGGTGGTGTCGGGGAAGAAGCCGTTGCCGGCGGTGGGGGCGGGCTGCGACAGCGCAGTGCGGTCCCAGGCCAGCGGGAGGGGGGTGATCTGCGAGAGCTCGTTGTAGAGCACCCACTCCTGGTTGTAGGCCTTGTCGAAGGTGATCTGCAGCGTGGTGGCGTCGGGGGTCTGGACCGAAACGATGTTGTCGGGGAAGTAGCCGGGGACGTAGCCGCAGTAGTTGTTGGCCGGGTCGGCCTTGTACAGGTTGAGGTAGAAGGCGGCGTCGCGCGCGGTGACCTGCTCCCCGTCGGACCACTTGTAGTTGTTGAACTTGACGGTCACGGTCTTGCCGTCGGACGACCACGTCGGCTTCTGACCGATGGACCGGTTGTAGTCCACGGTGGGCGAATAATTATCCCCGTACCAGTAGAGGGGGCGGTAGAGCATGGCGCTCAACTGCTCGACGTTGTTGGTGCTGCAAACCTGGGCGCTGGTCATCGGGAAGATGTAGTTGGGGGCGGCGCTCGGAGCCTCGGAGAAGTACACCGTTCCGCCCTGGATCTTGGCGCCGCTCGGCTGGGTCAGGGCCGTGTAACCGGCCCCGGTCAGGGCGGCTCCGCCCGCGGTCGTGCCGGGACTGTTGTTGGTTGCGCTCTTGGAGCTGCTACTGCACGCTCCGGCGATGATCGCCAGGCTGCACAGGCCGACGACGGCCCGACCAGCCCGCTTATTTGTCCACACCATATTGTGAGACCCTCCTCGTCTCGTCGGCCGGCGCGTTCCCACCCCGACCGTTGATTTACCGCCCCTTCTGCTGTGAAGACCCCTGTGAACGAGCACCCGGGTTCGGCATTACTGCAGTCGAATCGCCAGGATGACCGTCGTGAACATGAAGCAGACCGCGCAGGCGACCGTCGCCCTGTCGAGATTCCTCTCGGCGACGGTGGAACCGGCGGCGGCCTGACCGAGTCCCCCACCGAACATCTCCGACAGCCCCCCACCCTTTCCGCTGTGGAGCAGGACCATGGCGATCAGCAGCAGCGAAACGGCGATGTGGATGACGATGACGAGGGTGGTGATCAAGGTGTCTTCTTTCCGCTTGCCTGAGCAGAACAGGCGGTAGGGGCAAGATAGCAGGACTAATGTTCGTTTTGCGTGACAGCCCTGTGAATCAGTTTCGGGCGAGGTGCACTATCTGGGCGAGCTCGCCGGGATCGAGGCTGGCGCCCCCGACGAGCGCCCCGTCGATGTCGGGCTGGGCCAGCAGTTCAGCGGCGTTGGCCGCCTTGACCGACCCCCCGTACTGGATCCGCAGCCGGGCCCCGGCCGCCTCCCCGTGGTCGGCCAGCACCGCCGCCCGCAGGGCGTTGCACACCGCCTGGGCGTCGTCGGGGGTGGCGTTGCGGCCGGTACCGATGGCCCAGATGGGCTCGTAGGCCACCACCAGGGCGGCCATCTGCTCGGGGTTGAGGGCGGCCGTGCCGGCCCTCAGTTGGCCCACCACCCGCTCCTCGGTGGCCCCCGCCTCGCGCTCGTCGAGGGTCTCGCCGACGCACATGATGGGGGTCATGCGCGCCGCGAACACCGCCGCCACCTTCTTGGCCACCATCTCGTCGGTCTCGCCGAAGAGCTGGCGGCGCTCCGAGTGGCCGACGATCACGTAGGAGACGTTGAGCTTGGCCAGCATGGTCGGGCTGATCTCGCCGGTGAAGGCCCCCTTGTCCTCCCAGTGGACGTTCTGGGCTCCGAGGGACATGGGCATGTCGTCGGCGTCGAGGACCGTCTGGACCGAGCGCAGGGCGGTGAAGGGAGGATGTACCGACAGGTCCACGTAGGACGGGTCGGCCGCTTCCAGGCTGTAGGAGAGCTTCTGGATGAGGTTGATGGCCTCGAGATGGGTCATGTGCATCTTCCAGTTGCCCGACACCAGCGGTTTGCGCCGCGGCTCAGCCATGGTCGCCCTCCGGGCGTCCCTCTCGCAGGGCCGCCAGTCCCGGCAGGTCGCCGCGTTCGATGAACTCGAGCGAGGCCCCCCCGCCGGTGGAGACGTGGCTCACCTGGTCGGCCAGCCCGAAGGCGGCCAGGGCCGCGGCACTGTCGCCGCCCCCCACCACGGTGAAGGCGCTGCTGGCCGCCATGGCCTCGGCCACCGCCCGGGTCCCGGCCTCGAACCTCGGGTCCTCGAAGACCCCCATCGGCCCGTTCCACAGCACGGTGCGGGCCTCGGTGACGGCGTCGGAGAACTCGGCGGCGGTGCCGGGCCCGATGTCGAGCCCCATCCACCCGTCGGGTACGTCGGCGCCGACCTGGCGGGTCTCGCCGCGGCGCGGCGCCGAGCCTCCGCCGAAAGCCCCGCCCGGCGACAGGACGGTGAGGTCGGTGGGGATGCGGATGTCGCGCCCGGACTCGAGCAGGCGCCGGCAGGTGGCGACGTGGTCGGCCTCGAAGAGGGACGCGCCGACCCGGTGGCCGGCAGCGGCGAGGAACGTGAAGCACATGCCGCCCCCCACGATCAGCGTGTCGACCCGGTCGAGCAGGGCCTCGATGACGCCGAGCTTGTCGCTCACCTTGGAGCCGCCCATCACCGCCACGAACGGTCGGCGGGCGTCGTTGAGCAGGCGGTCGAGGACCTCCACCTCGCGGGCCATCACCCGGCCGGCGGCCGAGGCCAGCAGGCGGGGCGGCCCGACCACCGAGGCGTGGGCCCGGTGGGCGGCGCCGAAGGCATCGTTGACGAACAGGTCCTGGCCGGCGCAGAGCTCCTCGGCGTAGGACAGGTCCCCGGCCTCCTCGCGGGGATCGAAGCGCAGGTTCTCGTGCACCGACACCCGGTCGGGGTCGTGGCCGGCGGCGCGCACCAGGGCGGCCAACCGCTCACGCACCGGGTCCATGGAGTACCTCGGGTCGGGGCGACCCTTGGGCCGGCCCAGGTGGGAGGCGGTGGTGACGTGGGCGGCTCCCTGGTCGAGCAACCAGCCGATGGTCTCGAGCGGCAGCCGGATGCGCAGGTCGTCGGTGATCTGCCCATCGACCATGGGGACGTTGAAGTCGGTGCGGACCAGCACCGCCCGGCCGGCAACGGGGGGCAGGTCCTCGAGGACCGGGACCGACTTCAAGACTTCGGGGTGGCGACGATGCGGGCCAGGTCGACCAGGCGGTTGGAGTAACCCCACTCGTTGTCGTACCAGCCGAACACCTTCACCATGGAGCCCATGGCCATGGTGAGCAGCGAGTCGAAGGTGCACGACGCCGGGCTGCCCACGATGTCCGAGGACACGATGGGGTCCTCGGTGTAGACCAGCACCTTGGACAGCGGCCCGTCGGCGGCGGCGGCCCGGAAGGCCTCGTTGATCTCGTCGACGGTCACCTCGCGACCGAGGATGCCGGTGAAGTCGGTGATCGAGCCGTCCGCCACCGGGACCCGCAGCGAGCTGCCGTCGAGCTTGCCCTTCATGGACGCCAGGACCAGGCTGGTGGCCCGGGCCGCCCCCGTCGAGGCCGGCACGATGTTGACCGCCGCGGAGCGGGCCCGGCGCATGTCCTTGTGGGCCAGGTCGAGCAGGTTCTGGTCGTTGGTGAAGGCGTGGACCGTGGTCATGAGCCCCTTCTCGATCCCGAAGGCGTCGTCGAGGACCTTGATCATCGGGACGAAGCAGTTGGTCGTGCACGAGGCGTTGGACATCACCACGTGGGCGGCCGGGTCGAAGGTGTCGTCGTTGACCCCCACCACGAAGGTGGCGTCCACGTCGGTGCCCGGCGCCGAGATGATCACCCGCGGCGCGCCGGCCTCGACGTGGGCGGCGGCGCCCGCCCGGGTGGTGAAGTGACCGGTCGACTCGATCACCACGTCCACCCCGAGATCACCCCACGGCAGGGCCTTGGGGTCGCGCTCGGCGAAGACGGTGAAGGACTGGCCCCCGACGGTGATGGACCGCTCGTCGTGGGTGACCGAGGCGGCCAGGACGCCCTGGGTCGAGTCGTATTCGAGCAGGTGGGCGTTGGTCGCGGTGGGAACCAGGTCGTTGACCCCGACCACCACCAGCTCTTCCGCTCCGGGGTTCTGCTGGGCCTGCTGGAGTACGGACCGGACGAAGTTGCGGCCTATGCGCCCGAATCCGTTGATGCCTACCCGGATGGTCATACCAAGCTCCTTGCTCCGCGAACGTCGATACCGCCCGCCACTATGTCAGCCGGCCCAGCACCGCGGCTAGTGCCGAAGGATCATGTCCTCCGCCGTCGAGGCGGGCCAGCGGCGCCCGCACCACCGGGACGCCGGCCACCCGGTCGGGACCGGGGTCGCCGGAGGCGACCATCACGTCCACCGCCACGCCGTGGTCGAGCAGCGCCCGGAGGTGGTCGGCTTCGTCGAAACCGGCCGTCTCGGGCAGCTGTGGCCGCAGGTTGCACACGTACACCCGACCCGCGGAGCGGGCGGCCAGGGCCTCCCGGATGGCCGGCACGGTGGCCACCGCCAGGACGCTGGTGTAGAGCGAACCGGGCCCGATGACCACCTGGGCGGCCGAGGCGATGGCCTCGAGGGCGGCCGCCGGCACCGACGCGTCGGGGGGCACGATGGACACCCTGGTGATGAGACCGCTGGTCTCTGACACCGCCACCTGGCCGAGCACCTCGCGGCCGGCCACCTGGGCTTTGAGGACCACCGGCGTGGAGGTGGCCGGGAACACCCGGCCGATGGAGCCGAGGAGGTCGCCGGCCAGCTCCAGGGCTCGCCCGAAGTCGCCGGTGACGTTGGCCAGGCCGGCGATGATCAGGTTGCCGAGGGCGTGGCCCTCGAGGTCGCCCGAGCCCTGAGGGAAGCGGTATTCGAAGGCCGGCGCCCACGGCGACCCGGCGGCCGACATGGCGACCAGGCAACGGCGCAGGTCGCCCGGGGCCGGTATGCCGGCGATCTCCCGCAGCCGCCCGCTCGACCCGCCGTCGTCGGCCACCGAGACCACTGCGGTGATCGAGCCGGCGTAGCGCCGGACGGCGGCGAGGGTGGAGGCCAGGCCGTGGCCGCCGCCCAGAGCCACCACCGCGGGGCCGGTCGGGGCGGTCACCTGGAGATGTCCCGGTGGAAGACGGCGGCCGGGTAGCCCCTCTGGCGGATCCGCCCGGCCAGCTCCTCCACCAGGGCCACCGACCGGTGGCGACCGCCGGTGCAGCCCACGGCCAGGCTCATGTAGGACTTGCCCTCCTTGACGTAGCAGGGCAGCAGGAACGACATCAGGTCGTCGACGCGGGTCACGAACTCGGCCGCTTCGGGCGACCCGAGCACGTAGCTGCGGACCGCCTCGTCACGCCCGGTCAGCTCCCGCAGGTCCTCGACCCAGTGGGGGTTGGGGAGGAAGCGCACGTCGAACACATTGTCCACGTCGGGCGGCAGACCGTGCTTGAACCCGAACGACACGACCGAGATCTGCATCGGCTCGGAACGACGGTCGACGAACAGCCCGATCAGGCGCTCGCGCAGCTGGTTGACGTTCAGCTGGGAGGTGTCGATCAGCAGGTCGGCCCGCTCCTTGATGGGCCCCAGGCGCTCCCTCTCCACGGCGATGGCCTCGAGGATCTTCTCCCGCCCCAGGGGGTGGCGGCGGCGGGTGCCCTCGAAGCGGCGGACCAGCACCTCGTCGGTGGCGTCGAGGAAGATCGTCTGCACGGCCACCCCCCGCCGGCGCAGCTCCTCGACCGCGACCACCAGTTCGCCCAGCTGCTCGATGTCGCGCCCGACGACCAGCACGACCCGGTCGCGCCCCGAGCTGGGGGCGGTGGCCAGGGCGGCGAAGTCCAGGATCAGGGCGGTGGGCAGATTGTCCACGACGAACCACCCGAGGTCCTCGAAGGTGGCTCCGGTCTGGGAGCGGCCGGCGCCCGACAGCCCGGTGACGATGACGAACTCGGTCACGCCGTCACCGCCCCCGCGCTTGGTCGGCCCCCGGAATCGGTCGCCGCCCGAGCCCGGCGCTCGGAGCTTCCAGCTTCTCGGCCCGCAGGGCCAGGAGACGGGGGATGGTGGCGGCGTCGCGGTACTCGGCGGCGCGAGCCAGAAACCCGGGCGGGGGGGCCGGCTCGGCCATGAACGTCACGTACAGGCCGGCCGCGGCCATGGCGTTCACGTAGCGGGAGAGGGGCCGGTGGATGAAGGGGATCCACACCCCCTTCTCGACCTCCTCGAGGGTGTCGTCCTCGATCAGGTAGGGGCCGATTCGCCAGTACTGCTCGTCGAGGATGGTGTCGTCGATCCAACCTGACCCGGGAGTCTGCAGGAGGGGGTGGTTGAGTAGGAACAGGAACCGCCCGCCGGGGCGCAGGACCCGCCCGACCTCGTGGATGGCCTGGTCCATGGCCTCGATGTGCTCGAAGACCAGGCACGCCACCGCGGCATCGAAGCTCCGGTCGGGAAAAGGTAGGGCGGCGGCGTCGGCCTGGCCGATCAGGACTCCCCCGCCGCGGCGGGCGGCCTCGAAGACCTGGGCCTTGGTGGGGTCGACCCCGACCACCAGCTCCACCCCTGGGCGTCCAGCGGCCAGGCGGGCCACCTGCCCCTCCCCGCAGCCGATGTCGAGGACCCGGGTGGCGCCATCGAGCTCGGAGGCGATGAGCGGCAGTATCTGCTCCTCGTACTCGGCGTCGGCGCCTTGGGTGAAGCCGGCCTGCCACCAACCGGCGACGTCCTCCCAGCCAACCCGGTCGGTCACCGGCGCCGCCGGCCGGTCCGCCACCCCGGGGGCGTCGAGGTTCTCACCGGCCCGGGACCCCGCCCCGCCGGGGGCGTCGAGGTTCTCACCGGCCCGGAACCCCGCCCCGCCGGCAGTTGGCGGCGATGCGGTCGGCCGTCTCGTCGAAGAGCGCGGCCGGGATGTC
>JAKCDU010000108.1 GCA_021838445.1 Actinomycetes bacterium | reverse complement strand
GGCGGGGGAGTGCGCCACCGGTGTCAGCGTCAAGCACGGTCGGGTCGGGATTTGGTCCACCACGCTCGGCGAGCCACTCGGCAACGAAGTGCGCCGCTCGATGGGATGCCATCCGGTCGGCCGCGGCATGGGCTGTGGCCGCAGTCGCCTCGTCGCCCCTGCGGACCAGGCGGCACACGTCGAGCATCAACGCCGAGTACCACACGACCCGACCCTGAGCCCCGCGTTCCGACCGCAGCACAAAGGTGATCGGCTGAGCACGAAGACCGCGCTCGCGAAGCGTTCGGAGGGCAGAGTCCGGGCGGAGGTTCCCACCGGGCCGGAGCACGGCTGCCAACTCGCCGGACGTCGTCAGCGGCCAGGGAAGGATCACCTCTCCAGGCTACCCTGTGAGTCTGCGTTCCGCAGGTTCAGACCGGCTCGCGAGCTGCCGCGGATCCCCAGCCGGCGCCACCCACACCCTCATCTGTGAAGTCATCGTCAATGGAATACTGTGCTGCCGTGTCGTCAGCCTCGACCACGAAGGGGCACAGATCAACCGCTAGAAAATCGTTCACGACTTCCTCGTAGAGCTCACCCATCTCCATCGCTGCGATCAGATCCAGGACAACGGTGGCGCAGAACGAGAACGGGTACCGCTGCAACTCCACATGCTCGTAGGGGTAGGGATGGCCGATCTCGGCCCTCGATGAAGGAGGGCCAGAAACCCTACTTGAGCAGGGATCTTGCGATCACCACTCGCTGGATCTGGTTGGTCCCCTCGTAGATCTGGGTGATCTTGGCGTCGCGCATGAAGCGCTCGAGAGGGAAGCCCTTGGTGTATCCATTGCCTCCAAGGAGCTGGACCCCGTCGGTCGTGACCGACATGGCGGTGTCGCTGGCGAAAGCCTTGGCCATGGCGCCCGCGGCGGTGAGCTCGCCGTCAGGGTCACCCTCGTCGATGATGGCGCTGGCCCGGTAAGTGAGGGCTCGCGCCGCCTCGGTCTTCATGGCCATGTCGGCCAGCATGAACTGCAAACCCTGGAACTCGGCGATGGGCTTCCCGAAGGCCTGCCGCTGCTTCATATAGGCGCGCGCCTGGTCGATGGCGCCCTGCGCCAGGCCTACGGCCTGAGCTGCGATCGCACATCGGGTGCGGTCCAGGGTGTGCATGGCGATGAGGAAGCCCTGGCCCTCCTCTCCGATCAGGTTGGCGGCCGGCACTCTCACGTCGTCGAGGATGACCTCGGCGGTGGGGCTGCCCTTCATGCCCATCTTCTCCTCGGGTGGCCCAAACGTGAGGCCCATGTCACGCTCTACGAGGAAGGCCGATATGCCTCGCGCACCGGCGCCAGGATCGGTCTTGGCGAACACTACGTAGATGTCCGAGATGGTGGCGTTGGTGATCCAGTACTTCGACCCCGAGAGCACGTAGGAGTCTCCGTCCCGGCGGGCCCTGGCCTTCATGGCGGCCACGTCGCTGCCGGCGTCGGCCTCGGATAGGCAGTAGCTTCCCTGAGCCTGCCCGGAGGCGATGCGGGGCAGGTACGCCTGCTTCAGCTGCTCGGACGCCCAGTTGATGATCGGCGTGGTGGCCAGCCCGTTGACACCGAGGATCAGGCTCGTGGATCCACAGACCCGAGCCAGCTCCTCGACCATGATCGCCTGGGTGACGTGGTCGGCGCCGGCCCCGCCGTAGGCCTCGGGGATGCCGAGGGCGGGCAGCTCCATCTCGTTGCACGCCTTGAAGTTGTCCCACGGGAACTCGGCGGTGGCATCGACGTGCGCCGCGTTGGGGGCAATCTTGTCCTCGGCGAACTGCCGCACGGCGGCACGGAACGCCTTCTGCTCTTCCGAGAGCGTCATTGGTTGCATGTCCTACATTCTCCCACCCATGAGGCCCCATTAGGGTCCAACCCGTGCTCGCACTGTTGTTTCCAGGTCAAGGCTCGCAACGTCCCGGTATGGGCAGCCCTTGGCGGGACCACCCGTCATGGACCCTCGTGGAGGCGGTCTCGGACTCGACCGGCCGCGATGTCGGGGAGCTGCTCCTCGACGCCGATGCAGACACGCTGCGAGCCACCCGCAACGCCCAGTTGGCTGCGTACACCCTGAGCGCCGTGATACTCGATGCCACCCGCGCCGCCGGCGTGGACCTCTCCGCCACCGCAGCCACGGCCGGCCACAGCCTCGGCGAGTACACCGCTTTGCTGGCGGCGGGTGCCCTCGACCTGGCCGAAGGCGCCCGGCTGGTGGCGGCGCGGGGCGAGGCCATGCAGCACGCGGCCGAGGTAGGGCCCGGCACCATGGCCGCAGTGCTCGGCTTGGAGCCCGAGATGGTGGCCGAGGCCTGCCAGGGAGAGAGAGAAGCCTGGGTGGCCAACGACAACGCTCCGGGCCAGGTCGTCGTGGCCGGCACCGAGCAGGGCGTGGCGCGCGCCTCGGAGGCGGCCCGGAAGCTGGGCGCGAAGCGCGTGATGCCGTTGAGCGTCGGGGGCGCGTTCCACTCCCCCCTCATGGCTCCGGCCCAGGAGCTCCTCGACCGGGCCCTCTCCGCCGCGGCCTTTTCCCAACCGGTGTGGCCAGTCGTGGCCAACGTCGACGCAACCGCCCACACCTCAGGCTTCGAGCAGCTGCTTTCCGCTCAGCTGGTTTCGCCCGTACGGTGGCGGGAGTCCCTGCTGGCCCTGCGTGGCCTCGGCGTGGAGCGGACACTGGAGCTGGGCCCTGGCAGCGAGCTGTCCGGGATGGTCAAGCGCACCCTCGACGGGGTGGCGCGGGCCAACGTCGCCACTCCGGACGACCTGGCGCAGCTCAGCTGACCAGCTCGTCGCGCAGCTGGCGCTTGAGAATCTTGCCGGCCGGGTTGCGCGGCAAGGGCTCGGCGGAGAACCACACCTTCTTCGGGACCTTGAACCCGGCCAGATGGCGGCCCACGTGGGCTTGCAGCTCTGCCTCGGTCGCCGCCATGCCGGCGCGCAGCTGCACCACAGCCCCGACCTCCTCGCCGAGGACCTCGTGGGGGATACCGATGACGGCGGCATCAGAGACCGCAGGATGGTCGTAGAGCACTCCTTCGATCTCGACGCAGTAGATGTTCTCGCCCCCTCGGATGAGCATGTCCTTGGCTCGGTCGACTATGTAGACGAAGCCCTCGTCGTCGACTCGCGCCACATCGCCGGTGTGGACCCAGCCGTCGGTGAAGGTGGCCGCTGTCGCCTCAGGCTTGTGCCAGTAACCCTTGACGATGTTGGGGCCCTTGATCCACAGCTCGCCGGCCTCACCCACGGGAAGGTCATGGCCGAGCGGGTCCACCACCTTGACCTCGACCACCGGGACGGGTGGACCCACACTGTCGGGCTTGCGGACGTAGTCGTCGCCCTGGTTCATCGTCGACAACGACGACGTCTCGGTCATCCCGTACCCGTTGGAGGCCCCGCCTCCCGGGAACTGGGCCTTGATCCGCCTCACCAGGTCCGGCGGTGCCGGCGCCCCGCCGTAAGCGACGCTCTTCACGCTCGAGGTGTCGCGCGTGGCGAAGTCGGGATGGTCCAGGATCTGCATGGCCATGGCCGGCACCCCGCCGAAGATGGTTATGCGCTCACTTTCGATCAGCTCCAGGGCCCGGCCGGCGTCGAAGTGGTGGACCATCACCAGCTTGCCGCCGGCGAGGGTGTTGGTGACCAGTATGGAGTGGCAACCAGTGGCGTGGAAAAGCGGCACCGTGAGGAGATAGGCGTTCTGCCCGCCGCCGACCAGGTCCGTACCGGCTCGCAGCGCGCTGCGAGCAGCCACGTAGAACAAGCTGATGGCATTGGTACATATGTTGCGGTGCGTGCCGAGAGCGCCCTTCGGGCGGCCGGTGGTCCCCGAGGTGTAGAAGATCGTGGCGTCGTCGTCGGGCCCGAGCGCTATCTCCGGTAGGTCGATGCCGCGCGTGGCCCCCGCCAGGATCTCCGCCAGGTCGACGTGGCCGCCGTCCACGCCGTCGGGGCTCCGGGCGACTATCACCCCCTCGACCGCAGGGAGCCCGGCCCATTCTGGCCTCAGGCGCTCTTCGCGCTGGCGGTCGACGAATACCACCTTGGCCCCCGAATCCTCCAGCCCGTATTGCAGCTCCTCCCCCGTCCACCAAGCGTTGAGGGGCACGACGACTGCGCCCGCCGCCGCGGCGGCGTAGAACGCCATGGACCACTCGGGGAAGTTGCGCATCGCCAGCGCCACCCGGTCACCTTCCGTTACGCCGAAGCGGTCACGTAGCTGGTGGGCGAGGCGCGCTACGGCCTGGAAGTGCTCCTCGAAGGTGTAGCGGTCGCCTTCGTAGACGAGAAACGTCGCGTCGCCATGGGCCCGGCTGAGCTTGACCACCTCGGCGAGAGTCGCCGGCGTGTGCTTCCAGACCTTGACCGCCGCCCCCCGGACGACCGCCTCTTCGGTCTCGAACAGCCCCCCCGCCGCAGTGA
>JAKCDU010000052.1 GCA_021838445.1 Actinomycetes bacterium | reverse complement strand
CGTTCGAGGGAGGTGTCCACCACCACCACGTCGGCCTGGTCGGCCTTCAGGAAGCGGGCGATGGAAGTCCCCACCCGACCCCATCCGCACACGATGACGTGATCCTGCATGGAGCGAACCTCCCGGTCCATGCGGCGCCGACGGAAGGCGCCGCCCAGGTAACCCTCGACGAAGAACTCGATGAGCACACCGGCTGAGTAGGCAGCGGTGCTGACACCGAGCAGGACCAGGACGATGGTGAACACCTTCTGGCCCGGCCCGAAGCGGTGAACCTCCCCGAATCCATCGGTGGTGACGGTGGTGACGGTCTGGAAGACGGCGTCGAGCAGGCCGTATCCGAAGGCCAGGTAGCCGGTCACCCCGATCACCATCACCATGAGGAGCGCCCCCAGGCTGGCCCAGAGCCGTCGCAGCCCGGCGAGCCGCCCTTTGGGTGACTCCGCAGAGACGTTCATGGCGTCGGGATGATATGCCAGGGCGGGCCCTCCGGTCGGTCTATCCGGCTCCCAGCCGGTAGCCTGGGATGGATGTACTGTCCGAGGTGCGGAACGTTGGCTCAGGCGTCGGCCACGGCCTGCTCGCGCTGCGGTTCCGGTTTCGCCCGCCCTCGGGTCGATGCTCCCGAGCCCCCAGCGGTGAGGGCTCCCACCAATCGTGGCGAGGCGGCCCAGCGGGCGGCGGGCATCGACGCCCATTCTCTGCCCAAGGCCCCGCCGCGCCCCCGGCCGGCCCCGCCGTCGCCGGTCCCGGCCGGCCCCGCCCAACCCGGTCCCGGATGGCCCCGTCCCGAGGCCTGGCCCCCACCTGCGGCTTACCCCCCGCCTGCGGCTTACCCCCCGCCGTCTGGGTGGCCGCCCCCGCCGCACCCGCCCTCCGCCGCCAACTGGCCGGCGCCGGGCGAGGCATCGACTTCAGCTCCGGCCCCCGCCGCCAACTCGGCCGCCAACTCGGCGGAGGGCCCCCGCCCTGGCGCCCCGGCGGGGTCCCCCGTCACGCCTACCGGCTATCAGCCCGATTCCCCCGGCCCGGGCGGATTGTGGCGCGAGCCCGGGACCTCTCCGGCCCCGGCGCCCTACCTGGCGGGAGGGTCGGGACGCGCCGGCCAGACGTGGCCGCCTCCGCCCGCGGCGTGGACCGAAAGCGCGCCTGGACGCTGGGCCCCTTCCCCCGCCCCGCAGGCACCCCCGGCGGCCGCGGATCGCTACAGCCCGGCCGGCGGCGCCGGCGCCCTCGCTGGGGCGCCGGTGGGCCCGCGCCCCGGTGCGGAGCAGACTCCGCCCGGTCGGCCCGACCCGGGGGCCTATCCTCCGGCTTGGCCCACCGCCGACGTCGCCGCGGATGTGACGGCCCCGGTGGCCATGCCCAACCCCACGGCGCCCTACCCCCAGGTCCCTCGCGAAGGGCCGCCGCCCTCGTATCCGCCGGTGCCGCAGCAGCCCGCCCCGCCGCTCTACCCGGCCGCGCCCGACTATCCGCCGGCGCCGCACCATCCCCCGGCACCGCACCATCCCCCGGCGGCCGACTATCCGCCGGCGTCCCAGTATCCGCCGGCGTCCCAGTATCCGCCGGCGTCCCAGTACCCACACCCGCCGGCACCGACGGGGTGGTCTCCTCCGGCGGCCGGCGGCTGGCCGGCTCCCGGTTCGGGGTCTTGGCCTCCCCCGGGCGGTCCGGCCACGCCACCCCCGCCGGCCCCGGTCGGACCCTGGGGGTCACCTCGGCCGCCGCGCGGTTGGGCCCGACCGTCGGGCAACTGGTGGGAGCGTCTGAGCGCCGGCTGGCGGCGCTGGCGCAAGGGCTGACGCCGCCGCCGAGGTGGACCAGCTGCCCTGGCGGGGCCACCGCTTGGAGCCCGGCTCGGTCGGAGCACCGGATAAGGCCCCGGCGACCACTAGGCTAACGGGACACCACCGGACGCGAGCGCATAAGGGGAGACAGTGGCCGAAGTCGAAATCGGGCGTGGCAAATCAGGCCGGCGGGCCTATGGGTTCGATGACATAGCCATCGTGCCGAGCCGCCGGACCCGCGATCCCGAGGACGTCGACATCTCCTGGGAGATCGACGCCTACCACTTCGATCTGCCGCTCATGGCGTCGGCCATGGACGGGGTCGTGAGCCCGGCCACGGCCATCGAGATCGGGCGGCTCGGTGGGGTCGGGGTGCTGAACCTGGAGGGGGTGTGGACCCGCTACGAGGACCCCGAGCCGCTGCTCGAGGAGATCTCCCACCTCGAGGTGGACAAGGCGACGGCCCGCATGCAGCAGATCTACATGGAGCCGATCAAGCCCGAGCTGGTCACCCAGCGGATCCGCGAGATCAAAGACGCCGGGGTCGTCTCCTGTGCGTCGCTCACCCCTCAGCGCACCGAGCAGTTCGCATCGGCGCTGGTCGAAGCCGACCTGGACCTGTTCGTCATACAGGGAACCGTGGTCTCGGCGGAGCACGTGTCCAAGACCGTGGAGCCGCTCAACCTGAAGCGCTTCATCCGTGAGTT
Organism: Actinomycetes bacterium; assembly: GCA_021838445.1. Lineage (GTDB taxonomy): Bacteria > Actinomycetota > Acidimicrobiia > Acidimicrobiales > Palsa-688 > JAKCDU01. The sequence continues at coordinate 19,982 of JAKCDU010000052.1, read as the reverse complement.
CGACATACCGGTGATAGTCGGAGGGTGCGCCTCCTACCAGGCGGCCCTGCACCTCATGCGCACCGGTGCGGTGGGGGTTCTGGTCGGCGTCGGTCCGGGTCACGCCTGCACCACCCGGGGAGTGCTCGGCATCGGCGTACCCCAGGCCACCGCCATCGCCGATGCCCGGGCGGCCCGGGCCCAGCACCTCGACGAGACCGGCGTGTACGTCCATGTCATCGCCGACGGCGGGATGGGCACCGGTGGCGACATCGCCAAGGCCATCGTGTGCGGGGCCGACGCGGTGATGATCGGATCGCCGCTGGCCGCCGCCGCCGAGGCGCCCGGCCGCGGCTACCACTGGGGTATGGCCACGTTCCATCCCACGCTGCCGCGCGGCGCCCGGGTCAAGACCACCGCTCGTGGCACCCTGCGCGAGATCCTCGTCGGGCCGGCCCACGAGAACGACGGGCGGCTCAACCTGTTCGGGGCCCTGCGCACCTCCATGGCCACCTGCGGCTACGAGTCGGTCAAGGAGTTCCAGAAGGCCGAGGTCATGGTCGCACCCGCTCTGCAGACCGAGGGCAAGAGCCTGCAACGGTCGCAGGGTGTCGGCATGGGTCATTAGGCCCGTCGCTCGCGTGAGCATCACCGAACACGCCGGTGCCCCCGTCCTCGTCGTCGACTTCGGGGCTCAGTACGCCCAGCTGATCGCCCGGCGGGTCCGCGAGGCGCACGTCTACAGCGAGATCGTCGCCCACTCGATCACCGCCGACCAGGTGGTCGCTCGCCGGCCGGCCGGCATCATCCTCTCCGGCGGTCCCAAATCGGTCAACGTGCCGGGGGCCCCGGTGCTCGACCCGGCCATATACGAGCTCGGGGTCCCGGTCCTCGGTATCTGCTACGGGGCCCAGCTGATCGCCCGGCAGCTCGGGGGAACCGTGGACGGCGACGGTAACGGCGAGTACGGGCGCACCACCCTCACCGTCGCGTCCGACGGTCCGGCGCCGTCGGTCCTGCTCGGGGCCGTCCCCCCGTCGTTCGACGTGTGGATGAGCCACTTCGACGCCATCGTCGCCCCGCCGGCCGGTTTCCGGACCACGGCCTCCACCGCCGAGGCACCGGTCGCGGCCATGGAGGACCCGGCCCGTGCCATCTACGGCGTGCAGTTCCACCCCGAGGTGGTGCACACCCACGGCGGCCAGGAGATCCTCAAGGCCTTCCTCTACGAGGTCTGCGGGTGCCGTCCTTCGTGGACCATGACCTCGGTCATCGAAGCGGCCACCGAAGCCATCCGCCAGCAGGTTGGCACCGAGCGGGTCATATGCGGTCTCTCCGGCGGGGTTGACTCGGCGGTGGCCGCGGCCCTGGTCCACAAGGCCGTCGGTCCCCAGCTCACCTGCGTGTTCGTCGACACGGGGCTGCTGCGGGCGGGGGAGGCCGACCAGGTCGAGGCGACCTTCCGGGAGCAGTTCAACATCGACCTGGTCCACGTCAAAGCCGGCGACCGTTTCCTCGGCGCCCTCGACGACATCCAGGACCCCGAGCGCAAGCGCAAGATCATCGGCGAGACGTTCATCCGGGTGTTCGAGGAGGCGGCCAGCGAGCTGGGTGACGCCCGGTTCCTGGTGCAGGGCACCCTCTACCCCGACATCATCGAGTCGGGCACCAAGGACGCGGCCAAGATCAAGTCCCACCACAACGTGGGTGGGCTTCCCGACGACATGCAGTTCGAGCTGGTGGAGCCCCTTCGCAGTCTGTTCAAGGACGAGGTACGGGCCGTGGGTGAAGAGCTCGGTTTGCCCGAGGAGATCGTGTGGCGCCAACCGTTCCCCGGGCCGGGACTGGCGGTGCGCATCGTCGGCACGGTAAATGCTGAGCGGGTGGCCATCCTGCAGGCCGCCGACGCCATCGTCACCGAGGAGATCCGCCGGGCCGGTCTGTACCGGGAGCTCTGGCAGAGCTTCGCGGTGTTGCCCGTGGTGCACACCGTCGGGGTCATGGGCGACGAGCGCACCTACGCCCATCCCATCATCATCCGGGCCGTCACCTCCGATGACGCCATGACCGCTGACTGGGCCCGCCTGCCCTACGAGGTGCTGGAGCGGCTGGCCAGTCGCATCATCAACGAGGTGCCCGGGGTCAACCGGGTGGCTTACGACATCACGTCGAAGCCACCCGGGACCATCGAGTGGGAGTGACGCCCCCGAGCGGTCAGGCTCTCAGCCCCGCCGCAGCAGAGCGGCGATCAGCGACCGGCCGCCCTGGCCGCCGCGGAACAGCGAGTCGACGGTAACGGCGAACACCAGCACGCTGCCGGTGACGATGTAGAGCCACTGGGCCGGCAGTCCGAGTAGGAACATGCCGTTGTAGATGGCGCCGATCACCACCCCGCCGAGCACGCCGTGCACCGCTTTGCCGCGACCCCCGAACAGTGATGTACCACCGATCACGGCGCTGGCCACAGCGAAGAGGACCAGCTGGCCACCGTTGACGTTGTTGGACATACCGCCGATGTAGGAGGCGTAGAACAGCATGGCGGCGCCCGCCGTCAGCCCGCTCAGCATGAAGGCCGACGTGCGGATGAGGTCCACCTTGATGCCGGCTCGGCGAGCGGCTTCACGGTTGCCGCCGATGGCGTAGATGTAGCGACCGAAGCGGGTCCGGCCGAGCAGGAACGTCCACAGGGCGAGAATGGCCAGGACGATGGGGATGGCGAAGGGCACGCCCTCGAGCTTGCCGGTGGTGGCCCGGTTGAGGTTGCAGACGTAGACCACCGCGATGCCGGCCACGGCGATCAGGCCGATCTTGATGAGCGTCAGGCTCAGCGGCGGGGTGACCAGGCCGGAGCGGCGCCGGGTCAGGTCGCCGTAGATCATCCACCCGCCGAGCAGGCCGACGACGACGATCATCGAGATCCAGCCGGCCACCGGGGTGATGGTGCCGTTGATGAGGTCGTGCAGGGCCCGGATGCTCGGCGTGTTGCCGTTCAGCGGGGGATAGCCGGAGAACGGCCCGTAGGCCAGTACGATCAGCAGCAGGCCGTTCCAGACCAGCGAGGTCGCCAGGGTGACGATCAGCGACGGCAGGCGCAGCACCGTGACCAGCAGGCCCTGGATGAGGCCCATGAACGCCGACGCGATGAGGGCCACGATGATGGCCGCCCACCACGGCCAGTTGTTGGTGACCGGTTCGACCAGCTGCACCGCGATGACCGCGCCCACGGCTCCGAGGAAGCCGATGGACAGGTCGATCTCGCCGAGCAGCAGTACGAATATCTCGCCCATGGCGAGCACCACGTACCAGGTGCTCTGCTGGAAGAGGTTGACCAGGTTGCCGTGCGAAAGGAAGATGTGGTTGGGGCTGACCGACTGGAAGGCGACCACGATGGCCACCAGGGCCAGGACCACCGGGAGCATTCCGCTGTCCCCGGACTTGATCCGGATGAACTGGGCCCGGAGGTAGCCACCCAGCGACTGGGCCGCCAGTTCGGCCGGGAGCAGGGGGGCTACGACGACATCATCGGGTTCGTCGGCCGCCGGGTCGAAGCCGGCGGCTGGGCTGTTGGGATCGGTGCGCGCCATTTCGTCTCCCTCTCGTGGCTACTTGGAATCGGGCCGGAGCGTGGTCACGCCCAGCCCGCCGGTGGTCATGTACTCGACGACGCTCTGGCGGTCGAAGGCCGAGGTGGCATCCTGGGCGGCCAGGCGGCCCAGGTAGAGAATGGCGATGCGGTCGGCCACCGCGAACACGTCATTGAGGTTGTGCGAGACCACCATCACGGCCAGGCCCCGGTCGCGCAGCCTCTTTATGAGGTCGAGGACCATGGTCGTCTGGGCCACTCCGAGGGCCGCGGTGGGCTCGTCCATGATGACCAGCTTGGAGTTCCACATGACGGCCTTGGCCACCGCCACCGACTGACGTTGGCCTCCCGAGAGGGACCCGACGGGCTGGCGTATGGACCTGACGGTCGTCACGTGCAGGCCGGCCAGGGTCTCCTTGGCGGCCTTCTCCATGGAGTTCTCGTCGAGGAGCCCATAGCGGGTCCTCTCCCGCCCGAGGAACATGTTCTGGACGATGTCGAGATTGTCCGACAGAGCCAGGTCCTGGTACACGGTCTCGATACCGAGCGCCGAGGAGTCCCGGGCGCTGCGGATGTGCACCGGCTTGCCCTCCCAGAAGATCTGTCCCTCCTCTGGCTGGTGGGTGCCGGCGATGCACTTGATGAGCACCGATTTGCCGGCCCCGTTGTCCCCGCAGAGGGCCGTGACCTGTCCCGCCGGAACGTCGAGGTTCACGTCGGTGAGGGCCTGGACGGCACCGAACCGCTTGTGCAGACCACGGATGCTGAGAAGTTCGTCCATGCTTGCCTCGTTTGTCTTCTGAACTTACGTCACACTACGGCAAAGGCCTCACGCGACGCCGGACCGCCGCCGCTAGCAGCGACGACGGTCCGGGGTGCGCACATCCTGGTGGTACGGGTCAGGGGTTGATGCCGGCGGCCGAGCAGGTGCTCGCCCCCACGGCGTTGCACAGCGTGGCGGCGTCGACGAACTTGTCGGCGATCACCGTCTGGGCCATGTTCTGGGCGGTGACCCACTCAGGCGTCAGGAGCGAGGCCGGCTGCGACGAACCGGACACGTTCTTGGGCGGGGTGGTGGTGGAGTTCACCAGCGAGGACGGCGGGGTCTGGCCGGCGCGCAGGTAGGTGGCCACGGCCACGGCGTCCTGGGCTTCCTTGTAGACGGCCTTGTAGACCGATCCGCACTGGTAGCCCTGGAGGATCCACTCCATACCCTGCAGAGTGGCGTCCTGACCGGTGGTCGGGATCTTCTTAGGGCCCACACCCGCGTTCTTCAGCACGGTGATGACCGCGTTGGCCAGGCCGTCGTTGGCCTCGACGGTGGCGTTGATGTTGGGGTGAGCGGTGTACTGCTGCTGGAAGATGGTCTGACCGGTCGAGTTGGTCCATCCGGGGGTGATCTGGTCGCCCACCAGCGTGTAGCCCTTGCTGTTGGTGAGGCCAGCGGTGAGCGGGGTCGACTGCTTGCCCCAGATCACCGAGTTGTAGCCCTGGGCGAAGGAGATGGCGTTGGGGTCGGTGTCCTCGCCGCCGTCGAGCTCGAAGACCTGCGGGTTGCTGATGTTCCAGGCCGCCACGCAGTCCATGAAGCCCTGGCCGATGAGCTGACCGACCTTGAAGTTGTCGAAGCTGACGTAATAGGTGTTGGTCCCTGCGAAGGTGGCCCGGTCGTAGCTGACCAGCTTGACCCCGTGCTGAGCGGCCAGGTTGGCCACCTCGCCGCCCACGGTGCTGTCCAGCGGGTCGAAGACCAGCACGGTCGCACCGCTCGAGATGTCAGCCTGGGCCAGTGACAGCTCGGTGGTGTCGGAACCCTGCGCGTTGTCGATCTTGAAGTCCGAGGCGCTGTAGCCGGCCTTCTGGAACGCCTGCTTGAGGTACGGGGCGTCGAAGTCGACGTAGCGGGTCGACGAGGTGGTGTCGGGCAGGATCACCCCGACCATCCCCTTACCGGCCGAGGTGACGCTGGTGAGCTGCGACATGGCCGAGAACGAGCTGTCGAACGACGACACGCTCAGACCGCCGCCACCGCCGCTCCCGCTGCCGGCCGTGGTGCTCGACGCCGCCGTAGATGCGGAGGTCGAACCGGTGGTGGTAGGGGTCGTCGTCTTCGACGAGGAACTGCACGCCGAGCCGAGAAGGCCCAGCGCCGCCAGGAGCGACACGCCCCCGGCCAAGGTTGACTTCTTGTTCATCACGCCACTCCTCCTATTTCGTCGCGACGCCTGTGGCGACGTCGCGCAGCGTGCCGACCGGGATCGGACGGCACCGATCATCTTGTTGCCGTCCCCCCGGTCGTCTACAGGGCCAATGGTCCCGCAGCGACAGGAGAATAGTCACTTAACCGCGTTTAGTCGAGTTGGCCGTATTCAGCCGCGCAGGCCCCACATGTTGGCGTTGGGCGCCGCTTGTCCGACCAGACCTGGAACGACGGTGCTCAGCTCGGCCGGATCCCAACGCTTCTCCTGATGCACGACCGGGCCTTCGACCCACCCCTCGGCCACGCTGATGTGGCCGCCCCGGACATTGAAGACCCGTCCCGTCACGCCGCCCGACTCCGAGCTGCCGAGCCAGACCACGAGGGGCGCGATGTTGTCCGGGGACAGCTCGTTCCACTGTCCTTCGGGCACCTCGGCGGCCCTTTTGCCCATTCCCAGGTTCTCGGTCATGCGGGTCAGGGCGGAGGGGGCGATGGCGTTGACCGTGACCCCGTAGCGGCCCACCTCCATGGCCGAGATCACTGTGAAAGCGGCGATCCCGGCCTTGGCCGCCCCGTAGTTCGTTTGGCCCACGTTGCCGTATATCCCCGACGGCGAGGTGGTGTTGACGATCCTGGCGTCATTGGTCTCCCCACCCTTGGACCGGTCCCGCCAGTACTGCAGGGCGGCCCGGGTGGGGGCGAAGGTGCCTCGCAGATGGACCCGGATGACGGCGTCCCATTCGTCGAGGCTCATGTTGACCAGCATCCGATCCCTGAGGATCCCGGCGTTGTTCACCAGGGTGTCGAGCCCCCCGAAGGTCTCGATGGCGGTACGGACCAGTCTCTCGGCTCCCTCCCCGTCTGAGACGTCGTCCCCGTTGACCACGGCCTCGCCGCCGATGGCCCTGATCTCCTCCACTACCTCGCCGGCGGGGCCCATGGAGCTCCCCGTGCCGTCGGTCTCGGCCCCGAGGTCGTTCACCACCACCTTGGCCCCCTGGCGGGCGAACTCCAGGGCGTGCTCTCGCCCGATGCCGCGACCGGCCCCGGTCACGATCACCACTCGTCCTTCACAGATACCGGTCATGCCCACACTCTGCCCCAACTCCGCGCCACTCCGCACCCGGCTCGCAGCCCACCGGCGATCACCCCGACCGGTCCCAGCCACCCGGTAGCCTGGATCGGGCGATGGCGATGGACCTGTTCAGCTGGGCCGACGACAGCTCCGGTGCGGAGGCGACGCCGGCCGAGGCTGACGGTACGGACCACCCCCATCCCGGTAGCCGACGCGGGACCGACCCGGCCGTGGCTGACCCGGCCGGCGCTGACCCGGCCGGCGCTGGCTCATTCGACCGTTGGCCCGGCCCCCGGACCCGGGTCGACCTGCTGGCCGGGCTCAACCCGGCCCAGGCCGAGGCGGTCGCCCACCCGGAGGGGCCGTTGCTGGTCGTCGCCGGGGCGGGATCGGGCAAGACCCGGGTGCTGGCCCACCGAATCGCCTGGTTGATATCCGAGCAGGGCCTGTCCCCGTTCGAGATCCTGGCCATCACCTTCACCAACAAGGCGGCCCAAGAGATGCGCGACCGGGTGGCCGCTCTGGTGGGGCCGGTGGCCACCCGGATGTGGGTCTCGACGTTCCACTCGGCCTGCGTGCGCATCCTGCGACGCGATGCCGCACGGCTCGGCTACCGCTCCAACTTCACTATCTACGACCAGGCCGACGCCGTCCGCCTGACCGGTTACGTAATCCGGGATCTCGGGATCGACTCGAAGAAGTTCCCGCCCCGCACGGTGCACGCCTACGTGTCGGCGGCCAAGAACGAGCTGGTGGACTTCGAGGAGTACGCATCGCGGGCCCGCACCGTCATGGAGCGCCGCGTCGGCGACGTCTACCGGGAGTACCAGCAACGGCTGTTGGCGGCCAACGCCATGGATTTCGACGACCTGCTGCTCGTGACGGTGAACCTCCTCCAGGCTTGCCCCGACGTGCTCGAGCACTACCGGAGCCGCTTCCGCCACGTTCTCGTCGACGAGTACCAGGACACCAACCGGGCCCAGAACGAGCTGGTGCTGCTCCTTGGCGGGGGGCACCATCAGGTTTCGGTCGTCGGTGACAGCGACCAGTCGGTGTACGGGTGGCGGGGTGCCGACATCCGCAACATCCTGCAGTTCGAGGAGGCTTTCCCCGACGCCACGGTGGTGGTGCTCGAGCAGAACTACCGCTCCACCCAGGTCGTGCTCGACGCGGCCAACGCCGTCATCGCCCACAACCAGCAGCGCAAGCCCAAGGCCCTCTGGACCGATCAGGTCGGCGGGGAGCTGATCACCCGCTACCACGCCGAGGACGAGCACGACGAGGGAAGCTGGGTGGCCACCGAGATCACCTCCCTGCACCGGCGCACAGGGCCAGGCGGGAGGTCCCCCTACGAGTGGGGCGACATCGCGGTGTTCTACCGGGCCAACGCCCAGAGTCGGGCGGTGGAGGAGGAACTGGTCCGGCGGGACATCCCCTACAAGGTTGTGGGAGGCACCCGCTTCTACGACCGGCGCGAGGTCAAGGACCTGCTGGCCTACGTGCGGGCGGTGGCCAACCCCGACGACGAGGTCTCTTTGAAGCGGATCGTCAACGTACCCAAGCGGGGAGTGGGCGAGACCAGCATCGATCGGCTGGACCGCTGGGCGCGAAGCCACGACCAGTCCTTCTCGGCGGCCCTGTCCCACGCCGAGGAGGCCGGGGTGACGGGGAAGGCCCTGGCCGCTCTGCGCCGCCTGGACGCCCTCCTGGTCGAGATGCGCGAACAGGCCGGCGGGACCGAACCAGTCGGTCCGGGGACCCTCCTCGAACGTATCGCCGAGCGCAGCGGATACCTCGACGACGTCACCGCTGAGCAGTCACTCGAAGCGGTCGGTCGCCTGGAGAACGTCGAGGAGCTCATCGGTGCCGCCCACCAGGCCGAGTCGCTGGCGCAGTTCCTCGAGGAGGTCAGCCTCGTCGCGGACAGCGACGAGGTGGATGGCGACGCGTCCAGGGTGACACTCATGACCCTGCACACGGCCAAGGGGCTCGAGTATCCGGTGGTGTTCATCGTCGGCATGGAGGACGGGGTGTTCCCCCACCTGCGTTCCCTGGCCGAGCCCGACGAGATGGAAGAAGAGCGGCGCCTCGCCTATGTCGGCATCACCCGGGCCCGGGAGCGTCTCTATCTGTCCAACGCGTGGTGCCGGAGCCTCTGGGGCCAGACCCAGTACAACCCCCCCAGCCGATTTCTCCAGGAGATACCCGAGGCGCTGATGCGCCTGGCCGACGGCGGCCATCAGCGGGGGGTGCGGCGCTCCGACTTGTCGGGCCGGGACCGCATCGTCGAATCGGCGCTCCGGTCGGCCAGACGGGGCCCGGTGCACGGCTCGGGGGCGGAGTCCCTCGGTCTGCGGGTCGGGGAGAACGTCGTCCACGCCAAGTGGGGGGAGGGTGTCGTGATCGACGTGCGCGGTGAAGGAGACCGAGCCGAGGCCCGGGTCCGCTTCCCCTCGGTCGGGGAGAAGCACCTGGCGCTGTCGCTGGCCCCCCTCAAGCGGGCCTGATCGGCGACCCCGGGGCTGCCCGGGCGGGTAACTCCCGGCAGCGATGTCAGACTCTCGGGCGGTGACCCTCGGGCGGTGGAGTCAGCTGATGGCGAACGGCGGGTAGACGTCGCAGAGCAGCGAGTACCAGGCGTTGTAGCGGACCCCCCAGAACAGCACTCCGACCACGAACCGGCGCAGGCCCTCGGGCCAGCGCCCGGTGACGAGGACGGCGAAGAAGGCCACAATGACGGCCACGTACAGGCCGATGACCAAGACGATGGCGAACAGCGCCTGCGGTATGGCCAGGATGAACCGGAACAGCACGGCCAGACGGGAGAACTTCCCGGGCGGGGCGATCTGCAGCCACGCCTGGTCGCCGCCGGGTTCGGCGTAGCCGGAGGGGACCCCGAAGGCCGGGTAGGACTCCCTCAGGAACCACGCGAAAGTGGTCACCCTCCACTGGTAGCGGTGCACGCCGGCGACGAAAGTCCCCATTCCTTCTGGCAGGCGTCCCGTGAACAGCACCACGAACCAGGCGAGGAGGACCACCACCTGAGCCACGACGTTGAGCACGTAGAGGACGATGAAGTGGGGGATGGCCATGATGGGGTTGCCGATCACCCGCCACCGGGCCACTCCCAGCGGGGCGTCCAGGCCGGCGGTGACCGGGTAACTCGGGTTGGAGGCCAGCCCCGGCCCCCCGCCGCTCCCAAAGCCGGCGCGTTCACCGGCCGACCATTCCGGTCCAGGCATGCTGGCATTCATGTGGGGCCCCCTCGTAAGAGTCAGTTCCCGGCTCAGTATCGCATCGGCCGCGGGCGGCCGAGCGGATGGGCCCGGACCGGCCCGGGCCCTGGCGGGCGTCGGGCGTCGGGCGTCGCCGGCGTGAGGCGTGCCTCAGCAGGCGGGAGGGGTCGTGCCGGCGGGCATGCCGGGCAGCTCGTAGGTACCCGGGTTGGTGCCCGGCACCGTGGTGGCGGTGGTCGCCGGAATGGCGGGGGCGGTCGTCGCCGAGGGGGGGCTCGTGGCGGCCGGGCTCCCCCCGGTGGACGTGGTGTAGGAGGACCCGGTGATCACCTCGACGCTGTAGGCGGTCGGGGTCAGGGAGCGGTCCTCGACGAGGGTCGCCCCCCCGGGGACGGCCGCCGCTATCTGCTGGGCCGCCGTCCGGGCGTCTGGCGCGTAGCGAACCTGGCTGACCGCGTAGGCGGTGCCCTGGCTGGCTGCGTTCACCGACGCCTGGTAGCCCTCGGCGGCGAGGACGTTGGCCAGCTTGGCGGCCTGGCCGACGACTCCGTCCCCGTTGGCGACTTCGACGGGTACCGAGGCGGGGGCGACGGTGACCGGCGGGGCGGTCGGTGTGGTAGCCGCCCTGGGTGGGGCCGTGGTCCCCGAAGCGGCGGGGGAGGGGGTCGGGGCCTGGCCGAAGGAGTCGAAGGCGGCGATGGTCTGTGCCGCCTGGGGCTGCTGGAGTCCGAGCACCTCGGCTCCGCCCGAGGTCGTGTACCCGTAGTTGGGCAGGGTGATGGTGGCGATGGTGGAGGGGTTGACCGAGCGAAAATCCTTGGCCAACTCGATCAGCAGGTTGGTGCTGAACCCGCTGTCCACAGTGAGGTTCTTGGTGATACCGCCGATGACGTCGTTCAGCGCGATGGGATTGGTGAACTCGCCCTGGGCCTTCTTCAGCATCTTCTTGATGAAGGCCTGCTGACGCTGGATGCGGGCCAGGTCGCTGGCGCCCTCGAAGTGCCAGTAGCCGTTCTCGTAGTACTGGTAGTGGCGGGCCCGCACGAAGGCGAGAGCCTGTTGGCCGGTCAGCAGTACGCACCCGGGCGCCGGTACGTTGAGCAGGGAGTAGGCGTCCTTGGCGGGAGTCGGGAAGTAGAACTTCACTCCTCCGACGGCATCGGTGATGGCCTGGAAGCTGTCGAAGTTGACCTCCACGAAGTGGTTGACCGGGAGCCCGAGGTCCTGCTGGATGGTCTGGATGAGAAGGTTGGGACCGCTGTCGAAGGCGGCGTTGATGCGGTTCGGGCCGAGACCGGGAATGTTCACCCACAGGTCGCGCGGCAACGACAGCAGCTCGACCTGCCGGGTGGCCGGGGCGATGCGGGCCAGGATGATGGTGTCCGAGCGCTGCCCGGGGGTCTGCGATGCGCTGCCGAACTGGGCGTTGGCCGGGTCGTTGGCGTTGAGTGCGGCCCGGCTGTCGGAACCGACGATCAGCAAGGTGAACGGTTTGCCCCCGTTGACGTTGGTCAGGGCGGTCAGCTTCTCGTGCCTGATCTGGCCCAGCCGCCACTGGACGTAGCCGTAGGCGGACACGGTGCCGACCAGGCACATGGCTACCAGCGCGTTGGCCGTCACGAGGATCCGGCGGGGCCAGCGTCGCCGGGCGGGACCGGTGATTCGGCGGCCCGCCGGCCGCCGATCGGGCCGTGACGGGCTGTGCCGGCGTCCGGTGGAGTGATAGTCGGTCACAGGCTCCAAAAGGGTGGGTCGGGTGCCGGCGCAGGGTCGTACCGACATGATCCCCCGCCCGCTCGCCATCGTAACGGGGGCGGTCGTCGAGGGGTTGGCGGGGGCACCGGTTGGCCTGAGGGGCACCCGGTCTGCGAATATTCCTCGCGATGAAGCGCCCCTATCGGGTAGTGGTGGCCAAGCCCGGCCTGGACGGGCACGACCGAGGAGCACGGGTGATCGCCCGGGCCTTGCGGGAGGCTGGCTTCGAGGTCATCTATACCGGTCTCCACCAGACTCCCGACCAGATCGCCGAGACGGTCATCCAAGAAGATGCTGATGCCGTCGGACTGTCGATCCTCTCCGGCGCCCATATGACCCTGTGCCCGAAGATCGTCGAGGAGCTGGTACAGCGGGGCGCCGAAGTGCTGGTCTTCGCCGGGGGCATCATTCCTGACGCCGACATACCCAAGCTCAAAGAGGCCGGCGTCGTGGAGATCTTCACCCCCGGCGCACCACTCGGGGACATAACGGCCTGGCTGGAGACCGAACTCGATTCTCGAGAAGCGGAACTGCAGGGCTGAAGCCGAACCCCCCGACTCCTTCCCCCGAAAGAGAGGTTTGATGGACCTGTTCGAGTATCAGGGCAAACAGTATTTTGCCCGCTACGGAATCCCCGTATCCGCCGGTGGTGTCGCTGACACCGTGGACGAGGCGGTGGCCCAGGCCGAGGCGGCCGGCTATCCGGTCGTGGTCAAAGCCCAGGTGCAGGTCGGGGGGCGCGGCAAGGCTGGCGGTATCAAGCTGGCGGCCAACGCCGACGAGGTCCGCGAGCACGCCGGGAACATCCTCGGGATGGACATCAAAGGCCACGTGGTGCATCGGCTCTGGGTCGAGCACGCCTCCGACATCGCCAAGGAGTACTACGCCTCGTTCACCCTCGACCGGGCGGCCAAGAAGTACCTGGCCATGGTCTCGGCCAAGGGCGGAGTCGAGATCGAGGCGGTGGCCGAGGAGGACCCCGACGCCATCGCCCGCATGCACATAGACCCTTCGGTGGGCTTCACCGCGGCTGACGCAGCCCGTCTGGTGGAAGAGGCGGGCCTCGACGCCGAGGCCCACGACGGAGCCGTCGACATCCTCCAGAAGCTCTACACCTGCTACGTCGAGGGCGACGCCGACCTGGTGGAGATCAACCCCCTGATCCTCACCCCCGAGGGCCAGGTGCACGCCCTCGATGCCAAAGTGACCCTCGAGGACAACGCCGCCTTCCGCCATCCCGAGTGGGACGACTTCCGTGACATCGACGAGTTCGACGAGCGCGAACGCCTGGCCCGCAGTAAGGGCCTGCAGTACGTCGGCCTCGACGGCTTCGTCGGCATCATCGCCAACGGGGCGGGGCTGGCCATGAGCACCTGTGACGTGGTCAACCAGGTCGGAGGCAAGCCGGCCAACTTCCTCGACATCGGAGGCGGCGCCAACGCCGAGGTCATGGCCAACGCCCTCGAGGTCATCAACTCCGATGCCAACGTGCGGGCCATCTTCATCAACATCTTCGGGGGGATCACCCGCGGGGAAGAGGTGGCCAACGGCATCAAGTCGGCTCTCGGCCGGGTCGAGATCAAAGCCCCGATGGTGATCCGTCTCGACGGAACCAACGCCGAAGAGGGCCGGGAGATATTGAAGACCGTCGAGTCGGACAAGGTCATTTCCTCGCCGACCATGTTGGACGCGGCACGCAAGGCCGTCGAGCTCGCAGGAGGAGCCGCCTGATGTCGATCTTCGTCGACGAGAACACCAAGGTCGTCGTCCAGGGCCTCACCGGCGGCCAAGGACGCTTCCACGGCCTGCGCAACAGGGCCTACGGGACCCAGGTCGTGGCCGGTGTCACGCCGGGCAAGGGAGGCCAGGACGTGGAGGGCATCCCCGTCTACGACTCGGTGCAGGAGGCCGTGGACGCCACCGGCGCCAACGCCTCGTTCGTGTCGGTGCCCCCCAAGGCCGCCGCTGCGGCCATCCTCGAGGGGGCTGCGGCGGGCATACCCTTCATCGTCTGCATCACCGAGGGCATCCCGGCTCACGACGAGGCGCGGGCCTACAACACCTTGGTGGACCGGTATCCCCGCACGCGCCTGCTCGGCCCGAACTGCCCGGGGATCATCAGCCCGGGCAAGTGCAACATAGGCATCACCGCCGGTGAGATCGCCCTGCCCGGAGGCCCCGTGGGGATCGTGAGCCGGTCCGGCACCCTCACCTATCAGGCCCTCTACGAGCTCAAGCAGCTCGGCGTGGGCGTCACGACGTGCGTGGGCATCGGGGGTGACCCGGTCCCGGGCACCAACTTCGTCGACTGCCTGGCCGCCTTCCAGGACGACCCCGACACCAGGGCCATTGCCATGTTCGGCGAGATCGGCGGCTCCGAGGAGGAGAAGGCCGCCGAATTCATCGCCGCCTCGGTGACCAAGCCGGTAGTCGCCTACATCGCCGGGGTGACCGCGCCTCCGGGTAAGAAGATGGGCCACGCCGGGGCCATCATCTCCGGCTCCAAGGGCACCGCCCAGGCCAAGATGGAGGCCCTGTCCTCGGCGGGGGTGCACGTGGTGAACAACCCGACCGAAGCCGGCATCAAGATGGCGGAGATCCTGAAAGAGCTCTGAGGAGCCCGCTGGGGACCCGCTTCGCCTACTTGAAGCGGGTCCCCAGGTTGTTGTTGCTCATGGCCTCCCATACCCGGCCCTGGACCAGCTCCGGGACCGACGCCTTGTCCACGTTCTTCAGCAGCTCTGTGAACTGCCAGTCGCGTAGGACCTGACTGATGATGTCGTTGGTGGCGTCCTTGACGCGCTTGTCGGCGACCTTGGTCTTGAAGGCACCGCCACGGACCTGATCGACCAGGAAGCTGTTCAACTCCGATTTGAGCATCTCCTTGCGGTCCTTGGGGAGGCGCACCTTCTTCCAGGCTTCGATCCCGGGGCTGCCCAGCGACTCCTTTATGGTCAGACCTACGTCGTCGGCCACCTTCTGATTCTCTCGCTGGACCTTGTCGGGGTCGACTCGTTTAGTCGAGCCCCCACCCAGTCCGGTGCCGGATTCGAAGATGCCGAGCTTGGCCAGGCTGGACCTGCCGGGGGAGAGATTCTTGCTGCCGCTGCCGGACCTGCCGCCCATCTGACCGAAGCTGTGGCCCATGCCGCCTCCGCCCAAGCGGCTCATCTCACCGTAGCCGTAGGTGCGGCCGGCGCTTCCGCCCACATTCCGGCCCGTCTGGCCGTAGCGGTTGCGGCTGTTGCCGCCGCCCACATTTTGGCCCATCTGGCCGTAGCGGTTGCGGCCGGTTCCCCCCCCGCCACCTCTGCTGCGCACGATGTGAGCTTCGAGCTGGTCGAACATCTCCATCATCATGGCCCGGCGGGCGTTCAGGGCGTTCATGGTCAGCCCGCCGCTGCGCATCATGTGGTTCTCCATGTTGCGCAGGGTGGTCAGGCTGGCCAGGACGCCGCCCATACCGCCGACCCCGCCGATGCGCCGGGCCCCTGGCGCGGTACCGAGATGGGGTTGGCGGAGAGCCGGCTTGCGGGCCATCAGGTTGGCCACCGCCCGGTTGCCGGCGGTCTGCTGGAGGGATGTCACGGCGTTGCGGCGAGGCCGCCCGGTGGGCTGGGCGACCTTCCATGTGCTCAGAGGGACCTTCTTGGTGGTCTGCTCGGGAACTGGCACTCGGCACCTCTTCTTCAGCACAACCGGGTCGGGCGGCGATTGACCGACCGTTTCGATCCAGATGCTACGCCTTTCCGGCCATGCTGTCACTCGTCAGATGATCCGGCGGGCCGCGTCGTTCGGCGGCCGCCACGGTGTTGCGCAGGAGCATGGCCACCGTCGTCACGCCGACGCCTCCCAGCCTCGGGGTGATCCAGCCGGCGACCTCGGCGCAGGACTCGTCCACGTCGGACAGGGCCCGCCGCCCCTCCCAGGTGAGGCCGCCGCCGATCACCACCGATCCCGGGCGGATCACGTCGGGAGTGATCATGTTGGGAACACCGGCCGCCCCCACGACTATGTCGGCCTGTCGGGTCAGATCGGCCCAGTCGGGCACGCCCGTGTGCACCACCGTCACAGCGGCGTTGGCTCCGGGCTCCTTGAGCGACAGCAGCATTGACAGGGGCCGCCCGAGAGTGGGGCCGCGGCCGACTATGACGACCTTGCGGCCCGCCGGGTCGAGTCCGTAGTGAGCGAGCAGGGCCTGGATGCCGAGCGGGGTGCACGGGCGGGGGGCGCCGCGGTCGCCCAGCGCCAGCAGACCCAGGTTGGTCGGGTGCAGCCCGTCGGCGTCCTTGGCCGGATCCATGGCTGCCACGGCCTGGTTGAAGTCGAAGCCGGCCGGTACGGGGTGCTGCACGATGTAGCCGTCGATGGTGGGGTCGGCGTTCAACTGGGCCAGCGCGTCGAGCAGGTCGGACTGTGTTTGGTCGGCCGAGAGGCGGACATCCACCGACGCGATCCCGACGCGCTCGCACGCTTCGTGCTTCTTGGCCACGTACCCGGCGCTGGCCGGGTCGTCGCCGACCAGTACCGTCGCCAGCCCGACGGAGACGCCCCGGGCGGCCAGCTTCTGCACCCGTTCGGCCACCTCCGCCAGCACCGCTTCGGCGACCGGGCCGCCGGGCATCAGTTCTGCGGTCATCTTTACCTCTCCTCTCTCAGATCCACGCCGCTGACCCCCGCTCAGTGCTGGAACTGCCGCTCGCCCGTGAAGACCATCACGAGGCCGTGCTCGTCGGCGGCGGCGATCACCTCTTCGTCGCGTACCGAGCCGCCCGGCTG
The DNA here is from genome assembly GCA_021838445.1 of Actinomycetes bacterium. GTDB lineage: Bacteria > Actinomycetota > Acidimicrobiia > Acidimicrobiales > Palsa-688 > JAKCDU01. The sequence goes on along the minus strand of JAKCDU010000052.1, from coordinate 3,375 downwards.
CACGACGGCGGCGACCCCGGCGGCGGCGCAGGCGTCGAGGCCGTCGCGGAAGGGGAAGAAGGCGTCGCTGGCGGCGGCTCCGCCCTTGGCCCGCCCAGCCGCTCGGGCGGAGGCGATCTCGCCCGGGGTGACCCGGTTCTGCTGGCCACCGCCGATGCCCACGGCCATGCCGCCGGCAGCCAGGACAATGGCGTTGGACTTGACCCAGGCGCACACCCTCCACGCCAGTTCCATGTCCCGCCAGTGTTCCTCGGTCGGCTGGGCCCTGGTCACCACCCTCCAGTCGGCCCGGGTCGTCCCGAACACGTAGGGGTCCTGGACCAGCCAGCCACCCCCGATCTGGCGCAGGTGCCAGCGCTGCTCGGTTGGTGCGGGGGCCGACAGGACCCGCATGTTCTTGCGTTTGGTGGCGAACAGCTCGAGGGCGGCAGGATCGTACGACGGGGCGATGACCACGTCGGCCTTGGCGTTGCCGACCATCTCCTGGGCCACGTCGGCGGTCACCGGGGCGGTCAGGGCGACGATCCCTCCGAAGGCCGACATCGGGTCACACTCGAAGGCCCGGTCGTAAGCGCTGAGCACGTCGGCGGCGACCGCCGCCCCGCACGGGTTGGCGTGTTTGACGACCACCGCCGCCGCCGACCCCAGGTCGGCGAGATGGTGGGCCAGCCTCCACGCCGCGTCGGCGTCGTAGAGGTTGAGATAGGAGAGCTCCATGCCGCCGTGCTGGACGACGTCGTCCCAGATGCCGTGCTCGCCGACCACCCGGTACCGGGCGCCCCTTTGGTGGGGGTTCTCGCCGTAGCGCAGCGTCTGGGCCCGCTCCAGAGCCACGTCGAGACTTCGGGGCAGCTCGCCCGGCTCGGCGGTCTGATCGGCGAACCAGTTGGCGATGGCGGCGTCGTAGGCGGCGGTATGGGCGAACGCGCCAGCCGCCAGGCGTCGGCGCAGCCCATCGGAGAGGGCGCCGTGCTGGCGCAGTTCGGCGATCACCTCGGGGTAGTCGGCCGGGTCCACGACCGAACCTACATGGGCCCAGTTCTTGGCCGCAGCGCGGACCATGGTGGGTCCCCCCACGTCGATCAGCTCGATGGAAGGGTTCGATCGGAACGGGTAGAGGTTGCAGACCACCAGGCCGATGGGCTCGATCCCGGCGGCGGCCAGATCGGCCCGGTGGGTGCCCTGATCGAGGTCGGCAAGTATGCCCCCGTGCAGCCGGGGGTGCAGGGTCTTGACCCGCCCGCCGAGCATCTCTGGCGCCTCGGTGACGCTCTCCACCGTGCGGTGGGCGATCCCGGCCGCGGCCAGGGCCGTCGCGGTACCCCCGCTGGCGATCAGCTCGTGGCCGAGCTCGGTGAGTTGACGGGCGAAGTCCTCGAGGCCCGTCTTGTCGTAAACCGACATCAGCACCCTCATCAGGCGCCTCCTTCCAGGAGATGGACAGAATGTAGAAAGGCCCGGATGGTCTCGGGGTAGAGGCGGCGCTCCACGGACTTGATCCGCTCGTGGAGGGAATCCTCGGTGTCCCCTGGAACCACGGTCACCGCCTCCTGGGCCAGGATGGGGCCGTCGTCGACCTCCACGGTGGCCACGTGGACGGTCGTGCCGGTGACCTTCACCCCCGCCGCCAGAGCGTCGCGAACGGCGTGCCACCCTTTGAAGGCGGGCAGGAGAGCGGGGTGGGTGTTGAGCACCCGGCCCGGGTAGCGCTCGAATATGGGGTCGGCCAGGACCGTTCCGAAACCGGCCATGGCCACCACGTCGATGCGATGACGCGCGAGCGCTTCCACCACCCGGTGGGTGTAGGCCACCCGGTCGAAGTCGGGTCCGAAGGTGTCCCGCCCGACGATCTCCACCGCCGGCACACCCGCCTTCTCGGCCATCTCCACGGCGTGGCACGGCCGGTCGACCACTACCGCGGCGACCGGCAGCCCGGCCTCGATGATGGCCGACAGCACGGTACCGGTACCCGAGGCCAGCACTCCGAGGGTCGGGGCGCGGCCGGTGGTCACGGAACGACGCTAGCCGAGGCCGCGTATCCTCCTTCCATGGCCCGCATCCGCGACCTGCTCGCCGCAGGACGCACCTACTCGTTCGAGTTCTTCCCCCCAAAAGACGATCACGAGCACGGCATCCTCACCGACACCCTGCTGGAACTGCAGCCACTTCGCCCGTCTTTCGTATCGGTCACCTACCGGGGAGGTCGCTCATCGCGCCAGCGCACCTATGACCTCGTCGTGGGAATGCTGAAGACCACCACCCTCACCCCCATGGCCCATCTGATCTGCGCCGCCCACAGCCGTCTCGAGCTGGCCGAGATCCTGGTGGACCTGCGCAAAGCCGGGGTGGAGAACCTGATGGCTCTGGGCGGCGATGCCCCGACCGATCCCGAAGCGGGGGAAGGCGAGCTGGCCCACGCCGTCGAGCTGGTGGAGCTGGCCCGGGCCATCGGCGGTTTCTCCATCGGGGTGGCGGCTCACCCCATCGGTCATCCGGGCTCACCCAGCCTCGACTTCGACCGGGACATGCTCTCGGCCAAGCTGGAGCTCGCCGACTTCGCCATCACCCAGTTCTTCTTTCGGCCCGAGGAGTACCTGTCACTGGTCGAAGGGTTGTCCCGGCGAGGTATGGACAAGCCGGTCGTTCCTGGCATAATGCCCGTTACTTCCCTCAGCGCCATTCCCCGGCGGGCGGCCATGGGGGCAGCCGTCCCCCCCGACATGGTCGCCGTCCTCGAGCGGGCCGGGGACCCCGAATCTGTGCGCCGAGCGGGTATCGAGCTGGCGACCGAGCTCTGCCAGGAGCTCCTCGATCAGGGGGCGCCTGGCCTGCACTTCTACACGTTGAACCGTTCGATGGCGACCCGTCAGATCTACCTCAACCTGGGTCTGGCCCCTTTGACCATCAATTGATCGATTGTTGATGAGGCGCGGTCCTACGGCGCGGTTGGGACGTTCCGGCCGGCCCGGCAGATTCGCCCGCCGAGCAGGCCGGGTCGAGCCATGTTTGAACAGGACCTGGCGAAGGTGTAGACATACGCCGGTGACCAGCGCCTGTGACCCGCGGGTCGTCAGGGCCGGAAGAAGGAACGAGTAGCGCTGTACAGGGGCTGGATGGGGAGAAGGCGAATCGAAGCAGCGGCGACCTCGGTCGCGCTGTTCGGCGCGCTCCTCGCTCCGGCGGTCCTCGGCTCGGGGACGGCGTGGGCTGCGGCCGGCACCTTCGACCCCACCTTCGGGACCTCCGGTCAGGTCAGCCTGAGCACCGGCTCGGGGGCCACCGGCGTGGTGCAGCTCGGCACGGGGGGCTATGTCGTGAGCGGCGACTCCGGGGCTGGACAGTTCCGGGTGACCCTGGTCTCTTCCAGCGGTGCCC
>JAKCDU010000051.1 GCA_021838445.1 Actinomycetes bacterium | reverse complement strand
TGGTGCTGCCTATTCCTTCGGAGACCAGGGCTCCTACGGCGGGGTATCCAACCTGGCCCGTCCGGTCGTGGGTATGGCTTCGACGCCCGATGGTGGGGGGTATTGGTTGGTGGCGTCGGATGGGGGGATTTTCGCTTTCGGTGATGCCCGGTTCTATGGGTCTACGGGGGGTGTGCCTTTGGTGCGTCCGATCGTGGGTATGGCTTCGACGCCGGATGGTGGGGGGTATTGGTTGGTGGCCTCGGATGGGGGCATATTCACCTTCGGGGACGCCTCGTTCCTCGGCTCTGCCTCCTCGGAGACTGCTGCCGGTTCTATAGTGGGCATGGGCTGACCGGCCGGTCCTAGCTAGCTGGCGCTACTACGAACGTGCGGGAGGAGGGTGGAGGACGGCGGGGATACGGTGGCTTGTCGTGTCAGCCCGAGCTGTCCTATAGCTTCCAGGCAGGTCACCGCGCGTCCGGATTCGAGGAGCCCGATAGTTGTGACTAATGCCGTACAGTCGGCCGCCATACAACGCCTGGCGGCCGATGATAGAGGTCGAGGGCGATACCTCCATGGACATGTTTCGGATATCGCTACCGGGCGTACTCGCTGCGCTCGCCCGGGTACGACCATCGGTGTAACCTGCTCAGGTGTCGAGACCCTTTCGAAAGCTATATCTAGCTTTGTTTGCTACTTCGGCCACCGAGTTTGGGCTGGCTCACCGGATCCGATCGGCGGTTCGAAGGCGGATCGGGACAAAATGGTTCCAATTACTTCACCCTCGGGTTCACTTAGGGGGCGGATGCGACGTGCGCTCGGCTTCGAGCATTCTCGTCGCACGAGGAGCGTCCGTAGTCTTCGGGCCTGGATGCGTTGTTGATCGTGGGATGACCCTGGAAAGCCGGGGTAGAATCGAGGTCGGGGCGCGGACGGTGTTCGGCCACCACGGTACACTCGCCGCCTCCAATCTCATCTCAATAGGTGAAGACTGCCTTATCGCAGAGATGGTTAGCATTCGCGATCACGACCACTCGTTCGCGAGTAGAGAGGTGCCCTACAACCAGCAGGGCCAAACGGTCGCTCCAGTCCGTATCGGTCGTAATGTATGGATAGGCAGTAAAGCAACTGTGATTAAGGGAGTTACTATAGGTGACAACACAGTGGTCGGAGCGGGCGCAATCGTTACACATGACCTCCCTGCTGATTGCCTAGCAGCCGGAGTGCCGGCGCAGATTCTGAGTTATTTAGATGACAGAGAGCCTTAGTCGAGGCCTATCCAAGGGGCAAATAGCATGTGTCCGACGATTGGAATGTGGTAGAGGGTTGTGCGTGGGGCGGAGTACTTCTAACTCGGTTAGACAGAATCCTGAGGTTCGCATCTAAGGCCTGCTGAAGGCCGGAAATTTGCTCGCCCCGCCGCCCGGACGCATCCCCACCATCCGCCGGCCGGTCACGCCGGCGGGGGATTCCCACCCACGGCGAGCACCAGTGCCACCGCGATGCGATCGTCGCTGGAGAGCCCGGCGAGCACCCAGGAGGCACCCAGGTCCCGGGCGTGGCGGGCGGCCCGGCCGGACAGTATGGGACGGTGCCACCCGTTCGTGGCCTCCAATGTCTCGACGTGACGCCAGTCGGGCTGCGGGTCGACCGCACCCAGCGCCTTGAACACCCCTTCCTTCACGGCGTAGCGGGCGGCCAGCTCGGCCAGCGGCTCCGCCTGCTCGGCGCAGTAGCGGCGTTCGCCATCGGAGAACACCCGCTCGGCGTACCTGGACCCGAGGCGGTCCAGGGACACTCCCACTTCGTCCAAGTCGACCACGTCGATGCCGACGCCGACGATCCGGTGGTCGGGGGGCAGCACCGCTCCTGGGTCGGGGAGCGAGGAGAACGCCCCGGGAGGGAGGCGGCTCACGGCCGAGCCGAGGCGGCCCGGCCGTACACCTCCCGGTAGGTGCCGGCGATACGGGCCCAGGAGAAATCGGCCACGGCCCGCTTGCCGGCTCGGCCGAGCTCGTCGCGTAGGGCCGGATCGGCGAGGAGCCGGTCCAGTGCGCCGGCGAGCGCGGCGGTGTCGTGCGGGTCGACCACCAGGCCGAGCCGACCATCCTCGACGAACTCGGGGGCACCGCCCACCGAGCTGGCGATCACCGGTGTACCCGCCCTCCAGGCCTCGAGGATGACGATCCCGAAGGGCTCCAGGCGGCTGGGCATGACGAAAGCGGTGGCCGCGGTCATGGCCGCCGCCACCTCCTCGCGAGACAGGCGGCCGACCAGGGTGACGCGCTCGTCGAGGCCGAGGTCGGCGATGAGGTGGGCCAAGGAGGTCTCGGACCGGCCGGCGCCGGCCAGGACCAGACCCACGTCGGGGTGGCGGTCGCGGACCGCAGCGAAGGCCTTGATGAGCAGGTCGAAACCCTTCTTGTCCACCAGGCGCCCCACGGCGAAGACGAAAGGTCCCCGCGACGACCACGCCGCCGGCAGCGCCGGGGCCTCGACGTCGGTGTCCACCCCGTTGAAGACCACCTGACCGCGACCGGGTGGTAGCCCGAAGCGCTTCTCGGCGTCGCCCAGGGTGAACGCCGAGCAGGCCGTCACCTCGGCGGCCCGGCGCAGACCGGCCCGCAGGGCGGCCCGCAGCGTCGAGGAATGATCGTAGATGTCGGCGTCGTCCATCATCGTCTCGCCTTGCAGGCTGACGACGAGCGGCGTGGCGGTCAGCCGGGACAGGGCGGTGGCGTAGGCGCCGTTGGGTCCGAAGCACTGGACGTGCACGACGTCGGGCCGGAACCTTCGCCACGCGGTGTGCATGCTCCACAGGGTCCTCGGGAGGCCGGCACCGAAGCGAACGACGGCCAGCGGGTCGGTGCGGGGCAGGGGCATGTCGAAGCGGCGAACGGTGACCCCGTCCAGAACTTCCATCGTCGCCCCGGGATCCACCCCAGGGCCCGGCGCCCATATCTCCACCTGGTCACCGGTCGCCTGGAGCTCCAGAGCCAGGTGCCTGGTCAGCTCCTCGACCCCCCCGAGGCTGGGGAGGTAGGCGCTCGGCATGAGCACGATACGCATCAGATGAGCCTCCTGTAGGCGTCGAGGGTCGCGGCCACCTGACCGGCGGCCGACAGGTGCTGGACCTGATGCTGTCGCAGGCGCTGGCCGTAGTCGGCCCGGGCGTCGGGGTCGGTGGCCAGCTGGGCCAGTAGCTGCCCGGCCGTGGCCGCCTCCCCACTCGGGTAGGTGGCAGCGCCGGACAGCGCGCCCACCGTCTCGAGGTGCCCTCCCGATGCGGTGGCGACGACCGGGGTGGCCACCGCCATGGCTTCGACCACCGACAGGCCGAACGGTTCGGCCGGGGCGGTGGCGAGGAAGATGGCGGCGTCGCGCTGGAGGGTGTCCACGTCCCGGCGGTGCCCGAGGAACCTCGTCGAAGCAGACACGCCGAGTCGTCCGGCCAGGGCTTCCAGGTGGGACCGCTCCTGCCCGTCCCCGGCTACGAGCAGCTGCCACCCTTTCGCGGCCAGACCCGACTCGGCCCAGGCCGAGATCCCGGTGGCCGACTCCTTCTCCCGCTCCAGCCTCTGGGCCATCAGCACGACCGGGGCCCGTCGGGCCGCCGGCGGGCCGGGGTCGGCTACCGGCACCCCCGGGCGCACTACCAGGCAGCGACCCTCGATCCGCTCGGCCACGAAGTCGCTGATGGCCAGCTGCAGGTCCACGCGGTGAGTCAGGTAACGACCGAACAGCCGGGCCGGGCGGGACGACCCCCGGCGGGCGGCGAAATGCCGGGTGCTCACCAGGGGCGTACGACGTCGTCGGGAGAGTGCCGCCGCCGTCTCCGCCTTGGTCATGTGGACGTGGACCACGTCGAGGTCCCGCTGGCGGCGCAGCCAACGGGCCGCCTCCACCGTCGAAGTGCCGGGGGTCCATTGCACACCGAACGGCTCGAGCCGGGAGGGCATCGATTCCCCGCCGCCGCCGAAGACCAGGACCTCGTGGCCCTGCTCGGCCAGACCGGTGGCCAGGGTGACCACGTATCGCTCCACGCCGGCGAAGGCGTCGGTGCACACCACCTGAGCGACCCGCATCAGACCTGGACCTGGCGGTCCCCACCCTCGGGTTGGAGCCTCTCTTGGAGGCGAACCGGCCCGTGCCAGTAGACGCTCAGGCGGGCCCGGGCCGAACGGCGTCGCTCGGCGGGCAGGATCACGGCCCGGACGGCGGCGCCGAGACCGGCGCCGAACCGGTGCAGGGTCCAGCCGGCCCGGCCGTAGTGCTTGCGGAAGAACATCTCCTCCGAGGCGTAGAACGAGATGAGGCGGCGCCGGCTGTCCCCGCCGGTGCCGGCTCCGCTGTGCCGGGCCACCACCTCGTCGACGAGCGCCACCTTCCATCCCCGCCGGCGGGCCCGTATCTGCCAGTCGGTCTCCTCGGAGTAGAGGAAGAATCTCTCGTCGAACAGCCCGACGTCGCTCAGGGCCTCGGCCCGAATGAGCAGGATGGAGCCGATCAGGAAGTCCCGGCGCTTACGGAACCGGCCCAGGCCGCCGGCCTCGAGCCAGGTACCGGCCGGGGAGGGGAAGGGCCACGCGACGCGGGCCGGCCGCCCGTCGTCGTCTACCTGGGCGGGCGCCACGCAGGCCAACCGGGCGTCGCCGGCCAGGCGGTCCCGCAGCCCGTCCAGGCCGGTCGCGTCGATGACCGCGTCGGGGTTGAGCAGCAGGACGTCTCCCGGCTGGTCGAGGGCCCGCAGACCGAGGTTGACCCCGGCCGCGAAACCGAGGTTGCGCCCCGCATCGACGTACCGGGCGCCCGATCCCTCGACGACCTGGCGGGTCTCGGCCGACGACGAGTTGTCCACCACGATCACCGGCAGTTCGGGCGGGAGGGCGGCGAGGCAGGCCGTGAGCGGCGAAGGGTCTCCGTAGGCCACGACGATGGCGGTGATGGCGGGGCGGTCAGGCCCGGTCACGGGACCGACAGGTCTACGGCCGGCCACCGGTCGCCGCGGTGTCTGCTCTCTCGGAGTCCGCCGGCCAGGCACATGCCCACGATGAGCCACGGTATGGCCTCCTGGGCGGTCACCCAGAAGATGTCGAGCTGCCCCTGCACCAGGCGCATGATGAGCACGGCGGCGGCCAGCGTGGCGTAGCGGGTCGGGAGGTGCCACACCACCCAGATGGAGCCGAGGGCCAGGACCAAGAAGGCGGCGAGACCGACGAGACCGGCCGAGGTGAGCACCTCGGCCTCGGCGTTGGGTGGCTGGAAGTGGAACTGCACCCGGTTGGTGTACCACCAGCGCAGCCCGATGCCGACCAGCGGCGATATGTGCCACACGCTCAGCGAGTCCCGCAGCCAGGTCTGGCGCTGGTGGACGCTGTTGAACTGGTTGGACGAGGCGAACTCCCGGCTCACCGTGACGTAGGCCACGACGGCCAGCGGCACCAGAGCGGCCAGGATGGTCAGCGACCGTCGGCGGAACCGACGGTCGCGCAGCAACAGCACCGCCGCCCCGGCGATGAGGCTGACCATGGCCTGCTTGGACTGGCTGGCGAGGATGCCCAGGATGCACAGCGCCATGAAGCGGTTGGCGTGGCGCTTCACCCAGGGCCCGGCCCAGGCGGGGCCGGCGTAGGCGATCACCGCGGCGAAGGCCAGCATGTCGCCGATGTAGTTCTTCTGCATCCCGAGCGGGAGGTAGGCCGCGGTCAGGTGATGGGTCAGGCTGTAGGCGCAGGCCCACATGGCGACGATGCCGGCGAGGACCAGGAACGAGGCCGTGGCCGCCTCCGAGCGGCCGTCGCGGGCGACCACCCAGCCGACGATGAGGCTGCCCCCGACCAGCAGCGCCTCGTGGGCCCATTCGAGGAAGTTGGCCCGGTAGGGGTTGGCGGCCAGGGTGAGCACCAGGGCGCCCTCGTAGACGGCGAGGAGCCACAGCAGTCGTCGGACCACGGGGGCCTCGGACCATCGGAATGCCGTCAGGGCGGTCAGAGTGGCGACGAACAGGGTGAGGTCCGAGAAGCTGAGGTTGGACGACGATCCGCCGACCCGGAAGACCAGCATGGTGGCCGGCACGGCGGCCACCACGAGCAGCCCTCGGTCCAGGCTGAACAGGCCGGCTACCAGCACCGCGACTCCGGCCACGAGCGCGTACTTGGCGTGGGTCAGGGCGGCGTAGCCGAGGACCGGAGCGCCCAGCACGAGCAGATACAGCAGCCGCCGGGCCGCCCGCCCCTGCGGGCGGGGCACGGCCCGGCGGCGCCCCGGTGTGGCGAGCACGGTCACACAGGCCCGGTGCCCGACGAAACGTCAGTTGGGGTGGGGGCTTTACCCGCCTTCGGGGCTCGCCCCTTGGTCGAGCCCCGACGACCGCTCGGCGGCGCCGAGACATAGCCGTAGTAGGGCATGACATCCACGTGCCCGGCCCGGTTGACCACTGTCCCGAGCACCGGCGCGGCGCCGGCCTGGAGCAGATCGAGGGCCCGCTTGGTCGCCGACTTGGTGCTCTCGCCCTCGGCGATGACGAACAGGACGCCCTGGACCAGGCCGGTGAGCACCATGGCGTCGGTCACGGCCAGGACCGGTGGGGTGTCGAGGATGACGACGTCGGCCACGGATTCGAGCCGGGCCAGGAGGGCTTCGAAGGCCCTCGAGCCGAGAAGCTCGGCGGGATTGGGGGGAATGGGCCCGGCGGGGAGTATGGCCAGCCCCTCCAAGCCGGTCGGGACCAGGCAGGTGCTCAGGTCGAAGGCCCGCTCCGACGGCCAGATGCCGTTCCCGTTGGCGCCGTTCCCGTTGGCCGACCGGCCCGACGGCTTCGACGCCCGCGGCTCTCCGGGGCGCGGCTCGCGGTGGGGGAGGGCCGGGCGGCGCAGGGACCCCTCCAACGACGAAGCGTCGGCCAGGGCCCCCGTCAGGCCCCGGCTCGTGGCTTCGATACCCAACTTGGTCTCGATCGACGGTGCCCGCAGATCGGACGACACGAGGATGGTCTTCAACCCCGAGACGGCCCACGCCGCGGCCAGGTTGGCGGCGATGAAGGACTTCCCCTCGCCGGCGGCCGAGCTGGTCACCAGGATGGTCTTGAGCGGCCGGTCCACGGACATGAACCGCAGCGCCGTGCGCAGCTCCCGGATGGCCTCGGCGGCCTCGTCGCCGGTGCCCTCGAGGCCGGTCAGGGTGTTGCTCCACGAGGCCTCGGAGGTGGTGGGGACCCGGGCCAGGACGTTGATGTCGGTCACGTCGGCGAGGTCGCGCCGGTCACGGATGCGATCGTCGAAGCGGTCCCGGAGCAGGGCGATGCCGATCCCGATCAGCAGCCCGGCCAGCACCCCGACGGCGGCGTTGCGCTTGGTGCTGCCGACGCGCTGGGCCGAAGCCGGGGAGGCGTTGGAATACACCTGCACCGAGGTGGCCGCCTGCTCGAACTGCTGCTGCTCGGCGTAGTAGGTGGCATAGCTCGTCAGTTGGGCGCTGAGCTTGGTGTTGAGCTCGACGTCGGTGCCGGGGGTGGGACTGCCCGGCGCGGTGGCGCCCTGGGCCTGCAGTTGGCGGATGCTGGTCAGGAGGGTGTCGAGCTGGGTGTTGAGGGCGGCGGCCTGGGCGATGAACTCCCGTGACCGGACCGAGACGTAGGCGCCGGCCGCGGCGTTGGCCCCGGCCGAGGCCGCCGTCGCGGTGGGGGCGGTGTCGACTATGTCGACCAGCGCGGTGTTGGTGCCGTCGACGTAGGAGCCGAGGGCCACCGACGCGAGCGGGAGGCCCGAGGCCTTGGCCGCGGCCTGGGCGACGGAGGTGTCGCGGGTCGCGGCCAGCGGGTCGGAGCCGAAAGTGACGGTGTTGGCGCCGGCGTTGTTGGCCACCTGAGGATTGGCCACGACCTGTGCCGTGGCCCGGTAGGTCGGGTGGTTGCTGACGATGTAGTAGGCGGCTCCGGCCGCCGCCAGCACGGTGCACAGCACCACGATCCAGCCCTGCTTGCGGAGGAGATAGGGGAGTCTCGAAGGGGCACGCGATGACGGTGTCGGGCCGCTCAGCTGGTCCACTAACCGTTCATCCCTGACATCGCCTTGATCCCGCTCCCCGGTAGGAGCGCCGGGCAGACCACGGTAGCGTATCTCCCCGGAAGGGTTGATATCGCCCGATCCGCCGGTGTACGAAGCGCGTCTCGGACCGACCGGACCCTGATCCCAACCCGTACTCACCACCGATAATTCGGATTCCGGCCTCCCTTTCTTGACCAGCACTTCACGCTAGTGACCGCCCGCCGTCACGGAGCATCGCCCACGACCTCCTGGAGCCGGCGGCGGAACGACTCCCGGGAGAAAGTTCCGGAGTGGGCGGTTATGGCGGTCGGCGACCAGTTCCAGCTCCGGGCGCGTACCACGGCGCGGGCGATGTGGGCGGGGTCGGGGGCGTCGAAGCCCTGGATAGTGGCATATGTTAAAACGGTTTCGAGGTACCCCCCCCAGCGCAGGGCGACGGTCGGCTTGGCGAAGCCGGCCGCCTCCACCGGGGTCAGGCCGAAGTCCTCGTAGGACGCCGCGATCAGCGCCCGGCAGGCGCCGTAGGCCCACCGCAGGGAGGCGTCGTCGACCTCCCCGCACAGCCGGACGTTGGCTGGCGCCGACGCGCTGAGGCGCTCGAGGAGCGGGCCGCCGCCGATGACCACGAGTCGCTCCTCGGGCAGGGCGGCGAAGGCGGCGACCACGGCGTCGACGTTCTTGTAGGGCAGCAGCCGGGACACGCACAGGTGGAAGCCGTCGTCGACCCCCTCGAGCGGCGTGGCCGGGCCGTCGGCAAGCAGCGAAACCGGTGGGTGGAGCACCTCCGCCTCGATGCCGTAGGTGTCGGCGACCCGCCGGCGCACCAGTTCGCTGTTGACCAGGTAGCGCGCCGCGCTCCTCGCCGCCCGGTGGTCCCAGCGGCGCAGGCCGGGACCGCAGGCGGAGAGCATCACGCGGTAGGCCGGGTGACGGTCCCTCAGGTACTCGTCGGCCTGGTAGAGCCAGCGCGGGGGATTGTGGCAGTAGACGATCTTGGTCCCCTCGGCGCGGATGCCGTGGGCCCAGCCGCTCGACGAACACAGAGCCACGGGGGTCCGTACCCGCCCGGCGGAGAAGGCCGGGGCCAGCACCGGCAGGGCCAGACGGTGGTGGCGGCGCAGCCCGGGGAGGCGATCCACGGCCAGGGTCCCGACGTCGAGGTCCCGGAAAGCCGGATAGGTGCCGTCGCGGTCGTAGAGGGAGGTCACCACGCGAGCGCCGGGAAAGGCCGCCGCCATCTCCAGCACGACCCGCTCGGCGCCGCCCCTCTGGGTCAGGTAGTCGTGCACGATGGTGACCCGACCGGCCGCCGGGTCGGGGCGGGTCCCATCGGGATCGGTGTCGCGGGCGGTCAAGGAGGGGCTCAGGGGCGTTCGAGCCGGGCCGTCACCACGGCGTTGAGGGCCCGGACCTCGCCGGTGGGGGCCCGGACCTCGCCGGCGGGGGCGCCGGTCGGTCCCGCCGGCGTCAGTCGCAGGGTCCGGGTGGCGGCCGGCCCCAGGTGGAACCACGAGTCGGACGGCAGGTACCCCGGGATGTCGAGGGCCACGTACTGGGCGAAGCGGTCCGTGCCCACCTCCACCTCCCATTCCCCCCCCTCGGCCGGGCGGGCCCGGGCCTGCAGGCCCAGGTCGTGCTCCTGGGGGCGGGCCGGCCCCAGGGGGAGGAAGTACTCCTGGCGGGTCATCGCTGCCCCGCCCGTGGTGGCGGCCGACAAGGCTACTGACACCACATCGTGGGCCGGTCGGGTGAAGCGGTAGGCGTAGGTCACGTCGCGGAAGGAGCCGAAGAACTCCTCGGACCGCCACGAGACGACCGAACGGGGGGGTACCTGCACGTCGAGCACCCCCCGGTCGATCTCCAGGCACCCGTCGGCCAGCAGCGACATGCTCAGCTGGCCGGACAGGAGGGATCGGGTGTCGTTGGCCACGTGCACGGCCAGGCCGTTGAGGCCTTCGTCGCTGAGCAGTACGGCCACCGGCTCGAACAGCCTCCGCAGCACGAACCACGGCGCCTTCGGGCGCCCGGCCGAGTCCACCACCCCGAACCCGGCCCCCGGCCTCAGGTCCCGCAGGGCCAGCAGGAGGGCGCCGTCGCAGCGGGGGTTGACGCGGAACTCGGTGAGGACCGCGGTCATGGCCTCCGCGACCGTCGCCCGCGACAGGTCCAGGGCCCGCCCCGGCCGGGTGTGGCGCAGCAGGATCGGGTCGACCTCGAAGAGCCGCCTCAGGTAGAAGCTCACGTAGTCCTCGGTGTCGGAGGACCGTCCCGTGTCGCGGTGCAGCGTCGCCTTCCACGCCGGGTCGTGACCGGCCTTGAAGTCGGCACCGAAACCGTCTTCGACCGACGACGGCTCGGGGGGCACGGCGAACATGAGGCACTCGGTGGAGAAGCGGACGCCGGCCCGTCTGGCGTCGGTGAACGGCTGCAGGAAGCCACCGACGCCGAAGTAGTGCGACAGGCCCTGGTCCATCGACATCGGGTTGGCGCCCCCCGTCGGAGTCGATCGGACGTACGCCGCGCCCGGCAGGTGGCGCTCGACCAGCGCCGGGATGTCGTCGTCGAGCAGCGGGAAGGTCCAGTCGGCCCGGTCCAGACCGAGCATGTAGGCCTGCTCCTCGACCTCGGTCGAGCCGCACACCACCGCCAGGCTGGGGCGTCCCTGCAGCCGGCGGAAGTGGCCGGCCAGCTCGTGACCGACCTCCTCCCGGAACCCGGGGTCGTCGGGCGGATCGAGGTGGGCCAACATGCAGTCCTGCCAGACGAGCACGCCCCGCTCGTCGCACAGGTCGAGCAGGGCGTCGCTCGGGTAGACGGTCGTCCCGACGAAGCGGATCATGTTGAAGTTGGCCGCCACGAACAGGTCGAAGGTGGCCCGCAGATCATCGGGGGACTCCCGTAGCGACACCGGGTCGGTGGGCATCCACCCCGCACCCCGGCAGAACACCGGGGTGCCGTTCACGCACACGCGGAACCCACCGTCGGAGCGGTCCACCTCGATGGTTCGGAAACCGACCCGGTAGCGGTCCAGGACCTCGTCGCCCACCCGCAGCTCGACGTCGTAGAGGGGCTGCGGGCCGTGGGTGTGGGGCCACCAGCGCTCCACCCCCGGTATCTCCAGGGCGGCCGTGAGGGTCCATCCCCCCGAGTCGTTCCTCTCGGTACGGACCGGGGCCACCTCTCCCGCGGCGCTCAGCGTGGCCGGACCAACCGGCTCGCCGGCGGTCTCGACCACCGCCGTGAGCTCGACCCGCCCCGAGCCGTCGTCGAGGCAGCTGGTCACCAGCTCCCTCGACACGACCCGTCGTGGCGGGGCCGGTTGCAGGCGTATCGGCCGGTACGGTCCGAGAGGCACCGCGGCCAGGGTCCACTCGGGCATGCGGCCGAGGAGGCTGGTCCTCACCCAGCGCAGGCTCTGGTGATCGACGAGGAAGGTGCGCCACCGGGGACGGGGCCGGCGGGGCCGCAGGCGGTCGGTCAGCGAAGCGAAGCGCAGCAGGATCCGGTGGTCTCCCCCGTCGAGCTCGAGGGGCATCCGGTGGGTGCGGAACATGTTCTCGGAGTGCAGGACGTGGCGGTCGTCCACCCAGGCGTCGCAGACCGTCGCCAGGCCGTCGAGCTCGAGCAGGTAGGACCCGGCCGGCGTGTCGAAGTCGGCCCGGTACCACCATTCCTCGTCGTCGAGGCGGCGCCGCTCCCACGGTTCCCCTCTGTCGCGGAGCAGCTCGGCCACCGTGCCCGGGACCGGGGCCGCAACCCACTCGAGCCCGGCCAGCTGCCCCGGTTCGAGGCCGCCTCGGGAGCCGGCGGGGGCCGCTTCCCACCGGAGGGTCAGGGCCGGGTCAGCCATGGCGGGCGGCCACGCCTTCGATGGCCCGCTCCCACGCCGCGGCGATCGGCTCGAAGGTGGCGACCACGTCGAAGGTTCGTCCCGAGGCGGCCCGGGCCAGTCGGAACTGGGCCTGCTTCAACGCCGAGGCGACCTCCTCGAAGGCGTCGGCGGCCGGGCTGTCGGGGAAGCCCCCGGTCCGGTCCAGCCAGCGGGCGTGGGCCGCGGCCAGCTCGGCGGTGGCCCCGCACTGGCGCATGGTGCCGAACGAGTAGGCGTGGAAATAATCCAGGCCCCGTTGAGCGATGCGCGCCAACTCGGTCTCGACCCCGGCCGCCAGTCGAGCCACCGGGTTGGTCCCCGGTCGGCGGGCGAGATGGGCGGCCGCCCGGCGGCGCCCGGCGGACCCCATCTCGGCGTCGGTGAGCCGCTCGACTGGAAGGCGGATGGTCTCGACGTAGGGCGGCAGGAGATTGGGATCGTCGAAGCCTTCGAGGCGGAACACGCCGACGAAGTCGTCTCCGTCGAGCCGGTGGTAGCCGGAGTTGTGGAAGTAGCCCAGCCGGCGGCCTCGGCGGTCGAGGCACTCGGGCACGATGGTGGTCTTGGTGTGCGAGGTCCGGTAGGAGGTGCCGGACGTGTCGGGCAGGAACCAGGCGTCCACCTCCACGGTCAGGAGCCTCCCGGCGGCCAACTCCTCCTCGACGTGGTCTATGACCGGATTCCAGACGTTCAACTCGGCGACTTCGATCCCGTAGACGTGGCGCAGATCCTCGGGCGGGTATTTGATGAACGACCACTGCCGGCCGTCGAAATCGGCGCTCAGGGTGAACGCCGCACCCAGCAGCGGGTCGAAGCCGAGGCTGTGGAGGACTTCGACCCAGACGTCGATGTAGCAGTTGGTCTCGGTCCAGACCCGCTCTTCGGAGTGCACCGCGTGCGGGCGGTAACCGGCCGGGTCCACGCCGATCACCTGCTGGATCAACTCCTCTCCCATCCCGGGCGCTCCTTCAGACGGCGAGGAGGCTGCGCACCTGCGCCGGCCACGCCTCGACGTCGAGCCCGTGACGGCGGTACAGGGCCAGCGTGATGCGCTCCACGCCGAATCCGACACAGGACGTGTGGGCCACCCGGCCCTCGGCGGTCTCGATGCCGAAGGACTGTCCGAAGTGGTCCTGGTGGCAGTTGGCCGAGGTGATGGCGGTCGGGCGGTCCTCGCTCGATACCGTGGCCACTATCTCGATCTTCAGGGCCTCGTCGCGCTGGCTGTCGGCCATGATCCGACCGGCCCGCCCGAAGAACGGGTCGTTGGCCACTTCGGTGGACACGTCGAGGCCGAGGGAGCGGTGGATGTCGACGGCCCGCTCGACCCAGGCGTCGCGGTGGGCCACGGCCGAGGTGTCGTCGCCGAGGCGGACGAACTCGTGCTGGCGGAAGGTCTGCATGCGGGCCGGGTCGACGCTCGGTTCGTGCCGGAAGACCTGGCCGAACACCTCGTAGACCTCACCGCCTCGAGCGAGCTTCCCCCGCCGGGTGGGGTACAGCGGGTGACAGGCCGCCGAGCACATCATGAGGTCGGATGGCTGCAGGTGCTCGGTCCACGAGCCGCCCTCCTCCACTTCGGCCAGCATCCGGCGGTGCTCGCGGTCGCCGCCCCCGAAGGTGTGGATGGAGCCGAGGAGGTCCGGGAAGGACCCCACGTAGCCTGTCGCCTCGAAGTCACGCCGGGTCATCACGGCCGGGAAGTGCAGCACCGGCGCCCGGTGGCTGCGCCCGGCCTCGCTGACCAAGCGGTCGATCCCGGCCACGATCCGCTCGAAGGTGCCCGACCGCAGGTACAGCCCCGGCGAGCCGCCGTCGACGAGGACCCCGGCCCTGAGCAACTCGTCGCGGAACTGCTCCTGGGCGCGCTGAACTTCGGATGTCTCGGCCGCCACCGCGCTCACCTCCTCCGGTCGGCGAGCAGCAGATGGGCGTTGTTGGCATGGATGCGCTCATTGTTGACCATGAGCGCGGCCCCGTAGGCGTCCCGCAGGTACCGGCCGAGGGAGTACTCGCCGTCCTGGCGGTAGGCGGATATGCCGCATACGCCCATGGCCCGGCTCACGACGTCGACCACCAGCGTGGACGCCGACACCTTCAAGGCGTTCATACCCACCACGAACGGGATGGACGACAGTTCGCCCCGGTCGTCCATCAATGCCTCGTAGCGAGCCGTGGCCCCCGCGACCATGTCCTTGAACTGGGCGTGGACCACCGCCGCTTCGGCCAGGCGGGTCGCCGCCGGGGGGAGCACCCCGGGCTTGGAACGCGCTTCGGCCTGGACGTAGCGGCGGGCCCGGTCCATGGCGCCGTTGGCCAAGCCCAGCCACACCGAGGCCCACAGGACGTGCGAGACGGGGAGCATGGTCTCCGACGACACCGCGGCGTAAGGATCGGGCACCACCAGACCGAGGGGCCCACGGGCGTCGAGGCGGTAGCCGTTGGAGCACGTCCCGCGGAACCCGAGGGCGTTCCACTCGCTCAGCCGCTCCAACTTGGTATCGGCGGCGCGGCACACGACGATCACCTGGTCCGAGGAGGGACTGTCGGCGGCCCGTCGAGCGGTGGTGAAGACGGCGTCGGCCTCCTCGGCGTAGGAGATCACCGGCGCCATCTTGGTCACGGCGAACTCGTCCCCGTCGGCCTCCACCGCGCAGATGCTGGTACGGACGTCTCCACCCACCCCCATCTCGGTGGTCGCCGACGCAAGTAGGAGGCCGAGTCGGGCGACGTCCCGGGTGAACTGCCCCAGCCCGTCGGTGTGCCCGTGGCGGACCAGGCAGGCCACCTGGATCTGGTGCATGGCGAAGACCATCGCCGTCGACGCGCAGTGCGCAGCCAGGGTCTCGGTGCAGGCCGCCACCTCCGCCAGGCTGGCGCCCAGGCCGCCCAGCTCGCCCGGGATCAGTGCGCCGAGGAGGCCGGCGTGGCGCAGCGCTTCGACCGATTCCGCCGGAAAGCGGCTGCGCTCGTCCACGTCGGAGCTGGCCGGTCCGGCCACCTCCCTGGCAATCCGGGCCGCTTCCTTCAGCAGCTCATCGGAGTCCATCGGAGGTCGCTCCTATGACCCTACGACGTCGAGTTGAGCGAGCGCCGCCTTGATGGCCACGATCGACTCGAAGGTCTGCTTGCGCAGCATCCCCTCGGGGAACTCCACGTCGAAGTGGTCCTCGAGGGCGAGCATCACGTTGACTGAGGCGTGGGAGGCCAGGCCGGCCCGGTAGAGATCGGCGTCGTCGGCCAGATCCGCGACTGGGACGGCCAGCCGGCCGTGGTCTGCGAGGATGCGCCGGATGGCTTCGTCCATAACCTCTTCCTGCCTAGTTACCAGCTACGCCGGGATTGTACGTCGCTGACCGCTATTTCCTCGGCGCGACGACAGAAGTGGTTTAGTCCAGAAGATTCCGAGGCGTCGCCAGGAACCCCTTGGAGTGGCTGGCCGCGGCTGGTGGTGCTTCAGGCAGCCGGCTCGGAGCCCGCCCGGCGCCGCCGTGATACCAGCACGAACGCCCCACCCAGGCCGATGGCGGCCGCCCCGGCGGCGGTGGTGACGGCCACGTCGGCACCGGTGAAAGCCAGACCGCTGGCGGCCGGCGGCGCACCAACGGAGGCCGTGGCGACGGTCGTAGTGGTGGTACCGCCGTCATTGTTGTTCGTGGGGCCGTAGTCGGCGAAGGCCGGCGCCGCGCTCAGGGATAGCGCGCCGAACACGGCGGCCGCCGCCAAACCCGTACCACCCACTGCTCCCGCCCTGCCCAACCGGGTGATTCGCATCGCTGACTCCTACAAGACCCTAAAGAACCTCGGTCCAATTGCCGATTGCGACCAGACTAGCTCTCCACGGCGTCGAATCCACTCCCAGGTGGGAGGGGACCCGCCCAAATCGGAAATGGGGGAACGGCAACGAGGGTCGGCCGGCACCCCGCCCGTCACCTGCCGAAGCCGAAGGTGGCGGCCAGGGACCACTGGGGGGCCGGGGTCCACGTGTCCGATCCCTTGGGGTGCCATCCGGGGGAGGGGGTGACGGTGACCGTCTGCTGGTCCGGTATCACCGTCGGCTGGTCGTGCAGGACCAGCCGGTAGGGACCCTTGGAGATGCTGCCCGCCAGATCCACCGTGACCGTCACGGTGGCGCCCGCCGCCACGTCCACGAACCCGCTGTAGGCGGTCACCCCCAGCTCGGGGGTGCCGGTGACGGTGACAGGACGGGAGTCGACGCGGGCCCCGACCAGGTTCAGCGGCGAGTAGACGCTGAACCAGAGCTGGTCGCCGCCGGGGCGGAGGCCGGCGCTCGGACGGCTCCCGATGACCTCGGGGGGAAGGCCGCTCGTGGGGGCCGAGTTGTGCAGCTGCAGCGTGACCGTGCCCGAGACGCGGCCGCGACCCGGGTCGTAGGTGACCCGGTAGTCGACGCGGCGCTGCAGGTAGGCGTCCACCTTGTTGTTGGCCGAGTTCTGGGTGATCACCGACAGGAGGTCACCGCCGTTGCGGGACGGGAACCTGCCGGCCAGCCCGGTGGCCTCGAGCAGCGGCTGATCGGGGGGGTGGGTGCTCCAGAAGAGCAGGTCCCCGGTCTTTACGTCGGGGGCCAGGTCGGAGGCCAGAGTGCGGAAGTTGGGCAAGGCGTCGTGGGTCAGTTGCTGCGCCGCCTCCTCGAGGGCGGCGCTCAGCGCGGCCTTGCGCTCCTGCTGCTGGCCGGCCCCGGGGAACGCCGCGTACTGCCCTTCCTCCAGGATCTGGGCTGCGTTGGCCCCGTCCACGGTGCCGAGACCGGCGACCTGGACCGGTCCGGTCAGCGACAGGATCGAGGCGATCGACTTGGGGTCGAGGACCAGCATCCCGTCGATCGGGGGGTGGCCGAGCTCGGCGTAGAGCTGTGACATCACGGTGGTGTCGGTCGGCAGGTCCGGGGCGTAGGGCACGTCGACCACCGTTCTCTCGGGGTGGAAGCGTCCGTAGCGAGCCAGGTAGTCGGCCGGCCCGGTGATGTGCCCGCCGCCGATGGCTGCCAACTGCTGGGCGAGAGTCCCCGGATCCCCGTCGGCGGTCAGCGAGACGTGGCCGTGGTCGGCGGTGAGGATCCCGTACCAGACCAGAAGTCCCCCGAGGCCCCGGCTCTCCGGAGGGTCCATGAACGCGACGAAGTAGTGACGGGTCCCCTCGGCGCCGAGCAGCGAGGGGGCGTCGGTGACCGCCTGCTCGGCCAACCGGGCGCTGTTCTCGGCCCGGGCCACCGAGCTCGTCAACTTGGCCAGCCGCGACGAGACCGGCCCCACCACCCAGCCCGAGCGGACGGCCGCCAGAGCCGAGGAGGCCCGCTGCAGCGAGTCCACCACCGTGGACAGCGGGCCGGCGAAACCGGCCACCTTGGTCAGATCGACTCCACCGCTGCTGTAGCGGATCTGGCTGAAATCGATGCGGGTCGCCTGCTGGTCGGCGGTCACGGCCACGTCCTCGGCGACCCGGACCCCCACGGTCAGAGCCTGGCGCTGCTGGGCGGCGAAGGGCACGAGGCGGGCGCCGTGGGTCCACCACGCCCCGAGCCGGGCCGACCCGCCGGCGAAGTCCGAGGCGGCCGTGGCCAGCTCCTGGCGCACGGTCTGAGCGTCGCCGGAGCTCACCTGGTGCAGCGCGTCCTGGGCCTGGGCGATCCCGTCCTCCACCTGGTGGCGGGCGGCCAGGGCGCTCACCGCGGCCGGTATGACCACGACCACCGCCGCGACCGTCAGCGTCCCGAGACCGAGCCACACCCGGTGCCGCACGTGGCGCGGAGACCGCCGCAGCGCCGAGATCAGCACCGGGCCGAGCGCTGCGGCCCCGGCCAGGGCGGTGGCTCCCTGGAAGGCGCGGACGTCCCAGCGCAGGACCACCTGCACCGCCAGGGCGGCGGTGACCGCGCCGAGGAGAGGGCGGGGCCGCTTGGCCAAAGTAGCGGTGAAGGCCAGCAGCAGGGAGGCCGCGGCCGGGGCGATCAGCCAGCCGCGGGCCAGCGCGGCGGCGGCCACCCCCAGCCACAGGACCGCTCCCCGGTTGGCCCTCGCGCCGGCGACCACGACGACGAAAGCGAGCAGCGCCTCGTAGAGCGGATCCACCACCGGGGTGCCGGTCGGCCGGGCCCCGGCGAGGGCGGCCCCGGCCGCCGCGGCGCCCGCCGTCAGGAGGAGGACGACGGTGGGGACCGGCGGTGCGGCGAGGCCGGTCCGTGCTCGTGACATCTGCTCGACGATAGATCGCGGGTCTGCCGGCGCGGTGACGGCGGTAGCCTCACCTGCCGTGCGCCTGCTCGTGATCGGGGATGTGGGCGGCCACCACGAGCGTCTGCGGCAGCTGCTCGTGGACGCCGGTGCCGACCCCGAAGGCGCGACGCTGCCGCCCGAGACCCACGTGGTGCAGGTCGGTGACCTCATCGACCGGGGCCCGGATTCGGCGGCCTGCGTGGCCCTGGTGGACCGCTTCGTGGCCTCCGGGGCGGCGTGGACGCAGCTGCTCGGCAACCACGAGGGCAACCGGATCGGGGGCCGCCGGTTCTGGGACGAGCCGCTCGACGCCGCTGCCCTGGAGACCCTTCAGCGCTGGTGGCGGACCGGTCAGGCCAAGTTGGCCGTGGCGTTGCGCACCCGGGAGATGGGCGACGTGCTGGTGACCCACGCCGGGCTGGTGGCCCAGCTGTGGGTGATGATGGGCCGCCCCGACTGTGTCGGCGCCGCCGACAGACTCAACCAGGCCGTGGGCCGGGACCCGGAGCTGGCGTTCTCCTCCGGGGTGCTCCTCGCGGGAGGCGTTGCCGGGCCGGCGTGGGCCGACGCCGCCCGGGAGCTGTACCCGTCCTGGATCAGCACCGAGCTCGTGCCCTTCGGCCAGGTGCACGGCCACTCGCCGGTCGTCGCCTGGCCGACCGGCCGGGCCGTGCGGTCGGTGCCGTGGCGGTTGCGTCGGCGCCTCCGCCCCGATCCCGAGCGCCAGCACAGCCGGATCGACATCGGCGGGCGGCCGTTCGTCTGTGTGGACCCCGGACTCGGTTTCACGCCCACGGCCGAGCACCGGCTGGTACCCCTCCAGCTCACCGGCGAGGTCATCGTCACCGACGAATGACCGGGCCGCGGGGCCGGTCCCACCGGCCGGCCACCGGGCTGGTCCACCGGGCCGGTCCACCGGCCGCCCGGGCCGTCCCCTGAGACTTCGGGCGGCCGACTCGGAGCCCGTCGCCGCTGATCGTGACCCAACTATTTCCAAAAAGGCGCCCAACCGACCGGGATCGCCGTCTTATCGTCGCTATGTTCTGAACGCTTGCTGGGATGTGGGCGAGGGAGAGCTTTGTTGTCTGCTGGGGCGCGAGGACGTGAGGGCCGGTGAAAGGGCTCTCCGCGGCACAGTCGGCTGCCGCCCGTCCGGACGGCCGTAGGCCGGTTCCAACCTCGCCAGCCTCATCCACCTCGGTAACCCCATCAACCACGTCAACCCCCGGCCCGGTGGCCCCCACCTACTGGAAGGACTGGCGGCACTGGTTGTTCGTGGCCCTGGTCGGCGTGGACGTGGTGGCCGCCATCGCGGCCTGCCTGGCCGACTGGGCGGTGCGGGGCGGGGGCGGCCAGATATCGGTGCTCGACGTGTCCTTCACCTACCGGGTGCTGGCCCTGCTGACCATTCCCGTGTGGGCGACCGTCCAGGCCCTGAGCGGGGGCTACCAGGTCGACTACACCAACGAGGGCCTGCGGAACTACCGCTCGCCGGTCGTGGGAGGCGTCCGACTGGTGGCCGCCATAGCCATCGTCTCGTACGTGACCCGAGCGCCTCTGTCGCGGCTGTTCCTGCTGGACCTGTTCCCGACCCTGGTGGTGGCGTCGGTCGTGGGCCGGTTCGGGCTGCGCCGTATCCTCGACGGGGTGCGCCGCAGGGGGGGCGCCCAGGTCCGCCTGCTGGTGGTCGGTGACGAGCCGTCCATCAAGCGCTTCGTCAGCCACCTCCGCCGGCACCGGTCCCTCGGCTACCACGTCGTCGGCGCATGCGTCCCCCCCGGCGAATCCGACGTTCTGGTCCTGCGCGACCGCGTCGTGCCGGTGATCGGCGAGCCCGACGACGCGGTGGGGGCGGCCCTCGGTGCCGGGGCCGAGGCGGTGGCCGTGGTCAACCCGCAGCACTTCGCCGAGATGAGCGTGCAGCGCCTGGCCTGGGCCCTCGAGCGCAGCGGGATCGACCTGCTCGTCGCGCCCGACGTGGTCGACGTGGCCGGACCGCGGATACGGGTCATGCCGATCACCGGTATGCCCCTGCTGCACATCAAGGAGCCGGCCGTCGACTCCCTGGCCCGCCGCGCCGTCTGGCGCCTGTCACAGGCCCTGGCGGTCCCGTTGCTGCTCGTCCTGTTCCCGGTGATGCTGCTCATCGCCATCCTGGTGAAACTCGACGACGGGGGGCCGGTGTTCTACCGCCAGGAGCGCATGGGCTACCGGCGCCGGTCGTTCCAGATGCTCAAGTTCCGGTCGATGGTCGCTGACGCCGACGACCGCCTGGCCCAGATCATCCAGCTCAACGAGCACGACGGCGCTCTCTTCAAATTGCGGAACGACCCGCGCGTCACCCGCGTCGGGCGGATCATCCGGCGTTACTCGCTCGACGAGCTGCCGCAGCTGCTGAACGTCACCAGGGGTGACATGGTCTTCGTGGGGCCCCGGCCGGTGCTGCGCCGGGAGATGGGCGACTTCGGTGAGCTCGAGACCCGACGGTTCAACACCAAGCCGGGCATGACCGGCCTGTGGCAGGTCGCCGGCCGCTCGACGGTCCCTTGGGACGACGCCGTGCGCCTCGACCTCTACTACGTGGAGAACTGGACGCCGCTGCTCGACCTGCTCATCCTGTTCCGAACCATCCGGGTGGTCCTCGGCGGCTCGGGGATGTGAGCCCGGGGCCGATCAGGCTCCAGCTGCGCTGACGACCATGTCGGTCACGAAACCGGCCGCCAGGCCGAGGAAGATCCCCCACGTCATCAGCTCCCGACGGCCCGACTTGAGGGCGACGCCGAGGAGTTGGACGACCACGAAGAGGATGGAGCCCGCCGCCAGGGTGAGGAAGATGACGCTCATCGGGTCCGACGTGAAGGCGTGCCCGATCAGCGTGCCGATGAAGGTCGGCCCGCCGCCGATGAGGCCCATGGCGCCGAGGAAGGCCCAGGAGGGCCTCTCGTCGGCTCCCGAGAGGGGAGCGACGATCCCGAAGCCCTCGGTGGCATTGTGCATTCCGAAACCAATGATCAGGAGGGTGGCGAGGGTGATCTGCCCTTTGGCCGCGCTGCCCCCGATGGCCAGTCCTTCGCCGAAGTTGTGCAGGCCGATACCGACCGCGATCAGAAGAGACAGGCGTCGCGCCGGGGACCAATCGGAGATGCCGAGGCGTCGGGCCGTCAGCTCGCTCTGGGCCATGGCCCCGGGGCCGTAGCGGGGCTTGGGGCGGGCGAGCAGGCGCTCGTAGTAGACCAGCCCGACCAGGCCCACCCCGGTCCCGCCGAGGAACAGGGCCCCGTAACCGATCACCGACCACAGGCCTCCGGTGTGATCGTGGAGCCGGGTCAGCGACGCGTCCAGGGGGGTGTAGGCGTTGGAGAGGACGTCCCAGACCAGGAATATCAAGATGCCGATGGCCAGGGCATTGAGGAACACCCGCACACCGGGGGCGGGCTTGCGGAGGCGACCGAGGGGCAGCCCGAGCAGGATGGTCATGCCCGCCACGGCCCCGAGGATGAGAGTCCGTGTCTCGCTCACCAGAGTCCTCCCGCACCATCGGCCATACCTGATATTAGGTGTGCCTAACAAATAACGTCAACAGGCCTGAAAAAGAAATTATCCCGATGTGGCGGGGCTTTGTCCGTCCCATGACCTCGGTGGCCCCCGAGGCTCTGGCAATGTGTTGGGAACTGCGGTCCCCGCTGAAACACGGAGTGGCGTGAGCTCTTCTTCCCTCTGGCCGATCGGCGAGCACGACGTCGGCCGCGAACCGCGTGCCGACGATCCTGTCGTGATCGGGCCGGCCGACCGCCGGGGTGGAGCCCGGACTCGACCCGGGAGGCTCCCACCGCGCCGCCGTAGGCGCCGGCGGGTGCTCGCCGCGGTGGTCGTGGCGATCGGGGGGGTGACCGCGGCCAGCACCGCTCTGGTGGCTTCCCGCCGCTCCGCCCCCGTGGTCTCGCTGTGCTCGACGCTGCCGGCGCCGGGTGGGGTGGCTTTCGAGCTGACCCCCGACCAGGCCCGGAACGCCGCCGTCATCGCCGCAGTGGCGGCCAAGCTGGGCCTGCCCGACCACGCCGTCACAGTGGCGCTGGCCACGGCCCTGCAGGAGTCCCGCCTGCTCGACCTGCCCTACGGGGACCTCGACTCGGTCGGCTTGTTCCAGCAGCGCCCCTCCCAGGGTTGGGGCGCCCCATCCCAGCTCCTCGACCCCGTGTACGCCTCTACCGCGTTCTACGGACGGCTCATGCAGGTGAGCGGATGGCAGACCATGCCCGTCGCGGCCGCCGCCCAGGCGGTCCAGCACAGCGCCGCTCCCAGCGCCTACGCCGCCTGGGACTCCGAGGCCCGGACCCTGGCGACGGCGCTGACAGGCGAGACGCCCGCCGGGTTCGGCTGCCAGCTGGCCGCCTACACCGGCGCCCCGCCCGCTCCGGGGGCCTTTACCGGGGCGCAGGTCGACGACCTGGGAGCGGCGCTGGTCGGCCGCCCGGTCAGCGTCCAGACCGGATGGCGGGTGGCCTCCTGGGCGGTGGGGATGGCCTGGCCGTTCCACCTGACCCGGGTGAGTTTCGCCGGGTGGACCTGGACGCCGGGCGGCGGTCGGTGGCGGAGGACGGCAGGCAGCGCCGGCTCTGCCGGCGAAGTGGTGGTCACCGCGGGCTGAAAGACCGCCGGCGGGCCGGCGCAAGGCGGCGGGGCGGTCAGGACCCGAAGCGGGCGGCGACCCTCGGGCCCCTCCCCGAGGTCGCCCGGACCAGCCGGTCGCCCAGCTCGGCGGCGCCGTCGGGCCACTCCACGATGTCGGTCGCCCCCTCCACCCGAGCAGCCAGATCCAGCCATTCCTCGCCGGGGCGGCCGAGGCCCACCACGGGGGGATGGCCTTCGCCGCGGGCCACCCGACCGATGGCCCCGAGGGGACCCAACCCGTTGCAGGCCCGCAGGTCGACGACCACCACGT
>JAKCDU010000050.1 GCA_021838445.1 Actinomycetes bacterium | reverse complement strand
GCTTGGTTGTACGCGGTTCGACCCCGCGGTGGGCGCTGGTAGCTACTTCCCGATGCTCCTCGCCGGCCCTCCTCGTGCCTCCACCATCGACGTCGCCGCTCGCCTCGTGGTAGCAGTTTTGGTAGCACTTCCTCCGGGTCCGCAGGTGTCCGGCCGACCGCAAAAGTGCTGGTCGGGCCGTTTGAGATGACATGAGCGGACTCGTGCGGACGGGGTGCCGGGAACTTGTAAGCGTCAGGTCATCCGTTCGAATCCGATCTCGGGCTCCTGACTAGCACTTTTGTGGCTCCATCGGCGGTCTCTGAGGTGCGTGGTAGCAGTTGTGGTAGCAGTTCACTCTCGATTCGGACCAGATTTGCGGTCGCCCGGAACCAATGGGTGCCCGCTTCGACGCTCCCGATCGGCGTCGTCGATCGCCAGAGCCACAAGGTGGACCGGCTTTCACGCCATCGAAGCGTCAGGTTGGTGGCGCGTCGACGATCGCACCAGGGCACTCGTAAAGGACCCTGGGGTCGACCGGGGTGACTTATAGCCGGCGTTACGAGACGCTCGAGGTCCGTCGTTTGGGGATAGGCGCTCGCTGACGTTTGGGGACGCTTCAGCTGACCTTGAGGTATTCGCGAAGGGCTTCGCGAACGATGTCTGAAGCGGTCGTGTGATCCTTTGCTGCTCGGTCGTCGACTGCCCTGCGTAGCTCTGGCTCGAGCCGGACCGGAAACGTTTCGGCCGGACCTGATCCCATCGATGGGCGGCCCGGACGTCTCCGAAGTTTGTTGACGTCGAGCCCTGCCTCGGCCTCCTCGGCCATCTGCTGCAGGACCCCGTCGGTCAACTCGACACCTGCCTTGGAATGTCCGTAGGTCTTCTTCTCCTCAGCCATCACTCTCTCCGATCTCACCCAGCAGCGGTTCGTAGATTCGTCTCATCTTCATCGCGTGAATCGCTATCTCGGTGCCGTCGTCGCGAAGCACCGTCACGATCTCCAAGAGGTTCCCGGCCCGGTCCGAGCCGAGGTAGAGGACTTTCCCCGTGTCGCGCTCGTCAGCGGCGACGAGCGCATGCTCGACCCCGTGGCGAATGTCCTCGTCGCTGATCCCCTGCTTGCGAGCCGAGTCATAGATATCCACGTACTCTCACGTTTAATATCGTATCGCGAAACTTATCCGGGGGAAGCGGAGTCGGCCGCTACTGCGGCCCTGGTCCCGGCGTTCCGGGGCAGGGTGGTCGGATGTTCGGCGCTCACGTTCTGGGGCACTCGCCTGTTGAGCGACGTTCGCCGACCACGCCTGGACTACGAATCCCACGCAGTCGGCCTGGACCACAACGAAGTCGGCGCCCTACTGGTCGCAGCCGGCCTGGGGCCAGCCATCGAGCACGCTCTCATCTCCCTTCTCGCCCTAAACGGACTTCGGGTATCAGAAGCCACCGGAGCGAATGTCGAGGCCCTGGGCCTGGAACGCGGGCATCGAACTCTGACTGTGCTGCGCAAAGGGGGCAAAGTCGTCACCATCCCGCTCGCCCCGCGTACCGCCCGGGCGGTCGACCTCGCCGTCGGCGAGCGCCTCTCGGGACCGATATTCACCCGAGCCGACGGCACGCGCCTGGACCGCCACGGCGCTGCCCGCATCGTGCGGAGGGTCGCGAAGCGGGCCGGCGTGGACAAGCGGATCGGCCCCCACACCCTCCGCTACGCCTTCATCACCGCTGCCCTCGACTCCGGTGTCCCTCTCCGAGACGTCCAAGAGGCCGCATCCCACGCTGACCCCCGCACCACGATGCGCTACGACCGGGCCAGAGTCTCACTCAACCGCCACGCGACCTACACCGTCTCAACCTTCATCGCCGGGGCCAGCCGGTAAACCGGAGCGTTCTGGGCGCCGTCAGGCACCGGTACGGCGCCCACGCTCGAGGCGCCGAGCGCCGAATCACGCGCGATCACTGGAGGCACATCGTTCAGGACCACGGGCGCAATATGGAACGATCTGCGCATGCCGAGTTCACGGGCCCGTGCCTGGATCGCCCGCGCCGCCTGCGGGTGGTTCGTGGTTCTGCTGATCGGGGCCTTGTCTACAGACACGGGTGGGTGCGGGCTGTCGATGGTCTGTTGCTGTCAGCGCTCATCCTGTCGTGGGGATGGGCGGAGATTCCGGCATGGCGGGCGTCGTAATAGATACCCCTGGTAGCGCCGTGCCGACTCCGTCGTGATCGTTGCTACCTCAACCATATGATCGGGGCGCGTGTTCTGCGTTGCGTGGCGGTCGGACCGACACAGGTGGTCGTTACCATGGATGTATGGCCCGCCACGCAGCCGACCTGCCCAACGATCCCGCGGTCGTGGTCACCAACCCGGGCGACGAGGTGAACGCTGACGCGTTTCGCGCCTGGCTGGACCATCGGCAGGCCGGCGAGCCAACCGAACCGCCGGTTCGGGCTGCCGACACACTGGCTGAGGTTCGCTCCCTCGGCGAGGCGTGACACCGGTCGTCATCGACGCCTCAGCAGGCGTCGAGCTGGCCGCGGACACCGTTCGCGGCCGGGCTCTACGTGGTCTTCTCCCGGCTGAGAGCGTGCCATGGGTGCCGGATCACTTCTTCGTGGAGTGCGGTTCGGTCTTGCGCCGCTGGGATCTGAACTGCGTTCTGCCGACCGACCAGATCGCCACCGGGGTCGCCGAACTAACGCACCAGGGTCGCCGGTTCGGATGCTTCACCTTCACTGAGCCGAGACATTCCGCGCTCGTAAACGTGAGAAACAACGACCGGCCTTGAGCGCATCACGATGCCGACTCGGTCGCGTGCCACGGTGGTGCTCCCGGCTGTCGCGCCCTGCGGTAGGCCGTGGTTATGTACTCGGGGGCGGACAGGCTGGGGCTGGACCTGTGGCTGGGGTCAGGCCGTCAGTGCCGTTGGTTCCGGTCCAGCGGGCCGTATCGGGTCCGGTGAGGGTCATCCAGCCACGGTACGGCGGTTGTTGTTGGGTGGGCCTGAGCGTTCCTTGCCATAGTCGCCCGTTGAGGAAGGCGCGTTCGCTGCAGTCCGGCGCCCATGTGTATGGGTAGTACTTGCCGACGACGGCGCCCGCTCCGCACAGGGGTGCGGTTTCGGTGCCGTCGCAGGTCCCGGCTGGACCGTGGCCGTTACCCGGCGGAGCGGCGACCTTGGACGGGTCGAAGGGTTCGGTCGTTGCGAATCCGAGTTTGGTAACGCAGTAGGAGTTCCTGGGCAGGTTCTCTAGGACTTGGCATATCTGACGCTGGAAGGATTCCCCTGTCGGCCTGCCGGGGGAGAAGGCGAGGCCCCATTGGGAGCCGGTACGCAGCGCCAACACCCGGTAGGTGCTGGTCGTGAGGCTGGCGATCAGGTGAGCTTCTTGGTTGGAGCCGACGGCGAAGAGCGGTCCCGTTCGGTACTGGGCCTTGGGGCTGTCTTCCGCGCCGAGTCCATAGAGCTGCTTGTCGATGACGACGCCTGCGGCGCAGTCAGCGTTCTTGGGACACGGTGGGGACGGATAGATTACGAAGACGGTCCCTCCGCCCACCTTCGTCGTTGTTGGTTCGTATCGGCTCGGGCCGGAACATGCGACAACGCTCCCGACTAGGAGCGCCAGCCAGAGCGCTAGAGCGGCCCCGTGACCTGGCGGGTGTCCCCGCTCTATCCGGCTCAATACCCCCTCCACTCTCTGTGTGACGTTCGAAGGTACCTGCCCGGTTCCCCGCCAGAAGGGCGGCATCCCCACAGGCCGGGCATCGGACACGGACCGTCATCGGCGCTCGACGGTCGGAGCCGAGCCGATCGCCGAATATTTCGCCTCCCTGCGACCTGGACTTCCCCAGGGGGATGAGAGACTCCCATCGCCGGCACGGTTTTCTGCGCTCCGTGCTGTGCGGTGTCAGCGCTTGGTGGCAGTCACCAGCACACCACGCTTCCTGAGCCAACACGGAACCGGAACGTCCTCGGCCCGGTCGCCCGAGATAGAGGCGTGACGGCAACAGGCCCGGACCTCTTCCCTCGCCCTGGGGAGCTACACGACGGTCTTCGACGGGTCGTCGGTCGGGGGCCCGCACCGTCGATTCGGCCACCTCGGCGCCGTACTCGGCCACCAGCCGTTGCCACACCCGCCGGGCCGTGTGCCGCTGCTTGCCTGGCAGTTCCCGATCGGCGACCAGCCACGAGCGGATGATCGTCGTCCACGGCCCCAACGCCGGCGACGTCCGCTCCGGCGTCTTACGCTCCGGCGGGACCTCTGATGCCAGCGCTTGGCGGACCGTGCGGCGATGCACATGATGCTTGGCGGCCAAAGCGCGCACGCTGAGGCCCTCTCGATTGTCTTTGCGGATACGTTCGTAAAACTCCACCCTCGACATCTCCTTCCCCCTCCTCATCCAATGGTCCGGAAACCACGGAGAGCAGGGACAGTTGGGTTGGGGGTGGGGCCACTTCAGATCAGCGAAATGGCTCCCGGTGGGGCCACTTCAAGATGGCATTCCCAGCTGGGCAACCTGGACTCGCTTGAAGCGTGGGGGCGCTGCTCATGCGGGGATGATTTCTGCTCATCCATCTACACCGGCCCCCGACCGAACGGGCGGAGCCTGGAGCAACGAGGGCGGTCATCGGAACGTCGCTCTTCCGGTGAGCCGCGGCATGGTGATCCTGGACGTCGTCTCGGGCGAGATCCGTTACGTGGAGGTCCTTGACCGACCTGATATCGAAGAGCTGATCCGGGACCTGCCTCCGCTACCTCGAAGGGAATGACAGCCGCCCATAGCGAATGACGGCCGCCCATAGCGATGCTGCCGATTAGGTGTGTGTCAAGGGCCGGCCCAGTCGGCCGCCGCCGGCTCCGTACGGAATGTTACGCGCCTGACATCGGCACCTCGGGTGGATTGGGCGGCTGAGCTCGGCAGGCGTGAGCTCATAGCGCTTCGATCTGGCAGCGCGGCCCGGGTGCTCTGGCCAGGCGGTGGTCGGCCGTGAGCAGCACGGCGTCGACTGTCTCGGCGAGGGCCACGTAACAACTGTCATAGGCGGCGAGATTGAACCGAAGCTCCCAGACCCTGGGCAGAAGGGGGCTGGTCGGGAACACTTTGACCGGGAAGGCAACAAGGTCGGCGATGGCGGAATCTGCTTGCTCGGAAGTCAGCTGACCGCTGATGGCGTAGCGACGCAGCACCGAGGTGACTTCGACGCGTAGCAGGTCGGGCCCGAGGACGGTCTCGCCGCGAAGACGATCCCTGAAGCGCTGTCCGTCATCGCCTCCGTCGGCGAGCACCGGAGCTAGGACGGACGCGTCAACGACGAGCACGTTCGTCGTCTAGGGCAACGATGGCGTCTTTGGCGGAAAGCTGGCCCTTGGGGCGATGCTCGAGTCGATCCAGCATGTCGTCGACCGTCGGTGTTACGGCGATCAGGGCGAGTTGCCCGGCTAGGAACTGCTGGAGAGATTGCCCTGCCTGTTCGGCCCGGCGGAGTAGAGCCTCATGGACTTCGCTGGGGACGTCTCGTACTTGAACGTTCGGCATGCATGCATAATACATGCGTCTGCTGGGTTGGGGGGTGAAAGGGTTTCCTCTGAGCCGCCGTATCCTGACCGGTGCGCGCTGCCGGCAGTCCCAGAGTCAACTCATCTTGAGATCAGCCGCCAGCGACGAAGGCGACGACTACGTAGGCGGCGTGCCGATCGAAGTCCTGGCGCCGCCGGTCGTACACCGTGGTCGCAGCACTCGGTGGCCGCGCTCGAAGCCCATGTCCTCAATGTTGGTCGCGCACGCCTCGCTCACCCGCAGACCGTTCAGGCCGAGCAGAACAGCGAGCGCAGCGTGAGCGTGGTCGAACCGTTCCGCGGCGAAGAGGAACCGTCCGAGTTCTCCTCGGTCCAGTCCGCGCCGCTCGCTGGGGTGCACGGTGGGTCGGCGCACGTATTGCGCCGGGTTGGACGAGAGCCGTCCGTCGATATGCGCTCAGCGGTAGAACCCGCACGCCGTAGACAGCCGCCGGTCGACCGTCGAAGCGGCCAGACCGCGTTCCTCCATCCATGACCGGTACATCTCGAGGTGAGGTCGGGTTGCCTCCAGCACGGACAAGCCGTGATCGGCAGCCCATTGGAACAGGTTCCGCAGATCGTGACGGTAGGCGTCAAGGGTCCGGCCGCTGTAGCGGGCCAAGAAGGCCACGGCGGCGAGTTTCGGTCTCGTCGGGCGCGGCCGGCTCGTCCCACGAAGCCAGTTTCTGGGTCGATGGGTGCGTTGTGGTCACGAGTGCCTCCCTCAGGTGATGGGTGAGGCCAAGCCAACACCCGGGGGGCGCAGCGCTGACCTGTGCGCAGTTGAATAACGACCACAGTCCGTCGTACGTCGTAGTACACTTACCGGGTGGCAGGAGTGGACTGGTCCTACCGGCCCGACGACACGCGAGAACGCCATGGGATCGAAGCCGAATGGGCCAACGAGGCACTCGAAGACCCGACGCTCTCCGGATCGACCCCGATCCGGCCAGCCGATCGGGACGGTCGGTGAGAACCATCGGCAACTCGACCAGCGCCGGACACCTCGTCACGGTGATCACCGTCGAAGAAGCCGGAACCACCTACGGCGTGAACGGATGGAAATCCAACGAGATCGACATCCGCCGATACCGGGAGGAACGACCATGAGCGACATAAACAAGATCATCGAAGCCGAAACCGAGGCGTCGGAGAACAACCGAGATGCCCCTATCCCCGAGGGCGCCAAGATCACCCGGCCGAACCGGGGTCGCTCCACCGTGTATTCGATCCGGCTGAACCTCGACGAGGTCGCCGCTCTGCAATCCATCGCAGACGCCTCCGGTATTCCGGGATCTACCCTCGCCCGGTCTTGGATCGTCGAACGCATCCAAGAAGAACAGGCCGGTCTCAGCGACGCCGAAGCCGAGCTGCGCGCCGCCCAGCGCCACCTCACCCACCTACAGCGGCACCTCCGCCAACAGGCCTCGTAGCAACTCCTCAGACGGATCACGCGACGACTTCGCGGTGGTGGCTGGCTCCGAGTGGCAACGCCTGCAGCTCGAGCTGGCGGCGGCCAGGGCGGAGATCGCTCGTCTTCGATCCGAGAACGCCCTACTGAAGGCCGGTGCCCACGCGGACGGGCCAGTCCACCGCTCGCAGCGGGCGCCGAGCCTCTTCGGTCTCGGCGACGAGGTGCCACTCGATGTTTGATAGCAGCTCGGGGCCAGACGCCAAGATCAGACTGTACCGGTCTCTGTTCGCTGGCCGAGAGGACGTGTACGCGACACGCTGGGCGCCTCGCCCCGGGAACGCCACGCGTAATACGCCGAGGACGACACGCCCGGAGAACTCCTCGGGCACGAAGTCTGGATGGTCACCCAAGAGTCCGGACGGGCATCGGCCGAAGGTTCAGCGCCGATACCTGCCGATGGACGACTCGGTGGTGTCGGCGCACCTGTCGGGTCGTATCACCGCCGGCCTGTACCCGCTGATCGAGGGTGACCGCTGCCGGCTCCTGGCGTGTGATTTGGACAAGGGGAGCTGGCTGTTGGACAGCCTGGCCTTCTTGGAGGTGTGCAACGACGTTGGGGTACCCGCTTGTTTGGAGCGTTCGCGGTCGGGTAACGGCGCCCACGTCTGGATCTTCTTCGACGACTTGGTGGAGGCTTCGGCCGCCCGCCGACTGGGCACCGGCTTGCTCCGCGACCGCTCAGAAGGTGCCGTTGAGCCGGCGTTTGAGACGCGCCGGCTGGGACGTTCGGGGACGCTCCAGCCGAGCATTGTGAGACAGGGTTCTCCCGGGAGCGACTATTACAGAGGGCCGATCCAACGCTCGCTTCCTGCCAGGCCTTCGGGGTGGTCATGCAGGACCTTCTCGATAGCCGTGGCCAGTGTTGCGACGGCAGCTCGTGTTCGCGTCCGCTTCGAAGCGACCAAGATCAGACCAGCGTGCGTTCGACCCTGGGCCAGCCGTTCGGCTGCAAGAGGCCGAAAGTCCTTGACGTTGTTGGTGATCACTGCACGGTCCTCAGCCGACGCTACTTCAAGGACAACCCTGTCGTTACTTCCGACCAGCTCACCCCGTTCCGTCACGGCAATGACGTCGTAGCCGGACTCGCGCAACCGGGACGCGATCTGCGGGGACAGTTGCTCGTCGACTAACGCCTTCACATTCCCAACGCCCGCCGGCCAGCCACAGCTGCAGCCTGACCCCGTTCGTACTCCGCCTCATTGTCTTCGATCTGTTCATCGATTTCTTCGCGGAACTCGCCGTAATACGCCACCGCGGCTTCAACCAGCCCGGGCGGCACCTGAAGGTAGTCGGCTGCTTCGGTGATCGAGCCGTCGTTGTCTCTTACCGTGGAGATGACTTCCCACACGTCGAGGCCGCGTCCGACCAGGCTCGCCCGACGACCACTTGGACCATCAAGGAACTGGATCAGCGGATGAACGTCGTGACGCAGGCCTTCTTCGACATACCGCTGGGCCAGAGTGCGCTCCGCGACGCCGACACGCCGGGCCCTGTCCGCAAGTCGACGCTTCGTGCCCTCCGCCAGTCGCAAGGTGTAGTGGTCGGCCATTGGTAGTCAGGGGCGCGGTGCTCTTGCGAGCCCGGTTCCCCATTCTCCTTTCAATCCGTACGTGCGATTTTCCCGCATACGGCTTAACGACGGTCTTCTTGACATGGTTACGCCGCCTTCGGGTATCGGATGGTTCCTCTGAGCTTGTGCAGGCCCTGGTCGTAGAACCAGTCGCTGGTCCAGCGATCGGCCTGGCCGGCACGCAGGTTGCGGCCCCGCTTTTTGCACATCAAGCGGAACAACCGCCACCACACGTAGTGATCCAGGGTTACAAACTTGATCGCTGCGTTGCCGGTGCGGAAATAGTTGCCCCATCCCCGAAGGAACAGGTTCAGCCGTTCGATCACGACTGGCAGATCCGTGCCGACCATGTTGCGACCGGTGAGAGCCTTGACTCGTGCTCGGGCCCGTTTCATGGACCGCAGAGACGGCCAACGTTGCAGGTAGTAGCGGACGATGCGCCGCTGCTCCCATAGCTTGCCGGACATGCGGGCACGAAAGTGGCATCCGAGGAGGTCGAAGCCCTGCCTGCCTTCTCGGAGGTCGACCACACCGGTCTTGTCCGGGTGCAGGCTGAGGCCGAGTTCCCCCAGCCGCGCAGCTGCTCGCTGCTGGGCCTGCTCGGCTTCTGCCCGGGTGTCGCAGAGCACCACGAAGTCGTCCGCGTAACGGACGACCTCGCCGACACCCCGCTCGGCCCAGGCCCGGTCGAACGCGTGCAGGTAGATGTTGGCCAAAAGCGGGGAGATCACCCCGCCCTGGGGTGTCCCCGTAACCGTCTCGGAGAGCACCCCGTCAACCAACACGCCTGCGACCAGCCACTGTCGAAGAAGTTTGAGCACCCGCCGGTCCGACACCCGTTCAGCGACCAGCGACAACAACTTGTCGTGGTCGATCTCGCCGAAGAAGTTCCGGATGTCGGCCTCGAAGACGAACTCGTAGCCCTCGATGAACCCTGTCCGGAGCCGCTCCATGGCATCGGTGGCCGACCGCTTCGGTCTGAACCCGAAACTGCAGGGCAGAAAATCGGCCTCGAATATCGGTTCGAGGACCGTCTTGGCTGCCTGCTGGCACACTCTGTCCTTCACAGTGGGTATCCCCAACGGCCGCTTGGAGCCGTCAGATTTTGGTATCTCCACCCGGCGCACCGGCGCCGGACGGTAGATGCCTGCACGGAGACTTTCTTGGAGTTCGGCAAGCATCCGCTCCACCCCATAGGCCTCCACCGCCGCAAGCGTGATTCCATCCACACCAGCGGCGCCACGATTAGCCCGGACCCGTTCCCACGCCGCCCACAGAACGTCATTTCTGTAGATGCGGTCATAAAGGGCGTGGAAACGCCGACCCGAACACTGCTTGGCCGCAGCCCATAGTCGGTTCTGCAGTTGTCGCACTTTGACCGGGGCCACATAGCGGCCCTGGGGGTAGTTGTCCGGGGCGGTCCCCGGAATGCCCTCACGCTTACCTGCTCGACCAACGTGACCGAAGTCGGGGCCCTTCCCTCCCGCCGGGTTCCTCCCGGCGATCAACGGTACTACGACCCCGTCGGACTCCCGCTCGCCTCCGGCGGACTTCACCACTGGCTTATACCGCCGGTCTTTGCTGACAAGGCTGGCAAGACGGGCCTCTCCTGTTCCGAACGAAACCATACGCACGTGCCGCTCCCCGTACCCCGAGGGGACCCGACCAAGGGCATCTCCGGAACTGGCCAGAAGGTCGGACATGGGCCTTCGCCGTGAAATGAGCGGCTCGGCTCCCCCATTGTGGATTTGACGAGGCTGCAGGACTCGGACCGGGTGGTCCTACGGCCCGCACGCTTGCTCCCTCCAAAGAGGCTTTCGACACCCCGCTCAGCCCGCGGCCTCTCAACCACGAACCGGGGCCTGCTACCGGGCTCTCCGGCGATTACCCGGACGGGACTCACACCCGCTGGCTTCGTCCAGCTTGCAGGACGCAACATCGGATCATCGTAACACGCAGTGTCACATAGTGTCACACCCCTGACGCCGATTCGCCTGATGGCTTCCCGGGTCACAGTCACCCGAGTACTCCTTAACTAACCAGTTATCTAAGTATGTTCGGGAAGTAACCGGTTAGTCAAGTATGGTGCTTGCGGGAGGACATGACGATGTCGAAGGCTGACCAAACCAAGGCAAAGATCCTCGACGCCGCCCTCGAGGAGTTCGCCGCCTATGGCGTCGCCGGGGCACGGGTAGACCGGATCTCGGCGGCAGCCGGATGCAACAAGAACCTCCTCTACGTCTACTTCGGAAGCAAAGAGAACCTGTTCACGACCGTGCTCGACCAGCACCTCCTACGGGTCTACGAGGACATCCCCTTCACCCCGGACGACCTACCCGGCTTCGCCGGCCGCGTGTTCGACTTCGCCATGGCCCATCCGGACCTCATGCGACTCCTCGCCTGGTCAACCCTCGAAACAACGGTCAGCTCCCCAACCGGTCGAGCGAGCTCTCATGACGCCAAGATCGAAGCAATCCACAAGGCGCAGAGCGCGGGACAGCTGAATCCGCTCTTCTCCGCCGAAGTCTTGGTGACGACACTGATGGCTGTGGCGACGGCGTGGTCGCCGGCGTTCCCCTTCGGATCGTCACACCAACCTCCAGGCGCCAAACTGCGAGCACAGGTAGTGGACATGATCGGGCGCCTGGCGACAGCCCCCGACCCCACCTGAGACTGGGCGGCCTCGCCATACCCCCCTGTCGCCGTCCTCGATGCCCCAGCGATGTTGCAGCGATGTCGCAGGTCCGCTGGCAAACTGGCCCTAGATCGGAAAGGAGGCAGACAGAACGTGACAACCGACGACGACTCGGCCGGGGCCGATTCGATCCCTACCGCCTGTACGAGCGCCGCGAGTCCATCCACCGACGGTCAGAGGTCACGGATATCAGCCGGTGACATTCTGCGCATCCCCCCGATATGGATCCTCCCCATCGGCATAACCGGCGTCCTGATCGTCCTCATGTCCTTCACCTACATCGGCTCGGTGGTCAACCCGGCCGGCCACCTGAGCAGCCTTCCGGTCCTGGTCGTCGACCAGGACCGCGGCGCCACCACACCGGCGGGGACGGTCAACATCGGCCAGAACCTCGTCAGCGAGCTGACCCACACCCCGGCCGTGACCTCACGCCTGAACCTGCGGGTCGTGTCCATGGCCGGCGCCGAGCAGGAGATGGACAGGGGCGCCGTCTTCGCCACGCTCGTGGTCCCCTCGACGTTCAGCTCGTCGCTGGTTCAGTTGACCGGAGCGCAGCTCCGCCGGCCCGTCCCCCTTCCGTCCCTGCAGTTGCTGGCCAACACCCGCGCCGGCTCGATCGGCGTGAGCCTGGCCGACGCCGTCCTCACCCCGGCCGTGAGCGCCGCTTCCTCCGCGGTCGGCAAACAGTTGTCGGCGTCGGCCAGTCCCGCCGCCCAGTCCGACGCCGCCAACGCCGCCCTGCTCGCCAACCCCATCAGCCTGACGATGACCCCCTACCGCCCTCTCCCCGACCACACCGCTCTGGGTCTGAGCGCCTTCTACATCGCCCTGCTGTCGATCATGTGCGGCTTCCTCGGCGCGACCGTGATCAATTCCTCGGTGGACGCCGCGCTGGGCTACGGGGCAACCGAGGTCGGCCCGAAGTACCGGCAGCGCAAACCGCTGGCGATCGACCGACGCGAGACCCTTCTGATCAAGTGGTCCATGGCGACCGTAATCTCCCCGATCCTGACCGCGCTGCTGCTGGGCGTGGCGGTCGGCATCCTCCGCATGAACGCACCGCACGTGGCCAGCCTGTGGCTGTTCGTCTCACTCGCCGCGCTCACCGTAGCGGTCGGCACACTCGCCCTCTACGCCGCCCTCGGATCGCTCGGCCAGCTGGTGGCCATGATCTTCTTCATCTACCTGGCGCTGGCCTCCTCCGGTGGCACGGTGCCCATACAGGCCCTCCCAGGCTTCTTCCGGGTAGTGGGCCAGATCGAGCCGCTGCGCCTCATAGTCACCGGATGCCGGAGCATCTTGTACTTCGGTGCCCGGGCCGGCGCCGGGCTCAGCCACTCGGTCGTCGTGATCATCGCCGAACTGGGTGTCTGGGTGGCCGTCGGCCTGGCCATCACGACCTGGTACGACCGGCGCAAGCTCTACCGTCTGGCACCCGAGGTGATCACCTTCGTGGAGCGCGCCGTGGAGACCCAGCAGGCCGCGGCAGCCGTACCTCCAGCCGGCTGAGGCGAAGGCTTCGTCTCAGCCCGCGGTCGACCATCCACGATGACCACCGCGAGCGCTCCTTCGGCGTGCGCAGAGCCGAACATAGCCCCCGCCCGCAGAGACCCTCCTCTACATTGTCCCCTATCAGCGCTTCCAGCGGTCCCGGTGCCGCCGGTCCACCGGTACGTAGGTACAACCAGCGCATGGCCCAGCGGGTGGCCAAGCGCGCCCATCTGGACGAGCAGGGCGTTGCCGTGTGCTTTGCCTACAACAGCCTCCTCGCCTCCGTTCTGATCGGCGTGTTCGAGGACGCCGCCCGGTTGATCCCGACGGTAGGTGACCTGATCGAGTTGGCCATCGGCCTCCTGACCTTCTACTTCCATCGCATAGTGCTGGTCACCGAGCATCACGTGTACGTCTATCGGGATTGGCCCTTCCACATTCCCGGCAAGCGCCTGGCCGCCTACTCTCGCCACCCCGGTGTGGTGACTCTCGGCAGCCCCAGGCCGGGCGCCTTCTCGATGTTCATCCGCCGCGGCCAGCTGAACTTCGAGGACGGCCACGTC
The DNA here is from genome assembly GCA_021838445.1 of Actinomycetes bacterium. Taxonomy (GTDB): domain Bacteria; phylum Actinomycetota; class Acidimicrobiia; order Acidimicrobiales; family Palsa-688; genus JAKCDU01. Next base: position 9,834 of record JAKCDU010000050.1, on the reverse strand, counting down.
GTGTACCACGGCATTCTGTGGACTCGTCGCGCCCGCTACATCGCCCAGCAGGGCAACAATCCCGCCGGATGGCCTCAGTCGACGCCTTCCTCGACGCCTGCACCGGCATCACAACCCGGAGCCGGATGGTTTCCGGATCCGGCGGGCCAACCCCTCCTGCGGTGGTGGGACGGAATGGGTTGGACAGCCCACACCTCACCCCAGCCTGACTGATCAGGGATTCCGCCCGGCGACGGGCGACCTTCAGTTCACGGCACCTCTCGGCCGCCAAGCGTCGGAGGCGGTCAGACGCGGTCGGCGGCGTGACGTCCGGCCCGTCGGCCGAAGAACGAGCCGGGTCCGAGGCTCATGCCGCTCGCGTACTCGGCCCCGTTCTGGGGGAGGTGGGCGGCGCAGGCGCCCACCGCATACAGACCAGGGATCGGTTGGGCGTCGGCGTTCAGGGCCCGGCCGTGGTGGTCGGTCGTGAGCCCGCCGAGTGAGATGTAGTGGTAATCCGAGTGAGTTATCGAGATGTCGAACGCCGCGAACGGGCCGGTGAGCGGCTTCAGCCAGTCCGGGTGTTTCCGGAACCAGCGGTCCACGCCATCGGCGACATCACGGTTGTACTCGGCGAGGGTGGCGGAAAGAGATCCCGACGGCATCCCCAGACCAGCCTCCATCTCCTCGACGGTGTCCCACCCGTCGACCAGCTTGTGGCTGCCCTTCTCCGGGTAGGCGAAGATCTCCTCGTCGAGGATCAGGTAGGCCAAGTGATCGGGCTGGCGCTCGATGTGCCAGGCCAGCCGGCCGTGATAGGAGTCCTCGGCGGCGAAGCGCTCACCCCGGGCGTTGACCACGATGCCCTTGATCAGCTGCGCCGGAGGGTAGATCGACGCCGTGGCGATCACCCCGTCCATTCCCCGAGTCACTGCTCCGACGGCCTCTCCTAGGAGGACGCCGGCGCCGTCGTTTGTGTCGATCCCCAGCGGCTGACCGTAACGGGAGATCACCGGGAGGTTTGCAGCGGTCATGTCCTTGTTGAGGTTGAAGCTCCCAGCAGCAACGATGACGCCGCGCCGGGCTTCCACGGCCCGGTCGCCACCGTCGTGGTGGTAGCGGACCCCTCGGACCCCCCCTGCTTCATCAACGACCAGTTGCGTCGCCCTGGCGTCGAAGACGACTGGGACACCCTCGTCGACGAACGTCGCCAGCAGGGCCCGCATGGCGACCGCGCCTCCCTTCTCCTCCGCAGACGCCCGGGTCTGGTGGCCTCGCGGCACGGGGCGGGCGATGTCGCGGAACGGCCACACCTTCTCGTTGCCGGTGGACAACAAGCCCTCACCGGTCCGCACCGCCACCGCTTTGCCGGTGAACGCCCGGCGCTCGAAGGGCACCCCTTGGGCTTCCAACCAATCGAAATGCTCCGCCGATCCATCACAGAACAGGCGCAGGCTGGCCTTGTCGGGGCTCGTAGTGGACGCCTGCATGAAGGCGAACATGTTGTCCGGGTCGTCCTTGTACCCGCACGCCTCCTGGACGGCGGTACCGCCGCCCAGATAGAAGATGCCCTCCGAGGTGGCGCTGGCCCCCCCTCCGCCGCTGGCCCGCTCGAGCACGAGTACCTCAGCACCTCGGCGGTGGGCTTCGAGCGCGGCGCAGGTACCGGCTACTCCGAGGCCGATAATGACCACGTCTGCGGTGCGGTCCCAGGCGTCTATCTCGGACAGGAGGGCGGGGGTGGCGATCTGCGGCATGGGAGACGATTCCTCTCTGGTAGGCGACGGACCCCGTACGTGGTCGCGCCCGGCGCTCGATGTTGCTCGGGAGCCACTTGCGTCGAAGTGATTCGGTTTCCTGGTGGTGGTCATATCGATCTGGCCACTGCGGCTGCTCCGTGGATGGCGGGTAGCAGTCCGTTCGTGCCGGTGACGTCACCGACCAGGTGGACGGCCGAGGCAAACGCCTCCACCTGCTCGGCGATCATCGAATGGGTCATCTCCACGGGCACCAGACCCATCATCGGATTGGGTAGGGCACTGGCCGAGATCTGGCCGGCCACGAACGGCGGCGGCGTGGCCGAGCCGGGATGGTAGATCTGCTGGAACACCTTCATCCCGTGGGGCCGCATGCGGTCTGACAGCTCCCGATAGACGGGGATGCAGTCGTCGCTGTAGAGAGGTATGGAGTTGGGCGCGTCACGGTGGACCCCCGTGGCCTGAAGAGTCGTCATGCCCACTCCGCCAGCAGCGCGGGCCTCGTGGTAGGCGATGAGCGCCTCTCCGGAAATCCTCGTGCCGTGGGCCGATCGGACGATCCGGTTCGGGATCGTCACCGGACCTACCGTGATCGGCTCGAACAGGTTCTCGTACATGCCATCGCTCCCCTTCGATCCTGTGTTCTTCGGGCTACCTGAACAGCTGCGCGGCTGCGTCTTGGAGCAATGAGACAACCTCGTCCGGCGGGGCGCTCAGGCCGCGGTACGCATCGAGCTGGCAGGCCCCGAGCAACAGAAGCTGGTAGGCCTTGGAGACTGCCGCGGCGCGGTTCGGCGATTGGGCACCGGCCGCCCACCACGACTCCCGCTCGTGCTTCCATTCGTCGAGAAGTGCTTCGAGGTCGGGATGGCGGTGGGCTACGCAATTGAGCTCGGCGAAGAACCGTCGACTCGAAGTCGCTTCCGGCGCCAAGAAGGCGGCGATCGTGGAGCGGGCTCGCTCGGCGGGAATCCGGCTCTGTGGGGCGGCGAGGACCCGGTCGTCGAGACGTGCCAGCTCGCGGCGGGCCGCGGCCATGAGCAGAGATGCCTTGCCGTCGAAGTGGTTGTAGATCGCCATCGTCGAGATGTCGGCTCGGGCTGCGACGTCGGCCAGGGTGGCTCCTTCGTAGCCCCGCTCGATGCACGCCTCAACTACGGCGTCGAGCAGTCGCTCCGGGGTCGTCCGAGCTCCTTCGTTGGCCGGGGGGCGCCCTGGTCGCCGGCGGGGCCGGGTGGCAGCGCCGGTCACTTGACCTCTGCCGGCGAAGTCGGCCCGGGCAGGGGGGTGCCGGTGAGCCTGACCAGTCCGTGGAGCAGGTAGGTGGGCTCGTGCTCGAAGGTGTTGGACGCAGGCAGGGCCAAGCCGCCGCAGCGGTCGAGGAGGGTCTCGACCAGGACGGTCGAGACCCTCCTGCCGGGCGAGGCCGGCGCAGCGGTCGAGGTGCGTGCCGTTCCCGAACGAGAGATGGACCTGAGGGTTGGGGCGGTGGGTGGGTGCTGCCTCATAACTATATTTAGTCTACATATATTTATTGGCCCGGCGCCAACTGCCTCGGACGGTGGCTATCGGCGGGTTTCCTGGACGGCCTGCTCGTGGGGAATTGACCGAATTCCCGTCCGCGCCGCGGGTCAAGTCGGGCCTCGCGGGTACCGACGCTCTCTCAAATAGTGGTTCCAGGGGGTTCGCCTCCGCCCTTCCGCCTGCTCCTTCCGCCCCCACTACAAGGCGCTGACTCATGAAATTTCCCAGGCACGGACGCCTCACGCGAGGGCTGCTGATAGCGGCTGTCTTCGTCCCCGCTTCGGCCCTGCTCGCCACCACGATCCCGAGCTGGAAAGCGTTCGCACTTCCGGGCCCGACCACCATCACCGCCGTCGGTGAGACCGCCTACACCGTGCCGGCCGGCGCTACTGCGATCACGGTCGACCTGACCGGCTCGCCCGGCCAGAGCACCAGCTCCCCGACGCCCCCCGTGGGTCCGCCGTTGCCTTCAGGGGGGAGTCCTGCCGAGGTGGTGACCATGCTCCCGGTTACCGCGGGTACACAGCTGTACATCGAGGTCGGGACTTCCACAGGTGGAGGATCGTCGGGCAACGGTGACGCCGGTGGTTCGGCCACGACGTTGCAGACCTGCTCGGTGTCCTCCCCGAGCTGCACTTACAGTGCCAATCCGGCCACCGACCCGCGCCTCGTGGTGGCGGGCGGCGGAGGTGGCGCGGGCGCCAACGGCGGTGGGTCGTTCGGGGGTAACGCCGGCAACGGGTCCGTCACCGGTCCGGGCGCAGGAGGAGCAGGGACCGATACCGGATCGGGTGGTCCGGGCGGCAATGCCGGTCTTGGCTCCGCAACAGTGGCGGTGGGACCGGCCAGCTCCTCCTGCTCCTCGGCGAGCGGCGCCCCTGGGAGCCTTGGCGGCCCCGGCATCGGCGGGGCCGGTGGCAGCGCCACCGGTGCAGCCGACGGCGGCGGTGGCGGAGCCGGATGGATCGGAGGGTCCGGAGGGGGAGCCGGAGTCTGCTCGGGGACCAGCGGCGGTGGGGGCGGGGGCGGAGCCGGCTCGAGCTTCGTCGAGTCGACTGGAATCTCCCCGACGATCACGACCGCGCTGTTCGCCTCTGCGGCCCAGGCCGTCATCACCCCCGATTTTCCTCCAAGCTTCACCAGCCCTTCGTCGGCCACCTTCACCGCCGGCGCCCCCGGGTCCTTCACCGTCACGACGACCGGAAGCGGACAGGCCTTCAACACCGAGACGGGCGCCCTTCCCCCCGGAGTGACCTTCACCGATAACGGCGACGGGACGGCCACGATCGCCGGGACACCGGCAGCGGGCTCAGCGGGAAGCTGGCCTATAAGCCTCGACGCCACCAATGGCATCCCTTCGGACGCCATCGAGACGTTCACGCTGACCGTGGCCCCCGCGCCCGGCCCGACGACGACCACCGCCGCGACGCCGACGACCTCGTCGACGACCTCGTCGACGACCTCGACGGCACCTACTACTTCCACCACCACGACCACCTCCACCACGACATCGGTACCCACGCCTCCGTTCAGCCCACCTAGCAGCACGGCGCCGACCACTACCGCGCCACCCACCGGGCCGGCGGGGCCGAGCTCACCGACCACCTCCCCCACGACGCCCCAAAGCGCCTCCCCGCCGACGCCGTCACCGTCGCCGTCGCCGCCCAAGAGCCCTCCGGGAGGCGGATTGGCTCCTCCTAGCCCGACCACCCCCAGACTCTCACCGACCTCGATCGGGCTGCAGTTCCATTTCGCCACCGGCGACCAGGCGTCTGGACGTTCGATAACGGTCAAAGGAACGGGACTGATGCCAGGTTCTCAGGCGACCGTAACCCTGCACTCGCTGCCGTACAACCTCGGGATGGCGTCAGTGGGTCCGGGCGGAAGCTTCACCCGGACCTATGTGCTGCCCTCGACCATCCAACCCGACACCCACCACATCGAAGTTCAGGGAACCAAGCCTGACGGTTCCCCTGTAGCCGCCCGCTGGTATTTCCAAGTGGACGGCGAGGGCCAGGTTTCCTACATGGACTCCGTCGAGACGAACGTCGCGCCTCTCTGGCCGGCGGCCGCTCTGGTCAGGACCATCAACGGGGTCACATACGAGCGGTACTTCCCGACCGAGCACGCCCGCTCTGCCATCGTCGTCACCGGCGTGGCCGTCGTCACGATCATCGCCACCGTCGGCGCGGGAGCGCTCACCGGCCTCGGATCGTCGGGCGGCGCCATCGCCACCGGATTGATCGACGCCGGGGGCCGGGAGGCCCGTGACAAACGCGGGAGCCATCGAAAGCGCAAGAGCGCCAGCGTGGCTTCTGCCAAGGTGAAACACCAGAAGGGAGTGACCGAAGGGGAGCACTGGGGGGACGCCTCCTTCACCTGGCGGGCGCCTGGCCACTCCATCACCGACGGGTGGTCGGCGAAGTGGCCGGCCCGGACGGCACCGTTCTCCCCTCTCGTCGCCAGGGTCCTCAACGACGGCAGCTATCTGCGAGCCATGATCGGATCTCTGAGCCTCACCACCCCGATCATCGGCCTACTCCTCGGAATTTCTGCTCTTGTGTCCACCGGCGCCAACCCGATACCGCCATCCACCTTCCTCGTGGCGACCATCATCATTCTCGGTGTCTTCGACGCGCTGGCGGGTTTCATCGCCGCGGCCGTGTTCGACGTCGGTGTGGCCGTAGGAGGGGGTATCACCTCCGCGGCCGGGCTACGCGAGCAGATGGGCATGTCGATTCTCCTCTTCGCCGCACCGCTCGTGGCCTCGGCCATCCGCCCCCTGCGGCGGTCCGTGTCCCTCGAAGCCGCCGACGTGTTCGATCGGTGTGCCGACGCGGTCATGGCCAGCCTCTTCGCCGGGTGGGCGGTAGTGAAGATGATCGGTGCCCTACCGGCGCTGGCCGGGCTCAAGCTGCCGCTCGTATCGGATTCCAACCGGATCGCATTAGCCGTAATCGCGGCCGTGGTCCTCCGCTATGCCCTCGAGACCGTCGCTACCGCGACCTACCCGGCCCGGGTGGCCCTAGTGGCCCCGGCCAAGGTCCCCACCGCCGCCCGGTCACAGCAGCTCGTCTCCCTCGCCGTCGCGACCGCTTCCTTCGTCTTCGTCGCCTACGCCTACATGGGGAACGTGTGGGAGCTCTACGTCGGCGCCGCCCTGACCGTCGTGCCGTCGCTGGCGTCGATGTATGACGAGCGACTCGTTCGTAACATCCCCGCCATCCACCGGATCCTGCCGAAGGGGATCGTGAAGACGGTCGCCATGATGGCGGTAGGGACTCTTGCGGCCTCAGCACTGGCCAAGGTGGTGCACGACCCTCTGCGGTTGATGGCGATCGGGTTCGTCGTGCTCTCCCTACCGGGGCTGGCTCTCTCGCTGCTCGGAGTGGTGGGAAGAGAAGGCCCCACCGCCGCCTTGACCTGGTCGCGAAGAGCGGCGGGGACAGCAATCTTCGTGCTCGGTGTGCTGATCGTACAGGGGGTCGTCATCATCCCCTCGCTCTGATGGAAGCGCCCTCGCGGAGCTGAGGATCACTGGTGATCGGTACCGTCCTGGCCGCCAGCACTCCCGTGGCGTTGGCCGCCAGGATCGGAGTGCCGCTGGTGGCGTTCCTCGGTTTGGGCATGCTCTTGGGGTCGGACGGTCCCGGCGGTATCGCCTTCACCGCCTCCTGCCCCACGCGGGATTCGAGCTTCACCTGGCCGCCGATCACCCCTGGTCGCACCCGAGCCTCCTTCAAGGATCCAGCTTGGATTGTAATATGATCATTTGTTCAGATATAGTTCCTCCCGTGGGATCGTCCCCTCGACCGGTGCACGAGATCAAGGCCACCTTGTTCAGGGTGCTCGGGCACCCCGTCCGGATCCGGATCCTGGAGTTGCTGCGAGACGGCGAGCAGTCGGTGGGGTGGTTGCAGTCGGAGCTGGGCCTGGGCGAAGGAAGCACATCCCAACATCTGGCGGCGCTGCGGCGGATCGGTTTCGTCGAGGGGCGCAGACAGGGGACCACGATCTTCTACCGGGTGGATAATCCCCGGGTCTTCGACCTCCTGGCCGCCGGTCGGGACATCATCACGGCCCAGCTGACCGATCAGCAGACACTGCTACGTGAGCTGAAGTCCTCGTGACCGGGTCCGCCGCAGGCAACCAAGGACATCGCGGTGGCGGCTCGGATGACGGACCAAGCCGGCGGTTCGGTCGCCGTGGCTCGATGGTGGGACTCACCGCCAGGATCCGCCGGGTGGGCCGCATGGCCGAGGCCGCCCCGACCCGACCCGCCGACTCGCCCATCCGCTCAGCCGCGCGGGGGTCGGTGCAGCTGCGTCACGTCGATGCCGGCTCGTGCAACGGGTGCGAAATCGAGATCTCCGGCTGCTTCTCGCCGGTCTACGACGCCGAGCGCTACGGCGTGAGGCTCGTGGCGTCGCCCCGTCACGCCGACGGGCTGCTCGTGACCGGGGTGGTGACCCGGAACATGGCTTCGGCTCTGCGCGACACCTTCGACGCGGTCGCCGCCCCGAAGACGGTGATCGCGGTCGGTGATTGCGCCTGCGACGAGGGGATGTTCGCCGGAGCCTACGGGGCGGTCGGCGCGGTATCGGCGGTGGTCCCGGTGGACGTCGAGGTGCGGGGATGCCCACCGTCGCCGTCGGAGATCATCGTCGGGCTGCGATCAGTCAGCGGTCGGTGACCGTCACTGCATCACCCGAGCCGGCTCGGCTCGAGCAACCCCGGCCGAACCCCGACCGCGGCCGGGTGTCTCTCGTCGCCGGGTGCATGACGACAGTCGCGGGCGGCGCCGGCGTCGTCATCGGGCTCCTGGCCCTATCCCACCGCCTCGGCGCCGCCCATGTCGGTTGGCTGCTGCCGCTGGCCGGGGTGTACCTGGCGGTGAGCCCGACCGGTGGTTTGTTCATGGTGATGACCGGAGTGGTGGCCATCGCTGCGGGCATCTTCAGCCTCGGCTACCACGCCCGGTCTCCCGGCGCCCCGGTGCCGGTTCTGGCCGTTCCGGTCTTCGTAGCGGCGATGCTGGCCGTGCTGGCGGCGGGGTCGGTGGCGACCTTCCTCGTGGCCTGGGAGCTCATGGCCCTGACATCACTGGCCGCCATCCTCTCGGACCACCACCGCAAGGAGGTACGCGACTCCGGGCGCTGGTACGCCGCCGTGACCCACCTCGGGTTTCTGGCCATCCTGGTCGGGCTGGTCGTCCTGGCCGCTTCGGGGAGATCGGACACCCTCGTGACCCTGGCGTCGGAGTCCGGTCGTCTGAGCTCGGCTACCCGCAACGGTGTGTTCGTGCTGACCCTCATCGGGTTCGGTTCCAAGGCCGGCCTTCTACCCCTGCACGCCTGGCTGCCCCGAGCCCACCCCGAGGCGCCGAGCCCTGTCTCGGCCCTCATGAGCGCCACCATGGTCGGGATCGGGGTCTACGGACTGATCCGGGTCGACCTTCAGATCCTCGGGCCGGGGCCACGCTGGTGGGCCCTTCTGCTGCTCGGATCGGGAGGCGTATCTGCTGTCTACGGCGTGTTGCAGGCGTCGGTGACCTCGGACCTCAAGCGGCTGCTGGCCTATTCGACCACCGAGAACATGGGCATCGTCGCCGTCGGTCTCGGCTCGGCCATGCTGCTCGCCGACTACGGCCATCCCACCGTGGCCGCCGTCGCCTTGGCCGCGGCCGTCCTGCACACCATCGCGCATGCTGCGTTCAAGACCCTGACCTTCCTCGGCGCGGGGTCGGTGTTGAGCGGAACCGGCGAACGCGACCTCGATCAGCTCGGCGGCCAGGCCACCCGCATGCCCACGACTACGACGCTGTTCGCGGTCGGAGCGCTCGGCGCTTCGGGCCTGCCACTGGGGGCCGGCTTCGTGAGCGAATGGCTGCTCCTGCAGAGCCTCATTCATTCCCGCCCCGGGGCCGGGACCCTTGTGGCCGTCGTCATGCCGGTCACCGTCGGGATGATGGCCCTGACGACAGGCGTGGGGATCCTGACCATGGTCAAAGCCTTCGGTATCGGCTTCCTGGCCCGTCCCCGCTCGGCGGGAGCCGCGGGATCGGTGGAATCCCCGCCCAGCATGCTCATCGGTATGGCGCTGGCGGCGGGAGCCTGCGGCCTGCTCGCCGTCGCCCCGGCGGTCCTCACGCGGCCGCTCGACGCCGTCGTCTCCGCCACTCCACAGGTCTCGTCGAAGGGATCCCCGCATCTGGGGGTGCTGCTTCGGCTTCCGGGCATCGTGGGGTCGGTGTCGCCGGCGTGGCTGGCGTTGGCCATGCTCGTCGCCACCGGGGTCGTTACCACCATCACCTCCCTCGCCGGCCGGTCACGCCGGCAGGATGCCCGGGACACCGCCCTGTGGACCTGTGGTGCGGGCCCGTTGACGACGCGCATGGAGTACACGGCCACCTCCTTCGCCGAACCGCTGCAAAGGGTGTTCGACGCAGTGCTGCGACCCGAGGTCGACGTCGAGGTGACCCACGTCGGAGAATCCCGCTACCTGGTGGAAAGGGTCCGCTACCGGTCGGTTATCCAAGACGCCGTCGAGGTCCGCTTCTACCGGCCCGTACTCT
>JAKCDU010000014.1:20637-83045 GCA_021838445.1 Actinomycetes bacterium | reverse complement strand
TGGAGGGAGTGGTCCATCTGATCTCGTCCATCGCCGAACAGACCAACATGCTGGCCCTCAACGCCACCATCGAAGCCGCCCGGGCAGGCGCGGCAGGCAAGGGTTTCGCGGTGGTCGCCAGCGAGGTTAAGCACCTGGCCGAGGAGACGGCCAGTGCCACCCACGAGATCACCACCAAGGTCTCGACCATCCAGTCCGACACCGAAGGGGCGGTGATGGCCATGACCGAAATCGCCGCGGTCATCGACGAGATCAGCACCATTCAGGCCACCATCGCTTCGGCGGTCGAGGAGCAGAACTCCACCACCGCCGAGATCGTCCGTTGGGCGGCCCAGGTGGCCGGCAACGCCGGTGACATCGAATCGAGCATCAACTCGGTGGCCAACGCCGTCGGGCAGACCTCGAGCGGTATGGCCGCCAGTCGCGAGACCATCACCCAGCTCGCCAACCTGTCCAGCCGGCTGAAGTCGCTCATCGGCGACTTCCAGTTCTCGTGAGAGCGGGGCGAGATGAGTGACGGCCCCGAGAAACACGACGTGGTGACCTCCCGGTGGGGTGGCCGACGGAGCGGACACAGACCGGTCGCCCCCAGGTGGATGGCGACCGACAGCCGAGTACCTAGAGGAGGAGATGAGCGATGGCCATCCTGGTCGTAGACGACAGTCGGGCCATGCGGATGATCGTGTTGCGGGAGCTACGCAAGGGCGGATGGGACAGCGTGGGGACCCTAGAGGCGGATAATGGCCGCGCCGCCCTCGACGTGGTCCGGTCCGAGAAGGTCGACCTCATCCTGTCGGACTGGAACATGCCCGATATGACAGGGATCGAGCTCCTCTGCGAGCTCCGCCGGGACGGATCGAAGCTGCCGTTCGGATTCGTCACATCGGAGTCGAGCGGCGAGATTCGGCGCCGGGCCCTCGAGTCGGGCGCCGACTTCGTGGTCGTCAAACCCTTCCAGGGCGACGACCTGTGTCGTGAGGTGGCGGTGCTGCTCGGCGGCAATCAGACCGCCGGTGGTGACGGCACCGTCCCCGGCGCCCCCGGAAGCATGGCCAGCATCCTCGCCGGTCTGCTCGGGCGCGAGGTGGAGTGCTACGAAGGGCCTCCTCCCGGCAAGGACAAGGTCAGGGCGGTGGCCCGCTACTGCGACGCCTCCTCCGGGCGGTCGGTGTTCCTCGTCGCCGAGATGACCGCCGCCGTGGCCATGGGAGCGGCGCTGTCGCGCATCCCGGGGCGACAGGCCGAGGAGTGGTCGGGCGCCCGGGCCATGCCCGACGCCATCCAGCAGAACTTCTACGAAGTGGCCAACGTCCTGACCAAGGTCGCGGCGCCGGCGGAAGCCGGCCACTTCTCCCTCCAGGAAGTGATGATCGTCGTCGACCTGGAGGAGCTTCCGGGCTTCGAGAAGGTCGCCGAGGACGACTGGGATCAGTCGCTGAAAGTGGCCATCGAGGGATATCCGATCGGTGCCGCCGGGTTCATCGGCTTGAAGAGAGCCGAGTCGGTTGCTGTCCAAGGAGCGAAATGAACGAAGATGAAGTGGACGAGATAGTCCAGGAGTTCCTCGTTGAGAGCGCCGAGAACCTCGACCAGTTGGACCGGGATCTCGTGGCGCTCGAGCAGAACCCCACGTCGCGTGAGCTGCTCGGGAGCATCTTCCGGGCCATCCACACCATTAAGGGGACCACTGGCTTCCTGGGCTTCAGCCGCCTGGAGAAGCTGGCCCACGCCGCCGAGAACCTCCTGAGCCGACTCCGGGACGGCCATCTCATCCTGGATGCGCCCCGCACCACGGCCCTCCTGGAGGCAGTTGACGAGATACGGGGCCTGCTGGCCCTGATCGAGTCCAAGGGCAGCGATGAGGACGATCGGGACCTCTCGGCTCTCATGGGTCGCCTCCAGGCGCTGCAGGACCCCAACGCGGTGGTGCCCGACCATGCTGCGCCGGTCGGACCTGAGCCGTCCCTGCCCGCGGCGGACCCGCCAGCGGCCGCCACGACCTCGTCGTCGCCCGAGGGGGCCACAGACGGGGCCGTCACCGGAGAAGCCCCTACTGCTCACCCGACCGCCCCTCCCCCGGCCGCCCCTCCCCCGGCCGCCGCCGCGCCGGTGGCTGCCGCGCCGGTGGCTGCCGCCGATCCGCCGGTACACGAGCCGGTCGCGGACGCCGTCGTAGTTGCCGAGACCCCGCCGAGCCGGCCCGATCCGGCGGGGGATCCGTTGCCGGGTGGTCCGGCCCAGGAGGACGCCGCGGCCAAGGAGGCTCCCGCCGCCCGGGAGGGCGCCCTAGCGGCGGGCGATCGCACCATCCGGGTCGATGTCGAGCTCCTCGACGCCCTCATGCGCCAGACCGGAGAGTTGGTGCTGGCCCGCAATCAGATCGTCTCCCTCGCCGACTCCATGGGTGACTCGACCCTCAGCCGCACGGTGCAACGCCTGAGCCTGATCGTCAGCGAACTGCAGGAGGGCCTGATGAAGACCCGGATGCAGCCCGTGGACCACCTGTGGTCGAAAGTGCCGCGGCTCGTACGCGACCTGTCCAGCCAGTTCGCCAAGCAGGTGAATGTGGTTCTGGAGGGCGGCGAGACCGAGCTGGACCGCTCGATCATCGAGGCTGTCAAGGACCCCCTCACCCACCTGGTGCGCAACGCCGTCGACCACGGGATCGAAGCACCCGCGCAACGCGAGGCCAAAGGCAAGCCCGGCGTCGGGACCCTGGTGCTGCGGGCCCACCACGAGGGTGGCCACGTCATCTTGGAGATGATCGACGACGGTGCCGGAGTAGACCCCAGTCGGGTCGCGGCCAAGGCCCTGGAGAAGGGTCTGGTCACCGCCGACGAACTGGACCGAATGAGCGAACGCGATGTCTGCGACCTGATCTTTCGGGCCGGCTTCTCGACCGCCGAGACGGTTACGAACGTCTCCGGGCGAGGCGTCGGTATGGACGTCGTGCGCACCAACATCGAGCGCATCGGCGGTACGGCCGACCTGCAGAGCGAGCCGGGGGTGGGCACTACCTTCCGGATCAAGGTGCCACTCACCCTGGCCATCATCCCGGCGTTGCTCGTCGGCTGCCAGGGCGACCGCTACGCCATACCTCAGGCTGCGGTGCAGGAGCTGGTCCGCTTGGAAGGCGACGCCGCCCGCACTGGAATCGAGCGCATCGACGAGGTCATGATGTACCGCCTGCGGGGGCGGCTCCTGCCCCTGGTGCGCCTGGACCAGAGTCTGGGACTCGACGTCGATCCTCTGCACGAGCGCTCCGCCGTGGACATCGTGGTCGTCAAACCGGACCAGACGGCGATCGGCCTGGTGGTCGATTCGGTGCACGAGACCCAGGAGATCGTCGTGAAGCCCCTCAGCCAGCGCCTCCGCCAGCTGTCGGTGTTCGCCGGAGCGACGATCCTCGGGGACGGGGCGGTGTCGCTGATCCTCGATCTGTCCGGCGTGGCCGACACCGCCGGCGTGCGCGACAGCACCACCTCGTCGGCGCTGACCCGCGACGGTCTGTCCGATGCCGGCAACTCGAGATCGCTTCTCGTGCTCAAGGTCGGCGACACCCGCCGCGTGGCGGTGGCCCTCTCCCAGGTCGTGCGCCTCGAGGAGGTCGAGCCCGGACAGATCGAGTTCGCCGGGTCCCGGCGGGTGTTGCAATACCGAAACGAGCTACTGCCCGTCGTCTGGCTGACCGATCTGTTGGGTGTGCCATCTTCCATGGGCGGACCCGACGAGCGTCTGCATGTCATCGTCTGCAGCGACGGGACCCGGGCCGTGGGCCTGGTCGCCGAGGACATCCTCGACGTGGTGGAGGCGGCCGAGACGGTCCACGACCTGGGCCGCTCGATGGGCCGCTCGGGGACGGTCGTGGTGCAGGGGCAGGCGGCGGACCTGCTCGACGTACCCACCGTATTGGCCCAGGAGGGAGTGAGCATGGTCCACGACGACCATCTCCGCAACGCCATAGAGGAGATGAGTGCAAGTGCCGTCTGATACCCCCACCCCCACCGCTAGCCAGGCCCCGTCGCCCGACGACATGCAGTACTGCACCTTCCGGCTCGGCGAGCTCACCCTCGGGGTGGACGTCCTGAGCGTCCAGGAGGTGATACGTCACGAGATGATGACCAAGGTGCCGTTGGCACCCACGCAGGTGAAGGGCTTGGTCAATCTGAGAGGCCAGATCATCACGGCTCTCGATCTGCGCGAGCAGCTGGGTCTGCCGATGGAGGGCGACCTGCGGGCCCACGTCGTGATTCGGGACGAGGACGAGGCTTCCAGCTTGCTCGTCGACGAGGTCGGCGACGTCGTGTCGCCCAATGAGAGCGACTACGAGCCGATCCCCTCGGCGGTACCGGAACGGGTACGCAACGTGGTGACCGGGGCCTACAAGCTCGACGGGCGTCTGCTGCTCGTACTGGACACCCACCGGGTGCTCTCCGAAGTGCCGAACGCGGTGTCGGGGCGGGCACGGTGACCACCATGACCACGGAGCGACCAGTTACCGAGGCCGGCCTGCGGGTCCTCCTCGTGGACGACTCGGCCGTCGTGCGCCGGATCATGCTCGATGTCTTGCGGTCCGAGCCGGGCATCGCCCACGTAGGCTCGGCCTCCAGCGGGCGGGCTGCGCTGGGCATGATCGACGAGCTCAAGCCTCATGTGGTGGTGCTCGACGTCGAGATGCCGGGGATAGACGGACGTCAGACCCTCGCCGAGCTGCACCGGCGCTGGCCCCAGCTGCCCGTGGTCATGTTCAGTTCCGTCTCCGACAAGAGCGCTGCGGCCACCTTCGATGCCATGGCCCAGGGAGCCAAGGACTTCGTCACCAAGCCGTCGATGGCCGGAAGCCTGGCCGGGGCACTGGCGTCGGTCAAAGCCAACCTGGTGCCGATCGTCCACACCTGGGGTTCGATCAGTCAAACCCGACTCAAGGCCGAACGGCTACGGGCCGTCGCCAAGGCCGCCCCCAGCCGTCCCGTGGTGACCCCGACGGTGAAGGCCATCCAGCGACAGCAGGGAAGCGGCAGGGTCGCAGCGGTGGTCATGGCCTCCTCCACGGGAGGTCCCAACGCGCTCAACGAGATCGTCCCCGCACTGAGCGGGAATCTCCGGGTCCCGGTGCTGTTGGTGCAGCACATGCCGGTCACCTTCACCCGCCATCTGGCCGAACGCCTCGACGGTATCAGTGCCCTTCATGTCGTCGAGGCCGCCCCCGGGACCGTCGTCGAGGCGGGCCACCTGTACGTGGCCCGGGGAGGCGAGCACATGGAGGTACGCCGGTCGGGGGGCCAGATCGTGATCGAGTTGAACTCCAAACCCCCCGAGAACTCCTGCCGTCCGGCGGCTGACGTGCTGTTCCGCAGCGCCGTGGCGGCCTGGGGCGGCGACCTGCTGGGCGTGGTCCTGACCGGTATGGGCCAGGACGGCATGCTCGGGGCCAAGGCCATAGTGGAGGCCGGCGGGACGGTGCTGGTCCAGGACGCCGACAGCTCCGTCGTTTGGGGCATGCCCGGAGCGGTGGTCAACGCCGGGCTGGCTGCCGAGGTCCTGCCTCTGTCCGGGATGGCCACGGCCATGGAAGCCCGAGTGGCCAGAGGCCGTGCACGTCAGTGACCGTCGCCAACGACCAGTTCACCTTCCTCCAGGAGCTCGTCTACAAGCGTTCGGCCATGGTGCTGAGCGACTCCAAGGCCTATCTGGCCGAGTCCCGGCTGATGCCACTGGCTCGGGCCATCGGCATATCCGATACCGGCGAATTCGTGGCCCACGTCAGGCGTTCGCACGACGTGAAGCTCGAAGAGCAGGTCGTCGAGGCCATGACGATCAACGAGACCCTGTGGTTTCGTGACAAGCGCCCGTTCGACGCGCTGCGCAGTCATGTGCTGCCCGACCTGATCAGCCGTAAGGCGTCGGCGCGGCAGCTCTCGATCTGGAGCGCGGCCAGCTCGTCGGGCCAGGAGCTCTACAGCGTGGCCATCCTGCTCGAGGAGAGCTTCCCGCAGATGCGGGACTGGAGGGTCTCGTTGCTCGGGACCGACCTGAGCCGCGAGATGGTCGACAAGGCCACCAGCGGGGTCTACTCGTCGATGGAGATGAACAGGGGTCTCCCCGCGGCGATGCTCATCCGGTACTTCAGCCAGAGCGGGAGCTCCTACCGGCTCACCGACACCATCCGCTCCAAGGTGCGCTTCCAGCAGATGAACCTGGCGTCCACCCCCTGGCCGTCGCTCCCAGTCTTCGACGTGATACTCCTGCGGAACGTCCTCATCTACTTCGATGTGGGGACCAAGCAGCGGATCCTGCAGGAGGCCCGGCGCCGGCTGTCACCGGGCGGGTATCTGCTCCTCGGGACGGCGGAGACCACCTCGGGACTGAGCGGCGAGTTCGAGACGGTGTCGGCCGAAGGCGCCGTCTTCTATCGGGTGAAAGAAAGGTAACCACGAATGCGCGTATTGCTAGTCGACGATTCGCGAGCTATGCGCTCAATCGTCGCCCGAATCCTCCGGAAAATCGGTATATTCGATATCGACGAGGCCGCCGACGGCCAAGAGGCACTCGACCGGGTCAAGGCCGGTCCCGTGCCCGATCTGGCGCTCGTCGACTGGAACATGCCGGTGATGAACGGCCTCGATTTCGTCATATCCGTGCGCAAGGAAGGCGAGTTCCGGTCGATGACCATCATGATGGTCACCACGGAGAACGAGCACGGCCAGATCGTGCGGGCATTGGCGGCTGGAGCACACGAGTACCTCATCAAGCCCTTCGACGAAGAGGCTCTGATCGACAAGTTGGCCATCCTTGGCTTCGTCGGCAACCTCGACGAAGCGTCTTCCGAACAGGTGCACTCATGACCATCCTGACCAGTGAGAACATCGCGGATCTGACCCAGGAGATCTGGTCCGCGATGCTCTCCGAACATGCCCCCCTCATGCCCGGGGATGCGCCCGCCGGCGACATCCAGGCTGCGGTTGACATCGCCGGCGAATGGAACGGCACGGTCGGCCTTTCGTGCAGCCGCGATGCGGCACGAATAGCGACAGGAGCCATCTTCGGCCTGCCCGATGACGAGATCACCGAAGCCGACATCTCCGACGCCGTCGGTGAGCTCGCCAACGTGGTCAGCGGCAACATCAAGAGCCTGGTCCCCGGGCCCTCGACACTGTCGGTGCCGCAGTTGCACGACGGCAGCTGGACGGACCACCCCGGCCGCCTGGCTCTCGTTCTGGAGGTTCGCTTCTCGTGGGTCGACGAGCCCGTCGTGGTGAGGGTCTGGACCGACGATCCTCACTGAACCGGGCAGGTCGAACAGAGAGGAGACCCGGTGAGATACTCAGCCCGGCTGAAGAACATACGAATCAAGACCCGCCTGGTCGTCATGGGAGCACTCGTCTGCACCCTGTTCGTGCTGTCCGCGGTGACCGTCCTGCTCGGCTTTCAGGGCGCCGCATCCAACGCCAGCCGGTCGGACTCGGTCAATCAGGTGCTGAGCCTGGCATCCAAGGCCTACCAGCAGTGGCTGAGCGGTGATTCCGGGTTGAACATGTATGTGGGTATAGCCTCACAGAGCAACCTGGCCCTGACGCAGCTGGAACAGACCACCAAGCAGTCGGCGCAGGACAGCTTCAACACTGCCCACGTGTCCCTGGCCGCTATCTCGGCGCGTCCGCTCGATCCCGCGGAGCGGACGCTCGTCTCCGGCATCGACGCCTCACTGGCGCAGTACGACCAGTTCACCCTGCAGGCCTTCCAAGCCGTGAGCCAGGGCCACCCCCTGACCGCGGAGCTCTACGCCACGGTGGACAACGCCAAGGTGTCCAATGACCTGGTCAACCAGTTCGAGTCCCTGGTCGGTCTCGAAGGCCGGTATACGGGTGCATCCCTGAACAGCGTCAAGGCGAGCGCCAGCTCGGAGACGACACTGGTGCTGATCCTGTCCATCATCTGCCTGGCTGTCATCACCGCCGGGATGTGGTGGACGAGCAGGTCCATCACCCGACCCTTGGCCGAGGCCGTCACGGTGATGCAGACCGTGGCCGGCGGCGATCTGACCAAAGCCCTCGAGATCGGATCCGAGGACGAGATCGGCACCTTGGGTCGGGCCCTCAACGGTCTGGTCGGAAACCTCCGTCGGGCGATGGGGGCCATCGCCGACAACTCGGCGTCGTTGCGGTCGGCATCGGAGGGCCTGTCAGCGGTGTCCCGGCAGATGTCGGGCTCGGCGGGGGACACCTCGAACCGGGCCGTAACCGTGTCGGCGGCCGCCGAGCAGGTGTCGGCCAACATCCAGACCGTGGCAGCGGGGGCCGAGGAGATGGCGGCTGGTATCCAGGAGATCGCCCGCTCGGCCCAGCGCGCTTCTGATGTGGCCTCCGAGGGGGTGGGGATGGCCCATTCGATCACCGACACCGTGTCGCGCTTGAGTACCTCCTCGGCGGAGATCGGAGAGGTGGTCGCCACCATCAAAGCCATCGCCGAGCAGACCAATCTTCTGGCGCTGAACGCCACGATCGAGGCGGCCCGGGCCGGGGAGTCCGGCAAAGGTTTCGCGGTGGTGGCCTCGGAGGTGAAGGATCTGGCCAAGGAGACCTCCCGGGCCACTGAGGACATCTCCCAACGCATCCAGGCCATACAGGGAGAGGCCCGCGCCGCGGTGGACGCCATCGTGGCGGTGAGCAGCATCATCGAGAGGATCAGCGCCGAGCAGGCGACGATTGCCGCCGCCGTGCAGCAGCAGACGGCCACGGCCGCAGAGATCGGGCGCAACGTCACCGAAGCGGCGATGGGCTCCACGGAGATTGCGTCCAACATCAGCGGGGTCGCCACGGCTGCGGCCGAGACCACCACGGGGGCCAGCAGCTCCAACCGGGCGGCCGAGGAGCTGGCCCAGATGGCGGTCGGACTGCGCGAGCTCGTCGGACACTTCAACTATTAGTACGAAGGAGATGAGACAGATGACCTTCCGCCTCTTGGCGAGTGGCCGCCCCGCGTCGACCCAGCCGGTTCTCGATATGGCTCGGCTGGCTGACAGCCTGCCGGTGAACGTCATGGCCGCGGACCTGGACCTCAGGCTCGTGTTCATCAACCGGGCGGCCAGGGAGACCTTCAAGACCCTCGACCCCGAGATCCGCCGGATGTTCCAGATCGGCAGCAGGGAGTTGCTGGGTGGATCGATACACCGGGTGCATCGCGATCCCACGAAGGTGCAGCGGGTCCTCAACGACCGCTCGGCGTTCCCCCACCAAGTCGACCTCCGCTTCGGTGAGGCGGTGATGAGGGCCACCATCGATGTCGTCGTGAGTGAGGCGGGTGACGTGGTGGGCTACTGCGTAGTGTGGGAGAGCGCGGCCGAGAAGGAAAAGCAGGCCCACGCCGCAACCCGCGACCTGGTCGCCATTGCGTCCACGACGTCGGAGGCCGCCGTGGAGGTCGCCGCCGCGTCGTCGCAGTCGTCGTCGCAGGCCGACCTCGTGGCGTCGGCCTCAGAGGAGATGTCCGCCAGCATCTCCGAGATAGCCCAGCGGGTCGGTCAAGCGGCCGCCGCCACCAGTCGGGGGCTCCTGGCCTCGCTCGACGTGAACGCCTCTATGGCTGCGCTGAGCTCCAGTACCGCCGAGATCGCCGGGCTGGTGCGCTTCATCGAGAGCGTTGCCAGCCAGACCAATCTCCTCGCGCTGAACGCCACCATCGAGGCCGCCCGCGCCGGTGAGTCCGGGCGGGGCTTCGCGGTCGTGGCCTCGGAGGTGAAGTCGCTGGCCCAGCAGGTCTCCAACGCGACCGGGGAGATCCGCTCCAAGGTGGACGCCATACAGTCCGATGCGGCGGCCGCCGGGAGCTCGCTGCAGGACATGGGGGAGGTGGTGCAGGAGATCAACGACCTGCAGACCGGTATAGCCGCCGCGGTGGAGCAGCAGTCGGCCACCGCCAGCGACATATCCCGGAACATCAACGTGGTCGCCGAGACCTCCCGTCGCCTGAACGAGATAGCCTCATCGCTTCAGGAGATGGCAGGGAGCGTCGAGCGGCGCAGCGAGGAACTGAAGTCCCTCATCGGGTCGTGAACCACGACCCGATCGTCGAGGTTGGCTGCGATGCACCGGCCGTACCGACGCCGAAGGTGGAGACCTCGGCGGGTACCGCAGCACCGACCGTGTCGCCCTTCCGTCGTCGGAATCATGTGTGGACGCCGTTTCTGGCATCCACGATCAGAGCTGGATGGGCCCTGACGTGACACGTGTAGGCTCGTCGCGTGCACTTGTCTGCGCTGTTGGCTCGCCAGTTGCTCTCCCCCTCCGGTGAGGGGATCGGCAAAGTCGACGATGTCATCGTCCGGCTCAACGGGGGCGATTATCCGATCGTCAGGGGCTTGGTCGCCAAGGTCGGACGTCGACGGGTGTTCGTGCCGATCGGTCGAGTGGCAGAGCTGTCAGAGCAGCGGGTCGCGCTGGCCAAGGCCAAGGTGGATCTGCGTAGCTTCGAGCGGCGCGACGGCGAGGTCCTACTGCGCGAGGACATACTCGGGCACCGGTTGATAGACGTGGCCGATGCCGAGCTGGTCCGGGCGTGGGACGTCGAACTGCGCTCGGCCGGGGAGGGGTGGGTGGTGTCGTGCCTGGACACCCGTCGGCCCGCCCGCCTTCTCGGTTTGGTCAGAAGAAGTTCGGGGCATCCGTGCCAGGACTGGAAGGCGTTCGAGCCGCTGATCGGCCACGCCCAGAGCGTTCGGATTCGCGCCGGGTTCGGCCGCCTCGGCCGTCTGAAGCCGGCCCAGATTGCCGACCTGCTGGAGGACGCGTCCCGAACGGAGGGGGAGGAGATCCTCGACGCTGTACACGCGGACCCCGAGCTCGAAGCAGACGTGTTCGAAGAGTTGGACCCCGACACCGCCAACCGGCTCCTAGGAGACAAGACCGACGCAGAGGTGGCCGATGTGATCGCCCATATGCGTGCCGATGACGCCGCCGACGCTCTCGCCGACTTGCCCCAGTCCCGCCGGCAGAAGGTATTGGACCTTCTCCCACTGGGTGCCCGCACGAAGGTGTTGACTCTGCTCGGCTTCAACGCCACCAGCGCCGGGGGAATCATGGGCGTGGACTTCTTGGCCGCGCCCGGCAACGCCACCGTCGGCGAAGCGTTACGGCGGATACGCTTGGCCGAGAACGTGCAGCCAGAAGCCCTGATGACCATGCACGCGGTCGACCCGGCCGGCCGGTTGATCGGCACTGTGACAGTGATCGGGTTACTCCAAGCCGACCCCGAAGCCTGCCTGATCGACGTCATCGACGCGGACCCCGTGAGAGTGGCGGCAGGTACCGATGTGGTCGATGTGACCTTGCTGATGGCCGACTACAACCTGATGACTGTTCCCGTGGTCGACGCTCGCAATCATCTGCTTGGCGTGGTCACCGTCGACGACGTGCTCGAGGCCACGATCCCAGAGGATTGGCGGAGGCGAGAACCTCCGGCCCGGCCTGAACAGGCCGAAGACCAACAGGCGCCGGACGAGGACCTGACAATCATCTCAGCCCCGGAGAGGTAACCGATGACGGACAGCTCAGCCGCCACGGGACCCGAAGGGCCCGAGGCGGCCATCTCCACACGCCCCGACGACGGCGCCATCCGACACCTCCGATCTCCCGGGTCGGCGGTGCTCGACGAGGCCCACTTGGGTGACATAGAGGGTGCTCTCGGTCGGATCCCGATTGGCGACGGCGATGAACGTCGCGGCTGGAGCCGCCGACTCCTCACTTTCGCTGCCATCATGGGCCCCGGCCTGATCGTCATGGTTGGCGACAACGACGCCGGCGGCGTATCCACCTACGCCCAGGCCGGGCAGAACTACCACACCAGCCTGCTGTGGACCCTCGTCCTCCTCATCCCGGTCTTGATCGTCAACCAGGAGATGGTCGTTCGTTTGGGCGCCGTCGCCGGTGTCGGCCACGCCCGACTCATAAACGAACGCTTCGGGAGGGGGTGGGGATGGTTCAGCGTCGGAGACCTCTTCGTCCTCAACTTCCTCACCATCGTCACCGAGTTCATCGGCATCTCCCTGGCCGCTTCCTACGCCGGCATATCCCGCTACATTGCCGTCCCGATCGCGGCCGTCGCGCTCGTCGCCATCATGGCTTCGGGGAGTTTCCGCAAATGGGAGCGGGCCATGTTCGTCTTCATCGCTTTCAGTCTCGTGCAGATACCTCTCCTGTTCTTGTCGCACCCGAAGTGGGGGACCATCGCCCAGAACTTCGTCGTTCCCGGCATCCACGGTGGAGCGTCATCGGCGGCGGTACTGCTGATAATCGCCATCGTCGGCACCACGGTGGCCCCTTGGCAGCTGTTCTTCCAACAATCCAACATCGTCGACAAACGCATCACCCCCCGCTTCATCAGCTACGAGCGGGCCGACACCGTGGTGGGGTCGATCGTCGTCGTGGTCGGTGCGGCGTGCATAATGATTGCCGGCGATTACGCCGCGAGAGGTACCAAAGCGTTCGGAAACTTCACCGACGCGGCCGGTGTCGCCCACCTCCTAGCCCATCGCGGCCACGGCTTGGGGGCGCTGTTCGCCATCCTCCTCTTCGACGCCAGCATCATCGGCGCGGCGGCCGTGACGCTTTCGACCAGCTACGCCTTCGGCGACGTGTTCGGCATCCGCCACTCCCTTCATCGCCGCTTTTCCGAGGCCAAGCAGTTCTATCTCAGCTATACGGCCATGGTCGGCGTGGCTGCCGGCATAGTCCTCATACCGGGCGCCCCCCTCGGCCTGATCACCACGAGCGTCCAGGCTCTCGCCGGGCTCCTCCTCCCCTCCGCCGCGGTATTCCTGCTGCTGCTGTGCAACGACCCCGAAGTGCTAGGCCCGTGGGTCAACCCAGCATGGCTCAACATCGTCGCCTCGGTCATCATCGGCATCCTTCTCGTCCTTTCCGGCACCCTGATGGCAACGACCCTGTTCCCCAATATCAACGTCACCGCCGTCTTCATCTATCTAGCGATCGCCCTCGCCGCCGCCGGCGCCATCATCGCTGTCATCCTCAGAGTATTGGGCCGCCACAATGTCCAAGCGCGTCGCCCCACCGTAACGATGAGTCACGCCGAGAAGATGTCGTGGCGAATGAAACCCCTCACTCTACTCAAGCCCGTGAAATGGTCCCCCGGGTTGCGGGTAGGAATCCTCTCCCTGCGCGCCTATCTCGTCCTCAGTGCCGTCCTCCTGCTGGTCAAAGCCATCCAACTCGGCGGCGGCTGATGCGCGCACCAGATCGGTCGTTCGAGCTTTCGCGAGCGCACCGCTTCACAAACGAACAGACGGACCCCGAGTGTCGGTGCTATGCGGAGGGTAGACGGGCCTCGATCTGGTCGAGCCGGTCGAGGATCGTCCTGATACCGCCGGCGGTGTGCTCGTCGAGGCGGTCGACGACGACCTCGGTGTCCTCGAAGGTCTTGGCCGCCCGGGCGTCGGAGGCGGTGGCTTGGATGTTCTGACCGACGATGATGACCGAGAGCAATACCAACTGGATGTAGGTCTGGGCGATCCAGGAGACGAGGGCGATGAGGCTGGCCTTGACGAGCCAGTCGGGGAACGTGGTGTGGAACACCTTGAAGGCACTGAGGATGGCCGGCAGGCTGATGAGGGCCAGCAGCGAGAAGACGTAGGCGCAGGTCATCGACCCCACTCCGGTGGTCACCTTGATGGCCAGCCACTTGTTGAATCGGGCGTAGGCGTTGTGGGTCGGCATATGGTCGAGAGTGTGGGCATGGACAGCTTGTCCGAGCTTCGTCCAACCGTGCGTGGGCTGCGTCGTGGCAACTTCAGTCATTGCTATCGTCCCTATTCGTTCGTGGCCGGGTATTTCTTCGAAGCTACATGTGCCGCCCCGTCGGGGTGCGCGAAGTCCCCGCTGGCATCGCCGTCACCAAAGACACCCCGGCCCGAGCGGTATCCGCAGCAATCGTGCCAAGCTGGTGACCAGAGCCCGCGTCGAAGCCCCCGACGGGCGGCGACGCTCCGGCCACGTGATCCAACTCCCCGTTCCATGTGGCTCATCATCGCTGCCCGAACGAGCCGGCCGGCTCTGCGAGCAGGTCCGGGACGGCTGAGACAGCAGTGGGAGTGGGAACCGTCCCGTCGGAATGTCCCTACGGACCCTCCCCGCACCGGTCCGACCCCATTGCCGGGATCAGGTCAGCGACGTCGCCTACGATGGGTAATATGCCCCTTGAAAGATCCACTGCCATGACCGGAAGCGATCTGTTCGAAGGCCGCTGACGGGCACCTCGAAGGAGGCATGGTCTGGACATTCCTGGTAGAAAGGTAAATTTCCGGGGACGTAGCTCAGTTGGCTAGAGCACCTGCTTTGCAAGCAGGGGGTCGTGGGTTCGAGTCCCATCGTCTCCACCGCAGAATGCCGATGGCGGCCAGGACACGCCGGTCAGCTGGTTGCCGTCCGAGGGCTCGGCCGATCCCGGCCCAGGTGTGGCTGCGGCGACTGTTTCGGCGATGCAGGTGTTGCGGTGGGCGCCGAGAGTCCCGATGCGGGCGACGGTGGCGACAGGCGGCCGGCCTCAGTATGTGTTGCGCCGGTGGCCGGGACGCGAGCGGGCCCGGTTGGGACGAGCTCGGTCGAGGCCGAGGATTCCGACCTCCTTGGGGAGGGCGAAGGGATTGGTGGATGCCTGCGGTTGGGCACCCTTCCACGGGGTCTTTGCCTTCTCCTCGGGAGGCTTCTTGGTCGGCTTCAGTCGCACCACGTACCAACTGGTCGGTAGGGGCTTGCCTCTCTGGGACGCTTCCTCGGCCTTCTCGGCGTATTTGCTGTTGCCGTCGATGGCCTCGACGGAGACCACCTCGAAGAACGAACCAGGCAGCAGGAGGACCTCTGCCTCCTTCTGGACCAGGGCGATCTCAGAGATGTCCCTCCCGCCGGCATTAGAGAGGACGGTCAAGACGCCGACGGTCTTCTTCGGGTCGCTCGAGGAGCCCGCCGAAAGCCCGTAGATGAAGTTGAGTGCGATGTCCTCATTCTTCGACGAGCTGGACAGGGCCGTGAAAGACATGGTCTTGCCCACGGCAAACCGACCCCGGAAATCCTCTGGCGTGAAGCGGGCCCCACGATAGGTCTCGCCCGGGTAGGGATCGATCTTGTTGAGTCCCTGCATGGCCATTCCGGTGTGGAGACTGCCCTCCTCCTTCAGAGTTTTGTCATCCAACTTGCCCCAAGCGTCCGTGGTGTCCTTCTTCTGCGATTCCAGCCAAGAGGAACTGTTGGCCGTAACCGGGTTGATGTAAGAGAAGTCGCCAGCGGAGTAAACGGTGATCGCAGATATCTCGGCGTCAGTCAGCTTGTACTTGGCCTTGAGGGCCTTGATGCGCTGATCCCGCTTCGGGCCCTGGGCGCCCGGCTCGGCGATCTCGACGTCGTGCTTGGTGGCTCCCTGCCAGCCGTAGGTGCTGAGCGCCTTGAAGCCGCCCGGCTGTCCCCGGTTCTCCACTGCGCCCTGGTAGATCCCTTGCGCCTGCTGTTGGGTCACCGAGGCCCGCTCAGCGGCGATGTCGTCCTGCAGCTTCATGATCTCGCTACGACGCCGGCGGTCGCCCGGATGGTCCTTGATGAACCTCTCGCACAGCAGGTCGAGGGCCTCCAGACGCGCCACTTGGAGCTCGAGGCCGCCCTTGCCCTTCTTGGCCGTGCTCTGGTAGTCGGCGAGAGCTTTGCGGATGCCGGCGAAAGCCTTCTTCTCTTCGCTCGACTTACCGACCGCGCCCTTGATGACGTCAGACGCACTCACCAGCTTGCCCAGATCAGACGACGTGGTCTGCATCAGCCTTTGCACAGGAGTGGAAGGCACCGCGAGGGCACCGGCGACAGCCCGATTGCCAGCAGCGCCCTGCAAAGAGACGAGTGGGCCCGTAGAATCGGCCGCTCGGCCGCTCGCCCGGGAGAAGGCACCGGCCACCGCCCGGTTGCCAGCGGCGCGTTGCAAAGAGAGGACGGGGCCCATCGAATCGGCCGCCTGGACGCTCGTCCGGGGCCGGATGTCACGGTGGGCTACGCCCTTCTTGTCCTCGGACTCCGGTCCCGCTTTCGGCATGACTCGCCCCTCGTTCGTCTCCTCAGACCCGTGCCGAGCTTATCCCAGCTGCCGGCTCCTCTGTGAAGGACACGCGTCGACGACTCTCGTGGCTGACTCTTGCCCGGGTCGGCCCGGCAGGGCTCCCCGCAAGAGCCCGCGTCGAAGACGAGAAGGAAGTAGACATCCCCTTCGAGAACCGACTTAGCTGGGCCGGAGGAGCGGGGCCGAGCCGGAGGGAATCATCTTTGTCCGAAGCAACTGGTGCGACGGCGAGCGACGTCGTCAGTGGGCACGATCTCGGGGGCCGCACGGCAGTCGTTACCGGCGCCTCGTCGGGTCTGGGCGTAGAGACCGCCCGGGCGCTGGCCGGCGCCGGGGCGCACGTCATACTGGCCGTCCGCGACGGCCAAGCCGGCCGGGCCGCGGCTGCCAGCATCGTCGATACCCAGCCGGAGGCCTCGGTCGAGGTCGCCTACCTGGACCTGGCCCGACTCGGTACTGTCCGCGCCTTTGCCGACAGCCTGGTGGCCGCGGCGCGCCGGGTAGACATGCTCGTGAACAACGCCGGGGTGATGGGGACACCGTTCAGCCGTACCGCCGACGGCTTCGAAATGCAGATAGGGGTGAACCACCTCGGGCATTTCGCTCTGTCCACGGCGCTGCTGGATCTGTTGTCCGAATCCGACGGGGCCCGGGTGGTGAGTGTCAGCTCGGCCGGGCACCGCATGTCGGACATCATCTGGGAGGACCCCAACTATCTCAGCCGCCCCTATGACAAGTGGGAGGCCTACGGGCAGTCCAAGACGGCCAACATCCTCTTCGGGGTGGCTCTGGACCGTCGCTTGGCTACCCGCGGGGGTCACGCCTATTCGGTCCACCCGGGCATGGTTGACACGAGACTCAGCCGCTACCTCGAGAAGGGAGACTTCCGGGCGCTCATGGAGCGGGGGCGCCGGGAGGGTGACGCGGCGACAGGCACGCCGTCGGCCCCGCTGCGGGTCAAGTCTCCCGCCGAGGGAGCAGCCACCACCGTGTGGGCCCTGGTGGCACCACTCCAGTCCCAGGGAGGGTCCTATCTCGACGAGTGCTCCGTCGCCGAGCCAGCGGCCTACGCCGCCGATCCCGAGGCGGCCGAAAGGCTCTGGGACCTGAGCGAGGAACTGGTCGCCTGAGCCAACCGGACGCCGGCCCGGCGGTTCGAGGAGTGGTTCCCGTCCCGTCGCCGGTGGCCCGACTGGTTCGGGCATTTGTGCTCTACCCCCGTGAGGGCATCGAAGGTTGACTCGGGTTATGACCCGTCGAGTGCTCATCCTGGGCGGTGGGACCGGTGGAACTCTTGTCGCCAACCGCCTGCGGCGGATGTTCACCCCGGAGCAGCTGGACGTCGTGGTCGTCGACCTCGACGACCGGCACATCTATCAGCCGGGACTGCTGTTCGTGCCATTCGGGAGGGCTCGTCCGAGTGATCTGGTGCGCAGCCGTACCCGCCAGTTGCGGCCCGGAGTGGATTTCCGCCGGGCCGAGATAGATCAGGTCGACCTCGAAGGTGATCTGGTGGCCCTCCGGGACGGGTCCACCCTTGGCTACGACGCCCTCGTGGTCGCCACAGGAGCGTCGCTGATGCCCGAGGAGACTGAGGGGCTCACCGGTCCGGGCTGGGGCGCCAAGGCTCACACGTTCTACAGTCTCGAAGGCGCGGCCTCGTTGGGCGTCGCTCTCAGCCGGTTCGAGCGTGGTCGGCTGGTGGTGAACGTGGTGGACATGCCCATCAAGTGCCCGGTGGCTCCGCTCGAGTTTGCGTTCCTGGCGGACTGGTTCCTTACCAGGAAAGGCATCCGCCATCTGGTGGACATAACCTTCGTGACGTCACTCGACGGGGCCTTCACCAAAGAGGTGTGCAACCGGGAGCTCTCCAGCCTCCTCGAGGCCAAACGGATCGAGGTGGTCACCGAATTCAACACCGGCCAGGTCGACTCCGCGGGCGGCCGGCTGGTGTCCTACGACGGCAGGGAAGTGGGCTTTGATCTGGCCGTAGTCGTGCCTCTTCACGGCGGGGCGTCCTACGTGAACCGTTCCCCGGGGCTGGGAGACGACCTGGGATTCGTGCCGACGGACGAATCGACACTTCAATCCAAGGCGAGCCCCAACATCTTCGTCGTGGGGGACGCCACCGACCTGATGGCGTCCAAGGCGGGATCAGTGGCCCACTTCGAAGGGGAGATACTGGTCCACAATCTGGCCCGGTTCTTGGACGGGCAACCGCCTGATGCATCCTTCGACGGCCACACCAACTGCTTCATCGAGAGCGGCTTCGGCAAGGCGCTGCTGATCGACTTCAACTACCAGGTCGACCCGGTCACCGGGCGGTTCCCGGCCCAGTGGGGACTGCCACTGCTGAAGGAGTCGCGGCTGAACCACCTGGGAAAGCTGGCCTTCGAATCGATCTACTGGAACCTGCTGCTACCGGGAAGGGACATTCCGACGGTACCGACCGCCATGCCACTCACCGGCAAGCACCTCGTAGCTGTAACCGGATGAAAGGAGCCCTGATGTCCGATGCAACATACGCCGGGCGAACAGTAGCTGTGGATCCCGAGGGATTCTTCGTCGATCCCGAGCAGTGGACCGACGAGATGGCTCCCGAGATAGCCGCCGAGGTGGGTATCGGGGAGTTGACCGATCGGCACTGGCAGGTGATCAAGTTCATGCGCCACGAGTACGAGCAGAGGGGGGCGGGGCCCACGGTTCGGGTTCTCGGCAGGACCTCCGGAGTGTCGATCAAGGAGCTCTACGAGCTGTTCCCCAAGGGTCCCGCCAAGCTGGCCGCCCGGATCGCCGGTATCCCGAAGCCCCGCGGCTGCATCTGAACGGAGGTGACGACCATGCCCGACTCCATTGAAAAGGTGTCGATCATCATCTCCAAGGGCAGCTTCGACGGAATCTATCCTGGTCTGATCATGGCCAACGGCGCACGCGCCGAGGGTATCGACGCCAATCTGTTCTTCACCTTCTTCGGTCTCGACGCCATCCACCGATCCCGACACGAGCACATCAAACTGTCGACCGTCGGCAACCCGGGGTTGCACCTGGCGACCATGCTGGGTGGTCTTCCCGGCATGTCGTCTGTCATGACCCACTACCTGGCCAACAAGATGGAGGCATTGGACATCCCGCCCGTGCCCGAGTTCCTGGAGATGATCTCCGACACCGGGGCCGGCCTGTACGCCTGCAAAGCGTCGGTTGATCTTTTCGGTCTGGACAAGTCCGATCTCATCCCCCAGGTCCTCGACATCATCACCGTCGGCGAGTTCTACGCCCTGGCGGCCGGGGGCCAGATCATCTTCACCTAGGCCGGCACCGGCCGCCATTTGCTTCATGTACCCCCCGGGGTATACTGAAGGAGTGGCTCGCGAGGAGGTAGCGATGAAGTACGCACGCACCGTTGTCCTGGACGGCGGTTTCGACGAAGCGGTGACCAAGGTCAAGGAGGCCTTCAAGGACCAGGGTTTCGGCACTCTGACCGAGATCGACGTGAGGGCGACGCTCCAGGAGAAGCTGGGCATCGACCGGGACCCGTACCTGATCATCGGTGCCTGCAACCCGCACCTGGCCCATCAGGCCCTCGGCGCGGTGCCGTCGGTCGGGGTGTTCCTTCCGTGCAACGTGGTCGTGCGCGTAGATGGGGAGCGGATCATCGTCGAAGCCATGGACCCCGACATCATGGCCTCGGTGATCGACGATCCCGCCCTGGCCGAGGTGGCTGCCGAGGCGGCGAGCAGGGTTCAAGCCGCGCTCGACTCGTTGTAAGAGCGGCCGGCACCAGCTTCCAGGCGGCCGGCGACCCTGCTCCGGGCGGCCCGGGGGCGAGGCGCCGCTAGCCGGGGCGCCCTCGGGTCGACCCCTCGCTGCGGCTTCCCCACGCATCGAGGGCGGCCGCCAGCCCCCGGCTGAGCGGGGTGTCCGAGCGCAGGATGGGCAGGGCGAAGGGACGCTCCTGGCCGTTGACCGTCGCGGGGCGACCGAACTCAGCCACGGCCGAGGCGCGCGGCCGGCGTGACGCCGCCGGCCCGGGGGGGGTAGGAGGGTGGGCCATGCAGGTCCGGTAGAACGCAACCTGCTGCTCGGCCACCTGCTCCCAGGAGTAGCGCCGGGACCGGGTTGTGCCCACCTCACGGGCCGACGCGAAGGCAGCCGGGTCGCCAGCCAGAGCGACGATGGCCGCAGCCAGGGCGTCGGCGTCGCCCTCGGGCACTATGAGGGCGCCCGGTCCTGCCACCTCGGGGATGGAACCCGATGCGTATCCGGCCACGACGCAGCCGCTGGCCTGACCTTCGATCAGCGTCCGACCGAACTGTTCGACCCACCGCGGCGTGGCCCGGCTCGGGGCGAGGAGGAAGTGCACGGCGCGGTAGGACTCGACCAGTCGGTCCAACGGCTGCCAGGGGTGGTGCTCCACCGCCCCATCGACCTGAAGGCGGGCGGCCAGGTCGAGGGCGTCGGCCAGAGCGGGGCCCTCCCCGACCAGGGTCAGGCGCGCCGAGCGGTGCCGGCGGACAGCGGCCAGAACCCGGACGGCGTCGAGCACACCCTTGTAGGCCTCCATACGACCGAACAGCCCGAGTTGGAGGGTTTCGTCGCCCGCCTGCTGATCTCCGGGGTGGTAGCGGCGAGGATCGAAGCCGAGCGGGATGGGTTGCACCACGCCGGTGAACCCCTTGCCTCGAACCACGCTCGCCGCCTGGCGGCTGCAGGGGTAGATGCCGTTGACCCGGGCGAAGGCCTGTCGCTCCCACCAGCAGAAGGGGGGCGGCCAGCGCTTGTCGAGGTTCTGGGCCGTGTAGGTGACCACCGGGAGGGTCGCCGGCAGCAGGCCGAGGATCTGGTGGGCCACCGATGAGAAGGGCTCCTCGGCGATGTCCACCAGGTCGGGGCCCACATCGGTCACCACCTCCATGAAGGCGGCGGCGTCGGTCAGGGTGTGGCGGTTGACGTCGCCCGGCCGGCGGACGTCCACCTCGACGACGCGCAAGCCCGGCTCGTCGACGTGGTCGTGGTGCTCGCTGCCCGCCCATCGCCGGGGGATCACCAGCACCACCTCCGCCCCGGCGTCGAGCAGAGCCCGGTCCCGGAGGCGGTGGGCGGGGTCCCGACCGCCGTGGTAGAGGCGCACCACCTTCATTGGCCGCGCCCGGACCTGCGGTCGGGCGCAGGGTGCTGTGGCATGGGCGGAGCGTACCCAAGCCGCGCCCGGCCCGGCCCCGCCACCGGTGGGAGCGGGGCCGGGACGGCGCCCTCCGGATTGGAGGTGATCGAGCCGTCCAGCGAATGGAACACATGGACGTGGGGACCACCGTTCGACGGGAGCGCTGCACCACCGCGTCCGGTTGGGGCAGGAACACCGTCTCCGAGTCGGTGCCGACCACGGCCAACGGCCGGGTGTGGCCCGCTCGAACGTCGAAGACACCGCTGACCCGGCGACTGTCCGTATCTGGGTCCCCCGACCCCTTCCAGCACCAGGGGCAGCGTTTGATCCTCGACGGTCACGAGCGGAGTGGACCCGAACAGGTGGACCCAGGAATCGGTCCCCCGCCGTCGCTGGAGCGCCGGGCGTCCCTGGGGCTGGCCGGGCCATGCTGCGTTCCTCTCCGCGGCTGCCCTGAACGACTTCCAAGGAAGCGCTCCCCGAAGCCCTGATGAGCACGACAGAATGGACAGCCTTGTCCCTCCTGTCGCCCCCTCGCTCGCCGGCGCACTTCTCCTCCCGGTCACCCCATGGGTCGCTGCGCCGACTGGTTCGACGCGTGCTGCTGGTCCTCGCCGCCTTGGTGGCCATCGTCGCTCTGCTGGCCGGTATCTCGCTCTACGGAGCGTGGCGCACACCCGGTAACCAGAGCTTCTCGGCCAAATGGGCCGACTGGCTCCGATCCCACCACGCGGCGTGGGTCGCCAACCGGATGGAGACCTACTACTACACCCACAATCAGCCCCCCAAGGGTGGCCAGCTCAAGAGCCTCAACTCGGTGCCCGCGGTCGGGGTTCCCAACCCGAGCGGCACGGTTCCGACCGTCGCCCATCTGCCGGCCCCCTCGCCCGTCCCGCTGGTGGTTCAGCCGGCCGTACCCGGAGAGGGGACCTGGACTCCCGCCGGGGTGACGGTGCACGGCATACCGGCCATGTACGAGGCCCAGTTCCGTGCCGACAGCATCTACACCGGTCAGATCACCTCGGCGGTATGGATCGATCCCACTCTGCTCCACGTGTCGCTCATTCCCGGCGCCCAGGAGCCCGGCGGCACCTGGTCGCAGACGCCGTACATCAACTCGGCCCAGCTTCCCTACGCAGTGGCGGCGTTCAACGGAGGCTTCAGGCTCCAAGACGCCAAGGGTGGGTTCTATCTCGACGGTCGCACCCAGGCACCCTTGCAGAACGGGGCGGCGTCGCTGGTCATCTACTCGAACGGGCACGTCGACGTCGGCGCGTGGGGTAGCGAGGTGACCATGACGCAGAACGTGGTGGCGGTACTGCAGAATCTCGTCCCGTTGGTCGACGGGGGCCAGTTGGCGCCGAGTGCCACCTACAACGACGTCAGCATCTGGGGGGCGACTCTCGGGGCCAACACGGTGGTTGCTCGCTCCGGGGTGGGTGTGACCGCCACCGGGGCGCTCGTCTACGTGGCCGGGCCGGCCCTCACGGCCCGCAGCCTGGCGGAGTCGCTGCAGCGTGCCGGCGCCGTGCGGGCCATGTCGCTCGACATCAACCCCGAGTGGGTCACCTTCAACTTCTTCCAGCACGACCCGGCCAACCCTTCGGTGGTTTCGGCCACCAAGCTGTACCCGCAGATGCAGCGCCCGGCCACCCGATACCTGGGCCCGACCGCCGAGTCACGGGACTTCTTCCTCGTATCCACACCGGGCCCCGCCGGCTGAGCCGAGGGCCGGAGCCGGGCGGGTCCACGGGAACGGGGGCGGCCCCGGCCCCGCCGCCTGTGCCCGGCTCGCCGGCTGCGCCTGGCCTGCCGTGGCGCCCAGCCGCTCACGCGGGGTGACCCGGCTCCATCTCGGTCACGTCCAGCGAGGTGAGCGGGCTGTAGGGCCCGGAAGTGTGGGCGGTGATCACGTCGAGGAGGTGGCCCACGTGGTCGCCGCAGTCGAACCGCTCCCGGATACGGCCCACGGCCCAGCCTGCGGTCGTCGGCAGGACGGTCGTGCCTTCCGGACCGGTCATCCAGTCACAACGGTCGAATTTGTCGATCTCGTCGCCGGTCTCCTCTCCGAACAGAGTGGCCAGCGGGTGGTCGGCGGTGCCGAGGAAGTGCACCGCCAGGTGCTCGGCTTCCCGGGCCACCCGGAAGGTGAGGTTGGCCTTGGATATCAAGACCAGCAGCCGTTTGGGCTGGATGCTCGCCTGGGTGGCGAATCCGACCAGGCAGCCGGCCCGCCGGCCGGCGGTGGCGGTCACGATGAGCATCGGATAGGCGGAGTTGAGGACGAGCTGATCGAAAGTGTCGCGATCGGACATCTAACCCATAATGCCAGGGCTCCGGGCGTCTTCGTGGGCGAGGAGCGGGCCCGCCAACCCCGCTCGACCCCGCCCAGCCATGGGCGGCCGCGGCGCCCGGGCCGCAAGTGCGCCCTGGTCGCTAGACTCCGACCCATGTTCCTGGCGGGACGTACGTGACTCCGGATTCCTCGCCGCGGGTGGTCTTCGACGAGGTCCTGGCGCTGCGCGGCACGCGTCACCTGGTGCTCGACGAGCTGCAACGGAGAATTGAGGCCGTCGAAGCGAGAAGTGAGCTCTGCGACGCCGAGTGCGACCGGGCCCTGGCCGAGGCGTGGCGGCTGCTCAAGTGGATCGACGGCCGGATGAAGCGCAACGAAGCGGGTCAAGGGGTGGATTCGTCCCTATAGGGGTAGAAAGCCCGCTGTGGCCATCGCAGCTCCTCTCCACCGACCGAGCCCTCCCTCGGCTCCGCCAGTCTGGCCCCGGATCCCCGCCCTGCCCCGACCCCGCGGTTCGCTCAGCGATGTCCTGATCGGCACCCTCACCGCCCCGAGACGGCACCTCGACGGGGTCCCACGAGCCGCCGGAGCCAGCGATGACGACCTGCACCTGGCCCTCTACCTGTGTTACGAGCACCACTACGGGGGATTCCCCCAGAGCGACCCGGCCTGGGAGTGGGAACCGTCACTGATCGCCCTGAGAGAAGACATCGAAGGGGTGTTCCTCGACCGCCTCCGGGCCGCCGTCGGGAGCGTCGGACCCGTCCCGCCCGGCGACGTCGTCAGCCGACTGTGGGAGATGGCCCGAAGCACCGGCGGCGTCTCCCTCTCGGGCTGGGTGCTGGCCCATGCCGGACTGGAGCACGTGCAGGAGATGGCGGTGCACCGCTCGGCCTACCAGTTGAAAGAAGCCGATCCCCACACCTGGGCCATCCCCCGACTGGGCGGGCGGGCCAAAGCGGCCATGGTCGCCATACAGGCCGACGAGTACGGCGCCGGTGAAGAGCAGGGCATGCACTGTCGGCTCTTCGCCGACACCATGAGGGCTCTCGGCCTGGACCCGACCCCCAACCGCTACCTCGACGCCATACCCGGTGCCACGCTGGCCACCACCAACCTGATTTCCCTCTTCGGCTTGCACCGCCGCTGGAGGGGGGCTCTCGTGGGCCACCTGGCCCTGTTCGAGATGACCTCCACGGGGCCCATGGCCCGTTACGCCGCGGCGCTCAGGCGGCTCGGGGTGGACGAGAGCGCCTGCCGCTTCTACGACGTCCACGTCGAGGCCGACGAGGTCCACCAGTTCCTGGCCGCCGACGAGATGGTGGCGGGGCTGATCGCGGCCGAGCCGGACCTCGGCGGCGACGTGGTCTTCGGAGCGTCCGCTCTGCAAACCGTGGAGGCGGCCCTGTCCGGCTCGCTGCTGTCGTGCTGGGCCGCAGGAGGCAGCTCGCTGAGGCGGCCGCCGAGTTGAGCGGGGGCCTGCCCGTCGCCGCGCCGGCCTCGCCGCGACCCGGCCCGGGGCGGCACGATCCGAGTGGCCGTCGAGACTCGGCATCCGAGTTGGTACGACGAAGCGATGCGCCACACCCTGGAGGACTTCGGTGCGGCCTGGGTGCTGGTCGACCCGAGGGGTCCGCCGCGACCGAGATGGCGGACCGCCGATTGGGGGTATGGGCGCTTCCATCGAGGCACCGCCCGGCCCGACCTCAGAGGGGGATGGCCCCCCGGCGGCTCGGGAATCACCACCTTGGCGCGGCCCGGCCGGTAGCTTCGGACGCGTGCCCATGCCGCTCGACCCGGTCTCCCGGCTTGGTCGTAATCGTCGCCGAGGGACGATCTGAGTGGCCCGCGGCAGGCACTACCGGCGCCCGGCCCGCCGACGCCCCCCGATCCTCGGGCTGGTCGTCGTCGTGGTCGGGCTGGCCGGCGCCGCGGTCGGCCTCTGGCTGTCCACCTCGGGTGGCGCCAAGACGGCCGGCGGCACTCTGCCCCCGGTGACCACGACGGTGGCGGCGCAACCCACCAGCGGCCCGAGTACGACGGTCCCGTCCACTACCGCAGGCTCGCCGGTCACCACCGCACCGGCGTCGTCGACGAGCAGCAGTTCGACGAGCAGCAGTTCGGCGGGCGCCCCTTCCGCGCCTCCCGCCCCGGTCGTCGACGGCGACTCGATCACCTACACCCTTCCAGCCGGAACACCCGTGCAGATAGCCATAAATGCCCCCTGCTGGGTTCAGGTGCGCACCAGCGCCACCGCCCCCGTCACCCAGGAGGCCATCCTGGCCGCCGGGCAGTCGATCACCGTCGACACCCCCCTGTGGATCCGCTTCGGTGACCCCACCAACGCCACCGCCACCGCCGGCGGGTTCGCGCTCCAGCTCCCGGTCCTGTCGGGTCAGCTGATTGTGGTGTCGCCGGCCCCCGCCGGCTGACCTGCCCCGTGACGGGTCCGGCTGCGGCCCGGACACCGTCGGGCCGGACGAGGCGGCCCCGTAGTTCAGGCCGCGCCGCGGCCTCCCCGTCGCATGCGCTCGTCGATGACCAACTCCACCGTCTTCAGCCGCAGCGCCAGAACCGGGCAGTTGGCCACGGCCCGGTTGGCGTGGGCCAGCAGGTCATCGGTCAGAGGTCGGCGGTCGATGATCGGGTAACCCCAGTCGTCGAGGGTGATCCGCTCGGGTAGCAACTCGTGGCAGATGCCGTGCCCGTCGCAGGCGATGGGGTCGAGCTCGACTACCTTCGCTCTCACCCCCACGCCTCCGGGGTCGGGGTGGGCAGCAGCCGGTGGTCGCGACGGCGGCACCGCCCCGCCTGGTGCTCGGCGATCTCGTCGGCGAAGGCCTCCATCCCGCTCTCGAGGAAGGCGACCGCCCCGTCGGGCAGGCGGCAGCCTCCCCGGCCCTTCACCATGGCTGTCCACCGCTGGATGTCCGAGGTTACCCTCGGGTCGGGGGAGCCGGCTTCGAGGGCGGACGTCGCCGCGGCCAGGTCGCGAAGCCCCCAGGTGCAGGCCCCGCACTGACCGGCGCTGGAGTGGGCGTACCAGGCGGCGACGCGCGCCAGTTCGGCTACGGCGCACGAGTCGTCGTCGATGACGGCCACCACCCCGCAGCCGACGGCGGCGCCGTGAGCGGACAGGGACGCCGCGTCGAGGGTCAGCTGGCGAGCCGAGCGGGCGGGGATCCACCGGCCGAAGTAGCCGCCGAGCAGGACCGCGCGGGGTGGGGCGGCCTGAGCCAGCTGGAGAACGCTGCTGAGCGGGGTGCCCATCGCCACCTCGAACACGCCGGGCCGGTCGACCCTGCCACCTACGGTGATCAGGGCGCTCCCGGGGCTCCCGGGGCTGCCGACCTGGCGGAACCACTCTGGCCCGAACCTGGCGATGAGGGCCAGGTGGGCGAGGGTCTCGACGTTGTCGACCAGGGTGGGACGGCCTCCGACACCTCGCTCGAAGGGTCGCTCGCGGGTGGGCCGACCCGGCCCTCCGTCGATGAAGTCCACGAGGGCGGCCTCCTGGCCGGTGACGTAGCGACGCGGGGTGACCACGACCTCGACGCTCTCGTCGCGCCGCTCGGCCAGGGCCACGCAGACCGCGGCGTAGACGGCCTGGTTGCCGCGCTCGATGCAGATGACCCGCCGGCTGGCCCCAACGGCCTGGGCCGCGAGGTCGAGACCGTCGAGCACCAGGTGCGGGGCCTGGATCAGCAGGGTCTTGTCCTTGGCCGAAAGCGGCTCGCCTTCGGTGCCGTTGGCCACCACGACTCGCGGTCCGCGCCGGCCGGCTACGGCCTCCAGCTTGCGGTGGGTGGGGAAGCCGGCCCCGCCCCGACCGGTCAGGCCGGCCCGGGCGGTCATGGCCTGCATCTCGGCGGCCACCGGGGGGAGCGGGCCGAAGGCGGCCAGATGGCCGGCCAGGTCCGGTCGGCCGGCCAGCAGCCGGGGCAGACCGGTGGGGGCGGTTGCGGCGCGGCGCTCCCGTTGGGCGAGGGTCATGGTCACGGTGATCTCCGTATCTGGTCGGCGGCCCGGTAGCCGGCTCCGGTGGAGGCCATCACCGGCTCTCGGTGGTTGGCTACACGAGCCGGCTGGAGGGGGGCCGAGTTGCCGCTGGAAAGGGCGTAGCGGGGTCGGGGTCGGCCCGCCGCCGGAGGGGCGGCCCGCCCTTCGAGTGAGAGTCGGATGGCCACCGCGCCGGCGAAGACCACAGCGCAACCGAGGTAGACGGCGGTGGACCAGGTGCGACCGGTGTCGGCTCCAGTTCCGGAGCCGGAGCCTATGGCGTGCACGATGGCGCTCGGCCAGGCCAGGTAGGCCAGCCAGTGGACCAGTTGCCACGTGCGTCGGCGTAGCCGGCTGCGCAGCAGGCTGGTGACGATCACCGCCGTGATCAGGTCGATGGTCAGCGCTCCCAGCCCGACCCAGAGCGGGTCGTAGCCGGACTTGCCGGGGACGAGGATGGCGATGGCCGGCACCTTGACGTACTTGTCGCTGATGGCGGTGAGCACATGGACCGCCAGGAAGACCACCGCCAGCAGCGAGACATTCCGGTGGACCAGGGCGGCGACCATGCGGGTCCATCTGCCTCGGGTGAGGCGGGCCACGTTGGCTGTGCCGAGGGCGACGGTCAGGGTGATGAGGAGGAGGGCGACGAACCCGCTGGCCCGCATCAGGTACCAGTCCGACGAGGTGCCGATGAGGCTGCTCATGTGGGAGTTCCTTGGAGAAGTGGGGGTTGTCCGACGGGCCAGGCGCCGGTGGTCTCGACGGAGCCGTCGGGGCGCACCAGGCGGGCGTCGTGGTGGCGGGCGGCCAGCCAGTCGGGGGCCGCCGCGCCGAGGATCATGGCCGCCGTGGAGGCGGTGTTGGCGGCCACGCAGGAACGGGCGGCCACGGTGACGGTCCGCCACACCGGGTCGGCGGGGCGTCCCGTCCGGGGATCGACGAGGTGGTGCATGAGGGTTCCCCCCCGTGCCCATTGCCGAGCCGAGGTGCCTGATGTGGCCAGGCCGCCGGTGCGTATGGCGACGGTCTGGCCGGGCGCTTCGACCCCCGGTGGGGTGTCGGCCCGGTCGGTGACCTTCACGGCCCAACCGTCGGCCGGCGGTGGCCCGGCCAGTGCGATGTCGCCACCGAGGCTGACGAGGACGCCCGAACCGGTCGCCGCCGCGGCCCGGGCGGCGGCCCGGTCGGCGCACAGGGCTTTGGCCGTGGCCCCGAGGTCGAGCCGCACGCCGGCGGGCAAGTGCACCCGGCGGGTCGTCCGATCGGCAAGGACCCGCGACCAGGCCGGCACGTGGCTGGCGGTCACGACCAGTGGCCGGTCGGGGTCGAGGCGATCGAAGCTCTGGTCGTAGCCCAGATCCATGAGGCACCGGCCTATGGTCGGGTCGACCAGACCCCCGGTGGCCCGGGCCGCATCCAATGCGACGCTGACAGCCTCGCACAGCCATTCCGACACCGGACCGCGGTGGCCGTCGTTGACCCGGGTCAGGTCGCTGTCGGCCCTGAAGCGGCTGCAGGACCGATCGCACAGCTCTATCTCGTCGCGCACGCAGCTGACCGCGGCGGCGAGCCGGTCGGGGTCGGCCGCGCCGATCACGACGATGGTCCCGAGCGCCCCGAAGCTGTCGTAGGCGGCTTCGACGCTCATGATGCGCCCGACTGCACCGGGGTCGGCGAGTAGGACGGCACCGGCGGCGCATAAGTCGAGTACCCGGACGATCCGTTGCCCGACTGGATGTAGGGGGAGGAGGTGGCCGGGCTGGAGGCCGGAGCCGACGAGACCGGAGTGCTGGCCGGAGCGGTCGTCGGCGCCGGAGCCGCCGTGGTGGGGCTGGTGGTCGGGTCGGCGGCTGCGGGCTGGGTCACTCCCGCCGCCGCCGGTGTCGAGCCCGGGCCCCCGGTGGGCGCGAAGGTCGGTGTCGAGGGGACGGCTGATGCTCGGGCCGGGGCGGAGTGGGCCGCCAGGTCGGCCAGAACCAGGACCCCGATCACCGACCCACCGGCCAGGGCGGTGGTGACCGCTCGGGCTCGCTGCATCCGCACGAGGCGCCTGGCGCCGTCTCGGTCGTGACTGGTCATGCTCTGAGATGCTCCGATCGCTGCTGGTCTCCTCACAAGGATCGGCAGAAGTCCTGCGAGGCTTCGCAGGATTGGCTTGGGATTCTCTCGGAATCCGCGGACCCCGCTCAGGAGGCACCGCTCGACACCTTGGCCGTAGAGGACGACGCCGTCGGGGCCGAATAGGTCGAGCTCGACGTGCTACCGGTCGAACCGGAGCTGGTGGAAGACGAGGACGTGGTACCAGACGTCACCTGGGTGGAGGTGGGCGACGCTGTTGACGCGGAGGTGGCGCTGGAGGAGCCCGACAGGCGCGACGTCACCGCCACGGCGGTCCGGGCGGTGGCATGAGCGGCGATATCTGCGAGTACCACCCCGCCGATCAGGGAACCACCCGCCACCGCAGCGGTGACGGCTCGGGCCCGCCGGACACGCTGGCGGCGGGGGGATGCGGAAGGATCGTTGGGCACGTCTGGCCTCCTTGGCTGGGGACGATTTCGTCATCAGCTTGGGAGGCGTTCCTGGTACCCGCCCGAGTGGGACCTTGGAATGCCCTCGGTATCGTTCAGGGAGCTCCAGGGGTACCCCTCACAGGGTGCTGCGGGTCAGCCGTAGGTATCGACCAGGCGGGCCGAGGTGGCCGACGCCGTGGTGGTGGCCTTTGCGCCCCCGGTCGCCACGTAGACGGAGGCGGCCCCCGAGGCCGACCGTGAGCCACTCGCGTAGGGCGACGGGCTGGCCGGCGGCCCGGACGGCGTGGTGCCGGCCTGGGTGAAGCCCGACCCGGGG
The DNA here is from genome assembly GCA_021838445.1 of Actinomycetes bacterium. Classification (GTDB taxonomy): domain Bacteria; phylum Actinomycetota; class Acidimicrobiia; order Acidimicrobiales; family Palsa-688; genus JAKCDU01. The sequence continues at coordinate 52,635 of JAKCDU010000014.1, read as the reverse complement.
TTCTGGCCGCTGTGCTGACCGGAGGTCGACGATCCGCTGGGAGAGGGCGGCGGGGTCTGGTCCAGCGCCTGGAAATAGGGATCGAGGGCGCTCACCGACGGCGATACGGACCCGGCCGGAGGGAACAGGGGGTAGGCCGGCTTGGCCATCGACCCAACGACTGCGATGCTGAGATCCGACATCTTCCTTTCCTTCCGGCTAGTCGGTTCGGATGTCTGAAGATACGACGAGGCCCTCGACGTGTCCATATACAAACGTCGGTAGCCGCTATTCGCGCTATTAGCGACTAAACTGATTTCTCGACTTTCGGGTTCTTCGGTAGGAGTTTCCGCTGCCTTCAGCCCAATACGGACGCTCCCGAAAACGCCGGCCGTCATGGTGGCCCTCCACTTACCGCCCCACCTATTCTGCGGCTCGTGCGCTGCTTCGACCCCCGTGGTCGGTGCCGCCGTCGGTAGACAGAACTGGATCAGAGGGGCCTCGTGGTGGACATCAAGAACTACCTTTCCGATGAGGACCAGCGGCGAGCCGAGGAGCGGGCCCGCGAAATAGAGGAGTTCTGGTCCCGCCTGGGGACGATAGACCTCTCGGCCTCGCGCTCCGGTCCCGATCGCCGGGCGCCGGCCGCCCCGCCGGCGGTTCCCGAAGCCACCTTGGGCGAGGCCCGGACCCAGGCCCGGGCCTTGATGGAGAAGGCCAAGGTCGAGGCCCGGACCCTCCTGGAGGGGGCCCGGGAGGCCGCTGACCAGATGGTCTGCGAAGCACGCCGCGAGCGCGACCAGGCCCGCCGGGAGCGCGACGTGGCCCGCCGCGAGCTCAACGAGGTGCGCCGCCAGCGGGCGGTACTGCGTCAACAGTGGCGCCGCCGCCCCAACCCCCCCCACGGGACCAACCCGGGGGGCGAGACCCTCGTCGCTGATGCGGCCATCCCCCGGCTCATGCTCTCGCCCGAGCAGGCCGCCACTGCCCTCGGACTCAGCCGGGCCCGGGTGCTGGGGCTGGTCACCGACGGGTCCATCGCCTCGGTGATGGTCGGGCGCAGCCGGCGCATACCCGTCTGGGCTCTGGAGGAGTTCGTCGAGGGACTGCGCGCCGTGACCACCCCGCCGCGTTCGTAGAGGCCGCTACCCCGCTGTAGGGGGGTTCCCGTTGCGGCTTCGGTCAGTCGCGGGGAGGGGATCGGCCCAGATGTCGGCCAGCTGGGCCCGCAGTTCCGCGAAGGCAGCCTCGTTCACGGTCTCGTCAGAGCGTATGCCGTAGAGGGTGGCCAGACTGCAGCGGGCCCACAAGAGGATGCGGAACTCGAGAGGGTCGAGGGTCGCGCCGTCGACCGAGCTCAGAGCCTGCTCGATCTCGACCAGGGCGTCCATGGCCTGACCGGTCAGTTCGCAGATGTTGGTCCAGTTCTTGGTCGGCGGATTGGTCACGATGTGATTGCTCGACTCGGACAATCTTCACCTTTACCGCGAAACCTCGGAGGCCCCCGGGCCTTCTCAGCTTGCCGGCCCTTCGCATCCTGGAGCGACGTCGGTTGCGCGTCTATACGACCAGCTCAAGTCCCTCCCATCCCTCGAGCGCCATCTCGGCCGACACCCGGGCCCCCGCCGCAGTGTAGGCCGGCGCCACGTGACGCCACTGACCGGGAAGCAGGCCGGCCAGGAGCATCCTCCCGCCGGGGGCCATGACAGCGGTCACTGCCGGTGCCACCTCGGCGTGGACGGCCGCCGTGACGTTGACCAGAGCCAGGTGGAACGGGCCCCGCAGCTCGGCGATGTCGGTCGCGTAAGCGCGGACCTGCGGGGCGACTCCGTTGGCCTCGGCGTTGGCCCGGCTGACGGCTAGGGCTTCGGGGTCCGTGTCGAGCGCGCTGACGTCGGTCGCACCGAGGCGGGCGGCGGCCACCGCCAGTATTCCGCTGCCGCAGCCCACATCGACCACCCGCTCGGCGGGGATGGGGGGCCGCTGCTCGAGAGCGGTGAGGATGAGGCGGGTGCTCGGATGGGTGCCGCTGCCGAAGCACGGGCCGGGGTCGATGGAAAGGACCAGCCGTCGGGAGCCGATCGGCACCTTTCGCCACCCCGGGGCGATCAAGAGGTGTTCCCCGACCGGGACGGGGGTCGCGTACTGCCGCCAGCCGTCGCGCCATGACGGGTCGACGTTCACCGCGACAGCCCCTTGGGCGGCCATTTCCCGGGCCACGGTACGGGTGGCCTCGACTGTGGGAAAGGAGGCGCAGACGGTGGTCGTGGCCCCCTGCTCGCGCAGCAGCACCGCTGACGCCCCGGCCTGCCACATGCTGTCGGCGGCCAGTTCGGCATCGGCCCGGGCCACCGCCAACTCGAGCATCACATCTGCTTCCACGCCCCCATTGTCGTCGCCCGGGGCGGCGAAGGCCGCCCGCCGCCCGCGGTCCGAGCGGCGCTCAGTCACCGGCCAGCAGGCGATACAGCTTCTGGCGGGCTTCGGCCAGGACGGCTCCGGCCGAGGCGATCTGGGCCTCGTCGCCGACCTGGGCGACCTGGCGTGCCGCCATGGCCAGCTGGCCCAGCGTGGCGCGCAGCTCGAGGTGGGCCCGGCTCGGGCCTCCGTGGTTCCAGGACGGGCGCTGGCGCGAAGACTCGGCCTCGCCCCGGCCTTCGGTGGTCAACTCGTAGACCCGCTTGCCCTCCTCGTCGCGGCCGGTGATGCGGCCCTCCTCCTCCAGAAGCTGGAGGGTCGGGTACACAGATCCGGCGCTCGGCCGCCACATGCCCCCGCTCCGGGCCTCTAGGCGGTTTATGAGCTCGTAGCCATGGGCCGGACCTTCGCGCAGGGCGTCAAGGAGGGCGACCCGGACGTCGCCTCGCCTCATCCGCCGGCCCATGGCCCACGGCGGACCGGCTTCGGCCCAGTCGCCCCGGGGTCCCCGGTGGCCTCCTCCGTGGCCGTGCTCATGGTGACCGTGGGGGTGCATGCGCCCGGCCCAGGGAGGGCCACCCCGCTTGTGTTGGCTTTCGTTGATCATGTCGCAATACTACAACGATATATCGGTACTGTACAAAAGGTTGACTGTTCGGCTGGCGCCGTGCTCGACTGATGACGGTTATGGGGGATGTGGGTCGGACCGCCGGCCCTTCGGGTGATGATCGTCGAGCCGGCGAGCGGTCGCGCTCCCCCGCCGGGTGAGGTACCGCCCCGACGACGCCGAGCTGCTCGACGTGGTCGCTTCCCTTCTGGAGGGTGACGTGCTGGCCGCGCTGCCGCCCACCGTTGCCCACCAGGTCCGGGTGGCGGCCAGTCTGTGCCGCATCCTGCAGCGTCAGGCGACCTTGGAGGCCCCCGCCCGCGAGCGGGAACGCCGGGCCCTGATCGAGCTGCTCGGCCTCGGGGAGGGACCACAGACCGGGCTGGAACTGATGGCGTTGCGAGGTGAGTTGGACGACCGGCTGCGGGACCCGGCCGGGCATCTCGACCCCGTCCGGGTCTGGGAAGCGCTCGTGGCCGTGGCCCGCGACGACCTGGCCGTCGCCAAACCCGGCTACGACGCCTGGGAGGGTGGTTGAACAGCTCCGGGCTGGCCGACGGGCTGGGCGCCTTCCTCGCCGGGGAGTGGGGAGAGCCGGTCGAAGTAGCCGGCCTGACGGCGTCCACGACCGGTGCCCGCCGGGCCAACCTGTCTTTTGACGCCCGGGGCCCCGACGGCCGACTCCGGCGGTTGGTGGCCACGATCGTGCCCACCGCGGTGCAGATCAACCCGGTCGCCGCCGAGGTCTCGGTGCGCTCCCTCGCCCTTGCCCACGGGGTCCCGGTACCGGCCGTGGTGGCCTGGAGCGACGATCCGTCCTGGGTGGGCGGACCTTTCTTCGTGTCGGAGTTCGTAGACGGCGAGACCGTGCCCCGCCGGGTGCTGCGGTTGATCGAGGCCGACGGCTTGGGGGAGCAGGTGGCCCGACAGTTGGGCCTGGCGGTGGCCCGCCTGCACTCCGTCCCGCCCTCCCGCACCCCCGCCGACCTGCCCGATACCGGCCAACGTTCTCCGGCGTCTACCGCTCTGGCGGCGCTGGCCGACGCCGCGGCCGGGCTGCTCGAACCCCGCCCGGCTCTCACCTACGGGTTGCGGTGGTTGGAGGACCGCCTACCGCCACCCCCGCCCGCCGCCTGCCTGGTCCACACCGACCTCCGCACCGGCAACCTGATCGTGGGCGACGGCGGGCTGCGTGCCGTGCTGGACTGGGAGGGCGCCCGCTTCGGGGGCGACCCCATGGAGGACGTGGCCTGGTTGGCCACCCGCATGTGGCGTTTCGGCAACGACGCCCTCGAAATCGGCGGTTTCTCCCGCCTGGAGCCTTTCGTGGCCGCCTACGAAGCGGCCGGCGGGTGCTTCGACGCCGCCCGCTACCGGTGGTGGAGGGTGTTCTCCGCTCTCAAGTGGGCGCTGGGACTGGCGGCGCAGGCGGCCGCCCACATCGACGGCACCTTCCCGTCCATCGTCATGGCCGCCAGCGGCCGGCGGGTCCCGGAGATGGAATGGGATCTGCTGATGCTCACCGACCCGAGGAGATAGACCGTGGACTTCGACCTGCCGCAGGAACTGATCGACTACCTGGAGGAACTGGACCGCTTCATCGACCGGGAGATCAAGCCCCTCGAAGCCGAGGATGACAACATCCGGTTCTTCGACCATCGCCGCGAGGACGCCCGCACCGACTGGGAGCGCGGCGGCCTGCCCAACGAGCGGTGGGAGGCCCTCCTCGCCGAGGCGCGACGGCGGGCCGACGCGGCCGGCCACTTCCGCTACCCCTTCCCAGCCGAGTACGGCGGTCGCGACGGCAGCAATCTGGGCATGGCGGTGATCAGGGAGCACCTGGCCTCCCGGGGCCTCGGTCTGCACTGCGACCTGCAGAACGAGCACTCCATCGTCGGCAACAACGTGGGCTTGCTGCTCATGATCATCTACGGCACCGACGAGCAGAAGGCCGAGTGGGTCGAGGATTTGGCGGCCGGCCGGCGGGGCTTCGCGTTCGGCATCACCGAACCGGACCACGGTTCCGACGCCACCTGGATGGAGACCACGGCGAGTCGCGACGGCGACGGGTGGGTCATCAACGGCGAGAAGACCTGGAACACGGGGATCCACAAGGCGTCCCACGACCTGGTGTTCGCCCGGACCAGCGGCCGTGCCGGCGACGGGGCCGGGATAACCGCCTTCCTCGTACCCCGCGACGCCCCAGGGTTCGAGATCGTCGAGTACCTGTGGACCTTCAACATGCCCACCGACCACGCCCATGTCCGACTGAACCAGGTCTGCGTCCCCGACTCGGCCATCCTCGGCGGGGAGGGTCGGGGCCTGATGGTCGTCCAGCACTTCTTCAACGAGAACCGCATCCGTCAAGCGGCCTCGTCGCTCGGAGCCGCTCAGTACTGCATCGACGAGTCGGTGGCCTACGCCCGGGCCCGCAGCCCCTTCGGCCGGCCGCTGGCCCACAACCAGGGCATCCAGTTCCCCCTCGTCGAGTTGCAGACCCGGGCCGAGATGCTGCGCGCCTTGATCCAAAAGACGGCGTGGATGATGGACCGCCACGGAGCCTTCTCGGTCTCCGACAAGGTCTCGATGTGCAACTACCAGGCCAACCGGCTGTGCTGCGACGCCGCCGACCAGGCCATGCAGGTGCACGGCGGCCTCGGCTACTCCCGCCACAAGCCCTTCGAGCACATCTACCGTCATCACCGTCGCTATCGCATCACCGAGGGGGCCGACGAGATACAGATGCGCCGGGTCGCCGGCTACATGTTCGGCTTCATGGGCCAGCGGGCACCCAAAGGCGTGTCCGAAGGGCCCGACGGGATCAGCGGCTAGACGCCCCCCCGAGGTAGCGCTCGGCGTAGGCGGCGAAGCGGGCCGTCACCTCGTCGCCGTCCAACCCGAAGTCGGCGAGCTCGTAGCGGTGGGTCCCGTGCTTGCCGGCGGGGTTGTCGGCCAGGTGCTTCCTCATGGCTTCCGCGCTCGCCGGGTGCAGGTCGCGCCCGGCGAAGCGGTAGATGCTCGCCACGGTGCCCACCGGGTCGGAGACGAGGTCGGCGTAGGCCACGTCGACGACGGGGTGCTCGGGGTGGGCAGCTCGGAAGGTCTCGATCCTCTCGACCGAGGCCTCGAGCATCCTCGTCCAGTGCTCGGCGATGTAGGCGGTGTGGTCGGCGTCGCTGAAGGTCCCCGACAGGGTGCGGATCAGGCTGCACACCGACGCCACCAGGGTGGTCGGCTGGCGGTGCAGCAGGACCAGCGCGGCGTCGGGGTAGACCGAGGTGAGCGCGTCGAGTCCCAGCGCGTGGTGAGGGCTCTTCAGGGCCCAACGACCCCGTACCCCGCCGCTCTGCAGGACCTGCAGGGCCAAGCGGTGGTAGCGGTAGGCCGAGGTCTGGTCGGTCCCCATGAGCCATTCGCTGTAGGAGGGAACGTTGGTCATGGCTTCCCACAGCAGGCTCTTGAAGTCCTGGCCGAGCAGGGTGAGACACTCCGTGGGCCCGTCGGCCGCCTCGTAGTGGACCGCCGGGATGGCCGGGTTGATCTGGTCCAGCATCTCCGACGCGGCTCTCGCTGCATCGACGCGGGGGCCCTCCCGGAAGTTGTCGTGATCGGGCGGGGGGACGCTGTCGGAGGACTCCCAGCGCAGCAGGGAACGGTTCTCCGGGTCGCAGTCGAGGAGGTTGGACAGCAGGGTGGTCCCGGCCCGGAACATGCCTATGACCACCAGCGGCCGCTCGATGCGCTCCTCAGCGACCTGCGGGTGGCGCTCAGCCCAGTCGACGATCTTGAGGCGGTTGGCCAGCGACGCGACCACGTTGGCCTCGACCGCCATCCGCCCCAGGTCGTTCAAGGCCGCCTCGGCTTCCACCGCCGAGCAGTAGACCTCCAGGCCCTCGCCGAACTCGGTGCCGCCGAAGTCGTCGAGGCCGGTGGCCTGGCGGGCCGCGCTCATCACCTCTTCGGGGTTCATCGCTGCTCCCTCCCCCTCGCCGCCGCTCAGTGAACCGAACCGTCGAACACGACCACCGTCCGGCCCGTCGTGCGCCGCTGCTCGTGGTCCTCGAGGGCGCCGGCGACCTGCTCGGGGGAGATGCGCCGACCGATATGGGGTCGCACCCGGCCATCTCGCACGAGTTGGCAGAGGGCCTCGTGCACCCGGGGCCCGAGGTCCGGGGGATTGGGAACCACGCCGAACTGGCGCATCAGCTTGGATTGCGGGGCGTAGGACAGGATCACGCCCACCACTGAGAAGTTGCCCATGGAGACCCGGCGGAGGGGTCGGCCGGTCATGCCGGCCTGGGGGTCGTCGTTGAAGCCGACCGGCAGGTACCGTCCGGCGTAGGCGACGCATGTCCAGAGCTTCTCGGTGAGATCGCCGCCGACGAGGTCGAGGACCACCTCGGCCCCCTGCTCGCCGGTCGCCTCCATCACCCGCTCGAAGATGTCGTCGCTGCCGTGGTCGACCAGCACATCGGCGCCCAGCCGCCGGCACAACTCGAGCTTCTCGGGTCCGCCGGCGACGGCGATGACCCGGGCCCCGGCCGCTTTGGCCAGTTGGACGGCCGCCGTTCCGAGGGCGCCGGCGGCGGCGGTGATCAGTACCGTCTCGCCGGCGGCCAGGCGGCCCCGTGGGTGCAGAGCCAGGTAGGTGGTGTGAAACGGCAGCACGAACGCCGCCCCTTCGGCGTCGTCGAGCTCGTCTGGTACCTCGAAGACCGACGTGACCGGGGCCAGGGCGTACTCCGCCATTCCCCCCATGGCCATGTGGGTGATGGCCATCACTCTCCTCCCGACCAGGTGGCCGGCGTCATCAGGGGCTGCCTCGACGACCCCACATGCGTCCATACCCAGCGTGAAGGGCGGCTCGGCCATGACGCTGGCCAGGGTCCCCCGGCTGCGGGCGATGTCACCGAAGTTGAGGGATGCCGCGGCCACCTTCACGACGACCATGCCGGGGGCGGGTTCTGGCACGTCGGTCTCCTGCACCTCGACGGCCTCGGTTGGGCGCGCGTGACGCACCACCCTGACTGCGCGCATGTTCCCCCTCCGGATCGCTTCGATCGGGCCACTTCTTAGCATGCCGGTGCGGGACCGGGCGGAGCCGCCCCGAGTGTCGGGCCGAGCCGGTGGCCCAGCCGGTGGCTCAGCCGGTGGCCGCTCCCGGTGCCCGCCACATCGGATACAGAGAAGGGCCGTCGGGGATGGTGATCTCGCCCACCGGCGCGAAGCCCAGCCGGAAGTAGAAGGGAAGATTCCGGGCGTTCGACGACTCCAGGTAGGCGGGGACGCCGCGGTCGTCGCAGTCGCGCAGCACCGGCTCGAGGATCCGCTGTCCCAGCCCCCGGCCCTGCTGGTCGGGCAGCGAGGCGACGACCCCCAGATACCAGTGCGGTTCCACAGGGTGGGAAGCCTCCATGGCCGCACCCAGCACGGAGAACCGCTCCATGGCCTGAGGGGTGAGCAGGTGCCACGGCCGGTCCGACGGAGGGGTCGGCTCGTCGGGCGCAGGCGGCGGGTCGGGGCCCAGCCAGAGGGCCGTGCAGGCATCGTCGAGGACGTCGATGCGACCGTCCCGAGCGGCGAAACGGAGGGCCAGCCGCTCGAAGGACAGCTCGAGGGCGGCGGTCCGGTCGATCGGATCGGGGAAGACCCACGACATGACCGGGTCGTCGTGAAAGCCGCGGGCAGCGATGGCCGCCACCCGGAGGGGATCGGACCTCTCGTCCCGGCCCGGGCCGTCATGAGGAGGTGGCATCCACAAGACCCTATATTTTCTGCGACCGATCACTTTCGCCTGAATGGAACCCGCAGCTTTGGGTATGAAGGAGGCGCCATGGTTGCGACGGATGCGGGCTGGGCCGACAGCGGGCCGCGGATGGGTTTCTTCACCGACACGTCGGTCTGCATCGGCTGCAAGGCGTGCGAAGTGGCGTGCAAGGAGTGGAACCACGTACCCGACGACGGGCTGCGCTTCTCCGGCTTCTCCTACGACAATTCCTGGGGCCTCGGCGCTGACACCTGGCGCCACGTGGCCTTCATAGAGCAGCGCCACCCCGCGCCGGGGGCGGGTGACGGCCTCCCCGCAGGTGACGGCCTCCCCGCCGCTGGCGGGGAACTGCGCTGGCTCATGTCCTCGGACGTATGCAAGCACTGCACCCGGGCGGCCTGTCTCGACGTCTGCCCCACCGGCGCACTCTTCCGGACCGAGTTCGGCACCGTGGTGGTCCAGTCCGACGTCTGCAACGGCTGCGGTTACTGCGTACCCGCCTGTCCCTACGGGGTGATCGACCAGCGGAAGGAGGACGGCCGGGTCTGGAAGTGCACCCTGTGCTACGACCGCCTCAAGGTGGGCATGGAGCCGGCCTGTGCCAAGGCCTGCCCGACCCGGTCCATCCAGTTCGGGGAGCTCGACGTCCTGCGGGCCGAGGCCGCCGACCGGGTCGAAGTCCTCCACCGCCGGGGCGTGGCCGGGGCCCGCTTGTACGGGGACGACCCCGGTGACGGGGTGGGCGGCACGGGAGCGTTCTTCCTGCTCCTCGACGAGCCCGAGGTCTACGGGCTGCCCCCCGAACCGGTGGTGACCACTCGGGATCTGCCGTCCATGTGGAAGCGGGCCGCCGTGGCTGCCCTGGCCCTGGCCGCGACGGTCGTGGCCGCGGCCCGATGAAGTCGCCTCGGATCGGCCGCCGGCGGTGCCGGCCGTGAGCCCCGGAGCGGGGTCACACCCCGCCGGCGGTCCCCGGCCCGCCGATGGTCGTCGGGGCTTTCCCGACGGCGAGGCTCGCGGGCGTCGGGGCCGGCCCGACACCGACGCGGGGCGCTCCTATTACGGCCAACCCGTCCTCAACCCGCCGACCTGGGCCGCACTCGACATCGCCGGCTACCTCTTCCTCGGAGGACTGGCGGGGGGGTCCTCGGCGCTGGCGGCGGCCACCGAGGCCAAAGGGATCGAGGGACTGGGCCGCCCTCTGCGCATGGGTGCCGCAGGGGCGATCGGCCTGTCGCTGGTCGCACTGGTACACGATCTTGGGCGCCCGGGCCGCTTTTACAACATGTTGCGGGTCTTCAAGCCGTCGTCCCCGATGAGCGTCGGCTCGTGGATCCTTTCGGTGTACGGCCCCGCCGCCATCGCCGCCGCCGTCCTCGATGTGGTCCCCCTGCCGGGCCCGCTCGCCTCCGCCCGGCGACCGCTGCAGAAGGCCGCTTCGGTGACCGCCGGACTGATAGGACCGGTGGTCACCACCTATACCGGGGTACTGGTCGCCGACACCGCAGTGCCGGCCTGGCACGGGGGCTACCGCGAGATGCCGTTCCTCTTCGCCGGGTCGGCCGGCTCGGCGTCAGGAGGTTTGGGGCTGCTGACCGTTCCGCCGATGCGAGCCGCCCCGGCGCGGCGCCTCGCGGTCACCGGAGCGGTGGCCGAGTTGACCGCCCTGCGGGTCATGAAGGCCCGGATGGGCCTGCCCGCCGAGACCTACGACCAGGGACGGGCCGGCCGTCTGATGAAGGCGGCCGAGACCCTGACGGTGGCCGGCACCACCGGGGCCGTGGTGGGGCGGCGCTCCAGGCTGGCGTCAGCCGCGGCGGGAGCCTGCCTGCTGGCCGGGTCGGCGCTCACCCGCTTCGGTGTCTTCCAGGCCGGCGTACAGTCGGCGGAGGACCCGCGCTACACCGTGGAGCCGCAGCGGGCGCGTCTCGCGGCGCGCCCCGGTTCCCCCTCGGCCTGATCGCCCGTAGCCGCGATGTTGGGTCCCGGTCCCGGGACCGGCCCTTGGCTAGCCTCCCGGGGATGGTCGCAGCACGGCGTCGCTGGCCCTGGGCCCGCCGTCACACCCACTCCGCCGCGCTCCGCACCGGCCCCGATCCTTCGTCGTTCCCCGGTGGCGCTTCCCGTACGGACTCGCCGTCGGTGGGGGCGCGGGGCCGTCACGCCCGGCGCCCGTCGAGCTTCTCGGTCGGCGTCGGTCTGCTGGTCTCATCCTTGTACCTGGTCCCGGCCCTGGTCTCGTTCTGGCACGTCCTGCCGCACCTGGCCACCTCCGAGCCGGAGTACGGAGCCGGTGACCTGGCCAAGTACAACTGGTGCGTGGCCTGGGTACCCTACGCCCTGGCCCACGGGCACAACCCGTTCATAACCCACGCGGCCAACGTGCCCTTCGGGGTCAACCTCATGGACGACACCTCGGTCCTGGGCCTGGGCCTGGTGATGTCGCCGATCACGGTCCTGTTCGGGCCCTACGCCAGCGTCAACCTCCTGTTGATACTGGCCTACCCCCTGTCAGCGTCAGCCGGCTACCTGCTGGCCCGCCGCTACATCGAGTGGCGGCCGGGTGCCTTCGCCGCCGGCCTGCTCTACGGCTACTCGCCCTACATGGTCGCCCAGGGCTTCGGTCACCTGAACCTGTCCTTCGTTCCGATTCCCCCCCTGGTGTTCCTGCTGCTCGACGACCTCTTCGTCCGCCAGCGCCGCAACCCGGTCGGGCGCGGCGTGCTCCTCGGCGTCCTGATGGCCGCCCAGTTCCTCATCTCCACGGAGATATTCGCCACCACCGTGCTCTTCTCGGTCATCGCCGTGGCCGTGCTGGCGGTGTGGCGCCGCCACGAGATAGCCGCCCGACTGCCCCACGCCGCCCGCGGCATCGGGGCGGGCACCGCCGTGGCCGTGGTGCTGCTGGCCTGGCCGGCCTACGAGGCTGTCCTCGGCGCTTATCACATCCACGGGGTGATAGCCGGGTTCCGGATCTACGACTCGGCGCTGCTCGGGCCTCTCCTGCCGACCTCCCTGATGAGGTTCGGCACTCCGCACCTGCGGGCCCTGGGCGACAAGATCGGGGGGAACGTCTCGGAGAACGGCTCCTACCTGGGTCCCTTCCTCGTGCTCACGGTCATCGTCGCCCCGTTCGTGGTCAAGAAGCGGGCCGTGCGGGTGGCGGCGGTGATGGCCGTCATCGCCTTCGTGCTCACCCTCGGGGTCCGCCTCCACATCGGCCTGGCCCGCTTCGCCACCACGACCCGCAACTTCGTGCTCCCCGGCGCGCTGCTCTACAAGATTCCGCTGTTCAACGACAGCTTCCCGGTCCGCTACACGTTGTACGTCGCCCTGTTCGCGGCGCTGGTGCTGGGCCTGGCCCTCGAGGCCCTGCGTCGTGAGCGGGGTCGGTTGTGGATGCCGGCCCTGCTGGCGGCGGCCGTCTTCGTGCCTCTGACCCCAACCTGGCCGGTGGCCGTCGGCACCGTCGGCACCCCCGCCTTCTTCAGCACTCCAGCGGTGGATGCCCTGTCGCCGGGCGAGGTCACCCTCGTGTACCCGCCGGCTACACCGGTCAACAGCGTGGCCATGAACTGGCAGGCCGAGGCGGACTTCCGCTTCTACATGCCGGGCGGTTACTTCGTGGTGCCCCAGCAGCCGTCGGGATCCCAGTTCTTCGAGCCGACCGAGACCATACTCACCCTCCAGGCCCTGGAGCAGAGCCAGCCGGTGGCCCGTACCCCTCAGCTCCGGGCTGCTCTGACGTCCCAGTTGCACAGCTGGGAGGTCACCGCGGTGGTGGTCCAACCGGTCGGCGCCGATCCCGTCGGGTTCTTCACATGGCTGGTGGGACGACCGCCCGACGCGCAGGTAGGCAGCATGATCGAGTGGTATCACATCGACTGGACGGCCTCCTCGTAGAGTCCGACCATCGCTTGGCCGAGCGCCTCCCAGGTGAACCGCGCCGCCCGCTCCCGTCCCGCCCGACCTAGTTGCTCGGCGTGGACGTGGTCGTCGAGGACCCGCTCCAGGGCCTCGGCCAACGCCGCGCTGTCGCCGACCGGGACCACAACCGCGGCGTCGCCGACCACCTCCGGTATCGATCCGGCGGCTGTGGCGACCACCGGTACGCCGGCGGCCATGGCCTGCAGCGGAGGAAAGCCGAATCCCTCGTAGCGCGACGGGTAGGCGAGGACCGTCGCGGCCCGCAGCAGTGCCCCGACATCGGCGTCGCTCAGGTACCCGGGGCGCACGACCCGGTCCCGGTGGGGCGACGCCGAGAGAGCCTCGGCGAACTGCGAGGCCCCCCACGCGTCGGCGCCGACGATCACCAGTCCCACGTCGGGGTGGCGTCCGGCCAACTCGTCGAAAGCCCGCAACAGCCCCGGGTAGTCCTTGCGGGGCTCCACCGTGCCTATCGCCAGGACGTAGCGGGGGAAGGGGAGATCGGGCGCCCGCCCGCTGTCGGCCAGCGGAGGGATGCCCGGGTGGATGGCCCTCACCCGGTCGGCGGGAGCGCCGAAAGCCTCCGTCACCTCGGCGGCCACGAACTCCGAGTCGGTGTGCACGAAGGCCCCGCCGGCGATGGCCCGCCGGATGAAATCGGGGTAGGCGAGAGTGGCCGGCTCGCATACCTCCGGGTAGCGGAGGGGAGAAAGATCGTGCACCGTGACCACCCGGGCGGCCCGGCGGGTCGGGGGGACGATCGAGTTGGTGCCGTGGAGGACGTCCAGGCGACCGGTGAACCATTCGGCGGGCACGTCGAGCCCCGCCTCCCACACCCGGCGCAGCGGCCGAGCCGGCATCGGCCGCCCGATGAGGCGGCTGCCGGGCGGCAGTTGGCGTTCCAGCTCGGGGCGCATACGCCAGGTGATGGCGAAGACGCCAAGGTCCAGGCCGGGCCGGCCGGCGAGGGCCGACAGGAGACCTTCGACGAACTTGCCCACCCCGGTCCGCCGGCCGAGTAGCGGCTCACCGTCGAGGGCTACTCGCAGCACCATTCGGGCAGGGTACCGTCGGAGCTGATGACGCCCCCTCCTGAGCCCGAGACCCCCGTGCGGAGACCGGCGGCCGTCGACGACGGCCCCGAGCGTCGCGACCCGGCCCCCGTCGGGCGGCCGAGTGGCCCGGTCGGGAGTGACGCGCCGCGGTCCACCCCGCAGTACCGGGACGAGGACCGCGAGGCCGCCGTAGCCCGCCTCGAGGCGGCCCGCCCCGGGTACCTGGACCAGGTCCGACGTCGGGCCGAGGACATGGGCGTAGCGAAGACCCCGGCCGGCCGGGCCCGCAAGGCGGTGTCCATGGTGGCGGCCACGGCCCGCATCAACCCCGACGTCCCGACCCACTCCCGTCGGCGGGTCACGGCCCTGGTCAAGCGGGGGGTGGCTGTCCTCACCCGGTTCTACGTACTCCACCTCACCGAGCAGCTGACCGAACTGGGGGAGAGCACGTCGTGGATGGGCACCGCCATCTGCGACTACGTGGCCGGCCTCGAAACGGAGGTGGCCGAGCTGCGCACCCGGGTGGCCCGTCTGGAGGAGGAACGGTCCCCCTCCTAGGCTGGAGGTCGTGACCCTGGTCTCGAGCTACCGCGACAATCGCGAGCTGCTGCTCAACTTGGCGTTGCGCGAGCTGCGCTCCAAGTACAAGCGGTCGTTCCTCGGCTGGGCCTGGTCGCTGGTGACCCCGCTGGCGACCATGACGGTGTACACCATCGTCTTCAAGCTGTTCCTCAAGGCGTCACCGCCGCCGGGGGTGCGGGGGCTCAACGTCTTCTCCCTGTGGCTCATGTGCGGGCTCCTGCCCTGGACGTTCTTCTCCACCGCCCTGATGGGTTCGATCGGCTCCATCGTGGGCAACGCCTCCCTCATCTCGAAGACGTTCTTCGATCGGCGTCTGCTGCCGGCCGCCACCGTCAGCGCCGCCGTCGTCACCCATTTCATCGAGATGGGGCTTCTGGTGGTGGTACTGGTGGGGTTCGGTGACTGGAACGTGGTGCTCTTCCTCCCGATGGTGATCCTGCTGGTCGCCATCACCGCGGCCATCGCTCTGGGCACCGGCCTGTTGCTCAGCGCCCTGAACGTCTACTTCCGCGACATAGAGCACTTCATGTCCATCCTGCTCATGGTGTGGTTCTACCTGACACCGGTCATCTACCCGATCACGTCGGCCAAGCGGTACGCCAAGTACATCAAGGTCAACCCCATGACCGAGCTGACCAACTGCTTCCGGGCGGTCATGTACTACGGCAAGTTCCCCACAGTGGTGGACCTCGGGTACTCGGCGGCCTTCGCCCTGGTCGCGCTGGCCCTGGGCTGGACGGTGTTCAACCGGCTCCAGGCCGGCTTCGCCGAGGAGCTCTAGCTCCGCCGCCGCCCGCTCACGGTTTGGTCGCCACCACGCACAGCAGGTAGCAGGCCGCGGCGTCCCAGTAGAGCCCCGAGTTGCCCGCCACCTCGTCCACGTCGAAGCGGCCAGCGGCCAGGCCCCTGCCGGAGTAGTTGGCGCCCTTACAGTCGACCACTGCCAGACCCGAACCCTCGACCAGGTCGCGCAGCTCGTCGAGGCGGTACTCGACCTCGTGGTCGGGGTCGACGAACTCGTCCTGCTGCAGCCGGGTGACCGTCCCATTGGGGGTGTCGAGACCGAGGTGCCCCCCCGGTCTCAGGATGCGGGTGACCTCGGCCAGCACGTGGCGGCCGGCTTCGGGTGGGACGTGCTCGATGGATTGGCCGGAGTAGACCAGGTCCACGCTGTCGTCGGGGATGCCGCTCAGGTCGGTCATCGAGTGGTACCGGTAGGTCACTGGCCCGAGCGGCGTGTCGACGCTCTCGGAGGTGGTGGCGTCCTGGCGGTAGATCTCGTGGCGGTCCTCGGAGGGCAGGTCGATGATGGTGAGGCTGTCGAAGCGGTAGGGGTAGCCCATCGCGACCATGGCTCCCGCCGGGTTGCCCAGATCGGTCCCGCCCAGGTCGACGATGACCCGGCCTGGCGGCAGCGACCGGACGAACTGGCAGCGGCTGGCGTGGAGGGAGTGCCCGAGCAGCTTGCCCGGGTAACGGACGTCGCGGTGGTACTCGCTCGACGCCCGCAACGAATCGACCAGCTCCTGGTTGGTCAGGCCCGAGCGGAGCAGGCTGAGCGAATTATCCCTCCCTCCGGGGTCGGGGCTGCGGCGCAGCATCACCTGGTAGGCCAGGTCGACGGCGGCCTCGGGAGCCAGATCGGCGAATCGGGGGGCCCGCCCCCACAGAGGCCTCAAGGCTGACTTCCCCCGGCCAGCGCTTCCGCCGACTTGCACACGGCGGGGATCTTGGAGGTCTCGCCGAGCACCACGACCGCGCCGAGCAGCCCCGCAATCACCGCGGCCACGACCACCCGGGGCCACCTCCGGGTCGGCATCGACGCGCTCGGGGGAGCCCAATCGGGCTGGCGGATGAAGGTCTCTTTCTGCCACCACTCGGCGACTGAGGACATCCGCCAGAGTGTAGGCAGCTATGAGCCGCACCGCCCTTCACGTGTCCCCCCACCCCGACGACGAGGTGCTCGGTTGTGGGGCCACCCTCCTCGCCCTGCGTCGGGCCGGATGGCGGGTGGTCAACCTCACCTGCAGCCTCGGGCGTGACACCGACCGGGACCGGCGCCGGGGCGAGCTGAAAGCCGCCGAAACGGTGCTCGGCTTGGAGGGCCGGGTCGCCGACCCTCTCGTGGATATCGGCTCGGCGGACGATCTGCGCCTGGCCGAGGACCGGATTGTGGACCTGGTGGAGTCCACCGCCGGTGACATCGGGGCCGATCTCGTCGTGTCGCCCCACCCCCAAGACGCCCACCACGGGCACGCCGTGGTCGGCCGGGCCGTGGCCCGCAGTGCGCCGTTCTCCCGGTGGTGGGCCTGGGGCCTGTGGCGTGATCTGCCCGCTCCCAACCGCTACGTCGCCTACAGCCGTTCCTCAATGAACCGCCTCGAAGCGGCGCTGGCCTGCCACGCCGGGGAGTTGGCCCGCAACCCCTACCAGGACGCCCTGATCGGGCGGGGCCGGGTCCAGGCCGTGCTGGGCGCCGAGCGGGTGGCCGGGTTCGGTTCCGGGCCCCTGTCCGCCCTGGATTTCGCCGACCTGCTCGAGGAGCGGGTCCGGACCCCTTCAGGCTGGCATCTCGCCCGCGGCCATGTAGTCGGTCTTGGCGAACTCGTGGATCCAGACCCGGATCGAGGGCATCGGCGCCCCGATGCTCTCGTGGACGGCGTCGGTGACGGCCCGTAGCAGGGCCGCCTTCTGCTCGTCGGTGCGGCCCGCGAGCATGTTGATCTGAATGAGCGGCATGGGCGCCGACCCTACCCCCAGAGGTCGGCCAGGGCCCGCAGCAGTACCTCCTGGGCGCCGACCTCCGGGCCGGCCCCCGGGCGGGCCGCCGACACGACCGCCCGGGCCCGTTCGAGAGGGAGGCCGAAGCGCATCAGCAGGGCCACCGCCACCGTCCCGGCCCGACCCAGCCCGGCCCCGCAGTGCACCAGCAGGCCGAGGCCCTCACCCAGACGGGCGGCCAGCTCGTCGAGCAGACCCACGGCGGCGTCGATCGGCGGGGCATGCAGGTCGGGTACCGGCCACCACAGCGCAGCCGGCGGCGAACCGCTCGCCGCGCCCAGCCATTCGACGTAGCCCGGGTAACGCTCGACCAGCTCGAAGGGCTCGCACAGGCAGACGACCATCGACGCTCCCACCGAATCCAAGGCGGCGGCCGGGTCGGGCCCGACGTAGCGACGCCCGGCCAGCCAGAGCCGACCCCGAACGGTCGCAGGCAGGGGTATCTCGTCCACCCCGCCGTGACGGGAGCGGCCCCGGGGCCATTCACCACCCCCGCCGGTCATGTCCCCGACATTGCCACCGCCGACCAGCCCGGAGCCACCTGCCGCGGGCGTGGGGGGCTGGCCGCAGCCGGCCTCCGGTCGCGGCCAGACTTCCTTGCCATGGACGCGGTGATATTCGACTGGGGCGGAACCCTGTCGGTCTGGACCGATGTGGACATGGAGGACATGTGGCGGCTGGCTGCCCGCCACATCGCCCCCGAGCGGGAGGATGAGCTCGTGGCGACACTGATCGCGGTGGAGGAGAGGTCGTGGCGGCGCACCCGTACGGATCGGCGTTCGACCCGACTGGCCGACCTGCTGGCCGAGGCTTCGGCCGAGATCCACGCCGACGTGGCCGCAGCCGTGCTCGAGGAGGCCGCGGTCCACCATCTCGACACCTGGACTCCCCACATCCGCCACGTCGACGACGCCGCGGCCACGATCAGGCATCTGCGGGACATGGGTCTGCGCATCGGGCTCCTGTCCAACACCCACTGGCCTCGGCACTTCCACGAGCACTTCCTCGAACGCGACGGCCTGGCCGAACTGATCGACGCCCGGTTCTACACGTCGGAGATGGACCACGTGAAGCCCGACGCCCGGGCCTTCCGGGCGGTGCTGGACAGCCTGCCGGCGCGCCGGGCCGTGTTCGTCGGCGACCGGCGCTACGACGACGTCTGGGGGGCCCAGCAGGCCGGTATCAAAGGCGTGTGGGTCCGAAACAGCCGTGACCTGGACGCGCACATCGAACCGGACGGCGTCATCGACCGTTTGACCGACCTCCCGGAGGTGGTCGCCCGGTTGGCGGCCGGCTGACGGCGGCCGGCCCGGCCGGCTGACAGCGGCCGGCCCGGGGGGCTACGTTCGGGATCATGGATGAGGCCGACCTGCCCGCAGAACCGGATCTCGACGCCATGGCCCAGGGCGCCCGGATCATGGCCAACGAGCCGCACGGGGTCTACCGGGCCATGCGGGACGTGATGCCGGCGGTCGAGTTCGTGGACACCCCCGCCGGGCGGATGGGCATCATCTGCCATCGCCGCGACATCGAAGAGGCCTTTCGCCACCCCGAGGTCTTCGCCTCGACCGAGGCCGTGGACCTGTCCAATGTCCGACCCCTGATACCTCTCAACATCGACCCCCCGGACCACAAGAAGTACCGCAAGCTGCTCGACCCGCTGTTCGCGCCGCGGGCTGTCGCCAGGTTGGAGCGACCGGTGGCCGACCTGGCCAACAGCTTGATGGATGCCTTCGAGGGACAGGACGAGATCGACTTCGGACCGGCCTTCTCGGTGCCCCTCCCGAGCCAGGTGTTCCTCACGCTGCTCGGGTTGCCGCTCGACGAGCTGCCCACCTTCCTGGCCATGAAGGACGGGATCATCCGCCCGGAGCGCGTCGTCGGCGTCCACAGCGGTCATCCCGACGCCCGGGCCCACCAGCAGGCCACCGCCCGGTCGATATACGAGTACTTCGACAGGGTCCTCGACGAGCGGGCCCAGGAGCCGCGCGACGACCTGGTGACGCACTTCCTGGCGGCCGAGATCGACGGTGACCGCCTGAGCCGCGAGGAGATCCTCGACATCAGCTTCTTGTTCCTGATCGCCGGCCTCGACACCGTCACCGCCTCACTCGACTGCATGTTCGCCTTCCTCGCCCGCCATCCCGATCACCGCCGTCAGATCGTGGCCGACCCGTCGCTGATCCCCGCCGCGGTGGAGGAGCTCCTGCGCTACGAGACCCCCGTCATCGGGGTACCGCGCAAAGCCGTCCAGGACACGCTGCTCGGCGGATGCCCCGTTCCCCGCGGCGCTCAGGTGACCCTGCTCCTCGGCTCCGGAAACACCGATGACGTGGAGTTCGGCGACGGCGACACGGTGCGCTTCGACCGTGACCCGAACCGCCACATGGCTTTCGGCGGGGGCGTGCACCGCTGCCTGGGATCGCACCTGGCCCGCCTCGAGCTGCGCGTCGCGCTGCGCGAGTGGCACAAGCGCCACCCCGATTACCACGTGGCCCCCGGCGCCGAGTTGGACTTCACCACCGGCATCCGTTCCATCGACCGCTTCCCGCTCGTGCTGCGCAGCGGCGACCTATCCGGCTAGACCGGCCCGGCCCACCCACCGAGAGGGAGTTCGATTGACCTACAGAGTCGTGCAGTGGGCCACCGGGGGTGTCGGCCGGGCGGCCATTGAGGGCGTCGCCCGCCACCCCGACCTGGAGCTGGTCGCCTGCTGGGTGCACTCGGCGTCCAAGGCGGGTCGGGATGCCGGCGAGATCGCCGGCATCGGACCGCTCGGCGTCATCGCCACCGACGACCCCGATGAGGTTATGCGGGTACCGGCCGATTGCGTCATCTACGCCCCGCTCGTACCCGACGAGCGGATCGTGGAGCGCATCCTGCGCTCCGGACGCAACGTCGTGACCCCTGTCGGGTGGGTCTTTCCCGACGCCCGCAAGAGTGAGCTCCTGCTCGACGCCTGCCGGGAGGGACGGTCATCGCTCCACGGCACCGGCATCCACCCGGGGGGCATCACCGAACGCTTCCCGCTGATGGTCTCGGGCCTGTCGGGGGCGGTGACGTCGGTGCGGGCCGAGGAGTTCTCCGATATCCGCACCTACAACGCCCCCGATGTGGTCGGCGACATCATGGGTTTCGGCGGCACCCCCGCGGAGGCGTTGGCCGGTCCCATGGCCCAGCTCCTCGGTGGCGGCTTCCGCCAGTCGGTACGGATGGTCCTGCACGAGATGGGTTTCCGCGACGACGCCGAGCTCAGGACCACCCAGGAGGTCGCCGTCGCCACCGCGCCCATCGACTCGCCCATCGGGGTCATCCAACCCGGTCTGGTGGCCGCCCGTCGCTTCCGCTGGGAGGCGGTGATCGACGGGCAGGTGGTGGTGGCGGCCATCGTCAACTGGCTCATGGGGGAGGAGCACCTCGACCCGGCGTGGAACTTCGGGCCGGCCGGCGAGCGCTTCGAGGTCGAGGTGGTCGGCGATCCCCCGGTGCTGGTCACATTCAAGGGCTGGCAGCCCGAGTCGGTGGAGGAGGGACTGCGGCGCAACCCGGGGGTGGTGGCCACGGCCATGCACTGCGTCAACGCTGTGCCCTACGTGTGCCGCGCCGACCCTGGTATCCGCAGCTACCTCGAGCTCGGTCTCATCGCCGGCCGGGCCGCCCCCCACCTCGGTCAGCACTGAGCCCGGCGCCGCTCGCCCCCCGGCCCTTCACGACCCGGGCCGAGTCGCGGGGGTCGGGTCTGGCGGGTTGCGTCATCCCGGGCGCGCCGGAGCGCCGATCGGTCATAGGCTCCGACCATGGGATACGACGTCGTCATCCGTGGGGGGACGGTCGTGGACGGGTCCGGTACGCCGGCCCGCACGGCCGATGTGGCGCTGGACGGGGGCGTCGTCGTGGAGGTCGGCCGGATCACCGGAAGGGGTCGCCAGGAGGTGGACGCGTCGGGCGCCGTGGTCACCCCCGGATTCGTGGACATCCACACCCACTATGACGGGCAGGCCACCTGGGACGATCGCCTGCAGCCCTCGTCGGGGCAGGGCGTCACCACCGTCGTCATGGGGAACTGCGGGGTGGGTTTCGCCCCGGTCAGGGACGGCGACCAGGAACAGCTGATCGAGCTGATGGAGGGCGTCGAGGATCTCCCCGGTACCGTGCTGCACGAGGGGCTGCCCTGGAGCTGGGAGAGCGTCGGGGAGTTCCTCGACACCTTGGAGCGCCGCCCCCGCGACATCGACTGCGCCGCCCAGGTCTGCCACGGGCCTCTCCGTCTGTACGTGATGGGTCGGCGGGGAGCCGACCGGGAACCGGCGACCGAGGAGGAGATCGCCGAGATGGGGCGGCTGGCGGCGCAGGGGATCGCCGAGGGCGCTCTCGGTTTCACCACTTCGAGAACCCTCAACCACAAGACCAGCCGGGGCGAGCCGACACCGACTCTGACCGCCGCCCGCGAGGAACTCGTCGGGATCGCCGAAGCCATCGGTCGCACCGGGGCCGGTGTCCTGCAGGTCATCTCAGACTTCCCCGATTTCGACTCGGAGGTGCGGACCCTCCTCGAGATGATGCGCCGTTCCGGTCGCCCGCTGTCGGTTTCGCTCCTGCAGACCGCCCCCGGCGACGGATACCGCCGGATGTTGGGCACCCTCGAGGAGGCCAACAGGGAGGGCCTGCAGATGCGCGGCCAGGTCGCCAGTCGGGCGGTTGGTGTGGTCATCGGCCTGGAAGGGACCATCAACCCGTGGAAGGTGTCGCCCACCTTCCGCTCCTCACCGGATCTGCGTGACCCGGCGGTGAAGGACCGCATCCTCGCCGAATCACCGCCTCTCGGGGCTGGGTTCATGCGACCCGAGCGGATCTTCGAGCTCGGAGATCCTCCCGACTACGAGCCGCCGCCGTCGGCGTCGCTGGCGGCACGCGCCGGCCGGGAGGGCCGCACCCCCGAGGACATGCTCTACGACCTCCTGCTCGACGGCCTGGCCTACATGCCGGTGATGAACTTCTTCGACGGGAACCTCGACGCGGTGGCCGAGATGCTCGCGCACCCCCACACCGTCCCGGGCCTGGGTGACGGCGGGGCCCACGTCGGCACCATCTGCGATGCCAGCTTCCCGACCACGCTGCTCACCCACTGGGGTCGCGACCGCCGCCGCGGGGCCCGGTTCGAGCTGCCCTGGCTGGTGGCCCGACAGTGCCGGGCCACGGCCCAGACCGTGGGACTCACCGATCGGGGCCTGCTGGCGCCCGGCTACAAAGCCGATGTCAACGTCATCGACTTCGACCGGCTGGGGCTGGAGCGTCCCCGGATCACCGGCGACCTGCCGGCGGGGGGGAAGCGGCTCATGCAGCCGGCCCATGGCTATCTGCACACCTTCGTGTCCGGCGTCGAGGTCTATCGGGAAGGTGAGCCCACTGGCGCGCTGCCCGGCAGACTGGTGCGGGGTGGACGGTGAAGGTGCGCTTCGCCGTCTCGGTGGGGCTCGGCCCACCCGATCCGGAGGCCCTGGCTGCGGTGTGCATCTCGGCCGAGGCCAAGGGGTTCGACACCCTGTGGCTGTCTGACGTCCCCTCGGTGCCATCCACCGAACCGACCCTCGGCGTGGCTTATGCAGCGGCGGTCACCCGGCGGGTCCGTCTCGGGGTCAACTTCATACCGTTCGGTTCGACGCCCTACCTGGTGGCCCACCGCCTGGCCCAGCTCGACCAGCTGAGCGGTGGCCGCCTGCTCGTGACCCTGGTCCCCGGGCTGGACCTTCCGGGGGAGCGCGAACGTCTGGGCACTGCCGGGCGGCACCGGGGCCGGTTGATGGACGAGGTGATCCCCCAGCTCAGGGACCTCTGGTCGGGCGATGACCTGCCGGTCAAGCCGGTGCAGGAACCTCTCGAGCTGTGGCTGGGCGGCTCCGGCCCCGAGGCCGTCGCCCGGGCCGGAAGGCTCTCGGACGGATGGCTCGGCTCGATGGTCTCCCCCCGGCGGGCCGGTGAGATCCGGGCCGGCATCCTCGCCGCCGCCGACGACGCGGGGAGGAGCGTGGACCCCGAGCACTTCGGCCTCTCCATCGGGTACGCCCGTGACGCGTCGGGCCTCGAAGCGGCAGCCCGGACCCGGTTGCGGGCGGTGCGCTCCCGTCGTGAGGACCTCGACCCCGGGGTCGACCCTTCCGACCTGGTCCCCGTGGGAGCTGACTCCCTCGGCCGGCTCGTCTCCCAACTGGTGGACGAGGGCCTGACCAAGTTCGTTCTGCGCCCGGTAGCGCCCGTGGCCGACTGGGACGACGAGATGGACTGGCTCGCCGAGGCGGTGCTGGCCAAGCAGACCTGAGCGACACGCCGGCGGACCCCGACGGGCTCAGCCGGTGGTGGCGATCCCTGCGGCGCGGGCCAGGCGGTCGGCCTCGGCCCGGTGGTCGAGTCCCGGTGGCAGGCTGACCAGGAAACGGTCGAAGCGTCCGGTGCTGATGTCGAGCTGGACCGCGGTCTGCTGCGAGCGCACCACGCAGAAGTCGTAGTGCCGGTCGCCGTGTATCCACGTGCCCATGGCCGCCACTCCCCTGAGCGCCGTCCCGGCCATCCGCCGGCCCCGCAGGGCCAGCCACGGCTTGTCCACGGCCTGCACCGAGCGCACCGATGTGAGCGGCACCCGGAGGTCGTTGTGGAACGACAGGACCTTCTGGGCCAAGGTGAGATGCAGCACCAGGTCGGTTCCGTCCACGATCAGCTCGGCCATCCGGCTGAGCCTATTGCCGCCGCCGGGGCCTCAAGGTGTCGTCCGGTCCCGGACCGACTCCAGCAGGAGGGTGGAGTAGGCCATCACGAATTCGCCACTGAAGCGGTCGATCACCGCTCCGATACCGTCGAGCACCCGCTGCAGCCGGCCCGGTGACATCGTGATGTGGTCGCTGTGGGTGGGAAGCTGATCCAGCCACTCGTCGCGGGTGTAGGTGCGGGACCATTCGAAGCGGTGCTCCTGCGGACCGCTCAGCCCCGCGGTGGCCCGGATGCCGGCTCGTTCGGCCTCGTAGCCCTTGTCACGGGAGTAAGTGGTGGCGACCGAGAACCCGTCGGCTTCGGGGGCCACCTCGCGGTAGACCTGCTCGAAGGCGGCGCGTACCTCGGCCGGCGGGCTACCGATGTTCCAGAACAGGCACAATCGACCACCCGGCCGCAGCAGCGAAGCGGCTCGTGCCGCCCCGGCGCGCGGGTCGACCCAGTGCCACACCTGAGCGGCGGTGATCAGGTCGAAGACCCGACCCCGGCTGTCCCATGCCTCGAAACGGGCCACCTCGACGGGGGTGCCCCGTCGCCTCGCCACTTCGGCCATGCGGGCGTCGGCCTCGACCCCCAGCACGGAGGCGCCGCGATCGGTCATCAGACGCGCCGCGATGCCGGTCCCGCATCCGACGTCGAGCACGTCGACACCCAACGGCGTCAGGCCGAGCAGATGGTCGACGAGGGCGGGCGGGTAGGAAGGCCGGGAACGGTCGTAGCGTTCGGCCGAGGCACCGAAGGATTCGGCGCGCTGCCGATCGGTGTGCAGATCGCCGGTCATGACGTACATGCTCGCGCCCGGGAAGTGGGTAGCGTCGTCCCCTATGGTGAACTCGGGTCGGCCGGCGGTGGTGCTCTTGAGCGGTGGTCTCGACTCGACCACCGTGCTGGCCGTCGCTCAGCGCGACGGGTACCGCTGCCACGCTCTGTCGTTCGACTACGGCCAGCGCCACGACGTCGAGCTCGAGGCCGCCCGGCGGGTGGCCGAGGCTATGGGCGTGGAGCACCACGTGACCGCTCGCATTGATCTGCGCGCCTTCGGCGGGTCGGCGCTCACCTCCGATATGGCGGTGCCCAAGGGACGGAGTGTGTCCGACATGGAGGTGGGCGTACCCGTCACCTACGTGCCCGCCCGCAACACCATCTTTTTGTCCTTCGCCCTGGCCCTGGCCGAGACCGCCGAGGCGTCGGACATTTTCATCGGGGTCAACGCCTTGGACTACTCCGGTTACCCGGACTGCCGGCCGGAGTACATCGCCGCCTTCGAGTCGATGGCCAACCTGGCCACCCGGGCCGGGGTGGAGGGCCGGACCCGCACGCAGATCCATGCTCCGCTCATGGAGCTGAACAAGGCGGGGATCATCGCTCTGGGGGTGGAACTCGGGGTCGATTACGCGCTTACCCACAGCTGCTACGACCCGGCGCCGGGGGGACAAACCTGCGGGGCGTGTGACGCTTGTCTGCTGCGGGCCAAAGGGTTCGCCGAAGCGGGTATGGCGGACCCGGCGCGGGCCCGCTTGGAGGCCACCTGATGGCCTACCTCGTCAAGGAGGTGTTCTACACACTGCAGGGCGAGGGCGCCCGAAGCGGGCGGCCGGCGGTGTTCTGCCGGTTTGCCGGCTGCAATCTCTGGACAGGGCGGGAGCGCCACCGCCCCACGGCGATCTGCCGGTTCTGCGACACCGACTTCGTCGGCACCGACGGGCCCGGCGGGGGTCGCTTCTCCAGTGCCGGGGAGCTGGCCGGGGCCGTAGCCGCCGCCTGGACGGGAAGTGGGCACCCCGAGGCGGTGCGTTACGTGGTCTGCACCGGAGGGGAGCCGCTCCTCCAGCTCGACGAGGCGCTGGTGGGGGCGCTGCACGAGCAGGGTTTCGAAGTGGGCCTCGAGACCAACGGGACCCTGCCGGCCCCGGCCGGGATCGACTGGGTGTGCGTGAGCCCCAAGGCGGTGGCGCCCATCCGGTTGGCCCGGGCCGACGAGTTGAAGCTGGTCTACCCCCAGGACGGACTCATGCCCGAAGACGCCGAGCGGCTCGACCTGGTCGCCGACCGGCTCTACCTGCAGCCCATGGACGGCCCGTTGCTGGCCGAGCACACCCGGGCCTGCGTCGAGTACTGCCTGGCCCACCCCCAGTGGAGCCTGTCGCTGCAGACCCACAAGCTGCTGGGCATCCCATGAGCGGCCACCGCGTCTTCCGGGAGCTCGGCTTCGAGGCGGCCCACCGCCTGCCGTACGTCCCCGAAGGTCACAAGTGCGCCCGCCTCCACGGCCATTCGTTCCGGGTGGAAGTGCACGTGGGGGGACCGTTGGACCCCGGGCTCGGGTGGGTCATGGACTTCGCCGACTTGAAAGAGGCGTGGCAACCGGTGCACGACGCCCTCGACCACCGCTACCTCAACGACGTCGAAGGCCTGGAGAACCCGACCAGCGAGAACCTGGCCTCGTGGATCTGGGAGCGGCTGGTCGCGGGGGGACTACCCGTGTCGCGCATCGTGGTGAGAGAGACCTGCACCTCGGGTTGCGTGTACGAGGGGCCTCCGAGCTCGGCTCGCTGACCCGGGCCGCGGTGCGCCCCTGGCTCAGAGCCGGCGGTACCAGTGCTCGGCCTGGCGCAGGCGTCGCTCCAGCTGCTCGAGGGTCGCCTCGGTGACCTTGCCGACCCCGGCCAACCGGTTGAGCTCGGAGTTGACCTTGGCGTGGGACCACCCGGTCTTGTGGACCAACGCCCGGGCCATCTCGGCGTTGGCGACCCGCAAGCGGGACTTGCGCTCCCGACGGGTGAGCAGAGGACCCGGCGGCGGTACGTCGGTATGGCGCGCCAGAGCCGCCGCCGGGCTGCCAGGGAAGGCGGAGGGGCCGCCCGACAGCGATGGCAGTTCGACCACCAGATCCTCGTCGTGGTCGGTATCGTGGGAGCCGGCAGCTTCGGCACCTCCCCCCGGTAGCTCGTGGGTGTCGGTCGCCACCGCCGAAATGACCGCGAACAGGGACAGCTGCTCGGCGTCCCGGACGGCCTCCTCCCGCAGCTCGTCGAGCTCGGCGGGGTCGGCCTCGGGCCGGGGGGCGGTGTCTCGGCGCAAGCTGTGTCGACGGGCTTCGGCGATGCGGTGGGCCCAGCCCCGCAGTCGGGCGTCGTCAGGGATGAACAGGTAGGCCTTCTGGTCGGGCACCCCCGGGGTCCAGCGCACCAGACGGCCGACCGCCTGCCGGAAGAAGAGCTCGGTCGTGGTGGTCGTGGCGTACACCCCCACCCGCAGCCGGGGGATGTCCACGCCCTCCGACACCATGCGCACCGCAACCAGCCACGGGTCCTCGGACCGGGCGAACGCCGCTATGCGGTCCGAGGCGGAGGGATCATCGGAGGTGGCCAGAACCGGTTGCACCCCGTGGCGCCACGCCAGGGCATCGGCGATCCCTCGGGCGTGGTCCAGGTCGGTGGCGATGACCAGGCCACCCGCTTGGGGGTGACTGCGGCGGATGGCAGTGAGACGCTCGTGGGCCGAGCGCAGGACCGACGGCAACCAGTCGCCGTCGAGCGAAAGTGCCGCCCGCAGACGCTGATTGGCCCGGACCGGGTCCAGGGCATCGTCGAAACTGGCCTCCCAGGTGGACCCGTCGGGCGCGCTCCACTCCATGTGGCCACCGGTGCGGGGGAAGTACACGGGCCGGACGACCCGTCCGGCGCTGAGGGCGTCGCCGTAGCCGTACTCGTAGTCCGGTCGGGCCTCGTCGAGCTCGTAGCGGAGGAAAGGGATGCTCAGCGTGTCGGAGCGGAAAGGGGTTCCCGACAGGGACAGGCGCATGGCCGCCCCCTCGAAGGCCGCCCGCACCGCGGTGCCCCACGCCCGGTCGTCACCGGCGTGGTGGATCTCGTCGAAGATGACCATGGCGCCGGCCACGAGTCGCGCCATCACCGGGGCGCACCCGGCGACCTGCTGGTAGGTGGTGACGAGTCCGTGCATGTCCCCGGGCAGATCACCCTCGGCTGGGGTCCACTCGTGGTCGAGGTGCATCCCGAAGCCGAGGGCGGCGGCCGCCCACTGGCGCTTGAGGTGGGCCGTGGGAGCGACCACCACCAGCCGGCGGGGGCCTCCGGGCGCAGCCAGCCGGCGGATGGCCGCGGTGAGAGCGAAGGTGGTCTTGCCCGCCCCGGGGGTGGCCACGGTGAGGAAGTCCTGTCCGGCCGCCCCGTCGAGACGTTCGAGGGCTTCTTTCTGCCAGGGGCGGAGTCGGACGCGGTGGGACACTGGGGAGGGGCAGAGCGAAGGTCGGGGGGATGACGAGTCTGTCACGGCCGAGGCCGTGGTGCGCGCCGCCGCCGCTCGGGCGTTCGCCGGTCAAGGCCCAGCGGACGTTCGCCAAGACCCACGACGCTGCGGTCGGAGAGTACGGCGAGGGTCGCCGGGCCCATCAGACCGCCAACGGCGCCCTCAGTCCCGACCGACCACCCCGGCCCATTCCCATGAACGATCGGGGCCTAGCGCCTTGGGAGGTCATCCAGGCCGAGTGGCGGCGCCGAACATTGGGTGACCGACCCGGTGTGCCCGATCAGGCGCGCCGGCCAACAGAGCGGAGGGGAAGATTCCCATGACCAGGTCGAGATCCAGATTCGGAAAGGGGGTGCTTCGCTCCTTCGTGGCCGTCGGTGGGCTGGCGTTGCTCGGCGCGACCGCGTCGGTCGTCGCTTCACCGCCGGCTAACGCAGCGAGCGTGCACGGTGCCTCCGGCACGCCGAACGTGCCGTCGGGTGGCAGCGGCACCACCATCAATCCACTGCAGTACGGCTGCCAGAATGACCATTCTACTTGCGGTAACAACGGTGCCAACCGGGGTGGGGTGGGCGAGTCCTACGCCTATCTGAACGGGCAGTACGTCCAGATCCTGTATACCGAGAATTGGTACTGCGACGCCAACGTGTCCAGCCAGGCCAGTACCGGTTGCGAAGCGGGTGCTGGACCGTCGGCCAACCCGTCGGCCCAGTCGAGTGGCGGGACCGGGACCTCGCTCGGCAACACGACCCACGGCGACACCCTCTACATCCCCACGCCGCTCTTCTCCAACCCTCCTCCCACCCAGTGTGCGGCAGGGACGGCCACGATGACTTGTATCGACCATCCGAAGACCATTGACTTGTCGCGCATCGCCTCGGCGTTGCCGGGCAACCCCTCGCCTTCTTCGGTTTCGAACGTCCCCATTCCGGCCCACAACCATGTGATCGCTACCCGCAACGGGGGTGATCCCGAGTGGTGGAACGTGGAAGTGGTGGCTACCGCTAGCCCCTCGACGTTCAACTCCTTGACGAGTGTCTCGGCGATCAACTCGGCGGTGGCCGCCAGCACAGCGGTTGCCGTCCCGACCAACGCCTATCTGTTCTTCCAGGTCCTGCCCGGGACGGTTCCGGCGTCGGTGGCGTCGAACCCCGCCAACCTCAACGCCGACCAGTACCCGCCGGGCAGCCCGGCGGGGGCTGCGCCGGCGCCTGGCGCCCCCGATCAGTCCGAGACGGGCTCCACGTTCAACAACTTGAACTACGACTGCGGTCAGAGCGCCCCCAACTGCGAGAACCTTGGTATCGCCCACGGGTGGGTCTCGGGGACGCCCGGCGCGGCCGGCCAGGATGTGCAGCTGCTGTACTCCGAGCAACAGTTCTGCGATTCCTCGGTTGCCAACCCGGGAGCGGCCCCCTGCGAGGTCGGCAAGCCGGCGGCCACCGTGCCGCCTGGAGTGGGCGACCCGACGGTCCCTACCGCGGCCAACTCGGCGCCGGGCGCTACCGGCGGTAACAGCCAGATCGACCCGCTGTACATCCCGGTACCGCTCGGTTTCACCCCGACCTACTCGCAGTGCCCTTCGGCCATCACCTGCATCGATCATCCGATGACGGTCGACCTGTCCAACATCGCCCCGTACCTTCCGGGTAATCCTTCGCCGGCGTCACTGACCAACGTGCCCCTGCCGAGCCATGACCACGTGATCCGCACCCGTAACGCGGACCAGCCTGAGTGGTGGAACGTCGAGGTCGTTCCGGTCACCTCCCAGGCGCAACTGAACGCCGTCGAGAACTTGAAGGACCTGACCGCCTCCCAGGAGCTTCCCTTCAACCCGACCACCAATCCGGGTGGGGCTATCGACAGCAACATCTACCTCTGGTTCCAGACTCTCCCCGGCCAGGCGGTGAACACTCCCGGTCCGGTTCAGACCAGCTGCGTATCCCACCTGCCTTCGGGTCAGGTGGTGGCGGCCGCCCCTCTGGCAGACGGCACCGGATATGTCGAGGTTGACGGGGCCGGCGACGTGGCTGTCTTCGGCGGGGCGACCTGTTACGGCTCGCTCAGTGGGCTCCGGCTCAACGCCCCGATCGTCGGGGTCGTCGCTGACCGCACCACCGGCGGCTACTGGATGGTCGGCGCAGATGGGGGTGTGTTCGCCTTCAACGCCCCCTTCTACGGATCGACCGGCAGCGTGCAGCTCGTCAAGCCAATCGTCGGTATCACCACCGACTTGAACAGCCAGGGCTACTACCTGGTCGCCTCCGACGGGGGTGTGTTCGCCTTCAACGAACCGTTCCAGGGCTCTACCGGTGGCGTGCACCTGAGCCGCCCTGTAGTAGGGATGGCTGTCGACCCCAATCCCGGTCCGAACGGGATCAGGGGTTACTGGCTGGTGGCTTCCGACGGGGGTGTGTTCTCCTTCAACGCCCCCTTCTACGGCTCAGCCGGGAACCTGGCGCTGGCCTCTCCCGTCATGGCCATGTCGCCACTGTCGGACGGTTCCGGCTACCGGCTGTTCGCGGCCGATGGAGGAGTGTTCGACTACAACGCCCCGTTCTATGGCTCAGCGGCCGGGGTCAAGCTGTCACGGCCCGTGGTCGCCGGGTCCAGTGACACCGGTACCGACGGATACTGGGAGGTCGGCGCCGACGGCGGGGTATTCACCTACAACGCCCCGTTCTACGGTTCCGCGGCCTGATCAGCACCATCGGGTAGGAGCCCGACGCTGAATTCGGCTGATTCACGAGGGGGGCGGGGCTTCGGCCCCGCCCCCCTCGCGTACCCCCAGCTGCTGCTCGAAGATGTCCTGTGCTACCGGGAGGAGCGGCATTCCAGCTCAGGGCACTCTCGGTGTCTCGGTGAGGGCTCCAAGGCCGGTATCGAGCCCCCTCCCGAGGCCCGGAGAAGCGTCCTAGAAATACCCTCTGAGCAGGACTTTAAGGGGCTGAGCGGCATCCCCGGTGGTCTGCTAGAGTCGTCGGGAGGGAGAGGTGCGAGAGCGGCCGAATCGGACTCACTGCTAATGAGTTGACCTCTAACCGGGGTCCGGGGGTTCAAATCCCCCCCTCTCCGCCAGGATGCTCCAAGAGGTCCAATAGAGTTGCGGCCTGATGGGGAACATCAGGGATCTGCAAGACCGGGTCGACTCCATCGTCTGGTATCACACCATGGACCTCGGGAACGGCGTCGTCACTGATGGGTTCTGCAAGACCTATCTCGGAGCCGACCATTTGCCGGACTTCGGGGCCAGGACCGTGCTCGACATCGGGGCGTGGGATGGCTACTACTCGTTCCTGGCCGAGCGAGCCGGGGCCTCGAGAGTGACGACGATGATCGGCGCCCCCTCGCCGCCGCCTCCGACCCCGGCCGGACCGGTGCGCCGGACCGGGGATTGGCGTTCGGAGGCCGTCCGGATCCAGCGGGGGGTGCGCCGGCGGGTGGGTTACGCGTGGCACCCGCCCCATCCTGCGCCGGCGGCACCGGAGGACCCGATCCACTACCGGGCCGTGGTCCACGCCTTCGCCTAGAGCCGGGAGTCGTCCGACCAGAGTCGCCCGAATCCGGGTGGCACCAGGCCAGGACCGGTGTGTCGACCGCCGGACAGGACGTTCGAGGGCCGTCTCCCGCTCGGCGGCCCTCGTACCCACCCCTTGTCCCGGTACCGGGGGGCGAGCGTGGTGTGCACAACCACGGCGAGTGCTCATCGGGTACTGCCGTGATCGTAGGGAAGGCCACCGCCGCGGCGGTATGGCCCGGTAGGGGCATTTATGCGTTCTGGGGGACCAGTCCCACTGGGGCCGGCGGCCGGCGGATGACAGCCGGGGGCTGAGGCCTCGGGGGCTGGTGGC
>JAKCDU010000014.1:0-20537 GCA_021838445.1 Actinomycetes bacterium | reverse complement strand
GGCTGGTGGCAGGCTGGCCTTCGGTGGTTGGCCGGTTGCGCTCCGGGACGGGGATACTGGAGGGGTGACAGCTGCGGGAACCACCGACGGCCGCCCCCCGGTCCGGTACCGCCGGCGCCGGGCTCGACCGGGCCGTCGAGGGGGACGCACCTACCCCCTGAAGTGGGTGGCGGCCGGCCTGGCCGTCGTGGCCGCCGTGCTCATCGGCGGCCCCTACCTGTTCTTCACGGTGATCGAGGGCAATCCCCCGGCCCGACTGCAGCTACCTCCGGCCGCCGGGGTGGCTCCCGGCACGGCCACCCCGGGGCCGGTGACCGGTACTTGGGTCGCATCGACGGGATCGCTGGCCGGCTACCGGGTGGATGAACTGCTCTTCGGCCAGACCCACACCGCGGTCGGGCGGACCTCCAAGGTGACGGGGGGCGTGACCATCTCCGGGACCGAGGTGACCGCCGCCGACTTCTCCGTCGACATGGCCAGCGTGAAATCCGACCAGGGATCGAGGGACGTGCAGTTCCGGGGGTTCATCATGCGGACCGCCGACTACCCCACGGCGGCGTTCCGCCTCACCTCCCCCATCCAGCTGGGCGCGGTTCCCGCCATCGGGCAGAAGATCGCCGAGCAGGCCGTGGGCGACCTCACGATGCGCGGGGTGCGACGGTCGATCACCTTCACCCTCGGGGCCGAGCGCCTCTCCGCTGACACCCTCGACATCAACGCCGAGATCCCCATTCGCTTCTCGGACTGGCACATCCCCAACCCGTCCTTCGCGGTGGCCCGGGTGGGGAGCACCGGCACCCTCGAGGTGCTGTTGCACCTCGTCGCCGCCGACTCGTCGGGTCGGCCGCTGCACCCCCAGCCGGTGCCCCGGTCGACCACCACGGTATTCGTGCCCGGCCAGTTCTGAGCCGTTCCCTCCGGCCGCGGTGGCGGCACTATTGCCACAGTCCGGCGTGGCGGCGTTATGGTCTGCGTCATGGGGGAACGAGACGACATATTTGCCAGTGCCCGGCGGCTGGCCCGGGCCATCCGACTCGGTGAGCTGAGCCCGTCGGAGGCACTGGACACCTGCCTGGAGCGGGTCGACCGGCTCAACCCCGAGCTGGTGGCCGTGATCTGGCGCAACGATGACGACGCCCGTGAGCGGGCTCGCCAGGCCACCGACCGCCTGGCCCGGACCCCGACGGGTGAGCGGGGGGACCTCCCACCGTTCTTCGGTGTGCCGCTGCCGGTCAAGGATCTGACCGCAGTGGCCGGATGGCCGGTCACCTACGGATCCTGGGCCGCACCCGACCGTCCCTCGGAGGAGAGCGCCCTCGTCGTGGAGGCCTTCGAGCGCGGCGGCTTCCTCCTGACGGGGAGGACCAACACCCCTGAGTTCGGGCCCATCACCGCCGCTGAGAACCTCCGCTACGGCGTGTCGCGCAACCCCTGGGACCGGGATCGCACCCCGGGCGGCTCGAGCGGTGGGGCGGCGGCTGCGGTGGCCGCCGGCATGTTCCCGGTGGCCCACGCCAACGACGGTGGCGGCTCGATCCGGATCCCGGCGTCGTGCTGCGGCCTGGTCGGCCTGAAGGTCAGCCGGGGTCGGGTGCCCAACCGGGTCAACTCCTGGGAGGGTGGCTCGGTGGAGGGGGTCGTCACCCGCGACGTCGCCGACACCGCCGCGGTACTGGACGTCATCTCGGGGTTCGACCGGGGCCTCTGGTACAACGCGCCCCCGCCGGAGCGGCCCTTCGCCGACGAGGTGGGGTCGGATCCGGGGTCGCTCAGGGTAGGCCTGGTGGAGACCGCACCGTTCGGTCTGCCCTTGGACCAGGCCTGTCTGGACGCCGTGCGCCACGCCGGGCAGCTCCTCGAGTCCCTCGGCCACCGAGTCGAGCCGGTCAGCTTCGAGATACCCGACGAGTTCCTCGCCGCCTTCTTGAACGTGGTCAACAGCGGGCTGGCCGATTACGACGATATCGACTGGGACCGAGCCGAACCGCACGTCCGGGCCAACCGGGCCGCCGCCGTGCAGGTCGACAGCCTCTCCTACGTGCGTTCGGTGCACCAGCTGCAGCGCTTCACCAGGGAGCTCGTAGTCCGGTGGGGCACCGAGTTCGATGTGCTGCTGACACCGACCATGAGCATCGCCCCGCCCCGCGCCGGGGAGATACTGGCCGCCGTGCACGAGGGGGCGGGCGGGGGACCGGCGCTGTCGGTCTTCCAGATGGCCGTCTTCACCTCGGGTTTCAACATGACCGGCCAGCCCGCCGTGTCGCTGCCCACCTACACCACCGAGGAGGGCCTGCCCATCGGCGTGCAGGTGGTCGGGGGACCGTGGGAGGAGGCCCTACTGCTGCGACTGGCCGCCCAGATGGAGCCGGCGGCCGGATGGCTGGACCGGGAGTTTCCCGCCCGGTCGTAGCCGCTCGGTGGCGCGAATACTTCTGCGGCAGTCAATCCGAAACGCATCCTCTGTACGTATGTTTGCGAGAGGTGTTGTGCTCGACGGGACGGTGGCCCGCCCCTCAGATGATCGTGCTTGGCCGTTGTTGGATCCGAACGAAGCCCAGGAGGACTGTTTACTTGCGACAGAACCAGAGTGCCGATGGTGGAGGCGTGGCGGACCAGAGTTCGTTCATGCCCAAGCGTCACCTTGCAGGGAGGACGACGGCTGGCGTGGCGCTGGCCGTCACTGCTGCACTCGCAGCCTCGTTCGTGAACCTTCCCGGGGCTTGGGCCGCAGGGAGTCCGGGAAACTCGGCTGCGCTCTCGGTACGAGCGGCGGCTTCCGCGGGAAACATAAGCGGTCTGGTCGACACCGTCGTGGGTCCCACGACGGCCTCCAATGGCGACACCAATCCCTACGACCTCGCGGTCGTACCATTCAGTTCGGGTCTGCTCGTGGCCGGTGACGTGCTCGTCGCCGACTTCAACAGCGCGGCGGGTGTGTCGGGTGCCGGGGTGTCCATCGTCGAGGTGAATCCGGAGACTGGAACGTCCGTCACGTTCTACCAGGGCTCGTCCATCACAGGCCCGGTCGGGATCGCCATCAACCCCAACAACGACTTCGTGTGGGTTGGCTTCTACGGCGGCCCCGACTCGTCCAACTCGAACGCTTACGATGGGGCCAACTCGGGCGTGGCGATCATCAGCCCGGCCGGATCGCTGGTAAAGACCTTGACCGGTCCGGACTTCGTTGGCGTGTGGGGTCAAGCTGTCAGTGACGTGGGTGGCCAGGTGCAGTTCTACTGGCCCAACGCCGGCAACGGTGTTACCGGGCTCGGCGGCTCTGCCACGACGGCCGGCATGGAGGGTGCGGTGTGGCGGGACGATCCGGCGAATGGATTCGCCAATACGGCTCTCACTTCCGGCTTGGCCGCCACCCCCGCCGGGACCAACAGCGCCGGGGCTCTCCCAGCCAACCCGACCGGCCCCCGCGGCATGGTGTACGACCCGACCAACGACACCGTCTACGTTTCCGACGACGCCGACAACACGATCTACGCCATTGGCCACGCCCACAGCGCCACGGGATCATCGGCGCCGCAGACGGTCCTTTCGGGTGGACCCCTGTCCAGCCCGCAACAGATCACCATCGACCCAGCCAACGGGGATCTGCTGGTGGTGAACGGTGCTACCAACAACGACCTCATCGAGCTGACCACGTCGGGTCAGATCGTGGCGACCAGAGATCTCGCTCCATCGGAGCCGGCGGGAGGGCTGTTCGGTCTGACGGCCACGGTCAACTCGCAAGGC
This sequence comes from Actinomycetes bacterium, assembly GCA_021838445.1. GTDB lineage: Bacteria > Actinomycetota > Acidimicrobiia > Acidimicrobiales > Palsa-688 > JAKCDU01. The sequence continues at coordinate 16,793 of JAKCDU010000014.1, read as the reverse complement.
AGCATGGTCGTCTATTACGACAACGCTAATGACAATACCCTTCATGTCTTGTCGGTCCCGAACGGCGGCTACTGGCTGGCCGCCAAGGACGGGGGAGTGTTCCGGTACGGGGACGCCGCATTTCTCGGCTCAGCGGCCGGCTTGCATCTCAGCTCCCCGATCGTGGCCATGGCCCAGACCTCGGATCGCTCGGGTTACTGGCTGGTCGGAGCCGACGGAGGAGTGTTCGCCTATGGCGACGCCCGCTATTTCGGGTCGCTGGGCGGTGTTCACCTCGACGCGCCGATCGTGGCCATGGCGCCCACACCCGACGGGGGCGGGTACTGGCTCTTCGCCGCCGATGGAGGCGTGTTCAGCTTCGGCGATGCCACTTTCTACGGGTCGGCCGGCGGCCTTCATCTCGACGCGGCCATCGTCGGCGCCGGGTTGGCCCCGGGGGGTCGGGGTTACTGGCTGGTGGCCGCCGATGGCGGCGTGTTCAGCTTCGGCGCTGCGACCTTCTACGGGTCGGTCGGTGGCCTTCATCTCGATGCGCCGATCGTGGGCATGGCCCCGTCGGCGGGGGGCCTGGGATACTGGCTGGTGGCCGCCGATGGAGGCGTGTTCAGCTTCGGCGATGCCACCTTCTACGGGTCCAAGGGCGCGACCCACCTAGACGCCCCGTTGGTCGGTATCGTCGAAACCCCGAGCGCCAAGGGCTATTGGCTGATCGCCGCTGACGGCGGGGTGTTCAGTTTCGGTGATGCGACCTTCTACGGGTCGGCCGGGGGCGTCGAGCTCGCCGCCTCAGTCGTCGGAGGCGCGATCGGTTAGTCCCGGCGATCCAGGCTACGGGTCCCCTCAGAGTGAGGCGCATGAGGGGGTCGAGAGCACGAAACCGCTCGCTGGCGGTTCGAAGTCTCCTCGGCCCCCTCTGGGCCCGGGCGGGCCCGAGCGTGTTGGCACCCCGGTCCCTTTGGGTATAGGCGCCTGCGGGGAGGTCAGAGACATGACGACACTCGCAGATGCGGGGAACCTTCGCTCGGCCGGTGGAAACTTCAGCCTGGTCCCGGCCCGCATCGACCGGCTCCGGTGGTCCCGGTTCCATACCCGCCTGGTGCTCGCCCTCGGGGTGGCCTGGGTCCTCGACGGGCTGGAGATCACCATCGCCTCCAACTCGACGTCGATCATCTCCTCGAAGGCGGCGCTGCACATGTCTTCGGCATCGGTCTCGTTCTGGCCATCGCCGTGTTCTTCGCCGTGGCCCAGTTCTTCGGTTCGTTCGGGCCGTGGGTGTACGGCAAGCTGATCGGCAACGGCACCGACCACACCGCCCTGTTCATCGGGTACCTGTTGGGGGCCGGGGTGATGCTGCTCGGCGCAGTGATAGAGGCCATCCTCGGTGTCGACGCCGAGGGCCGGTCCCTGGAGGATATCGCCCTGCCACTCGCCCTGCAGGGCGACTCGCCCTCTCCCCACCTCGGCGCGCTCACCGGTGCGCCCCGGCCCCCGGCCGCCCGCTCGGTGCTCGATCTGCGTTCGAGCGGGTCAGGCTCCGCCGCGGCGGCACCACGGCCGGTCGAGAAGGAGAACTAGGGCGCCCCCGGGCACGTGAGCACGGCCGGGACGACAGGGGGCGGCGCACCCGCTGAGCGGCCCGTCGGGGCTCGGGGCCAGCGGCGCACCGGAAGCGGCACCGGCGCCCGGTGGCGGCCCGGTCCTCAGGTGGTGGGATCGGGCGGGCTGGTCTGTTCGATCTGCTCGACGGCCTCGTCCACGGTGGTGACCGCGGTGAGGTCCACGCAGTCGTCGGAGGGGGCAGGTTCGTCGCCATCGCCCACCTCGGCCCAGACGATCTTGCCCTGGTCCCGGTTCTCCATCCCCCAGGCCTGCGACACCGCCGACACCAGGGCCAACCCCCGGCCGCTGGTGGCGTCAGGGGGCGCCGGCGACACCACCGGGAGGCGGGGGTTCTCGTCGTAGACCTCGATGCGGATGCGCGACGCCCGAGCCTCGACGCGCAGCACGACGGCGGTACGGGCGTGCAGCACCGCGTTGGTGACCAACTCGCTGGCCACCAGCACGGCGCTGTCGAGGTGCTCCTCCACATCCCAACTCTCGAGGCGGTCACGAACGAATCGACGGGCCGCCGTGACCATCTCAGGGTTGCTCTCGAACTCCAGACAATCATCCACGCGGCCGGCTGCCTCACCATTTGAGGGGCGGGATTCGAAGGTCGCCGGGCCAGGAGCCAGGGATCTCGACCCCCAGATTTATAGCAGGCCTAACTGTCCTGTTCGGGGCTTGCGAGGCTAGACGTGGCGACTGTCCCGAAAATGGTGATCACGAACAGCACGAAGGTGATCACGTGCACCGAGGTGCACCATTCGCAGATGGCCTTCACCCGGTACAGCTCGTAGTAGACCAGGCGGAGGGCCGAGGCCAGCCCGACCACGCACCACGCCACCCGGCCGGCTCTCACCGCCGTTCCCGTGGCCCGCCACGCCAAAGGCGATTGCAGCGGCACCATCACCACGAAGTACACCAGCCCGAGCAGGGCGACGGGGACCCCGGACCACATGGACCATGGGCTGGTGGTCACCTTGGCGCAGTTGATCAGGCTGCCCGCCCCGCCCGCCGGGCAGGCCAGGGACGTGGACCCGGTGTAGTGCTCGTAGGTGAGATAGGCGCTGACCCCGAGGCCCACCACCGACAGGGCCGTCCCGGTCAACCACGGCCAGCGGGGCCGGTCGGCACCGACGGCCTCGACCTCGGGGCCCGAGACCCGGGTGGCGTCGGCCATGGCCGGGTGGGCGGCTCAGCCGCCGTTCGCCGGGGTCGAGGTCCCGGTGTTACCCGACGAGGTGACCGGAGCGTTGACCTTGGCCACCGCGGCGCAGACGCTGCTCGGCTGGTCCTTGGTCATGTTGCACAGGTACTTGGTGAACACCGCCGCCGCCGAGTTGATCTGGGCCCCGATGGTGTTGTTGTTGCTGCCCACCGAGGCGAGGATCTCCGAGAAGCTCTTGTAGTAGAGGGTCTGTGGGTTGTACTGGGCCGACTCGAGGACGGCCTGGCCCCCGAAGTCGATGAAGGGGAAGGCCAGGTTGGTCCCCTCGTTGGCGGTCCACACGGCCTGCTCGGCCTTGGTCAGCGTATCCAGGGGCTTGTAGTAGCTGCCGCTGGGCTGGTTGGTGTAGAGCTCCCTGGGCACGAAGCTCAGGTAGGGGCTCGAGTAGGTGGAGCCGTAGTAGGTCCAGGTGCCGGCGTCGCCGTCGGACACCGCCGAGTGGGTGGTGCCGAGGTTGGTGAAGGTGCCGAACTTCATCAGGGCGATGGTCATGGGCCAGCGCTCGGCGGCACAGATGGGACAGAACTCGGCCCCTATGAACAACACTTCGGGCTTGCCGTTCTGGGTCAGCGCTCCCCCCGCCGCGGTGGCGGCGTAGGTGGTAGGCGTGATCCGCCCGTTGCCCTCGACGAGGGTGGAGACCGTGATGGCGTTGACCTGGTCCACCGCAGCGGCCGGCGCCGGGCTGCGGGGGGCCCCGCCGCTGCCACCGGAAACGCTGAAGGCGACGACCACGGCGATGATCACCACGGCTGCACCCACGGCCAGGATGGCGTAGGTGCGGTTACGCCGATGGGCCGCCTGGCGGGCCTGGCGACCGCGGGCCGGCGGGGCGGGACGGCCCGGCCGGCCGGCCGGGCGGGGGCGGTTGGTGCCTTTGCTCTTGCTGGCGCGGGGCGGTACCGCCGCCTTGGCGCGTTGAGCCTCGTCGTCGGGGGGGCGGGCCTCGCTCACGGCCAAATCCTACGAGACAGTTGAACCTGGCGCCGGTCGCTCACCCGCTCGGCCCGGCGGAGGACGACGGACGCGCCCGCGGCTCGCCCCCACCTCCGAGACATATATCCACTTTCGCTGGCTATTGCCGGTTGGTCCACCGGCGTAGGTGAGCACCAGGAGCCGGAACACAGACGTTCAGATGAGCGCGGCCAACTCCTCCGGCGTCATCGATCCGGGTGGAACCTGGTGGGTCGCCGCTTCCCGGGCCACGCGGACCAGGCGATCGTTGACCGGGGTGGGGAACCCGTGCAGCCGGCCGAGGAGGGAGATCTCCCCGTTGAGCCAGTCGGCCTCGATGCGACCGGTGGACCGCTGCATGCTCTGCCAGCTCGACCCGCCCGGGCGGCGTCTCCCGGCGATGTCACGGATGGTCAGGATGTCACCCCTACGCTGGCGGTCCTCCTCCTCGGAGGCCACTGCCACGCCGGCGACCCGCAGACAGGCCTCGCCCTCCTCGCGGGCCCGGATGCTGACCGGGTCGGTCCCGAACCGGCCCCCGCAGAGGGCCTCCACCGAGTTGGCCAGGTTCATGATGAGCTTCCGGTACTTCCACCTCATGAGATCGGGTCGCGACTCGGACACGAAGCCCCCCGACCGCAGGCCCGACGTGATGGCCTCCGAGATGTCGTCCACGCCGGCCGGGTAGCGGCCGACGTCGAGGATCCCGGGCACTGGGAACGAGTTCTGCTGCACCACACCGGGCTCGAGGTGGGTGGCCGGGCACATGACGCAGACGGCGTAGACCAGGGCGAACGACCGCAACGCCGAGCGCTCATTGTCCACGCCGTTCTGCAGGCAGGCCACCGCCACGTCGGGCGGGGCGGCGGTGCGCAACGCTTCGAGAGCGGTCGCGGTGTCCTGTGACTTCACCGCCAGTAGCACGGCGTCGCCCGAACCGATGCGAGCCGAGTCGGCGTCGCTGACCACGTTCACGTCTATGCGGCGGGCCCCGTCGGCGTTCTCCACGGTCAGCCCCCTGGCCTTCATGGCCTCGGCGTGGCGGCCGCGGGCGATCAACGTGACGTCCATCCCACCCTCAGTCATCAAAGCCCCGACCAGGCCGCCGATGGCCCCGGCCCCGTAGACGATGAACCGCATGGACCCACCCTGGCACACCGGCGCGAGCGGGGTCGCCTCAGCGCTGTCGGAACCGGTCGATCTGGCGGCGGTCCCGCTTGGTGGGCCGCCCGGTGGCCGGGTCGCGCACCAGCCCGGGGGCGGTCAGCCCCCGTTCCGGCGGGGGCGGGCTGTGATCCACCAGGCACTCGGCCGCATCAGGGGCGCCGACCCGTCGCTCGATCACCCGCGCCACCTCGAGCACCCGGTCCCGGCCGTCGAAGCGGATGGTCACGACGTCGCCGACGCGTACCGGCGTGGCCGGTTTGGTCACTCCCCGGTTGACCGCGACATGTCCCGCCCGGCACGCCTCGGTGGCCATGGTTCGGGTTTTGAACACCCGGACCGACCACAGCCAGCGATCGACCCGCGTCGAGTCAGGGTTGCCACCCGCGACGTCCACCACCCCCACGATATCGCCGGGCCGGCACCGCCCACGGTCCGCGGCCCGGCCCGCTCAGCCGCCCCGGACCCGCCCGGCGGGCCGGGCCGCGTCCGGGTGGTGACGTCCGGGTCCGGTCGCGCTCGGCCTTCTGCCCCCGATGTCAGCTTTCGCGGGTATAGGGGTGAATCGCCCTCGGGGACAGCGCGTCTAGCCTCCAACCAATGGACGCCAAGGTCATGCTCTGCGATTTCGCCGAAGTCAGCGGAGGCAAGCTCTTCATCACCGGTGCCGGGATCTCCCTGCTGGCCAGCCCGGCCCCGGTCCCCCCCTATCCGGTCAACGTCTCGCTGGCCATTCTCGTATCGATTCCCTGGACCGAGACCGACGCCCAGCACGTCATGACGGTGGAGTTGATCTGCGAGGCGTCGGGTGCCCAGAAGCGGGTGATGCTGAGCGACCAGTTGCCCGAGGGGCACGACCCCGCCGACATGGGGATGATCGTGTTCATCTTCTCGGCCATGCGGCTTCCGACCATGGTCGACGGTGACGAGTCGTCCATGCCGGTATCGATTCCCTTGTTCGGGCTGCCCCTGCCCGAGCTCGGTCCGTATTTCTTCAGCGTCCGCATCGACGGCCGGGAGATGGATCGGGCGTCGTTCCGGCTGATCCCCCGCCAAGCGGTGCCGGCCGAGCAGCAGTAGCCGCAGTAGCGGCGGGGACCCCCGGGAGTGGGGGGACGGGGGCCAGCAAACTGCTCAAAATTCTCTAACCCACATAAAAGCCGAAAATCCCTCTCAACTGTGCCGTTCGGGCCGCCGAGACGAGCTTTGGAGGGGCCATCCGGGCCCCTTCGGAAACTCACGGAGCAGTTGACCATTGGCCATTCGGGACCTCCACGACGGCGCGGAGACGATCATCACCGGTCTTCACCCCCGCCTGGCGGTCATCTGCGCCGATCCCGAGCAGCGCCGGCGTCTGCGTCACGCGGTCAGCTCGACCCCCGGCGTTCGGGTCGTCGACGCTGCAGGTGTCGACGCCCGACGGCGACGACGCGACGGCGGAGCGGCCGTCCACGCCCAGAGCCTCGACGGTCTGGAGGAGGGCGTCGCCCGGTTCCGCCAGCTCCGCGACCAGGCCGGGGAGGCGTTGGTGCAGGCCGTGGCGGGAGTGGAGGCGTCCCTCGGCGCGCTCGACGACTTCGACCAGGCTGAACGCGAGCTCGAGCGGGCCCAGCTGCTCCGGGACCAGGCGAGTGCCGCCGAGGCGCTCGAAGCCCGCCGTCTGGCCGAGGTCCTCGAACGCCGCCTCCGCCTCACCGAGCAGCGGCGCGACGCCATTCGGGTGATCGAGGAGATCGAGGCGGGAGGCCCGGCTCGTCGATCCCCGGAGCTGCGCCGCCAGATAGCCGACATGGAGGCCGGCCTGGCCCGGGCCGAGGCCGAGCAGACCCGCGCCGAGCGGGCTTCCGAGGCCACCCTGCACCAGGCCCGGGAGAGCCGCCAGACCGCCTGCGCCGAGCTCGAGCGGGCCGACCGCATGCTGCGCGCCGACCTACCCGGTGCGCCGGGGGTGTCCACCCACGACTGGCCCTCGGGACCTCCCCTCCCGGTGCTGGTCGCCGAGCGCCGGGACCGGATAACCTCGGTCCTGGCTGAGCGCTACGAGGCCCGCGCCCAGGCCCGGGCCGCCGTGGACGAGGCCAGTTCGGGGTTGCGCGACGCCGAGCGGGAATTGGCCGAGGCCCGGGCGACGGCCGCCGAGCTCGACTCGGTCTCGCTCATCGAGAGCCTCTTCGGCTTCGACGACCCCGAGCTCGCTCGGCGCGGCGGGGGCCGGCCCACGGTCGTCTGTGACGAGGCTTTCACAGGCGTCGACCCGTCGGTCGTGGCCTCGGTGGTGGAGCACGTGGTGCACGGGTCCGACGTCCAGGTGGTCATCCTCACCGAGGACCCTGCCCTGGTCGGTTGGGCCGCCGGTCTCGCCCCCGAGACGGGCCTGCTGGTCACTGTGGCCGGCACCGGCACCGGCACCGGCACCGGCACCGGCACCGGCAGCGTCGGCGACGGTCCCGGGCGGTCCCCGGCCGGGCACGGCGGGTCCGCCACCATCACGCCGCTGCGCCCGCTGGCCGGCGGCTCCCAGCTGACCCGCCCCTCCCCGGTGCCGGCCCCCCAGTCGGCGTCGTCGCCTCCGCCGGTCACCCTCCCCGGGCGCGATGGGCTCGGCCCCACCCCACGGTCGGACGCCCGCGACCGGATCCCCTTCACCGACAGCTGCAAGGAGCCCCTCCGTCATGTTTCGACGTATCCGTAGCCGTCTGATCGCGGCGTTCGCCGTCCCGTTGGCCCTCCTCGTGGCCGTGACCAGCGTGGCGGCCTGGGGTAGCTGGCGCAGTGAGCAGACCGTCTCCCAGCAGTCGAACCTGGCGCTGGCCGCCAACGGGCCTTCGGGGATCGTCAACGCCCTGCAGAACGAGCGCGACGAGGCCACCGCCGACCTCGTCGGCCTCGGTGCCGAGGCCCACCTGGCGGTCAAGAGCAACGCCGACGCCAGGCACCAGACGGACGTGGCGCTGGCCGCCTTCCGCTCATCGGTGGTCTCCGCCGGCGGGTCCACCGAGAAGGTCTTCCAGCCCGCTCTCGACTCCCTGTCGCAACTCGGGGCGGTCCGCAGCCAGGTGGACGCCTACCAGGGGGCGCGCTCCCTGGCCGATGCCGGGGCCCGGGCCGTCGACGTGGCCACCTTCGACCAGTACGCCGGGCTGATCGACGGTTTCCTCCGGGCCATCGCCGTGGCCCCGCAGTACATCAGTGACCCTTCGCTGCGCTCCAGCGTCGAGACCCTCGACCTGTTCCTCAACCAGTCAGAAGCCCTGACCCTGGTCGCCCAGCAGATGTTCTCGGCCTCGTTGCTCCACGCTGCGAGCCCGGCCGGCTCCATCGTCCCCGGTGCCGACCTCGGGGCGTTCGAGTCGTGGACCCCGCGGCTCCAGGCCTACACGTCCGGGCCGGACGGAGCGGTGGTGACCGGGGTCGTGGCCGGAGCCGGTCGCGCCGCGGCGGCCATGACCCCGTTCGTCCACGACGTGACCGGCGGCCAGCCGCTCAACGTGCTGGCCTTCACCCAGGCCCTGGCCCCGATCGGCAACGTCTGGCAGGGCGCCGCCGTCACCGTGGGCCAGCACATATCGGCGAGGGCCGCCTCGTTGCGCACCTCGGCGGAGCTGCGCGCCATCCTCTACGGGCTGGGCGCACTGGCCTCGGTGCTGCTCGTGGTCTTCATCCTGCTGAGGGTCAGCCGCTCCATATCGGCCCCCCTCACCCGGCTCGCCTCCGATGCCCAACGTATGGCCGATCACGACCTGCCGGCCGCGGTGGAGGCCATCTTCAGCCCGGCGGTGGGTGGAGCCTCCTCGGAGGAGTCGGCCGAATCGGGCGCCGGGTCCCATCCCGCCGACTCCACCGACGGCCTGGCCGAGGTCCAGGAGGTGGCCGGAGCGCTCGACGCCCTGCAGCGGCGGGCCCTCGAGTTGGCCACCGAACAGGCCACCCTGCGGCGCAAGGTCGCCGACGCCTACGTCAACCTGGGTCGGCGCAACCAGAACCTGGTGAGCCGCCAGCTGGAGCTCATAAGCCAGATCGAGCAGCAGGAGGAGGACCCGGCGACCCTCGAGGAGCTGTTCCGGCTGGACCACCTCACCACCCGGATGCGCCGCCACGCCGAGTCGCTGCTGGTCATCGCCGGATCCGGGGCACTTCGCTCCTGGTCGGAGGCGGCCAGCGCCGTCGACGCGGTGCGGGCCGCCTCGGCCGAGGTCGAGGACTATCAGCGCCTGCGGCTCCACCACTTCGACCACGCCGTGGTTTCGGCCACCGCCACCACCGATCTCGTGCACATCCTGGCCGAGCTGATGGAGAACGCGCTGAGCTTCTCCCCGCCCCACGCCTCGGTCGGGCTCTACGGGAGGGCCCTCGACAGCGGTTACACCATCAGCGTGGTCGATGCCGGAATAGGCCTGACCCCCGAAGCACGCGACGCCGCCAACCGGCGGCTGGCGTCGGGCGGGGACCTCGATGACGCCGCCAACCGGTGCCTGGGCCTGCTCGTGGCCGGGCGCCTGGCCTCCCGACACGGGATCCAGGTGACGCTGCACGACTCCGACGCGGGTGGGGTCACCGCCCGGGTCAGTATCCCCGCCGCCCTCATCGAGTCCTCGGTCACCGGACCGAGCGAGGTCGCCTGCAGCCCGGTCCTCGTCGAGTTGCCCACCGCCGATTCGGGCGGTGGCGCCGCGGCGGCTGGTGTGTACCCCGGCACCGCCCCGGGCGGACATCTCCATCGGTCGGCGGCGCCGGTGGCGCGATCGGTCAGCCCCGCCCCCGGCGGCGCCCTACCCCGGCCCGACGCTGCGGAGCCGTCCCCCAACGAGAGCCGCTTCGAGGTGGCACCGGTGGTCGCCCCCACGCTCGCCGAGGCGAGCGGCCCGCCGCTCGCCCCCGGCGGCCTACCCCGGCGCATACCGGGCGCGACCCTCGGACCGACCGATGACAGCCTGCGGAGGGATCGCACCCCGGCCCCGCAGACCCCGTGGGCCGTCTCCTACGCCCTCACCGACTACCTGAACAGCCGTGCCGAGCCCCCGTCGGGCCGGCCGCCGACGGAGGCCTGACCATGCTCGGAACCACTGCCGACGCCCGCACCTTCAACTGGCTGCTGGACAACTTCGTGGACACCAGCGCCGGCGTATCCGACGCCGTCGCAGTGTCATCCGACGGGCTGTTGATGGCCACTTCGCGCACTCTCGACCGGGCCGGGGCCGAGCGGGTCGCGGCCATCATCTCGGGACTGGTCGGACTGGGCCGGGGCGCCTCCCGGGCCTTCGGCTGGGAGCCGCTCCAGCAGGTGATAGTGGCCATGGGCGGCGGCTTCCTCTTCGTGTCGACCATCTCGGACGGCAGCAGCCTCGGCGTGGTGGCCGAAGCGGCCTGCGACACCGGGCTGGTCGGCTACCAGACGTCGGTGCTGATCGAGCGGATCGGAGCGCTTCTCACCCCTGACCTCGTCGCCGAACTGCGATCGGCGGTCCTGCGGTGACGGGGGCGGTGACCGGGGCGGGCGGAGGCCTGGTCCGGCCGTTCATCATCACCGGGGGCCGGACCGCCACCTCCCGGGCCGATCTGCGCTGGGAGTCACTCGTCGAGGTCACCGGCTCGGTGGTCCCCGAACCGACCTCCGAACAGATGGCCATACTCGCCGAGGCCGTCACGCCCGTCTCCATCGCCGAGCTGTCGGCCCACCTGCGCCTACCCCAGGCCGTGGTCGCCATCGTCGTCGAGGACCTTCTGGAGCTGGACGCCGTGCGGGTCCACCAGACCGACCCGGTGGAGATCGAGCTCTCCGCCCTGACCCGGATGATCGACCGTGTCCGCAGCCTTTGACGCCCCGCGCCACGTGATGGCCGCCAAGTTCGTCATCGCCGGGGGCTTCGGCGTGGGGAAGACCACTTTCGTCGGAGCCATCAGCGAGATCGACCCGCTCCAGACCGAGGCGGCCATGACCACCGTCAGCCGGGGCGTCGACGATCACGGCGCGGTGGAGGAGAAGTCGACCACCACGGTGGCCATGGACTTCGGCCGGCTGACCGTCGACGAGACCCTCGTCATGTACCTCTTCGGCGCACCCGGCCAGGACCGCTTCCGGTTCATGTGGGACGACCTGGTCACCGGGGCGCTCGGGGCGGTGGTGCTGGTCGACACCCGACGCCTGGCCGACTCGTTTGCCTCCATCGACTACTTCGAGCAGAGGGGCCTGCCGTTCGTGATCGGGGTCAACCGCTTCCCTGGCACCGAGTACCACCGCCTGGTGGACGTGGTCGGCGCCCTGGGGGTCGGCCCCGAGGTGCCGGTCATGGACTGCGACGCGAGGGTGCGGGCCTCGGCCCGCGACGTCATCCTCGCCCTCCTGGAGATGCTCGTCGCCCGGCTCGTGCCGTCCCGCTGAGCCGGACCGGCTCCGGGCCGGCAGGGGGATGCGTCGACTACCTTCACCGCGGAGTCACACGATGCGGAGGGGGATCACCGGTCATGGCCACCACCACCGAGCCTTACGTCAATCTCTTGGATCCCGACTGGTATGTCGAGCCCTGGGACGCCTACCGGTGGCTGCGGGATCAGTCTCTGGTCCACTGGGATCCGGTGCAGAAGCTGTGGGGTGTCTCCCGCTACGCGGATGTTCTGCACGTCGAGAAGCGGACCGACCTGTACAGCTCCTGGCCCGGCTCGCGACCCCACACCGACCAGACCGCCGACCGCTCGATGATCAACATGGACGACCCCGATCATCAAGAGCAGCGCAAGCTGGTCGTGCGGCGGTTCACTCCCCGGGCCGTGCGCAGCCATGAGGAGCGGGTGCGTGAGCTGGCGGACTCGCTGATCGCCGAAGCCACCGCCGGCGGGGCCCGCAGCTTCGAGGTCGTCGATCGGGTGGCATCACGGCTCCCGGCCATGGTGATCGCCGAGATGCTCGGCTACGAACCCGATCAGTGGCCGGTGATCCGCAAGGTGTCGGAGGACACCATGCACAATGCCGGCCAGACCCCGGCCGATGGGTCCCCGTTCAGCTCTAGACCCGAGTCCGAGGCCGCGCTCAACGAGTGGGCGGCGGTGACCATGGAGCTGATCGCCAAGCGGCGGGCCGAACCGCGCGACGACCTGGTGTCGGTGTGGTGTCACAGCGAGACCGACGGCGAGCCGTGGGACGACGGCCGGGTTCTCGAGGAGACCATCCTGGTGGTCGACGGCGGAGCCGAGACGACCCGCACGGTGATCGGCTCGATCACCCGCGAGCTGGCTCTCAGGCCCGACGTCCAGCGTCAGCTGAGGGAGAACCCGGGGCTGCTCACCAACGCCGTCGAGGAGTTCATCCGGTGGGTTTCACCCATCTTGAACATGCGCCGCACGGCCACCACCGACCACGAGCTGAACGGCCAGCGCATCGAGCAGGGCCAGGAGCTGCTCCTCCTCTACGCCTCGGCCAACCGCGACGAGCGCGTCTACGACCGTCCGGAGGAGTTCGACGTGACGCGCGACCGCAACCATCATGTCGCTTTCGGGTTCGGCACCCATGTCTGCCTGGGAGCGTCACTGGCCCGCCTCGAGCTGCGCGTCGTCTTCGAGCAGCTGCTGGCCGGCCTCCCGGAATGGCGGCTCGTCCCGGGCACCGAGCCGCGCATCATCCCGGCGACGTTCACCCGGGCCTACGACGCCGTGCACATCGAGTTCTGATCCCCGCCGGGCCGGGCCTAGTATCCCGAAGGTGCCCTCCGACGCCGTTCTCAAGCTGATGAACCTCAGCCACCGGGCCGCAATCGCCCTCTCCGGCGGTCGGGTCGGGAGGTCGTTCAGCGGTATGCCGGTGGTGGAGCTGACCACGACCGGCCGCAAGACCGGGCGGGCGCGCACGTGCCTGCTCACCTCGCCCTTCCAGGAGGGCTCGCGGATCTACCTGGTGGCGTCGCGCGGCGGCGACGACCGTCACCCCGACTGGTTCCTCAACCTCGAGGCCCACCCCGAAGTCACCGTCTCGGTCCAGGGCGGCCCGCGGCAGCCCCGTCGGGCCCAGGTGGTCAGCGCCGACGAACGGGCCCGGGTGTGGCCACTGATTACCGCCCGGCACCGCAACTACGCCGGCTACCAGGAGAAGACCGACCGGGAGATACCGCTCGTCGTGGTCGAGTAGGCCCGTGCCGGCGGTCAGGGCGGATGGCGAGTCGGGAGGGAGGGGCAGGTACGCGGCGCTGACCACCCGGCTGGGCGCCCAACGCGACGCGGTGGTGGAGATGTCCTTCGCCGAGATGGACCGGCTCGTCCCCGGTGGCCTGCCCCTCTCGGCCCGCAAACAGCTCGGGTGGTGGGCCAACAGCCGGACAGCCCAGCCGCAGGCCCGGGCCTGGCTGGACGCCGGTCGGCGGGCCGATCCCGACCTGGGCGCGGGCCTGGTCCGCTTCGCCCGGGCCGTAGATCCCGTCGACCCCGCCGCCCCCGCCGGCGATGTGGCCGCAACCGACCCTGAGGATGCGCCCAGCCGCTCGGCCACCCAGACACTGCCGGCCGTGCCGGCCATCGACGCCTCCGTGCACGTCGAGTGGAAGACCAAGGGCTACGTGACCCGCGACGCCGGACGGCTTCGTTTCCCGGTCCTCGCTCCGGTCCCCGGGCTCTACCGTTTCACCCTGACCGGCGATGCCGGCGAGCGGGTCTACATCGGCGAATCCGACGATCTGCGCCGCAGTCCGCCGCGTCGCCGGGACAGTGCGGCGGCTCCCCCGATCGGCCGGTTGCAGACCGCCGTCGCCGCGACGCTGGCGGGGGGAGGCACCGTCGTCGTGTCGTATGTGAGCCAGGCTCGCCTCGATGGGGAGGAGCTCGACCTGTCATCGAGGGCGATCCGCAAATTCCTTCAGACGCTGGTGGTGCTGCGGCTCTCTCGGGCCGGGTCCGTCGCCGAGAGCCTGTAGCCGCAGCGTCAGTCCATCGGCACGACGGTGCCGCTGGAGGCGAGCTCCGGCGACAGAGGACTCTCGTGGTCGGGGTGGTTGGCGTGCATGTCGCAGAACCTGGCCACGCACTCGTGGCAGCCGACGGTGGCCATCGCCTGGCACTTGCTGCAGAGTAAGCTGGACATCCTGGGTGAACCCCTTTCGAGCTCCTGAGGTAGGCGGGAGACTACCAATCCGGGGGTGCGCGGGCCGAAGGTGACCCGCCCCCGCCGCTCGACTCGGCATCGTCGTGCTGGGCGTGCGGCGCGCCGCCGGTAGCGACTCGGACGGCGCTCGACGGCGCAACGCGCGACCATCCCCGAAGTCGGTGCCGAAGGGAGGGGATCGGCGCAACCTCACGGCCGGCCGCGCTCAGGTCGATCCCGGCACCGTCCGAGAGCCACCTGGAACAGGAGGTGACCGGCCCATGAGCCATCAGGAGAGAGCGGTCGACGGGGACGGTTCCGCGCCGCGGGACCGCTGGGAGAGACGCCGCCTCATGGCGCTTGTCGTGCTCACGCTCGTCTATCTGGGCCCGACGTCGGTGGCGGTCGTAGCGGGCGCCGTCCTCAGCCGGGTGCACCACCGTCCCTCTTCCACCCCCGGTCTGATCGTCTGGCTGGGCGTGCTCGGCGTTGTGTCGGTGGTCATCGTCGTGGTCCTGGACCGGGTCTTCCGCCGCCTCCTTCCCTTGGCGGTACTCCTGCGGATGACCCTCGTGTTCCCTGACCGGGCCCCATCACGGTTCCGGTCGGCCATCCGCAGCATGTCCGTCAGGGACCTCGAACGAGGCCTGGAGGAGGCTCGTCGCGGTGGCAGACCCGGCGAGACCCTCAACGAGTCAGCGGTCCGCCTCGTGGAGTTGGCGGCGCTGCTCACCGCTCACGATCGGCGCACTCGCGGCCACAGCGAGCGGGTCCGGGCCTACGCCGACATGATCGCCGAGCACCTCCGCCTCGGTGACGAGGACCGCAACAAGCTGCGCTGGGGAGCCATGCTCCACGACATCGGCAAGCTGACAGTCTCCCCTGCCATCCTGAACAAGAAGGGGCGCCCCGACCCCGAGGAGTGGGAGGCCATCAAGGGCCACCCGGGTGCCGCAGTCAACTTCTTGAAACCGCTCGAGAGCTGGTTGGGGACCTGGGCCAGCGCAGCGTGGGAGCACCATGAGCGCTGGGACGGGAAGGGCTACCCGCTCGGCTTGTCCGGACGGAAGATATCGCTCTCGGGCCGGATCGTGGCCATCGCCGACTCCTACGAGGTGATGACCGCCACCCGGTCCTACAAGAAGCCCATGCCGGCCGCTGAGGCCCGCCAGGAGCTGCAGAAGTGTGCCGGCACCCAGTTCGATCCCGACGTGGTCAGGGCCTTCCTGAAGGTGTCGCTCGGCCGCCTCCGCTGGGAGATGGGCCCGGCGGCGTGGATCGCCCAGCTCCCGGCCCTGAGTTGGACCGCTCCGGCCGTCACCAACGCGCCCGCAGTGGTGCTGACCGCCGCCGCTCGGGTGGCGGCCGTGTCGGCCGCCGCCACCGCCCCTGTAGCTGTTGCGAGCGTCGCGTCATCAACCCCGCCTCAGCTGCCACAGACATCCTCTCTCAGCGCGTCCGCCTTCAGGACCACGACCACCACCGCGCCGGCTTTGGCCAGGTCGATCGTCCAGCCCGTGATGAGCTTCCCGGCGGCCGGCCTGACCAAGACCACCGCTGGCCCTTCCACGACCTCTTCCACCGTTGCCCCACCCGTGACTACCGCCATCGCCACCGCCACCACCGCCGCCGCCACGACCGCCTCCGCCGCCACGACCACTGCGGCCGCTGGCCGCCCGACCAGCGCCGGTGGACCGCCGGTGACCACGAACAAACCCTCGACCACGGCGGCGCCGGCCGGTGCCGGCCAGGCCAGCAACCCTGCCTCCTCCTCCGGTGGCAACGGGAGTTCCACCCACGCGGCCTCCGCCGCCACGGCCACGTCCAACAAGCCCTGAGGCCACAGCCGGCGGCGCCGGCTGGGCCCACCCCCGGTTCTTCAGGACACGCCGGCCGAAGCCGGCCGGTCAGGGGCGGGGCAGCAGCCGGTAGCCGGCGCCGCGGACGGTGTGGATGAGGGGGGTCAGCCCCGGCCGGTTGAGCTTCCTGCGCAGGTAACCGACGTACACGTCGACGATGTTGCTCGAGGGATCGAAGCCGTAGTCCCACACCCGGTTGAGGATCTGCACCCGGGAGAGGATCTGCATCGGGTTGCGCATGAACAGTTCCAGCAGGGCCCACTCGCGCGGCGACAGCTCGATCTGCAGGTCGCCTCGGCGGATCTCCTTGGAGGACAGGTCGAAGTGCAGGTCCTCCACGACCAGCACGTTGGAGACCTCCTGGTCGGGGGTGCGCAGGGCGGCGCGGATGCGGGCCAGCATCTCGTCGAAGGCGAACGGCTTGGTTATGTAGTCGGTGGCGCCGGCGTCGAGGCCGGCCACTTTGTCGGTGGTCGCCTGGCGGGCGGTGACGATGATCACCGGTGCCCTGATCCCGCGGTCGCGCAGGATCGAAAGCAACGACAGACCATCCGATCCCGGCAGCCCGAGATCGAGCAGGACCAGGGACAGGTCTCTGCCGATGAAGTCGACCAGGGAGATCGCCTCCCCCTCGTTGGAGGCGATCGAAACTACGTAGCCCTCCGCCGCCAGACCCTTGGCCAGGAAGGACGCGATCCGAGGGTCGTCCTCGACGACGACGATCTGGGTCACACCGGTCCGGGGATCATCGGGGTGCTGCGGTGGAGGACGCGGCTGGCGGGCAGGACGATGCCGAAACGGCTGCCCCGGCCCGGTCTGCTGTCCAGCTCGACCCGGCCGCCGTGGGCTTCGGCCACCGCCTTGACTATGGCCAGCCCGAGGCCGCTGCCGCTGTACGAGCTGCTCGCCGAGCGACGGAACCGGT
>JAKCDU010000107.1 GCA_021838445.1 Actinomycetes bacterium | reverse complement strand
AGTCCAGGTCGATGTTGCGGGGACCCATCCGCGACGCCCAGATGGCGTTGGCGTGGGTGTGGACCACGGCCTTGGGCCGGTTGGTGGTGCCCGACGTGAACATGATCCCGAACGGCAGCATCGGCTCCGCCGGCCGCCCCGCGAAGGCGTCGGCGGCCCACAGATCGGCGAAGGGCTCACCCCCAGCGTCCCCCGGCCCCGACTGGGCCGGCTCGCCGCTGTCGTCGGCGGTGACGGCGATCCACTCGAGGGCCGGGCCGGCCTCGGCCACCAAGGCCGCGTACCGGGGCTGGGTGATGGCCGCCACGCACTCGGCCTTGTCGATGAAGAACTGCACCTCGGCCGCCACGGAGCGGGTGTTGGTCGTCACCGCCACGGCGCCGGCCACCGCGCAGGCCAGCCAGGAGATGACGAACTCCGGGCTGTTATCGGCGTGGATCAGGACCCGGTCACCCTTGGCGATGCCCCGCCCCACCAGGCCGGCCGCCACCCGCCACACGTCGTCTCGCAGCTCCCGGTAGGTCCACTGCCTCGCCGACCCGCTCGGGGGCTCCCAGATGAGCACCGGGTGGTCGGGACGGTGCTCGGCCCAGAACGACAGGAGCCAGGGCAGATCCTGTCCGTGGGTCTGGATCTCCTGCACCGCTGCGACGTCGAGACCTGGTGCCATCAGTGGTCAACCCCCTAGAACCTGTTCTACTTTCCCGTGCGACTGTACCAACCCGAAACGGCGCGCCAAATCGGGGCGCAGTGGGTAGTACCTCGGCGTGGCTCTGGTTACGACGCTCCTCACGGTTGCGATCATCCTCGGGGGGATCGGCACGATCCTGTGGCTGACCACCCTGGTCGAGACCCGACATCTCGGGCCGCTCGAGGCCCGTCCCCTGGATCCGGGCGCGAGGCCCGATGCCGGCTCGGAGCTGCGCGGAGCGGCCTGACCTCATCTCGACGGCGGGGCCGGGAGTCGGACCCCTGGACGAGCGGCCATCGCAGCCCGATGGGGGCCGCCCCGGTAGCCTCGCCGGCATGCCCAGGATCGCCCCATCCGATGTGATCGCCGACGTCTACGTGGTCGACCCCGAAGGTCACGGTGACGAGCGCGGCCGTTTCTACGAGACCTACCGCCGGTCGTGGTTCCCTCTCGGCCGGGAGATGGTGCAGGGCAACCGCTCGGACAAGGCGGCGGGGGCGGTGGTCGGCCTCCACTACCACCTGCACCAGGCCGACTACTGGCTCTGCCCCCGGGGCCGGGCCCGGGTCGTGCTGCACGACCTGCGGGAAGGTTCGCCCACCGACGGGGCGACGCAGACCCTGGAGATCAGCGAGGAGAACTGCCGGGGGGTCTTCATCCCTCCCGGCGTGGCCCACGGCTTCGCCGCTCTCACCGACCTCACCATCACCTACCTGGTGGACTCCTACTACAACCCCGACGACGAGTTGGGGGTGGCCTGGGACGACCCCGACATCGCCGCCGACTGGGGCGTGGCCGACCCCATCCTGTCGGCCCGCGACCAGGTCAACCCCCGCCGCGCCGACCTGGACCCGGGTCGCCGGCCCTACGGCGGGCTGCGACGATGACCGACGGCACCCGGGCCGGCGCCGGTTCGGTCAGAATGTCACGATGACCAAGAAGGCACTCATCACCGGCATCACCGGCCAGGACGGTTCGTACCTGGCCGAGCTCCTGCTGAGCAAGGGCTACGAGGTGATCGGGCTGCACCGGCGGAGCAGCACGGTGACCTTCGACCGCATATCGCACATCTCCGACCAGCTGACCCTCGTCGCCGCCGACCTCCTCGACGAGGCGTCGATGATCCGGGTGCTTCGCGACCACAAGCCCGAGGAGGTGTACAACCTGGCCGCCCAGTCGTTCGTCCAGACGTCGTTCGGGCAGCCCACCCTCACCGGGGAGGTCACCGCCCTCGGAGTGACCCGGCTGCTCGACGCCATACTGCTGGTCGACCCGACCATCCGGTTCTACCAGGCCAGCTCGAGCGAGATGTTCGGCAAGGTCCTCGAGGTGCCCCAGACCGAACGCACCCCCTTCTATCCCCGCAGCCCGTACGGCGTGGCCAAGGTCTACGGGCACTGGATCACCGTCAACTACCGCGAGTCCTACGACATGCACGCCTCGTCGGGCATCCTGTTCAACCACGAGAGCCCTCGACGGGGGCTCGAGTTCGTCACCCGCAAGGTCACCTTCAGCGCCGCCGCCATCAAGCTCGGACTGCAGAAGCAGGTGAAGCTGGGCAACCTCGACGCCCAGCGCGACTGGGGCTTCGCCGGCGACTACGTGCAGGCCATGTGGCTGATGCTCCAGCAGGACCAGCCGGGCGACTACGTGGTGGCCACCGGCGAGACCCACCCGGTCAAGGACTTGTGCCAGATCGCCTTCGACGAGGTCGGCCTCAGCTGGGAGGACCATGTGGAGATCGACCCGCAGTTCATGCGTCCGGCCGAGGTCGACCTCCTGATCGGGGACCCGACCCGAGCCGAGCAGGTCCTCGGGTGGAAACCCCGGGTCGGCTTCGAGGAGCTGATCAGGATGATGGTCGACGCCGACCTGAAGGCGCTCAAGGGTTGAGTCGGCGGGCGGGCCGGACCCTCAGCGGGTGAACACCCCGATGGCCCGCCCCGACCACCCCCCGGCGGTGGTCGCCGGGTCGCCGAGGAAGGTGGCGTCACCGAAGGTGTAGACGGCGCCCGCCGCGGTGACGAGGAGGTACCCGCCGTCGTCGGGGGTGGGTGACACCGAGGTGACACCGGTCACTCCGGCGCCGCCGAGGGACCCGACGAACCCGGCGTCGCCGAAGGCGAACACCCCACCGTCGGAGCCGAGCAGCCAGTAGCCCCGGCCGTCGGAGGTCGGCACCATCCCGACTATCGGGGCGTCGAGGCGGATACCGCCCAGCGAGCCGTAGAAGCGGGCGTCGCCGAAGGTGAACACCCCGCCGTCGGCGGCCACCAGCCAGTAGCCCCGACCGTCACCGGTGCGGGCCATGGCCACGATGGGCGCCATCAGGGGGACCCCACCGGTGGAACCGAAGAACCCGGCGTCACCGAAGGTGAAGATGCCCCCGTCGGAGGCCACCAGCCAGTAGCCCCCCGAATCGGGCGTGGACGACATGCCGATGACCGGGGCCACCAACGGGTGCCCACCGGTGGAGCCGAAGAACCGGGCGTCACCGAAGCTGAAGATCCCGCCGTCCTGGGCGACCATCCAGTACCCGGCGCCGTCCCCGGTAGGGGCCATGCCGATCACCGGGGCGACCAGGGCCTGACCTTGCATGGAGCCGTAGGTGGGAGCCGAGCCGTAGGGGTAGAGCGACCCGTCGGCGGCCACCACCCAGTAGCCGGTGTCGCTGCCCGGAGCCGGGGTGGCGCCGAGCACGCTGAACCAGTCGGAGAGCAGCCCCACGGCGGCGGCGAAGGTGGCGCCGCTGACGGTCACCGCGCCGGCGGTGCCCGACAGCACCATCGAGGTGACCCGCCCCCCCATGTCGCCCAGCCCGTTGCGGGCGGTTATGGAGATGGACTCGAGCGTTCCGACCGACGGGAAGGCCGATTGCACGAGCGACGTGGCCACCGTCGTGGACCAGTCGTGGTTGGGGTTGGCGGGCGTGGCGTCGCCGGCGTCGGGGACCGCCGGGAAGGCCCCCCCGGCGGTGTAGCCGCCGCTCGACGAGCCGTACTCGGTCAAGGCCGCCTGGGACGGGGCGCCGCAGTCGGTGTCGCTGCCGCAGACGAGCACCTGGGAGGCGGTGGCGGCCACGGCGGCGTTGCTCTGGGTGCTGTCGTTGGGCGCCGGGTACTGCGCCGGGTCCCCGCCGTAGACCTGGCAGGCACCGGTGTCGCAGATCGGGAAGGCCCCGCCCCCGGTGTAGGCCAGGGCGTAGGAGCGGGCGGCCACGGCCTGGGCCTCCAGGGCCGCGGCCGGCCAGCCGGCCGGCTCCTCGCGGGGCACCACACCGTCGACGTAGGCCTCCAGGCCCACCGTGTCGATGACGTCGGCTTGGCCCGCCGGCAGCGATATGGACCCGCCGAAGAGCCGGCTGCCCCCGCCGTAGGGGCCGCTCACCACCACGTCGGTCCCGCCGCTCGAAGTGGCCGTCTGGCCCCGCTGCAGGCTGTAGGGGGAGCCCACCGCGGTTCCGTCGACGATCAGCGTGGCGCCGGGGCTGGCGGCCACCTCGAGCGAAGCCACCCCGTAAAGCTCGGACAGCGACACCTCCACGCTCGGCACCGCTGTCGAGGTCAGCACCGTCCCCCCGTAGTAGTGGGCCAGGATCCACTGGTAGCTCTGGCCTTGCTGGGCGTAGCCGTAGGCGCCGTACTGGCCCATGCCCTGCCCGTGGCCCCAGCCGTGGCCGACGACGGTGATCGTCGCCCCGAGCGCCGCGGCCGAAGACGGCGGCGAGCCGAGCACGGGGATCGACGCTCCTATGACGATGCCCGCCGTGGCCACGAGGCCGGCGACTCTGCTCTGCCATCTACGCAAGCGCTGCTTCTCCCCTGCCCACCGTCGTTGGTTGCCGACCGGCTACCAGATCTTCGGTCGCCGGGCCCGAATTCTTCACCTGTCCGCTCCGGAGGCTACGAGGCTACCGCCACCACCGGGGCGGGCAGTGTGCTGCTGCCGGTCGACCCGTAGAAGCGGGCGTCACCGAAGGTGAACACCCCACCGTCCGACGCCACCAACCAGTAACCCCCACCATCAGGCGTAGGCGCCATAC
>JAKCDU010000049.1 GCA_021838445.1 Actinomycetes bacterium | reverse complement strand
GCGGTGTGGCCGATCTCGCTACTACTGCTCTGCTCGGCGGCTTGGCTGCAGCCGGCCGGCCGATCCCAGGCCATCGGACGGGCTGGTGGCGAGTTTGTCTTGCCCGGCGTCGGAGCCGCGGCGGGGATGGTGATGCTCGTCGCCGCCAGCATCAGCCATGTGGGCCGGGGAGCCATCCCGCTGGCCACCGCAACCCTGTTCGTTGCCGGAGTCCGGATGACTCTGACGGTCAGGAAGAGCCAGGCCGAGGCGCGAAGCCGTCAACAGACCATCGAGGCGCGCCAGCAGGTGCTACTCGAGCTTGTCACCGGGGTGGCCGAGAGCGCTGACTTGCTGGCGACGGCATCGCAGCGGCTAACCGCTACCGCTCAACAGCTCAGCGACGGGGCTGATGAGACATCCAGCGCCTCGGATGTGGTGGCATCGACCAGTAGGGTCATCTCCACCAACACCCAGAACGTGGCGTCGGGCGCCGATGCGATGGCTGAGACGATCGCTCAGATCACCCAGAATGCCCGGGAAGCGCTGGCTGTGGGAACGGATGCTAAGGCGGCATCGGAGCAGACCAGCGACAGCATCGGCCGCCTCGCCCGGTCATCGGAGCAGATCGGCACCATCTTGGAAGTGATCGATCGGATCGCGCAGCAGACCAACCTGCTGGCGTTGAACGCCACCATCGAAGCAGCCCGTGCCGGGGAAGCTGGTAGAGGATTTGCCATAGTGGCCCACGAGGTAAAGGAACTGGCCGGAGAGACCGCCAGGGCCACTCAGCAGATCGCCGGGATGGTCACCGCCATTCAGGCCGATACCGGTCATTCAGTAGACGCCATCGAGCGGATCAGCCACACGATCGGTCTGATCAACGACATCCAGACGGCGATCGCAGCGACCGTTGAGCGTCAGACCGAAGCGACCGCCGTCGTCACTGACGGTGTCAAGGAGCTATCGGATGGCTCTGATCGGATAAGGCATCACATCGCCACCGCCGCCCACGCCGCCCACGTGACCGCCACGGGCTCGAACGATGCGCTCTCAGCTTCGTCTGAACTGGCCGATATGGCCGCGAAGCTTCAGCGACTGGTCTCCCAGCACACCGATCTGGTCAACGTCTGAACCTGAGCCGCATGCCGGCAGGTGCCCGCCTGCCTGGACCTGGAGCCGCTGCGCCCGGCCGGCCGCCTGGCCGCCCTGGAACGGACTTCGCCGACGCCGACGGTGCCCAGCGGCGCGGCCAACCCGGCCACGTCGAGTAGGAGACCGACCGGCGCCCTCTCTGGCTATGACGCCGGGCCACTTACCGCCGGACCCGGTCACCCCTACTTCGTGTGGCCCTCACGGCGCAACGCCCCCTGCTGGTGCGGCTCGGGCCGGAGGTACAAGACTTGCTGCGGGTCGGCCCTGATGGTCACCGGAGTGACCGAAGCGGTGTCATCGAAGCGGTGTCATCGAAGCGGTCCCCCGGTGGTTACTTGTCGGACGCCCGGATTGTGACGAGTCTCTCGAGCCCCTCCAGGGGTTGGTATAGCTTTCGACCGGGCTATCCTTCCCGACCCGGGATATCACAAGTGTCGGAGGCATTCATGCGTGTGGGAGACCATTCGGGGCAAAGGGCCTTCCACGCCTCGGTAGCGGTGAAGGTGACCCGGGCGGTCGGGACGATGTGGTGCGCCTACGCCTTCGCCCTTCTGGCCCTTGTCGGGCTCCCATCGGCGATCGAGTCGGGCCGTCTGGTCGTGGTCGTGTCCTGGCTGTCGCAGACCTTCCTGCAGCTGGTGCTGCTATCGGTGATTCTCGTCGGGCAGAACGAGATGGCCGCCGCCGAGGAGGACCGGGCCCGCGTCTCGCACACCAGCGCGGAGCGACTGCTCGAGGAGCTGGCCGACCTGAAGGTTCACCTGAAGGCCCAGGACGAGATGATCGCCCGACTGCTCACTCGCCCTTTCGCCTGATTCCCCAAGGCACGCCCGGGGGCGGGATCTCCGTCCGGCTGCTCAGCCGATCGGCAGCTGGGCGGCGGCGTGGCTGACCAGCTCCACCACATGGATCCGGCCGGTGAGCTCGAAGCGGCCGTCGTAGTGCCGGCTCGACACCGAAGGCCCCACGAGCGGCCCACGCACAGGCCTTCCTGCACCATGCTGTATCCCCGCGGGGCGGACCGCACCCGCTGCTCCCGGAACACCTCGATGCCGTCGAGGTGCAGGGTCAAGGCGCCGACGCCGGGCTCTAGCCGGCTGGTGTGGGCCTGCTGCTCGCCGTCAGCGGTGCACGGCGGTGGCCAGGATGGGTCGTCCTCCAGCGACAGAGACTCCCATTCTCGCCCGGCTCAGGTGCCGCAGTAGGTGACGTAGGGGCCGAAGGCCGGAGGCGCAGGAGTGGCGTACTCCTCGAGTCCTGGCCTCTCTTCGTAGGGTTGGGCCAGCACCTCGAGCAGCTGCTCGAACGGCCGGAGGTCCCCTCGGCCGGCCGCGTCGAGCGCGTGCTCGACCTGGTGGTTGCGCGGGATGTAGAGCGGATTGACCCGGTCCATGGCCGCGGCGATCACCCGGGGGTCGCGGCCCTCCTCGGCCAGGCGCCGGCGCCAGCGGGCTGTCCATGTCTCGAGCGAAGCGGGGTCGGGGCGGGATACTCCGACCGGCCACCGATCGCCCCGGGCCGGCGAGGAGAGCGCCCGGAAGAAAGACGTGAAGTCGACCCGGTTGCGTTCGAGCAGGCTCAACAGGTCGTTGACCAGGGCGTCGTCGTCGGGGCGGGGCTCGGCCAGACCGAGCTTGGCTCTCACCCCCTCCGCCCAGTATCGGTGGAACCGGTCTACGAACGACCCGAGCACCTCGGTGGCCAGCGACACGGCCTTGTCGGTGTCGGGGTCGACGAGCACCAGCATGGCCTCGGCCAGGCGAGCCAGGTTCCACTGGGCGATCCCCGGCTGGTTGCCGTAGGCGTAGCGGCCGCCGTGGTCGATGGAACTGAAGACGGCGGACGGGTCGTAGTCGTCCAGGAAGGCGCAGGGCCCGAAGTCGAGGCTCTCACCGGAGACAGTCATGTTGTCGGTGTTCATCACCCCGTGGACGAAGCCGACGAGCATCCATCTCGCCACCAGCGAGGCTTGGGCGTCGACGACGGCGTCGAGCAGGGCCAGGTAGGGGTTGTCGGCCTCCCGGGCGCGGGGATGGTGCCGGGCGATGGCGTGGTCGGCCAGGCGGCGCAGCAGGTCGGTGTCACCCCGGGTCGCCACGTACTCGAACGTCCCGACCCGGATGTGGCTGGCGGCCACCCGGGCCAGCACGGCGCCGGGCACCGGGCCCACCCGGATGATCTGCTCGCCGGTCGCCACCACGGCCAGCGCCCGGGTGGTCGGGATGCCCAGGGCGTTGAGCGCCTCGCCGACCAGGTACTCCCGGAGCATGGGTCCGATGGCGGCCTTCCCGTCCCCTCCCCGGGAGAACGGGGTGCGACCCGACCCCTTCAGGTGGAGGTCCCGCCGGCGACCGTCCCTGTCGATCACCTCTCCGACCAGCAGGGCCCTTCCGTCGCCGAGGCGGGGCGAGAAGCCGCCGAACTGGTGCCCCGAGTAGGCCTGGGCCACGGGCTCGGCGCCGGGAGGGACCACGTTGCCGGCGAGGACCTCCACACCGGCCGGCGAGCGGAGGGAGGCCGGGTCGGCGCCGAGCTCGGCGGCCACCTCCTCGTTGAGGACGAGCAGTTCGGGGGCCGGGGCGGGCGCACCACGCCACGGCTCGTACAGGCCGACCAGGTCCCGGATGAAGGAGTTGTCGAACTCGAGTCCCAGGTCGGCGGCGACGGTCACCCCTCGCAGCTTAGGAGGCACCGCCGCCCCCTTTGCCGCCTCTCTCGATCGGCTGCCCGGACCGACGGCACTTCCGCCGGCCGGGATCGTACCCCGGCTCCTTCGCCGCACCTCTACGGCCGCCACGGGCGACCGGGGAGTCGTCCGATCGCGGGTGCCTCAGGGATCAGGAGAGGGCAGAAAGCTCTCCGTCGTTGAGCGTCACCGCGTACCCCATGGTCTCGTGGACCGAGTCGGCAAGGGTGTTGACCGCGCCGAGATCGTCACTGGGGATGTGACCTTCGTCGGTGGGCTGGATCATGTCGATGGCGTTGAGCAGCTTCCCCAGGTTCTCCAGCGAATCGTCGGCTGCAGCTCTCACCCGATTGGCGGCCTCATAGGCGGCTTCGACCATGCCGCTGTCGCCGTCGCTCTCATCCTTGGCCTGAGAGAGCAGGTTGTAGAGCGTGTCGGCGTCGCCGCTCAGCGGTCCGACCGCGTCGACGATCATCGACGTCAGCGTCTTCATCCCGTCGCGGTCGGAGAGATCCGACCACACCCCGCTGCCCGTCATCTGGGTCAGCTGTCGGATTTCTTCCAGCTTCGCTTTCATCGATGTCCAAAGTTCCTTGGCCTCACTGATGCTCAACTCGAGTCGCCTCCATATTCGTGGTCGAGCCTATTACCTTACACCAGTCAGGTTAAGGGTGCCGGTAACTCGAAGAGCTAGCTAATAGGTGATCGCCGCAGGGCTTCGCAGGTGGGACCGCTCGTTCAGGGTGACGATCCCGAGACGCTCCGGCGAGCGGCCCAGCCGCGATATCGACGCGTGGGCGGGGTAGAAGACCATGTCCTCGGGGACCCCGAGAATGCGGCGCACGATGAGATTGATGACACCGCCGTGGCAGACCACCACGACCTTCTCGTGGTGGGGATGGGCAGCCAGGATGGCGTCCACCGCGGCTGCGACGCGCCCCTCGCGCTCGGCCCGGGGTTCGGTGAGCGGGAACGCGTCCCACGACCGTTCAGCCAGGAAGCGCCGTTTCACCTCGGCGGCGCCATCCTCGCCGATGGCCTCCCGGACCGACGCACCGGCGGGTACGTCGCGGTAGACGCCCACCTCCCGTAGCCGGGGGTCGACCCGGACCTCCATTTGGTGCCGGGCGGCAATGCAGGTGGCGGTGGACCGGGCGCGGGCCAGGTCGCTGCTGTACACCGCGGTGACGGCCTCGCCGCTCAGCTCCTCGGCGGCGGCCTCGGCCTGCGTCGTGCCCATCTCGCTCAGTTCCATGTTGCCCGAACGGCTGCGGAGCGGATCGTTGAACCCGTTGGTTCGCTGCTGGCCGTGGCGGACCAGGATCAGTTCACCGAACGGGCTCTCGCCCTCGCTGCATACGAGCAGGCCCTCCTCGAGCAGAGAAATCCTCGGAGTCATCTGGGATCGTGCCCGTCCGACGCTCCGGAGGAGCATGGCTTTGGACGGGGAGCTTCGAACAGGACAAATCGGCGCACGATCCTGAGAATACATGATAATGATCTGGAGTTTTCTCTCCCGGGCGTGGAAGTGCCGGCCCCTCGGGGGGGGCTCCCCGACCCCGGCGGCCGGCCGACCGTCTCGCATCGCCGTCAGAGGCGAATCACGACGCCTCTATGAGACCGGTGATGGTTCCGAGCAGGCTCTCGGCGTCGAACTCGGAGGTCGCCGCGTCGCGCACGACCCGGCCGAGGCGCAGAACCACGACGCGGTCGGTGACCTCGAGCACGTGGGTGAGGGTGTGGGAGATGAAGATGACCCCGCGCCGCGCTGCAGAAGATCGACCTGTTGCACGCGCTGCGCCGCCCGGTCCATGACCTCACCGGGACCCGCCTGGTCGAAGGCTGGCAGCCCGATGACCTGCCCGTCTTCATCGCCGCCCGGTCGCGGCCGTTCACGTTGAAGCCCACTGCCCGCCCCGCTCCCGGGTAGTCAGGACCGCTCGGGAGCGGCGCGCCGCCGGTGCGTCCGTAGGAGCCGCGCCCTTTGTCCTACTGGTGTGGCAGCGCGGCCAGGCGTTGGTCCACCGCTACCCGGTGGGCGGTCAGGTCGGCCCGGGCCCGGCGGGGGCTCCAACGGCCGCGCAGCAGCGGTATCGACAGCAGGAAGATGATCGGCCCACCCAGGCAGATCCAGTACCAGTTCCGGAGCTGGGTCGGGATCCGCTGCCGGGCGACCGACGCCACCCCGGCGTTGGCGTTGGCGTAGGTAGCCACGCCGGACGGAAGGCTCCGCAGCGCGGTCAGCTGCGCCGAGTACCGCGAAGCTAGGGCGACTAGCGCCGAGTTGCGCTGGGCCCACAGCAGAGTCGGGGAGTGGGCCTGCGCCAGGGCGATGGCGTCGGGGTGGGCCTGGGCCCAGACCAGAGCCGGGACGATCTGGCTGCTGTGGGCGATGAGGGTGGCGAGACGCTGCGCACCGAGCGAGCCGCCTCCGAGGGCGGCGACGGCCGCGGCGTCGGTGGCCGGGTCGGTGGGGTTGGCCGCCAGCCCGGTGAAGACGGCCGGGTTGGCGGCGACGGCCTGGACCACGGGGGCGTACTCGGCGAGGGTGCTGAGGTAGGTGGAGTTGGCCTCGATCTGGGCCATCTGGGCCGGATGGTCCCGGGCCAGGGCGGCCAGGGCGGCCAGTTGTACGGCGTTGGCCGGGTTCTCGACCGCAGCGATGAGCGCCGGATGATCGGCGGCGAAGACGAGGTCGTTTGTGTAGGGGGTGGTGCCCACGACGAAGTCGACCAGGGGGGTCATGCTGCTAACCACTACCGGGAGCAGGCCGAGGGCGATGAAGGTGACCACCCGCAGGGTGAGGCCCCAGACCGCCAGCCCCGTCGCGGCGAGGGCCGGGTTGTGGGCTTCGACCGTTTCGGTGAAGTTGGTCAGCCATGGGGTGAACGAGATTCCCAGGCCGAAGGTAATGGTGGAGGCCATCAACGCGGTCGACGCGAAGGTCGTGGGGTGGCCGAAGTGCTCGAGGTACACGACCAGGCCGACGGCGGTGATCACCGCGCCTGCGGCCATGAACGGCTTGCGCACGCCGAGCCGGTCGGAGAGCAGACCAACTGACAGTACCGCGACGGCGTTGGCCGCCCACATCCAGTCACCGAGCATGTTGGCGTGGTGGAGGTCGAAGCCGAAGACCACCACGAAGGAGATGGTCCCGACGGCTATGGCGCTGTAGAACGCCACCAGGAGGAACGAGACGGCGAACCCGCTGATGAGGATGTCGGACCTGATCATCTGCTGCCACTGGTTGCGCACTGCGGCGTCGACATCGGTGTTCTCCGCCTCGATCTGGGCCAGACCCCGGTCGGCGTCCGACACCAGAAGTTGGTCCCTCAGTTGGGGTGACAGCTCCTTCAAGAAGAAGAAGGCCAGCACCGAGACCGCGAGGCCGGCCGCTCCGGCGATCACGTATTCGTGACCCCAGAAGGCGGCAACCGGGGTCCCGTGGATGGTGAGGCTCCCCACCGCCGACGTGATCAGCGCCCCCGCGACGGGGCCCAGCGTCCAGAACCCCATGGCCCGGCCACGACTCGCTTGCGGGGAGAAGTCCCGCATCAGCGCCGGGGTGGCCACCAACACCACCCCCTCGAGCGTCCCGTGGAACAGGGTGAGAGCGGCGAACACCCACCGGTTGGGGGAGTTGGGGATGGCGAACAGGGTGAGGAGGCTCCCGAGGGTCAGTCCGACCATGACCGTCCAGACGCGTCCGATGCGGTCGGTGAGCCCGGCGAACCAGGCCCCGGCGACCCCCACCAGGTTGCCGGCCGCCGCGGTCCACAGGAGAAAATGGAACGAGATGTGGAGGTCGGCCATCTGCAGGATCACCACCGACGCGCCGCATCCGACCAGGTAGTAGAGGGTTACTGTGACCAGCGCGGTCAGGCCCTGGTACCCCAGCCGGGCCCGGCGTCCGGGGTAGGCGGTCAGCTCCCGGGTGGGCCACCACCACGGGCCGGACCCGGCTCTGCCGACTGGAACTTCGATGCTCGCCACCCATCCCCCCCGAGCCCGTTGGCGACCGGTCGGGCCGCAACCAGCTCAGAGTCTGCCCCCGAGCGGCCCGGTCGCGCCGTCGAACCGGCCGCAGGAGGCGAGGTGGCCCGCCGGGATGGCCTAGTCCCGAGGCGTGCGACGGCCCCCCGCCGGGACGAAGGGCCGGAACTACCGTCCCGGCCATGGAGTTGGCGGCGGTCGGGGCGGCCGCCTGGGGTCTCCCAGCGGCGGCCGAGGCGGCCCGGCGGGGATACTGCGTGACGCTGTTCGACCGGTACGGCCCGGCGACGGTGCTGGGCTCGTCGGGCGGCCCGAGCCGCATGCGGACGGCTGTCACGGCACCCTGGTGAACACCCACCAGGCGGCATGATCCAGGCCGTCGCCCTCGACGGCTGTGACCTCGCCCGCTCGGGTTCCGGTGGCGGCCCCACCTATGGGTCCACCCGGGCCGATGGGGTCACCCCTGCTCGGATCGCTCCCGATCCGAGACTGAAGCTTCGAGACGGTTCATCTGGGCCTGGATGCGAGCTGCGACGCCGGCCACCCGTGGGTCGCTGCAGGCCCGGAAGCACTCGAGTAGCTCCTGGTAGTACCAGTGCTGTCCTGACCAGCCGGTCTGGAACCTGGTCCACAGGGCCTCGCCGACCTGTTCGTAGTCGTCGGCGATGGCCGTGAGGTTGTGAAGCTTGTCGCAGGCCGAGACCAGTACTGCTCCGGGGGCCACACCGGGGGACCTGAGATGATCGATATAGGAACGCTTGCGCTGCTCCCACGGAGCCTTCTCCTCGCCGGCGCCGGTGTCGACCAGGCTGTCCGAGCAGGCCCTGACGATGGCGGCGACGGCCGCGCCGCACTGCTCGGCTATCTCGTCGAGTCGTGGCGCGCCGCCACCGTCCTCGGCGACGTCGTGCAATAGGCCGGCCGCGGCCTCGGTGGCGTCGCCGCCGTGAACCATCACGAGCGACGAAACGGCCATCGGATGGCTCAGGTAGGGGATGTCCGAGCCTTTGCGCGGGGTGCCCTGATGGGTTCGGGCGGCGAGCGCGAACGCCCGCTCCAGCGGACCGTAATCCCAGTCGGTGTCCCTACTCCGGTCCATCGACCCACCCAGCACAGTTCGACACGGTCACGCTCCCTTCGGAACCACCGTAGCGACCGGGTGAGACAGCTCATCCACTCCGGTTGCCGCGGGTGGGTGACGCCCGTCCGCGGTCGCCGCGCCGCATCCGCATCACTTGGCGTGATCACACCGTCACGGTTCGCGCCGGCGCCCCCGGGGTGAGGAAGAGGAGGTTGGCGACCACCCGGGTGTCCCCGGTGATCTCCCGCACGGCCGTCCGGTAAGCGTCCAGCTGCACCTGGTAGCGGGCTACCTTCTCTGTAAGTTCGGTCTCGCCGCGCCAGCTGTCGGTCTTGTAGTCGACGACGACCAGGCCGTGCTCGCTGCGGTAGAGCAGGTCGATGTAGCCCTCGAGGACGCCTTCGCCGTAGGGGATGCCGACGTAGACCTCCCGCCAGTGCTCGCTTCGGGCCGCCAGGGCGACGAGCGGCGAGTCCAGCGCCGACCGGCAGAGCGCGGCGATGACGTCCTCCCGGCCGAGGACGCCCTCGGCGGCGGCCTGGCCGGCACAAAGGTCGCCGAGGCCGGCGCCGGTGGCGAGATCGATCGATTGCATGACGGCGTGCACAGCGCGGCCTATGGCGTTGCCGTACCGCCCCTTCTGCCAGGGCTGCAGCTCGATGTCCCGGGCGTCCTTGCGGATGCCGGCCAGGACCCCGCCGCTGTCCACTCCGCTGGTGACCTCGTCGCCGGCCCCGCCGGCCCCGCCGGCCCCGCCGGCCCCACCGCCCGCCGTCAGGGCCTCCTCGGCCAGGCGGGTGGGTGAGACGGCCACCGCCCGGATGCCGCCGGCCAGGGCTCGGTCCCACTCCGCCCGCCACTCCTCGACGGAGCCGAACTCCAGGGCCGGTGAGGCCGGCGCGGTAGCAGCCGGGGGGCCGCTCGCGGTGGCCGGGGGCGGTTCGAGCACCAGGTCCGTGGTCAACCCCGGCTCGGCGCCGACGTCGAAGATGACCTCGGCCGCCGTGTCCCCGCGTCCTCCGTCCTTGCGGTGCACCGAGACGATCAGGTGATCGCGGGCCCGGGTAGCGGCGACGTAGAGCAGGCGGATCCGCTCGTGGCGGTCCATCTGCTCCTCGATGGGTTGGAGATCGCTGAACTCAGCGGTCTCCAGGTCCTTCTTCAGCCGCAGCTCCCAGCTCCGCCCGGCGGGCCAGCGCACCTGCACGCCGCTCTGGTGGGATCGCATGGCAGTGGTCATCCCGGACAGGACGGTGACGGGGAACTCGAGGCCCTTGGCGCCGTGCACGGTGAGTATCCGCACCGCCTCGTCGTCGGACTCGGGCAGGACCGTCTCTACTACCCGGGAGCCTTCCGCGCCCTGCAGCTCCACCCACTCCAGGTACTCCCGCAGAGTCGTGCCGCCGGCCTCCTCCCACGCCCGGCACTGGTCGACCACGAACCGCAGGCGCCGCCACAGGTCCCGGGGCCGGCTAGTGACGAACGCCAGCTCCATCAGGCGCCGGTCGCGGACGATGCGGTCGAGCACCTGGCTGGGTGACAGCCATCGGCGCTGGCGGTGGAGGTCGCTCATCCAGGCCAGCCCGGCGCCGACGGGGTCGTCGTCGGGGGCCGATTCGGGGCCCCGGCGCTGGTGGTCCCAACGACCTCCGTGGGTGTGACGCCAGCGGTACAGGTCGTCGTCGCCGCACCCGAACGCTGCGCTGCGCAGGGCGGCGACCACGGCCAGGGAGTCGGTGGGGTCCTCCACCGCCCGGGCCACCATCAGCAGATCGCGGACCTCGCCGGTGCCGTAGACCAGCGACGACGTCTCGGCCCGGAAGGGGACCCCCCGCTGGTCGAGGGCCCGCTCCAGCATCCGCAGCGACGTCCGGGCCGGGAGCAGGACGGCCACGTCCGACCAGCGGCACGGCCGCCACCGCCCCGCCCCGCCGTCGCTCACCGACCATCCCTCCTCGACGGCGGCCACGATGGCCGCGGCCACGTCGGCCGCCTCCGCCTCCCGTAGGTCGTCGGCCTTCCAGGCCTTGGGGTGCGCGGCGCCGCCGACGAGCGCGACCGCCGGGCCTGCAGGGGCGGCGGCGCGTACCGGCTCGAGGGCCACGTAGGCCGGCTGCGACCCGGGCTGCTCGTCGATCAGCTGGCTGAACGTGTGGTTGATCCAGCGGAGGATCGGGTCGGTGGTGCGAAAGTTCGCCGTCAGCCACTCGGTCCGCGCCGCCAGGGCGTCCCGGGCCTGCAGGAACACCGATATGTCGGCCCTCCGGAACCGGTAGATGGACTGCTTCGGGTCGCCGACGAAGAAGAGCCGGCCCGGTTCGGGCGTCACCTCCGGCCAAGCCCTGGAGCCGGCGTCGGGGTCGTCGGAGGCGATCAGCACGGCGATCTCGACCTGGATGGGGTCGGTGTCCTGGAACTCGTCGAGGAGGAGCCGCTGGTAGCGCTCGGCCAGCCGGCGGCGCATCTCGAAGCCGTGGGCCGGGTCTCTCAGCACGGCCCTCGACAGCACCAGCAGGTCGTGGAACTCCAACCGACCCGACCCGCGCCGCTCCTCGGCCGAGGCTACGGTGAAGTCGGCGATCTCCTCGGCGAGGCGGTGCAGGCAGGCGTCGAGGGTCCGCCGGCGCCGATCCAGGGCCGCCTTCACCACATCACGCAGCCGGGTGCGCACGAGCTCGATGTCGGGCCAGTTCTCCTGCCGCCCCAATTTGGCGGCCTTCGGCGGGTGGGCCAGCGCGGTCAGCACGGCGGCTTCGTCGCCTTCGGATTCGTATCGGCGCAACTTGGCGGCCCACCCTGCGAACTCGCTCAACCGCCCCAGGAGGCCGTCGCCGTCGTCGCGACAATGGCAGCCCAGTGCGACCGCTTCGTCGACCAGGTCGGCGATCGCCTCGGCGGCCAGTCCGGGGATGGCGGTGCGCTCCCCGCTGACCCGCTCGACGACCAGGTCCCAGTTGCGGGAGAACTCGGTGGCGACCTGGTGGAGCTGGTCGAGCCGACCGCCCGCGCCGAGCAGGAGCCGGAGGGGCCGGTCCAGCCCCGGGTCGTCGATGATCCGGTCTATGAACGCCTCCCAGCGGGCCTCGAACTCGAGCTGCGAGCCGATCTCGTCGAGCACCTCGATCCGGGGCGGCAGGCCGGCCTCGATGGGGAACTGGGCCAGGATTCGCTGGGCGAACGAGTGCAACGTCCCGATGGCGGACCGGTCGAGGGTCGCCAACGCCGCCTGGGCGCGTCGCGAGGTTGGAGCTTGCTCCTGGAGCCTCTGGCGTACCCTATCGGCGAGCTCGGCCGCGGCTTTCTCGGTGAAGGTGATGGCGACGACGGCCTCGGGGGGCACCCCGGTCTCGACCAGCGACACGAAGCGCTCGACCAGGCAGGTGGTCTTGCCCGACCCGGCCCCGGCTTCGACGAAGACCGTCTCGTGAAGACAGTTGGCGACGGCCTCCCGGGCCGGGCGGTCGGGCGGCTCGGTCACGTCAGGCATCGGCGGCCGTGGCGTCGGGTTCGACCAGCCTCAGGTAGGAGTCCAGTTCCGGGGAGACACGCTTGCGTTCCCAGTCGTGGCGCGCCTCGGCGGTGCTCAGCCCGTCAGGCGAGCAGTACCAGCACTCCACCCAGCCGTAGGCCGGCACGGCCGGGGGACGCCGCGGGAACACCCCGGCCCTGATGCCGTCGACGATGGTGGTGATGGCGGCGCCGACCCGGTCGTGCACGTCATCGGTCACCGGGTAGCCGATCCGCTCGAAGCCTCCCTTGTCGGTGACGAACCAGTACCACGCCTCCGCCCGCCGGTCACCGCGCTCCTGGCGGGCGGCGGCGGCGTACACGGCGAGTTGCAGGTGGGTGCCGCCCTGGTGGGGGTCGTCGGCGGACAGCCCGCGATAGCTGCGGGTGCTGCCCGTCTTGTAATCGAGGACCACCAGCCGCTCCGGGTCGGGTTCGTCCACCCGGTCGATGGACCCCCGGAACCGCACCTCCCGCCCGTCGGGCAGACGGTAGGCGTCGTCGTCGAAGTGCACTTCGGTGCCCACCGGACAGCCGCCGTCCTCGGCTGCGAAGCGGAGCAGGTCCCGGCGGATCCGCTCCCGGTCGTGGCGCCATGCCGAGCCCCGACCGGTCCGGCCCAGCGCCTCGAAAGATTCGAACACCTCCTCGGCGATCTCCTCCAGCCGGGACACGGCGGGTGGCGGCCACGGGCCCCGGCCACCCGCCGCGATCTGCTCGGCCACGAAGTGCTCCAGGACGGCGTGCACCAGCGTGCCCCTGTCCAGAGGGCTCATTTCGAGATGCTTCTCCGGCTCGTCGACGACCTCCACGCCGAGGAGATGGTTCATGAGGAAGGCGTGCGGGCACTTGGCCCATTCCTGCAGCCGGGTGGCGGAAGTGACCCCCCCGGCGGTGTAGTCGGGCAGGTCGAGGCCGCCCAGGTTGCCGTCGAAGCGGGTGAACTCGCCGCTCCTGCGGGCCCGGGCCAGTTCGGTGCCTGACCGCACGACGGGGTCGGTGCCGACGATCGCCCCTTCGTCGGCGAGCATGACCGCCAGGCGGACGTCCTGGTCGGTGGCCGGGAACGGGGTGGACGCCACCCCCGCTGCGTAGGACGGCACCGTGGTCAACCACGGCACCGACAGGCCGGCCAGGTCGGCGGTGAAGAGACTCTCGCGCCCGGCCAGCGCGGCGGCGTCGTCGAGCAGCCACCGCGACGCCGGGCGGTCCCCGCGCCGGCGCAGGTCGCCACGGGGGAACAGCAGCACGGCCCGCTCGGAGCTGGCCACGGCCGCCATCAGCAGGCGGTGGTCGTCGTGGTGGCGGTCGGCCCGCAGGCCCAACTCCCCCCCGGTACGCCGGCGGCAGTCGTCGGGCAGGAGCGAGTCCTCGAGCCGCCGGGGCGGGAACGAGCCCTCGGCCAGGCCCACCACGACGAGGCGCTCGGTCGCCACCCCGAGCGCGGCGCCGACGGGGACGGTGAGGACGCCGCCACCGAGGCGTCCCACCCGGCCGGGCACCGCCTCCAACTCGACTTCGAGCGCCCGGCGGAACACCTCGACGGTGGGCGCTTCGCCGCCGAGCTCGTCGAGAGCTGCCAGCCGCTCGATCACCTCCTCCACCCGCTCGGCGGCCTGTATATCTTCGTGCGGCCACGACCCCCGGCGCCGGTCGTCGCTGACCCACCGGCCGACCATGGCGAGGAGCGCGCCGGCCATCTCCCGCCAGGTCCCCGCCGCGGCCAGGCCTTCGACCTCGGCTCTCAACCGGGCCACGAACGAGCTGAGCGCCTCGGTTCGCTCGGCGTCGCGACGCAGGTGCCCGGCTCTCAGCTCGTCCTCGTCCCGGGCTGCCCGCTCGGCCCTGCGCCGCTGATCGGACGCGTGAGCGGCCAGACGGACCGACCAGTCGGTACCGGAGACGACGCCCGCCTCCCTCGACACCCGCTGCCACGCCCGACCCGGAGCCGGGTGCTCACCGTCGAGGAGACCGGAGCCGGTGATGAGCCCGAGCACGTCGGAGCGCCGGTAGTCCCGCTCGGGGAGGCGCAAAAGTCCCCGGACGGTGCGACCGAGCAGCATGTCGCCCAGGGCCCGCACCGGGTCCCCCGAGTGCGGTATCCCGGCCGCCTCGAGATGCTCGTGGAGGAGGCGGGCGTATGGGTCGGCGGTGCCGTACACGACCGCCATCTGCCCCAGTGGCACTCCCTGGCGCATCCACTCCGCCACCAACCGGACCGCAGCCCTCGCCTCCTCGTCGGGGTCGCTCACGCTCACGATCGACGAGCACGTCGGCCGCCGTACCTCCTCCCCCGCCCGGACCTCGATCCCAGCCCGGGCGTGGGCGTCGATGACCGACCGATCGGCGTCGGCGTCGCCGCTGAGCCCGACGTTGACCACCACCGCCTGGGTGCGCCCGAGAGCGGCCAGGAGCGCCGCCTCGGGATAGCTGAGGTGCTGGAGGAGGTGGACCACGATGGGCTGACCGCCGACTCCCGGTCCGTCGACCAGCTCCGCCGCCTCGAGCAGCAGATCCCGCTCGTCGTACCAGGCCGCCTCCAGCTCTGCTCGCAGTGCCGCCGACACCCTGACCACGTCGGCTGGCATGGCTCCGGCTCCGGCCACCGCCTCCAGCGCCGCCGGGCCCAGCCCGGCCAGCTCCCGGTGGGCCGACACCAACGCCAGCTCGGTGGCCGAATGCTCCCGCACCGGGGCGAACCTCCCGGCGTCGGTGGCCAGCACCTTACGCACGGCCCCGGCCAGCACCGGTCCGCTCACCGGCCGCCGCCCGGCGGCGGCCAGATGCGGCCCGGCGAGCCTCTCGGCCACCCGGGCCAGGGTGGTGAACGTCACCGAGGCGACGCCGCCCGGTCTTTCAGCCAGCGCTCGTCGCGCAGAGATGCCGGCGTAGTCGGACGGCACGACGACCGTCACCGGCGCCAGCACGTCACCGCCTTTGAGCGCCGCGATCTCGGCGCTCAGGAGGCTCGAGGCGGGGGGACCGTAGGCGGTGGTGTGCACCTCGAAGCCGCTCGCCACCACCTCGCCACCCCCCTCACCCAGCTGCCGGAACCCGGCTCAGCGTAGGAGGTCCCTGTGACCGCGTAGGAGGTCCCGTGACCGTCCCAGGCCGACAAGGCGATGGGTACCGGCCAACCGGGAGCGCCCCGTCTCGGTGCCCACCCCGCCCTCAGCCGAATCCACCCGCCCGGCGACGTACCGGGGCGGGGGCGCGCCGGGCGTCCCGGCCGCGCCGTGCTTCAGGTGGCTGGTCGGGTGGGGGTGGTACCGAAGGTCACGACGCGCTCTGCCCGGTCCTGGTCTTCAGGGCGGATCGGATGCTGGCGTGCAGCTCCCGAGGGCTCAGCGGCTTCTGCAGGTACTGGTCGGCGCCGCGGGCCGCCGCCGCACGCTTGGTGGTGGCGTCGCCGTGGAACGAGCAGACGATGATGACCAGCGCCGGGAAGTCGTCTCGGAGGGCGCTGATGGTGTCGAGACCCTGAGCGACGGGTAGCTGCACCTCCAGCACCACTGCGTTGGCGCCGAGTCGGGCCACCGCCTCCAACGCCCGCACCGGCCCGTCCGCGTATCCGACCACGGTTACGCCCTCAGCCTGCTCGACGATGTGGGCGGTCACCTGCCGGCGATCCTCGGAGCCGTCGATCACCACGACGCGCACCCCGGGGTCGTCACCCGGGACGAGATCGGCCGCTGGGCCGCCGGGCAAGGTACTGAGGTTGGTTCCCATTGGAACCGCCGATCTCCTCGCTGGCCGAGGCGCCGCAGCCCAATATGGACGGCAAAGACGATCGTACACCCCCGATGCCGCAACTCCTCTGGAACGGGCGGCAGATTCCCGCCGCGGTCATCGGTTCGCGACGCGGCCGGCCGATGCCGGGTCGCGCCGTACCCGGTGGGATCGGGGTCTTCAGTCGGCTGCTACGAGGCGGCGGGAGACCGTGGGTGGAATGGGCAGGTCACCGAGGACCAGAGCGACAGAGGATCCTGGCAGGCGGTTGGCTCAAGCTGCGGCCTCGGTCCGCTGGGGGTTCGTGGTGGGCTTGCGACGACGCACCATGGTCGAGGCGGCGTCGGCGTCGCGCACCGTCAGCAGAGCGGTCACCGAACCGACCAGAGCCACGGCCGCCGCGGTGAGGAACGCCCCCCGATAGGCGGCCACGTGGGCGACGAAGTGGGTGCCCACCCGGCGGGTGGGGCCGATCGCGGCCAGGACCGAGCTGAGCAGAGCAACGCCCACCGCCCCACCGAGCTGGCGATCAGCGTTGAACAGCGTGGAGGCCCGCCCGGTCGACTCGGACGAGATGGTGGCGAAGGCGGCGGCCTGCATGGTGACCATCACGTACGGGATGCAGAATCCGAGCGCGAACATCAGCACCCTCAGATACCACAGGTTGGTGAGGGGGCCGCTGGCGGCGGCCATCGCTACTGTGACCACGGTGACGCCGAGCAGCCCCCCGGCCATCAGCCGCCGGGGTCCGATGGTCGGGTACAGGTACCGACTGACGGTCTGTGCCCCTATGAGCACGCCGATGGCTTCGGGGAAAGTGCTCAAGCCTGAGTTCAGCGCCGAGAGTCCTCGGGCATCCTGGTAGTAGAGCGGGACGAGGTACAGCACCCCGAAGAAGCCGGTCATGGTCACGACCACCACGATGTTGCTCGCCCTGAACAGCCGGTCGTGAAACAGCCGGAGGTTGACCATGGGCTGCGCGACGGACATCTCCACGCGCACCATGACGGCGAGCAGCGACACGCCGACGACCACCGTGGCGAGCACGGGCATCGATCCCCAGCCCTGCGACGGACCTTCCGAGACGCCGTACATGAGCGCCCCGAGACCGACACCAGCCAGGACGAAACCCCACAGGTCGAACCGCCCCGGCTTGGGCTCGCGCTGCTCGGTCACGAACAGCGCACCGAAGATCACGGCGGCGACCCCGATGGGCAGGTTGACGAAGAAGACCCAGCGCCACGACAGGTCGGTCACGAGCAGGCCGCCGAGGACCGGTCCGAGGGCCGGTGCCAGGGCGGTGGGGATCATCAGGATCCCGGCCAGGCGGATCCGCTCGGCGGGCGGGAAGGTGCGGTAGAGCATGGCCATTCCCACCGGCGTGAGCATCCCGCCGCCGACGCCCTGGATGACCCGGAACACGACCAGTTCGCCCAGGCTGGTGGCCACCCCGCACATGGCCGAGGCCACCGTGAAGATGGCGACCGCGACCAGGAGGGTGCGCTTGCCGCCGAAACGGTCGCCGATCCAGCCCGACGCCGGTATGAACACGGCCAGGCTCACCAGGAAACCGATCACGACCACGTCGACCGACGCCGCCGAGGTGTGGAAGTCCCGGCCGATGGTGGGGATGGCCACGTTGACGATGGTCACGTCCAAGATGCTGAGGAACAGGGCGCCCACGTAGACCGCGCTGACCGCGAAGCGTTGATCCATGCGGGGTGCGGCCGCGGCCGCCTCGGTCGAAGGGGTGGTACTTAGCATTCGCAACCATCAAGGTACCGGCCCCCCTCGGCCCTGCGGTCCCCCTATTCGTGCGGCGGGCGGCGAAGCTTGGCTCGACGAATGACCTCAGTGCCGCCGAGGTGGGGCGGAGGGGAAGAAAGGAACAGGACCCGACGAGCGGAGCGGTGCTCTCCGCCATCGCCCTGGCCCCGGCGATTCGCTCGGCCCCCCTGCCGGCCAGCCCTCTCCAGACTGCTGGACGCCCCGAGCTCGGCCCCGAGTGACTCGAGCGCGGCCGTCCGACCGCGCCAGAGCCAGCCGTTCGGAGCGCTCTTTGATTCCGAGGAGCATCTTGCGCTCCATGATGAGGCTGCCGGGCTCCATCACCTAGCGGTTGAACAACCGTAGGGCGATCGAGGCATCGGGGGTGGCGATGCGGTTGCGGCTGATCAGTCGGGTTCCGGTGGCTCCCGGCTCCAGCACGAAGGCCCAGACCCAGTTACCGTCGTCGGAGCGCAGGACCAGGGCCCGACCGACGTCGCAGATGGCGACGCGCAACGTCGGTCCCTTCTTGCCGAGCTTGTGAGAGTCGCCGATCTCGATCTTCTGGAAGTCGGGGAGCACCACGTTGGTGCTGTGCATGTCGAGGCCGAAGAGGTTCTCGATCCAGTCGTAGGTGTACAGGCCGCCTCGGCCCGGTCCCATCTGGGCCAGCCACGGCCAAATGGCCTTCGGCGGGGCGGCGATGAAGATGGCCCGGCTGGAGAGGATGTCGGGTTCGGCGAGCAACTCGTCGCCTGGGAGGTCCCGGCTGACCTCGTCAGGCCGCGCCCCCCATGTCAGGCACGACGGCCGCCAGCGGGAGTAGCCTGCGGTCAGAGCGCGGCCTGCGAGGATCAAGCCTCCGATGACGGCCAGGCGCCTCGGGGCCAGGTCACGGGCCAGACGTTGCCTCACCGGGCGCCTCGTGGTGGGCGTGCTCGCTGTCATCTTCACCGCCACGACAAAGGATCCACACAGTCGACGGGCCCCGTCAGTCGGGGCCGGACCGTGGACTTCGCGCGGGTCAGTCAGTACCGAACGGCGTCGGGCCTGGTGTCGCGCGATGGCTCGACCAAGCCCGCGACCGCTGTTGTCACCAACACGTAGAGCACGGCGCTCAGGGCGGTGCCGATGAGCGAGGAGCGCCCGACGTTGACACCCGGGTTGTGGACCTGCTTGGCGGTCACCGCAGCCGCTTCGACGCCGATGAAGGGGAACAGGGCGACCCCCGCTGCGATCCCGATGCCGCTGTAGAGGCTCCGGCGAGAAATCAGAATTCTTGCTCATGGTCTCGTTCTGGTCCTCGTAGAGGGCGGAGAGGCAACTGGAATACTCTCCCCGATCAATCGACAGACATCGTCAGGAGGTCGGTAGGGAGTCTTTCCTGATCGTGCCTGAGTCAACCCCAGTGCCACTAGAGACCGAAGTCACCCGCTCAGGGTTGTGCTCCGACGAGGTAACTTCTATTCTGGCCGGCAGTCGCGACCGACCACGTGCGTAGATGACCATCGGCCCTGTCGGAGTGCCGCCAATAGCGGCATTCATGGCCTCATGACTGCTGTTGTGGCTTTACTTGTTGTCGCTGCTGTGGTGTTGCTGATCGGCGTGGCCCTAGCGCTGAGGATCGTGCAGCAATACCAGCTGGGCGTGCTCTTCCGGCTGGGTAAGGTTGTCGGCACCCGGGCGCCCGGACTGCGGATCATCATCCCCCTCGTCGACAATCTGCGCCGCGTGTCGCTGCGGATCGTGACCATGCCCATCCAGTCCCAGGGCATTATCACCCGGGACAACGTCAGCGTCGACGTCTCGGCGGTGGCCTACTTCCGGGTCGTCGACGCGGTCAAGTCAGTTGTGGCCATCGAGAGTGTCCATGCCGCGATAGACCAGATAGCCCAGACCACGCTGCGAAAGGTGGTCGGCCAGCACACTCTCGATCAGACCCTCTCGGAGACGGACAGCATCAACTTGGACATCCAAGAGATTCTGGACCGAACCACCGCCGACTGGGGTGTCGAAGTGACGCTGGTCGAACTCAAGGACATCCAGCTTCCAGAGAGCATGAAGCGGGCCATGGCCCGTCAAGCCGAGGCTGAGCGGGAGAAGAGAGCCAAGATCATCAACGCAGAGGGCGAGTCGCTCGCTGCTGCGGCGTTGGGCGACGCGTCCGACATCATGATGGCTCACCCGTTGGCGTTGCAGCTGCGCAACCTGCAGAGCCTGGTCGAGATCGGCGTGGACAAGAACAGCACCGTTGTGTTCCCGGCCCCGCTCATGACCACGATCGCCGAGCTGGGTTCCTTCCTGGCCCGCGAGTCGGCGGCGTCGAATCTGCCTCAGTTCACCGCCGATGACGTGATTCCTATCCCGGTGGTGGACAGTGCCAAGGAGTGAGGAGCGCGCAGTGTCCTTCGCTGCTCCCGTCGCCGGGGCGGCGTTCGCGTTGGGCTGGGACGTCCTGGGTCGGCCCCATCCGGCCTCGATCCTGGCCCTTTGGCTCAGCAGGGACATCTGGGTCAGGCCGCGCTTCTCCTCGCGGTCGTCTCGGCGCCCCGTTCGTCGTTGTCGCCTTGTTCTTCGACCGGGTCCGGCGGCCGCTGGCCTGGCTGTGCCGCCACGGTCGGGGGGTGACCGTCGTCTCCGCCGGTGGCCTCGCGGTCATGGGGTCCTCTTGGTCCTCGACCGGTTGGCGTCGGTCACGACGGTGCAGCAGACCCTTTAGCCACATGGGCGGTATGGCAGCATGGCCGACGTGGATGCTGGCGCTCCAGACGACGGTCTGGTCCCCCTGCCACGCGGCGCGCTGCTGGAAGGCCCATGGGAGCAGGCCGCTCCCCCGCCAGGGTGGGACCTAGAAGCCCTGGTCGATCCGCTGTTCGTCGAGGGGGGACCGTTCGGCCAGACCTGGGCAGTGGCCGTCGCCCATCGGGGGCGACTCGTGTTCGAGCGCTACGGCGGTCGTCTCCCGTCCTGGGCGGGTCAGGCGGCGCGACCCCTCCGATCCCCGCCGGGCCGTCACCTGGAGGCATCTGCTGACCATGCGCGACGGCCTCGATTTCGTCGAGGGCTACGACCCCGACGGGGGGCGCTCCGCGCAACCGGCTGTTCGGGCCGGTCGGCATGGATTCGGCGGTTCCCGGGATGGACCCGGCGGGGACGTGGGTGGCCTCCTCCTATCTGCGGGCCACCGCCCCGCGCCTGAGTCGCCGGCTCCGCCTGGCGGGGGCCTACTTGACGGTGAAGCCGGCGTCCACCGGCAGGGTTACGCCGGTGATGTAGCGGGACAGGTCGGAGGCCAGGAACAGCACCGTGTCGCTCACGTCGCGCGGTTCGAGGACCTCGACGGGGAGCAGGTTGGACAGGTTGTTGACGGCCTCGGGGAACTCGCCCAGGAACTTCTCCATCATCGGGTTGCGGATCATCATGGTGTCCACACCGGTGGGGTGAACGCTGTTGACCCGGATTCTGGCGGCGGAGAGTTCCACGGCGAACTGGCGCATCAGGCCGACCACACCGTGCTTGGACGCCCCGTAGGCCTCGCTGCCGAGGCGGCCGGGCGACGTGAGACCCTTGAGGCCGGCGGTCGAGGAGGTGAGGATGATAGACCCGCCTTCGTTGCGGTCGATCATGGGCGGGGCGCAGGCCCGGACGGTGTTCCACACCCCGGTCAGGTTGACCGCGATCACATCGTCCCAGGACTCTTCGAGCTCCTCGTCGGTCGGGCCCACCCCCATGCTGGCGATGCCGGCGTTGGCGACCACGATGTCGATGTGGCCCAGTTCGGCGAGACCGGCCGCCACCGCCGCCCGCAGGTCGGCCGAGCGGCGGACGTCGGCCCGGCGCGTGACCACCCGCCGACCGGTCCGCTCGACCAACTCCGCCGTCTCCTGCAGTTCCTCCTCGGAGCCGAGGGAGTACTTGACCGAGTCGATGTCGGCGCACAGATCGACGCCGATGATGTCGGCACCCTCCTCGGCCAGGCGCACCGCGTGGGCCCGGCCCTGGCCTCGCGCCGCCCCGGTTATGAAAGCAACTTTCCCCTCCAACAGTGCCATGCGCGGAGTATAGGTCTCACCCTTCGCCCGGCCGCCGGCCGCCGGTCACCCCCCGGCACCGGGCGCCGGCCGTCCCCGGAAAGGATGGTCTTTCGCGACCCCGCGATAATCGGCTACAGTTACATCAGAGGGCAGTTGTGACAACGAGTATTCCCTCCGGCTCAATGTGAGTCAGGCCGCGTTCCCGTGTGATCCCCGGGTTCATTCAGGCCAGGAAAGGAGGGGATCGCCCATGGCAACCGGCACTGTGAAATGGTTCAACTCTGAGAAGGGCTTCGGTTTCATCTCCCAGGACGGGGGCGGCCCTGATGTGTTCGTACACTTCAGCGCCATCACCGGAAACGGGTACCGCAACCTCGAGGAGAACCAGAAGGTCGAGTTCGAGACGACCCAGGGGCCCAAGGGCCTCCAGGCCAGCAACGTCGTACCCCGCTGACCTGCTACTGACGCGGTCGAGGCTCCGGGGCTAACCCCGGAACTCGACCGCGTCATGGTCGCGCCCGTAGTCATACCTCCCCGGCGTGCCCCTGCGGGATCAACGCGCCTCTGCAGGCGCGTTCATCCTCGCTCTGCGCCGGCGTCTCGAGCCTGGTGGCGGACCACCCCGATGCGGTCGAGGATGCGGTCCATGGTCCGGGCCAGCGAGATGGTCTCGTCGAGGGGCATCACCGAAGACTCGGTGCGCCCCGTGTCGATGCAGCGGTGGACCTCCTCGATCTCGAAGCGCAGCCCGTCACCCTCGAAGCCGGCTTCGATGCGATCGGTCCGGCCCGCCGAGGACACCTCCAGGTGGTCGGGGCAGTGCATGAACGGCGGCAGGTCGATCCATCCCTCGGAGCCCGAAATGCGGGCCCGGCAGCTCATGGGGACCCGGATGGCGGCCTTGACCACGCCCAGCCCGCCCTCCGGGTGGTGGAGCACGGCAGCCACCTGCTCGTCGACGCCGGTCACCCCGATCTCCCCATCGGCGGTCACCCGATCGGGGTGACCGAGCACGAGGGAGCACAACTGCAGCGGATAGATCCCGAGGTCCAGCACCGCGCCGCCGCCCAGAGCCGGGTCGAACAGACGGCCGTGGGGGTCCAACGGGACCCTGAAGCCGAAGTCGGCCTCCACCAACAGCGGGACCCCGATGCGGCCCTCGGCCAGGACGCCGACCAGGGCCTGGTAGGAGGGTAGGAAGCGGGTCCACACCGCTTCCATCAAGAAGGTGCCACGGGCCCGGGCCGCGGCCACCATCTGCTCGGCCTGGGCCGCCGACAGGGCCATGGGCTTCTCGCAGAGCACGTGTTTGCCGGCGGCGATGCTGGCCAGGGTGTCGGGGGAGTGGCCCGAGTGGGGCGAGGCGATGTAGACGGCGTCGATCCTGTCGTCGCCGGCCAGGGCTGCCACGTCGTCGTAGGCGTAAGGGATGCCGTGCTCGGACGAGAAGGCCTGCGCC
This sequence comes from Actinomycetes bacterium, assembly GCA_021838445.1. GTDB lineage: Bacteria > Actinomycetota > Acidimicrobiia > Acidimicrobiales > Palsa-688 > JAKCDU01. The sequence continues at coordinate 318 of JAKCDU010000049.1, read as the reverse complement.
CGGTCCATGGATCTCGACGCCACCCCGACGATCTCCCCGTCGGCGACCATGGACATGGCGGCCACGAACCGGGTGGCGATGCCCCCCGTGGCCACTATCCCCCAGCGGACGGTCAAAGCCGGCCGTCGGTCTTCGCCGGCCTCTCCCTGCCGCCGGTACACGGCCGGCCCGCAGGCAGGACCGCCGGCGCGGCGGGTGAGAGCATCACCCCATCGTAGATGCCCGGCCCCACCGGATGACCGGGTCGGTGTCGCCGTCCCTCCCCGCTGTCCCGCTCAGGCCGTCTCTTCCTGGCGTCCCGCCCTGTGGCCCCCCGCC
>JAKCDU010000048.1 GCA_021838445.1 Actinomycetes bacterium | reverse complement strand
GTGACAGGCATGGGCCTCCAGACGTCGCGCCCCGATCTGTTGGCGGCCGGTGACATCCGCTCGGGTTGCACCGAGCAGACCGCCTCGGCGGCGGGTGAGGGCAACCGCCGCGGCGCTGGCCATCCCCCGCGACCTCGAGTCTGTCGGCGCCCCCGCCGCCTCTGGCCAACGGCACAATATAGGAGGCGTCGCGGCTGGGGCCCCCGGTAAGGTGGCCCGTCGTGCCCGATCTTGCTGTCGTCACCGAGGACCTGGTGCGCTGTTTCGGCGAGGAGGTCCGGGCCGTCGACGGGGTGTCGCTGAGCGTGGAGCAGGGCACCGTGTTCGGTCTGCTCGGACCCAACGGGGCGGGCAAGACCACCCTGGTCAACGTCCTCACCACCCTCCTGCGCCCCGACTCCGGGCGGGCCGAGGTGGCCGGTATCGACGTGGTTCGCCACCCCGAGAAGGTACGCCAGGCCATCGGCCTGGCCGGGCAGTTCGCCGCCGTAGACGAGCAGCTGACCGGCGTGGAGAACCTGACCCTGATCGGCCGTCTCAGCCATCTGTCGCGCGCCGAGGCCCGGGTTCGGGCCGGCGAGCTGCTCGAGCGATTCGGGCTGGCCGATGCCGGCGGACGCCTGGCCAAGACCTACTCGGGCGGGATGCGCCGCCGCTTGGACCTGGCCGCGGCGCTGGTCGCCCACCCGGCGGTGCTGTTCCTCGACGAGCCGACCACCGGGCTCGATCCCCGCAGTCGGATCGACCTGTGGATCGCGGTGGAGGATCTGGTGGCCGACGGCACCACGGTGCTGCTCACCACCCAGTACCTGGAGGAGGCCGACCGGCTGGCCCATCGCATCGCCGTGGTCGACCACGGCCGGGTCATCGCCGAGGGCACCTCGTCGGAGCTGAAGAAGCAGCTCGGCGGGGCGGTGGTCGAGGTGCACCTGGCCAACGCGGCGGAGGCCGGTCGGGTGGCCGAGGTGCTGGCCGGGGTCAGCCGGGAGGCGCCCTCGGTGGACGGCGAGGTGGTGCGGGTGCCGGCCGGGGACGGGACCGCCGCCTTGTCGGAGGTGGTACGCCGCCTCGACGCCGCCGGGGTGACGGCGCGGGCCCTCCAGCAGCGCGAGCCGAGCCTCGACGACGTGTTCCTCTCCCTGACCGGCCACCCCGCCGAACAAGCCGCTCCGACTGAAAGAGACGCGCCGGGCCGCACCGGGGGCCGGGCCAGTAGCCCCGAAGGGGTCACCCGATGACCGCCGGGGCGGTCGAGCGCGGCCCGGTCGGGGCGGGGGCCGCCCAGCGGGAGACTTTGATGTGGGCGCTCGGCGACACCCTGGCCATGGCCGGGCGCAACCTGCGCCGCCTGTCGCGCCAGCCCGAACAGGTCGTGTTCAACCTGGTGTCGCCGATCATGTTCGTGCTGCTGTTCCGCTACGTGTTCGGCGGGGCCATCAGCGGCCTCAACGGGCTCAACTACGTCAACTATCTGATTCCCGGTATCGCCGTGCAGACGGTTCTGTTCAGCGCCGGGGTCACCGGCTTCGCCCTGGCCGACGACCTCCAGAAGGGTTTCGTCAGCCGCCTGCGGTCGCTGCCCATGGCCCGCAGCGCGCTGTTCGGGGGGCGGGTCACCGCCGACACCGTCAACAACACCGTCGGCCTGGTGATACTCCTCTCCACCGGTTTCGCCGTCGGCTTCCGCCCGGCCAGCGTGGCCGGCCTGATCCTGGCCGCCCTGCTGCTGCTGCTGTTCGCTCTGGCCTGCAGCCTGGGCTACGCCCTGGTCGGCCTGACGGTGCGCAGCACCGAAGCGGTCAACGCCGCCACCTTCCCCATCATCTTCCCCCTCACCTTCGCCTCGTCGGCGTTCGTGCCGGTGCGGACCATGCCCAGCTGGTTGCAGGGTTTCGCGGTCCACCAGCCGGTGTCGGTTGTGATCAATGCGGCCCGCTCGCTCATCCTCGGCGGCAACGCCACCGCGGCCCAGCGGGCCCAGCTCCTCAACGGGTTGGGGACGGCCTCGCTGGTACTCCAGTCGCTGGCCTGGACGCTGGGCATCGGTGTGGTCTTCGCCCTGCTGTGCTCCCGCAAGTACCGCCGCCTGACCCGCTGAGCAGGCGATAGCCGGCTCATGTCCGGGTGCCGCTCACCAGGCGTTCCCGGTCGAACATGGACGCCACCACCCGCCAACCGGCTGCGTCGAACAGCAGCAGGGCGGCGCCCAGCCCGAGGGCGAGCCCGACCGACGGCCGGATCACGTTGAGCGACATCAGCGCCTCCTCGGCCCACCCTTCGACGGGGTCGAGGCCGGAGGTCGGTTCGTCGAGGAACAGCACCACCGGGTCGTTGAGCAGGGCCCGGGCGAGGAGGGTGCCGAGGGTACGGACCGTCGTGGTCTTACCCGCCCGTTGCGACCGAGGAAGCCGAACACCTCGCCGTAGCCGACCTCGAACGAGACGTCCTCGAAGGCCACCCTCTCGCCGAACCGCTTGGTGAGATGCTCCGCCACCAGCGCCGGTTCGTCGGGCCGCGACCGGCGCAGGTGGCCGCCGGGCCCGGGGGAATCGAGGGCTCCCGACTTGTCGGTTGGACTCCCCGGGTCGCTCACCACCCAAGGCTGTGCCGGACGAGCCGACCCGCGGCGTGGCCGGGGCCGATCGGCCCTGGGCGGCGCCTCGGCAACCGACGATGATGGTCTCGAGGAGATGGTTGCCATGCGGGTTCTCGTGATCTACGCCTCGGCCGACGGCTCGACGGCCGGTATCGCCGAACGTATCGCCGAGCGCCTCCGCCACCGCGGCCACCACGCATCGCTACACCCCGTCGGGGAAGCCGGCTCTGTCGAGGGGGCCGACGCCGTGGTGCTGGGTAGCGCCGTGCACGCCCGCCGGTGGCTCGACGAGGCCACCGCCTTCGTCGACACGCACCACCTGGAGCTGCGGGACCGGCCGCTTTGGACCTTCAGCGTGGGCATGCCCGACGCCCTGCCCCGCTGGGCCCGGCGCCTGGCCCGGCGCGAGGAGGAGGCCGTGATGGTCCAGCTCGGGGATCTGCGGCCGGTGAGTCACCGGCTCTTCTCCGGAGTGGTCGCACCAGGGCAGTTCCCCCCCGCCAGCCGCCTGTTCCTGCGCCTGACCGGGGCCCGCTACGGCGACTTCCGCGACTGGGCGTCCATCGAGGCGTGGGCCGACGAGATCGCCGAGCGACTCGACGACACAGCCGGTGAGGCCGCGGACCGGGCCCGGCGCGGGGACCTTCGGCTCTGACATCGACACCGTCGGGAAGACCACTCTCGAGACACGGCCCGACGAGAGGAGCCAACCCGGGTGCCACCCGTGGACTCAGAACCGGTATTCCACCAGGCGTCTCTGCCGCGCCTGCTCAGCCAATACGACCAGCGGGTCCAAGACGCGCTCGAGGAGGTCAATGGTTCCGGCACCGGGCGGTGGTCAAGCTCCACGGCGTGCGTGAACCGGCCCACCCCAGCAGCCGCCAGCTCCCGGATCGGAGCTGGCGGCCGGGGGAAATGGTGTCGCGGCCGGTGCGGGGCTACTGGGCGGGTCCGGTGCCCAGTACCAGAGTGGAGCTGTGGGTGGCTCCGGAGCTGTCGGTCCAGCCGACCTGGACGCTCTGGCCCGGCTTGTGCTGGGCCACCACGTTGGTCAGGTCCGCCGCCGAGGCGATGGACGTGCCGTCGACCGAGGTGATGACGTCACCCTGGCCGAGCCCGGCCTGGGCCGCCGGACCCCCGGTGACCACGCCGCTGACATAGGCCCCGCTGACCGTGGTGCCGCTCTGTCCACCCAGCCCCGAGAAGCCACCCTGGCTCGAGCCGGCCGATATGTACACCCCGAGGTAGGCGGTGGGGCCGACGTGGATGCTGGAGGTGGCCTGCCCGGCCTCGATCTGGCTGGCGATGCTCACCGCCTTGTTGATGGGTATGGCGTATCCCTGGCTCACCTGGCTGCCCTGGTAGCTGAACGAGTAGCCCTGGGCGGCGGCGGTGTCCATGCCGATCACCTGCCCCGAGGCATTGACCAGCGAGCCCCCGGAGTCCCCGGGCTGGATATCGGCGTTGGTCTCGATCAGACCGGTGAGGTTCTCGCTGGTCCCGGTGGCCTGGTCGCTGGCAGTTATGGACTGGTTGAGGGCGGTCACCGCCCCGGCGGCCACCGAGGGCGTGCCGCCGGTCCCACCGGCGTTGCCGATGCCGACCACCGCGTCACCCGCCGACACCTTCGACGAGTCACCGATGGTGGCGGTCTGCAGGCCCGAGGCGTTGGCCAGCTGGATCACCGCCACGTCCGCGGCGCGGTCGTAGCCGACTACCGACGCCGAGTAGGTGCGGCCGTTGCCGAGATCGACGACGCTGATGGTGGTCGCTCCCTCCACGACGTGGTTGTTGGTGAGGACCTCGCCGTTGGAGCTGAGCACGATGCCGGTACCGGCCCCGGCCCCGGAGCTGCCGAAGGTGACGTTGATGTCGACCAGGGCCGGGTCGACCTTGGCCGCGATGGCTGCAGCATCGGCCGGGCCCGACGACCCCGAACTACTCGACGACCCCGAACTACTCGACGACCCCGAGCCGCCCGACGACCCCGAGTAGGGGCTCGTGGCACTCGAGCCACCGGTCGAGGGGACAGTGGCCGACGACCCCCCGGAGGCGCCAGGCACCGACGCCGAGGTCTGGATGGGGGTGGCCGTGCGGGCCAGGCCGTGGCCCACACCGATACCGGCCCCGAGGGTGGCCGCCACCAGGGCGGCCACAACGGCCGGCCGCTGGTACCAGGACCGATGGTCCGAGCCGGCCGGCCCGTAACCCCAAGGCGGGGGGCCAGAACGGCCGGGAGCGCCGGGATGAGGACCCCAACCGGGGGGCGGTGGATTGGCGCCTGGGGGCGAGCCCCAGCCGCCCGCCGGACCCGCCCCGGTCGTGAGGGCCGGATCCCAAGCGCCGGTCGTGGGGGCCGGGTCCCAGGCACCCGTCGTGGGGGCCGGATCCCAGGCGCCGGTCGGCGCGGGGCGGAGAGGCCACGGCGGCGAGCCGTCGGGGCCCGACGCGCTCGACGCAGGCGGCCTCTCCGGGGCGCTCGCCGAGGTATTCGGCGGGGTGCTCACCTGGGGCGGCGCCGTGGGGGCGGCACGGCCGGGCTCGGCCCACGCCTTCCACCACTCGCCTTCCCCGGCCGGGGAAGGCGCGGCGAAGGGCTCGGGGTTCAAGGGGGTGGCCCCAGGTCCGGCCTGGTCGTCTGGTTCGTACATTTCGGTCATGTTTGGGACCTCACTCGGGGAGGTGGTACTCCGCTTTGCTTCTCAATCTCGCCGTTGGGACTGTGACGGGCATGTGAGCCCCGTAAGAAGTTGCTGAAAGCAACATCGGCTTTCGGAGTCGGTCCCATCTGACCTCGATTCGGTCCCATCTGACCTCAATAGTGACGTCGGTCCTACCGACAATCAGATGTATGGCCTCGTCTGGCCCGCTCGAGGAGGAGCGCGCCTCTTCGAATCTGACCGTCGCCGCCATCATCGGCTACGTGAGCGACCGCGGTGGCAGCGCCGCGGTCGAGCGGCTGCTGGCCACCGCCCGGGAGACCCGACCGATGGCGGTGCTGCTCGACGCGGGCAACTGGACTTCCCAAGACCAGAAGGTCCGCCTCTTCGAGGCGGCCGTCGAGGTGCTGGGCGACCCCGACGCCCCGCGCATGATCGGGGCGACCATCCTCGAACGCCAGGCTGGAACGGCCCTCCGCCTGGTGCTGCGGGCCCTCGGCTCTCCTGCCTCGGTCTGTCGCAGCGTGGCCAAAGCCTCGGCCCGCTTCGCCACCAACTTCACCAGCGAGGCGCTGACCGTCGAGCGCGACGGGGCGGTCATCTCCAACCGGCTGCACGACGGCTACGAGCCCAACCAGTACGACTGCGACTACACCGCCGGCGTGCTGTCGCAGATACCGGCCCTGTTCGGCCTGGAACCGGCCGTGGTGGTCCACGAGGAATGCCAGGTGCGGGGGGCGCCGGCGTGCGTCTACCGGCTCCGATGGCGGCCGCAGGGGCGCTGGCGTATCGGCCGCAAGCGCCATCGTATCGCCTTCCTCGAGGAGGAGCGCCGCCTGCTCACCGAGCGCTACGAGGCCCTGCAGTCGACCATCGTCGACCTCGTCTCGCCGGCCGACGTGGACACCGTCCTGCAGCGCATCACCCGCCGGGCGGCCGACGCCATACAGGCCCAGAGCTTCCTGCTGGCGTTGCGCGACGAATCGGGTGGATCGTCGTTCCACCACCTCGGCCTGTCCGTCGACGACGCCGAGAAGCTCGCCGCTGAGGTCCTGGCCGACGATCCCGACGACCGCGGCGGGTCCCGCCTGATCGTCGACGTGGCCTCGTCGCGACGCTTCTACGGCCGCCTGGTCGCGGTTTACGGCATCGAACACGTCTTCTTCGCCGACGACCGGCGCCTCTTCGCCGCCTACGCCCGTCAGGCGGCCATGGCCCTCGAGTCGGCCACCGCCCTCGAGGAGGCCCGGCGGCGGGGCGAGTCGGCCAGCGCCCTGCTCGACCTGTCCCGGCGGCTCACCCACGCCGCCACGAGTGACGAGGTGGCTCAGCAGCTGGCCGACGCCGTCCCGGCGGTCATCGGCGCCCACCGGGCCAGCGTCTTGTGGTGGGACCCCGAGACCGAGGTCATGTCGTTTCGGACCCGGTCGCTGCGCAACATCCTGCCGACGCCGGGCCTGAGCACCTATACCATCGCGCTGTCCGACACGCCCGTGCTGGCCGACATGGTCCGCACCCTCCAGCCCCAGCACGTGACGCGCACCACCGCCGACCCCTACCTGCTCGGCCAACTCGAGGCCGCCGGTGCCGAGGAGATGGTGGCCGTGCCGATCCAGAGCGGCGGGGAGCTGCTCGGCGCGGTGACCGCTCTGCGTAACAGCCCCATGCCTGCCACCGACCGGGCGGCGCTCGCCGAGCGCCTCGAGGGCCTCGCCGACCAGGCGGCGCTGGCCTTCGAGAAGGTCCGCCTGCTCGAGCAGGAACGGGCCGCGGTGCGCCGGCTGCGCCGCAACGAGCAACGCATCCGCCACATGGCCTACCGCGATGCACTCACCGATCTCCCCAACCGCCGGCACTTCTCCGAGGCCCTCGAGCGCAGCCTGCACGACGCCGAGGTCGCCGAGGAGCAACTGGCCCTCCTGTTCTGCGACCTGGACCGGTTCAAGAACGTCAACGACAGCCTCGGCCACGCCCAGGGCGACGCCCTCCTGCGGGCCGCCGCGGCGCGGCTCAAGGGCACCGTCCGCCACTCCGATACCCTGGCCCGCCTGGGCGGTGACGAGTTCACGCTGCTCGTCCACGACGTCAGCGGGCCCGGGGAGGCCGAAGAGACCGCCGAGCGCATCCTGGCCGCTCTGCGCGACCCGTTCCGCATCGACGGCCAGGAGCTGTTCCTCTCGGCGAGCGTCGGGGTGGCCCTCTACCCCGAGGACGGACGGGACGCGCCCACCCTGCTCAAGAACGCCGACACCGCCATGTACCGGGCCAAGGTGGCGGGGGGGAACCAGGCGGTGCGCTACGCGCCGGCCATGAACGCCTCGGCCCGTCAACTCCTCGAGCTCGAAGCCGACCTGCACGAGGCGGTCCGCCAGCGCAGTTTCGTCGTGTACTACCAACCCCAGGTGGAACCCCAGACCCGGCGCATCGCCGCCGTCGAGGCCCTGGTCCGCTGGCCCCATCCCCGCCGCGGCCTGGTACCCCCCGGCGAGTTCATCGGCCTGGCCGAGGAGCGGGGGCTGATCAACGCCCTCGACACCTGCGTGCTCACCGACGCCGCGGCGCAGTGCAAGGGCTGGGAGAACGCCGGGCTGCCGCCGCTGCGCATCGGGGTCAACATGTCGGCCCACGAGTTCCGGGGCAACGCGCTGGTCGACATGGTGGCCCGGGTGCTCGAGGAGACCGGCGCCGACCCCAGGCTGCTCGAACTCGAGCTGACCGAGACGGCGGCCATGCAGGAACCCGAACGGGTGGCCGGCATTCTGGGCCAACTGCGCAAGTTCGGGGTGTCCCTGTCCCTGGACGATTTCGGTACCGGCTACTCGAGCTGGACCCACCTCAAGCACTTCCCGGTGAGCCGACTCAAGATCGACCGCTCGTTCGTGTCCGGGCTACCCCGAGACCGCCACGACGCGGCCATCGTCTCGGCGACCATCGAGATGGCCCACCTCATGGACATGGATGTCACGGCCGAGGGCGTCGAAACCGAAGCCCAGGCCCGCTTCCTCATCGACCACGGCTGCGACCTGCTGCAGGGCTTCCTCTACAGCGCCGCCCGCCCCGCCGACGAGATCACCGAGGCCCTCGAGCTCGGCGTGCTGCCCTCGGAGCTGCCGGTCGAGTCATCGGTGGCCTGACCGCTGCCGCACCCTCGCCGCACCCTCGGTTCGGGTCAGGCCGGATCGCGCAGGGAGCGATCCTGGGCCCGGGCCGCCTCCTCCAGTCCGCGGGCGTGCTCGTGGAGGCGGCCGGCCAAATCCGGGTCGGCGGTGGCGAGGATCCGGGCGGCCAGGAGCCCGGCGTTGCGGGCCGCGTCTATGCCGACGGTGGCCACCGGGACCCCTCCGGGCATCTGGACGATGGACAGCAGCGAGTCCCACCCGCCGAGATGGCGCAGGGCGACGGGTACCCCGATGACCGGTAGGGTCGTCACCGACGCCAGCATCCCGGGCAGATGGGCGGCCCCGCCGGCGCCGGCGATGATGACCTTCACTCCCCGCTCGGCGGCCCCTCGCCCGTACTCCAGCATGAGCATCGGACTACGGTGAGCCGAGACCACCCGCATAGTGGTCTCGACACCGAGGGCGTCGAGCGCTTTGGCCGCCTCGGACATCACCGCCCGGTCCGAAGCGCTGCCCATCACCACTTCTACCGGGGCGGTGTCGGCGAAGCCGTCGGCGGCCGGAGCAGGCGAGCCGGACCCGTCACTTGGCATGCGACCAAAACTATACGAAATAATGTTCGGGTGTCAGGGAGCCGGGGTGTCGTGTCCGTCGGGATGGTCGGCGCCGGGCAGCTGGCCCGGATGACCCACAGCGCCGCCATCGACCTGGCCATCGACCTGGTCGTACTGGCCCGCTCCGAGGACGACCCGGCCGTGCGCGCCGGGGCCCGGTGCCTCATCGGCGAGCCCGACGATCCCCAGGCGCTGGCCCGGCTGGCCGCCGAGGTAGACGTCGTGACCTTCGACCACGAGCTGGTGCCCAATGATATGGCTGTAGCGTTGACAGAAGCTGGTCATCAGGTGCGGCCCGGCGCCCGGGCCCTGCACGCGGCCCAGGACAAGCTGGTCGGTCGGAACGCCTTCGCCCGCGCCGGCCTGCCCGTACCGGACTTCGCCGGCATCGACCGCGACCCCGCGGCGGAGGTGGTCCGCTTCGGTGACGAGCGCGGCTGGCCCGTGGTCATCAAATCCCGGTCGGGGGGATACGACGGTCGGGGGGTGGCCATCGCCGCCGGACCCGACGAGGTATCCACCGCCATCGCTTCTCTTCCGTCGTCCCTCCTCTTGGCCGAGTGTTACGTGCCGTGGGTACAGGAGGTCGCCGTCGTCGGAGCCCGCAGTCCGTCCGGCGACTGGGTGGTCTACCCCCCGGTCGCCACCTCGCAGGTGGACGGCATCTGCCACGAGCTCGTCATGCCCGCCGCCCTCGCCCCGCCCGTCGCCGGGCGGGTCCAGGAGTTGGCCCGGACCATCGCCGAGGCGCTCGACGCCACCGGGGTGATCGCCGTCGAGTTCTTCGTCACCGCCGCCGATGCCGTCGTCGTCAACGAGATCGCCCTGCGGCCCCACAACTCCGGGCACGCCACGATCGAAGCGGCGGCCACGTCGCAGTTCCACAATCACCTCCGAGCCGTGCTGGACTGGCCCCTCGGCGACACGACGCTTCGCGCCCCGGTGGCGGCGACGGTCAACGTGCTGGGCGCGGCGGACGGTTCGGACCCGGCCCGGCTCCTGCCCCAGGCCCTCACCGTCACCGGCACGTCGATCCACCTCTACGGCAAGGCCGCTGCTCCGGGCCGCAAACTCGGACACGTGACGTCGCTCGGCTCCGACCCCGAGGAGACCCTCGCCCGGGCCCGACGGGCTACGGCCCTGCTCACCGGCCAACCCACCCCACCCTGACGCCGTAGAGCCCGACGGCCGTCCCCGTCGCGCCTGCAATGGCGCTGGCAGTCGAAATGTCAGGTACGTGGCAGGTCAACGGGCCGTTCGGGAGGATCGACGCTTCACCCCGTAGCCGGCCACGGCGGTGAGCAGCTCACCGATCTTGTGGGGCTGCTCCACGGGGTGGCGCACCGGGAGCTCCGGGTCGATCTCGTAATGGTTGCGCCGGCCCACCCGGCTGCGCTTCACGTAGCCGGCCTCCACCAGGTCGGCGATGATGGCCTGCGCCGCCCGCTCGGTGATGCCGACCCGCTCGGCGATGTCGCGCCCGCGGATACCGGGATCCTGAGCGATGCAGACCAGCACGTGCCCGTGGTTGGTGAGGAAGGTCCAAGTGGACTGGGCCGCCGGCCGGTCTTCCCTAGACGGGCTCACCGGCCAACCCTACCAGTTCACGAAGTCTGAAACATGATTTGCACTGCGCCTATACGCGCTGTATAAATCACGAAACCCACTTCGTAGGAGGATTGATGCAGGGGTCTTGGATGGAACGGGTGATGCTGCTGGCCGCGGTAGTGCTGCCGGTCGCCGGCGGGCTGTCCGGGCGCCTCGAGTGGCGCCGGGCCGGCGTGGCTCTCTCCTGGGCCGCCGCGGCCAGCGCTGTGGCCCTGCTGATCGTGACCGCCGCCACGGGGCACTCGGCCACCGTCGGGGGCGGGACGGGCGCCGGACTGACCGGCGGCCCGCTGAGCGCCTTCTTCCTGGTGCTGGTGACCGGGGTCGGGGCCGTCGTGTCGAGCTACGCGTCGCGCTACCTCCAGTCCGACCCCACGAGGGACCGCTTCGCCGGATGGGTCGGCGTGGTCGTGACGGCCATGGCCGCCGTCGCTGCTGCCGCCAGCGTGGGCGGCCTGGTGGCCGGGTGGCTCGTAGCGGGAGCGGCGTTCTCGGTGGTCGCCGGTCTGCGCACCGACCTGCCCGGGGTGACCGCCTGCCAGAGGTCCCTGCGCCGGACCCTCGGGCTCGGCGACGCCAGCCTGCTCGCAGCCGCAGCGATCATCTGGGCGGAGGCCGGCGACGCCAGCCTCTCGCCGGCCTCGCTCAGTGCGGCCGTCCACCATCTGGGCGACTGGCGCCCCGTAGTGGCCAGCCTGGTGGTGGTCGCGGCGCTGACGCGCTGCGCCCAGGCGGTGTTCGGCAAGTGGCTGCCCATGACGGTGTCGGCCCCGACCCCGGCGTGCGCGCTGCTCCACGCCGGGGTGGTCAACGGCGGGGGGATGCTGCTGCTGCGCTTCGGCCCGCTCGGGGTGTGGGGCCCGGCCATGGTGGCGCTTCTCATGGTCGCCGGAGCTACCGCCGTAGCAGCGGCCATCGCCGCCGCCGCCCAGCCCGACGTCAAGGGGCAGCTGGCGTTCTCCACCATGAGCCAGATGGGCTTCATGCTCGCCGAGTGCGCCGTCGGCGCCTACGGGGCGGCGGCCCTGCACCTCGCCGGCCACGGCGCCTACAAGGCGTCGCTGTTCCTCGCGTCGGGGTCGACGGTGAACCGCCCCGGACGACCCTCCCTGGCGGCCGGGAGCCGCTCCCGTGGCGTCGTCCCGGCGCTCGTCGCGGGGGCGGCGGCGGCCGCCGCGGCCGCCCCCGGGACAGCCCGCGGCGACGGGGCGGTGCTCACCGGGTTCAGCGCGGCGACGGCCCTGGCTCTGGCGTGGGGCTTCTTCGCCGGGCGCGACCGGGCCCCTGCGGCCGGGGCCCGGGGTCTCCTCTGGCCGGCGGTGCTGGTCGGCACGGCCGCCGGGTACGGGGCGCTGGTGGCCTCCGTGGGCCGGTTCGTCTCGGGTGGTCTGGTGGACGGCTCCGCCGCTCCCTCGGTCTGGTGGCTGGGTGCGGTCGGGGGGGGCGGCCTGCTGGCTGCGGCCGCCGCGAGGAGTCGACGGTGGGGTCCGACGGTGCGGGCGTGGGCTCTCGACGCCGCGGCCGCGCCTCCGGCGGCGCCCCTCCGGAGGGTCCCCTCGGGTGAGGCCGCCACGGCGTGGACCCTCAGCCCGTCGACGGCGGTGGCGGCGTGACCACCCACGAGTGGTCGCCGCCCCGGGTGGCCGCCCTCATCGACGAGGCGGCTCGCCCGATACCTCTGCTGTGGCCCCTCTCGACGGCCATCGCCGCCAACCCCCTGTGGGACGTCCGCGACAGGCACTGGGCCAGCGCCGTCGGGCTGGCCGGCGAGCTGTTCGGCGCCTCCGGCTACCCGTCACAGGAGCTGATGATCGAGGCCCACCGGGCCGGGAGGATCACCGACGCCGACCTGGCCGCCGCCGACCGGTTGCTCCTCGAGCTACGGCCGGAGGGCCCGTCGGCTGACCAGTCGGGGAACCTGGAGCGGCTGAGTGCGGCCGAGGCCCACGATCGACTCCACGGCACCGACCTAGCGGCGCGCACCGACCGGGAGGTGGCCAAATGGGCGGCGGCCCACCTGGGCGGCCGGGCTGAGCCCCCCGGCGCCCGGCTGGAGGGGAACGCCGAGGGGTTCTACCCGGTCTGGGTGCGGGCCGTGGCCGCCGATCGGACGGCCCGGCGCCTCGGGCTGCCGGCGTCGGTGACCCACTCGTCGGCGGTGGCGACGGTGGCCGCCGCCCTAGCCGAGCTCGGCGTGACGAGCGAGGACGCCGCCCTCGTCGAGCTGACCGGCCAGCTGGCCCGGCTACCGGGCTTCGCCGCCTACGCCAAGTGGCGCTCGCGCTGGGCCGCGCCCGACCGGAACGATCCCGGCTTCGATCTCACCGACTTCCTGGCCGTCCGCCTGGCCTACGACACCGCCGCCCTGGCCGCCGCCCGGGCCGCCTCAGAGGGCCTCCCGACGGCCGCCGCCCCGCGCCACCCGGCCCCGGCCGCCGCCCGGCGAGCCGAAGGTCTTCGGGGGGATGTCGAGGAGGCCGGGGTACAGATGTCGGCGGGGTCGGGCACCGATCGCTTCGACCCCCTCCGGTGGCTGACGGCCTACGAGCTGCACTACCGCGACCGGCTGCTCGCGACCCTCGACCAACCCCGCCCCCGCCCGACGTCGTCGGCGCCGGCCGCCGCCCAGCTGGTCTTCTGCATCGATGTCCGCTCCGAGGGGATCCGCCGCCACCTGGAGGCGGTCGGCGACTACGAGACGTTCGGCTTCGCCGGCTTCTTCGGTGTGCCGGCCCGGGTGGTGCGGGCCGGGTCCGACGAGCCGCTCGACCTCTGCCCCGTGCTGATCCGCCCGACGGTCTCGATTCCGGAGGAGCCCGACCGGCGCGCCGCCTTGGACACCGACCGGGACCTGACCGCGGCCGGGCGCAGTCTGGTGGCGGCCCGCAAGGGGCCTGTGGCCAGTTTCGCCCTGGCCGAGGCCGCCGGCTACGCCCTCGGACCGCTGTCGGCTCTGCGCAGCGGCGCCCCCCGGGCCTTTCAGGCCCTGCGGCGGTTCCTGCGCGCCCGGGCCGTTGCGAGCGGTGAGCCGGTCTTGGTCCTCGACGGCCCCGACGCCCCCGGCGACGGCGAGCAGGCCCTCTACGCCGAGACGGCGCTGCGGTCGATGGGCCTCACCGACGGCTTCGCCCGGCTGGTGGTCTTCTGCGGGCACGGCTCGACCACCGAGAACAACCCTTACGGATCGGCTCTCGACTGCGGGGCGTGCGGAGCGGCCCGGGGCGCGACCAGCGCCCGGATCGCCGCCGCCATCTGCAACCGGCCGGCGGTGCGGGCCCTCCTCGCCGAGCGGGGCCTCACCATCCCCGAAGCCACCGTGTTCGTCGCCGCCGAGCACGACACCGCCACCGATGCGGTCACCGTGTTCGATCCCGTCCGCGACGTCACCCCCGACGTGCGCCACCGCCTGGGCCGCCTCGAAGCCGATCTGGCCCAGGCCGGGGCGGCCCTCGCCGCGGAGCGAGCGGCGAGCCTGCCCGGCGCGCCGGGGGGGTTGGGCGGCGGTCGCGGCCGCTCCCACGTGGCGACCCGGTCAGCCGACTGGGCCCAGGTGCAGCCCGAATGGGGGCTCGCCCGCTGCGCCGCGTTCATCGTCGCCGCCCGCTCCCTGACCCTCGGGCGGGACCTGGAGAGACGGGCGTTCCTGCACTCCTACGACCGTGCCGGCGACGCCGACGGCGCCGTCCTCGAGACGGTCCTCACCGGCCCGATGGTGGTGGCCCAGTGGATCAGCGCCGCCTACTACTTCTCGACGGTCGATCCCGACGTATTCGGCGCCGGGGACAAGGTCGCCCACAACGTGGTCGCCGGGGTCGCCGTCTACCAGGGGGCCGGTGGTGACCTGCGCGTCGGGCTGCCCCGCCAGGCCGTGTTCGACGGGGACCGGCCCTATCACGAGCCGATGCGGCTACTCGTCGTCGTGGACGCCCCCCGGTCGCGGATCGACTCGGTGGTGGACCGCAACCAGGTCCTCGGCGATCTGATCGACGGACAGTGGATCCACCTGGCGGCCCGGGACGAAGACGGTTTCTGGCTGCGTTCGCCCGGCTCCGGCTGGCCGCGCTGGCAGGCGGCCGCTGACGCCGTCGACGCCATCGCCGCGGTAGGTCCGGTCCCGCCCGGCGACGCCCACCCACCGCAGAAGGAGGTCATCACCCGTGGATGAACGTTGGGGGCTCACGCCCATGGTCAAAGTCGAGGTCGTCGTCGGGGGTGAGGACTCGGCGGCGGTGACCGACGTGTTCAAAGCCGCCGGCGCGGTGGGGTTCACAGCTGTGACCAACGTCTCGGGCTTCGGCCACGCCGGCTACCACCAGGGACGCCTGGCCTTCAACGACAAGAACGGCCTGGTCCTGCTCATGGTGGTACTCCCCGAGGAAGGCGCGGCCGACCTCGTCGCCGGGCTGCGGACCCTCCTCGACCGCCGCCCCGGGGTGCTGTTCGTTTCCGACACCTACGTGAGCCGGCCCGGATATTTCCGCTGACCCGCCCGAACCGAATGGAGAACGCTCAGATGTCAAGTACCCAGACCCTCCGGGACCCGCGGGCGGCCGCCCACGGGTCCGCGGCTGCGAACGCACCCGACCGAACCGGTCTCTTGATGCTCGACGGCGACGCCGACGAGCCCACCTCCCGGGCCTGTGCCCGGAACCGGCTGGAGGAGGCCTTCGCGCTGCTGCGCCGCTACGCCATCACCGCCGAGCCGGTAGAGGGCGGCGATCCCGACCGGATCGCCGAGAGCCTCGCCGGCCGGCGCCGCAGCCTCTTCCCCGACGCCGACGAAGCGTGCGCGTTCGTCACCACCGGTGATTTGGCCCGCAGCTTCGACGCCGACGGCCGGTTGGTGGCTCCTCTCGCGCTGCACGTGCGCGGCGAGGGGGTGGCCGACGCGGTGCGCGCCGCCCTCCGCCGGGTCGGGTTGAGCGTCGCCGCCTGAGCGAGCGCGGCCTCCTACTTCAATATGTTGATGGCCCGGGCGATCACGAAGGCCACGGTGAGCAGGGCGACAGTCGACTGCACGAGCATCAGCATCTTGGCCCAGCGCGACAGGGGCATGGTGTCGGTCGGGCTGAAGGCGGTGGCGTTGGTGAACGACACGTACAGGTAGTCGAAGAACGTGGGTACCCACTCGGGGGGAGCCAGCGACGGCTGGGTCATCTGGGGAAACAGGAAGTCGGGGTATTCGCGCTCGGCCTTGGCCCGGGCCACCGGGCCACCCCGGTCCCACTCCCAGTACCACAGGCCGAACACGATGATGTTGGTGACATATACGCTGGCGCCGCGGGCGAGCAGCAGCGCCGCGTCGTTACCCTCGGTGCCGTTGATCAGCCCGTCGATCAGCTCGGCGGTGGACCAACCGTTGGCCAGGGTGATGAGCGCGATGAGGGCCACGCTCGCCGCCCGCAGCGCGGTGGACGTGCGGTTGATGCGCTTGGGGTTGGCTATCACCAGGCCGACCAGCAGCATCCCCTCGAGCAGGGGCAGCAGCCACGCCGGTTTGAAGGCCAGGTGCTGGGGCAGCACCAGCTGGAGGGCGATGGCCACGGCCACCGCCCCGGCCACCGGGAGGCGGTGCTCGCCGGCGGTGGCCCGCCGCCAGGCCGGCACCACGTGCCGTTCGACCGACCGCAGGGCGGCCAGCTCGGGCTGCACGAGTTGCTCCACCCGCTTCAGCTGCTCGTGGACCGACCCGAGCAGATCGGCGACGGGCCGCTGGGCCTTGTCGGAAGGTTCCTGGCTCACGGCTCAAAGCATGCCAGCGTCGGAGCCTGCCAACCGTGATCACACCAGGGCAGCACTCCCGACGAGCCTTCGCGGAGAGAGGGCTGCGGCGATCCGCCCCCACCTCGACCCGAGACGATCGATGTTCGGGCGGCACAGGACCGACGAACGACAGGTCGCCCGAGGATGTGGCTACTCCTCGGAGGCTGCCACCGGCATCTCGGGATCCTCGGCCATTTCTTCGAGCTCGGCCTCTTCCTCCTCGGATAAGTCCTCCTCTGCCTCGACCTTGCGTCGAAGCTCGGCCAACCGAGCCATCTTCTCCTCATCAGGCATGCACAAACCTCTTTCAGTTGTACTACGGCGCTAGTCAGGGCCCAGATAGAGCTGGTCAGCCAAATATAAAGCGCTTGGCCTTGAGCTTCTTCTCGTCGAAACTTTCGAGGACGCCGGGAAGGGCGCTGATGGCTCCCGAAATGGTTGCGACATTGGGTGCCAACGCATATTTGGCCTGCTCGATGTCATCTTGATCCGGGTCCATTCCAGCGATCCTCTTCGCCTCCTCGGAACACGAATCAAGAGCGTCGGCCAACTGCTCGGCCACACCGACCAAATCCCTGGCGAGCTGCTTCTGGCTCCCAGTGGCGGCGTCCACCAACGCCAGGACCGACTCTGCCAGCTTGTGCGCCACTGGGCGGAGCTGATCGAGTGTCTCCCAGTCGGCCACGTCGAACTGATCAGGCCTCAGGTTGTTCAACAACTTGACCGAACTCTCGACATCGAGAAACTGAGCAAATCCGGGCATAGCTTTCCCCTATCTCGAGCTCCGGCAGATAGTAGCGGACCCCCTCGGTCACGGCTCCATCCATCCGGGCGGAATACCGTCCCCTCATGTGTTCAGGATCGGTAGGCGCCTTCGAGCGCGGCCACGTCGCCGACGAGGTTGCCGAGAGCCAGGTTGACGTCGAACTCGTGGTAGCCCCAGGTGGGACCGGCCACTGCGCTCACCACCGGCCGACTGTCGCCGGGGGTCTTCTCGGCGCCGACCTGCAGCCAGGTGGCCCCCCCGGAGCTCTGACAGCTCGCCTGGTAGAGCTGCGGGTAGGTGACCCAGGGGACGGCTCCGGTCTGGGGGAAGTACGGGGTGAGCCACGCCGTACCCCCGGCGAGGGCCGCCGGGTTGACGCAGGCGACCTGCTGACCGGACTTGGTCAGCTGCAACGACTGCAGGCTGACCCCGGTGCCGGGCCGGCCGAACAGGGCGTTGGCCGGCGGCGGTGACCCGAAGCTGGAGTAGGCGATGGCGCAGCCCGCCGACGAGGTGGAGGTGCACAGCGGGATGTGGGCGAAGGTGGCCCCAACGGTCTGGCCCGTCGGGACCTGGAGGTTGCCCCCGGCCAGGATGGCCGCCACCAGCCGGGCGCGCAGGGCGGGGTTGGGGTCGACCTGCTCGGCGATGAGCCGGATGAGCATGGCCGCACCCTGAGAGTGGCCGATGAGGATGAAAGGGCGCCCGTCATTGACGTGGGCCAGGTAGTACTGCCAGTCCGACAGGAGGCTCTGGTAGGCGGTGTTGATGGCGGGCAGGCCGCCGCTGAACAACGCCGAGAGGGTCACCTGCCGGTACATCGGCGCCCACACCCGGCACACCGATGAGAACCAGGACGCCTGGGCCCGGGCCGCGGCATCCTCGGCGGGCTGGATGACCAGGTCGGCGTTGGGTCCCTTCTCGGAGCTGACGGTCGGGTACACGTAGAAGCAATCGAACTTGGTGCCGGCCGGCGCCGGGGGGGCCTGCACCGATCGGCTGCCGCTGGCGCCGACCACGTCGGCGGTCAGGTCGGACTGGCACGGGTCGGGGGTGGTCCCGGGCCGGCACAGCCATACCGGTGCGGTGGCGCCCGCCGGGGCGGCGGTGGTCGCGGTGCTCGCCGACGCGCCGGGGGCCGCCTGCTTGGTCGTCGGGGTGCAGCCGGCGAGGTCCAGAGCCGTCACCGCCACGACTACCAGACGGGCGATTGCCGCCTTCCCTGACCTTGGTCCCGACGCTCCCAGTCGGCGCCGGGTGATCGGTCCGCTCATGGCTCCACGTGTCTAGCACTGCAGCGGCCCCTCGGCCGAGCCCCGGGGCGCGCCCGGGAAGGTCACGCAACCCGGGCGTAGAGCACCGGGCGGGTCAGGCCGTCGCGCTTGGCCTGGTACATGGCCGCATCGGCCTGGCCGACCAGGGTGAGCGCGTCGGGGCCCCGTCCGGCGCTCCACGCCACGCCCAGACTGGCCCGCAGCCAGACCTCCTCCCCGCCGATCTCGAGGGGCTCGCCGAAGGCCCGGGCCCCGATGAAGCTGGCCACGCTGAGGGCCTGCTCGGCGCTGGTCACCCCGGCGCAGACCACGATGAACTCGTCGCCCCCGAACCGCCCCACCGCGTCGCCCGAGCGGACCGAGGAGCGGATGCGGTCAGCCACCGCCACCAACGCCTCGTCCCCGGCGGCGTGACCGAAGCGGTCGTTGATCGGTTTGAACCCGTCGAGGTCCAAGAAGATGACCGCCGTCCCGCCGGGCTGGTCGGTGCCCGAGCCCCGAGCGCCGAGCAGCTCCTCGAGGAGGGTGAGCGCCCCGAGGCGGTTCAGACACCCGGTGAGATGGTCGCTCGCCGCCTTGGTCTCGAGGGCCCGCCGCTCGCCGACTGCCTCGGTGACGTCCTCCACGCAGCCGGTCAGGCCGGTGACCTCGCCACCGCCGCTGCGCAGCGGGCGGAAGCTGAACCGGCAGTACCGCAGTCCCCCGTGGACGCGGACCTCGACCTCGACGGCGGTCTCGCCCCCGGCCCTAGCCGCGCCGACCGCCTCCTCGAGGCGTCCACGGTCGGCGCCGCCGACGGTGGAGATGTGCTCGGAGAAGGTCTTGGCTCCCCACACCCCGGTCAGCTCCGACAGCCGGGAGTTGGCGTAGAGGAGCTCCCCTCCCAGCTCGGCGTGGAACAGCCCGACGTGCACCGTCTCGGTGAGCTGGTGCAGAAGCTGGTCGCGGGCCCGTATCGCTTCGAAAGCCCCCATGCGGTCGGAGATGTCCACCATCTCGGCCAGCACGTCGCCGTGGTCGGGGTCGTCGAGGCGGTTGGTGTTGACGACCTCCATCCACACCCACGAGCCGTCCCGGCGGCGGTAGCGGACCCGCACCGGGGAGCTGGCCCCGGGTTGGTCGAGCATCTCCATCCACCCGACGATGGCGAGCTCACGGTCGTCGGGGTGGGTCAGGTCGGTGATGCGCCGGCCCACCAGGTCGGCGGCGTGGCGGTCGAGGATCCGCGCCAGGCCGTCGTCCACCCACGTCAGCCGGCCGGTGCCGTCCTTGGTCGCCTTACCCAGCCGGGCCGCCAACAGCGGCGGCCGCAGCGCTTCGATCAGGTGCTCGTCGCCGGCATCGGCGGGTGACACCACGGCGACCACGACCCCGTGGTCGCGTCGCATATCGAGCATGTAGAGGTGGGTGGGCGACTCGAAGCCCGGGACGTGCAGCTCGTCAGCCGCTCCGCCGTGGCGGCGGGCCGAGCACCATACCTGGGCCAGCCGGACCTGGTCGGGGGCCCCGAGCCGGGCCACGCAGCCTTCGGGGTCGGTGAGGATCCGCCGGGCTTCGATGCCGAGCGAGTCGGGCACGGCCACGCTGCGGGGGGCGCCGTTGCCGGTGATGGCCGCCACCACGGCCTCAGGGTGGTGGCGCAGGAGGTGGTCGAGGACCTCCGCCGGCCCCGGCCCACTAGCGGCTCCGTGAGATGTCTGGCCGCTCGAGCTCACCGATCCTTCCATCGGCAGACCGGTCGCGCCGGCTGAGATCGGCGCAGTTCGAGAACTCCCGGACGGGCCCGGGCGTCACCCCGTGGCGGGTCGGGGGCCGAGCGCCGGGCCGGTGAGCAGCCGCCCGTCGGGGCCGACCTCGACGGGAGTGGCGCTCACCACGGCCGCCGTCGGTAGGGGCCCGTAGAGGTGGGGGAAGCCGCCCTCGACGCGCATCTCGGCGCCCACCCGGGAGGGGTCGATGCGAAGCAGGACGACGTCGGAGCGATGCCGGTAGTAGCGGTCGGCGGTCGCCTGGACCTGCTCCGCGGTGGAGCAGTGGATGAACCCCTCCTCGGCCAGGGTCCGCCCGATCGTCGACCCCCGGTAGTCGGCCGCTTCGGGGTCCCAATCCCCGGCCAGCGCCAGGTGGAACAGCAGCATCGCTGGACCCACCCTCCAATGGTGGACCCTTCCGGGGGCCGGCCGCAACCACGCTCGGGGGCGGGTCGACCCGGGGCGGGTCAGTCGAGGAGGGCCCGCACGTCGTCGGCGGTGAGCGACGCCGAGGAGAAGCCGTCGCCACCCATCACGCTGTCGAACAGCTGCGCCTTGCGGGCCTTGAGGGCCATGACCTTCTCCTCGATGGTGTCGCGCGCCACGAGGCGATGGACCATCACCTTGCGGGTCTGGCCGATGCGGTGGATGCGGTCGACCGCCTGGTTCTCGGTGGCGGGGTTCCACCACGGGTCGAGCAGCACGGCGTGGTCAGCCTCGGTCAGGTTCAAGCCGAACCCACCGGCTTTGAGGCTGATGAAGAACACCGGCACGGCGTCCTGGCGGAACCGCTCTATCACCTCAGCCCGTTTGCGGGTGCGCCCGTCGAGATAGCAGCAGGCTATGCCCGCCGCCTCGGCCCGCCGCCGGGCCTCGCTCAGGAAGCGGGTGAACTGGCTGAACACCAGCACCCGGTGCCCCTCGGAGACGGCCTCAGCGAGCAGCTCGTCGAGGTGGTCGAGCTTGGTGGACGGCACCTTCTTGGCGTCGGGGTCGATGAGCGACACGTCGAGGGCGGCCTGGCGCAGAGTGGTCAGCGACGACAGGATGGCCACCCGGTTGGCCTTCATGTCGCCGAGCAGACCGAGCAGCTTCTGGCGTTCCCGCTGCAGGTGGGTCTGGTAGCGCTTGTGGTGGCGGGGATCGAGGTCGAGCTCGACCACCGCCTCGAGCTTGTCCGGCAGGTCGGAGAGCACCTCGGCCTTGGTGCGGCGCAGCATCACCGGCCGTATCCGTCGTCGGAGCCGCTCGAGGCACGCCCCGTCGGCGCGTCTCTCGATGGGCTGGCGGTAGGTGGTGTCGAAGCGGTCGGCGGGGCCGAGCAGCCCCGGGCAGGTCACCGCGAGCAGTGACCACAGCTCGGCGAGGGAGTTCTCGAGGGGGGTGCCGGTCATGGCCAACTTCCACCCGCAGGGCAGGCGGCGTGCCGCCTGGGCGGCGTGCGACGCCGGGTTCTTGACGAACTGGGCTTCGTCGAGTAGCAGCCCCGACCATCGAGCCGCGGCGAAGTCCTCGTGGTCCAAGCGGAAGATGGTGTAGGAGGTGATGACCAGGTCGGCCCCGGCGGCCAGCTCGGCGACCGGTGAGCCCCGCCGGCGGGCCGTCTCCACCGCGGTGACCACCCGCAGGCCGGGGGCGAAGCGGGCCGCCTCGCTCGCCCACCCGGCGGTGACGCTGGCCGGCGCCACGACCAGGAAGGGGGGCGCCGCAGGATCGGCCTGGCGGGCGTGGCAGACCACGGCCAGGGCCTGGACGGTCTTGCCCAGGCCCATGTCGTCGGCCAGGACAGCGCCTATCCCCCGCTCGTAGCGGTCGACCAGCCACTCGAAGCCGTCCTGCTGGTAGGGGCGCAGGTCGGCGGCCAGGCCCTCGGGCAGGGGACGCCGGGCGGGCGGCCCGGCCAGGGACAGGAAGGTGTCGACCCACCCGGCGGTGTCGGTGTCGGCGATGGCCGCCAGGTCCTCGTACAGGCTGGCCGAGAAGCGGCTGAGGCGGACGGTGGCCGGCGGGGAGTCCTTCAGGGCGCGGGCCTCGACGATCAGGTCGGCCAACTGGCGCAGCTCGGCGCGCTCCAGCGAGAAGTATCCCCCGGAGGGGAGCAGGAGGTGGCTCTCCCCTTCGGCCAGGGCCACGAACAGCTCCTCGAAGGGCACCGCTTCACCACCAACGGTGACCTCCACGGCCAGGTCCAACCAGTCGGTCCCACCCGATGCGCCCGGCGCGGCGGCCAGGCGCACGGTGGGGGCGTCGGTCAGCTCCCGGTAGTCGGGGGCGGCGCCGACCTGCTCGAAGTCGAGGCCCTCGATGGCGGCCAGAGAGGGGACCGTGTCGGTCATGAAGCGGGCGGCGGGCAGACCCCGCAGACGCCCGGCAGCGGGAACCAGCCGGCCTTCCACCGCCACCACGAGGTGGTCGCCCCACCCGAGGACGTCGACCACCGAGGCGACGGTCTTCTCTGCGGCGGCGTCGGTCGGGTCGCTCACCGGGCGGGGGGCGGCGCTTCCGGCCACCAGGGCCCAGTCCACGTCGAGGGTGGGCCCGGGGCCGTGGGTGAGCCGGCAGACGACCCGGTCGTCGGCCACGGCCGGGAGCAGATAGGTGCCGTCCCGGGCCGTAACCCGCAGGTGGCGGCGTAACGCCGGGAACACCTCGGCCTCGAAGCGGGCCACGCCCCGCTCGGGAACCCGCAGAGCCGAAGCCGACGTGACCAGGGCGGCGACCGCTTCGGGGACCGGCGAATCGAGCCGGGCCAGGTGCAGATCCCCGACCCCGGCCGCGGCCGTCCCGTCCCACCAGGCCACGCCGTGAGCCGGGCGCCCGAGGAGGAGCGCCGCTGCGGGCACGGGCCCGTCGGCCCCTCCGGCGACGATCCCGGCGCGCACCGCCAGCCCGCCGTCGGGGTCACGCCCGACCTCGATCACGGCGGCCGCCGGATCACGCTCCAATATGACCGGGGGGCTGCCCCGGCCGGAGCCGACCAGCGCCAGGCCGGCCGTCTCGGCCTCGGCCAGGAGGTCCCACAGACGCCGACTGTTCACGCTCTCCAGCCACATGGACTCCTCGCCCGAGGACATCCACCGCCGGGAGTCGCCGAGGCGGGCCAGGGCCCGCAGCTCGCGCAGCAGCAGCACCGGGGCGGCGTTGACCGGCGCCCGCCAACCCTGGAAGTAGTCCAGGCTGGTCCACGACACCCCGCTACGGACCCAGTTGCCGCGGTCGCTCAAGGTCACCGGACGCATCCGGATACCCGGCCCCGGCGGCCGCTGGTCCCGGGACCGCCCCGCCTGCGGCCGGGTGGCGAGCGCCTCGAACTGCAGGCCGAGAACCACGCCGGTGCCCACGCCGGGGTTGGGCGCAGAGGGGCGGACCGAGGCGACCAGGTCGGTCAGGGCCTTCGCCCAGCCGTCTGCCCCGCCGGAGGTACCGGTCGCATCCGGATACCCGGCCCGGGCGGGCGCCGGACGAGGCGGGGCAACGGTCGGCCCGGCGGGCCGGGGAGCGGGCCCGGGTTGGTGGGATGGAGGGGCCGGTACCAAACTGAGGTGGGTGGAGCCCGCTCGAACCGCCCGCCCGGCAGGGGTGGTAGGGGCGGTAGGGGTGGCAGGGGCGGTAGGGGCCGGCAGGGTCGCGGTCTTGCGGTTCGGGCCGGTACCGGGCAG
>JAKCDU010000013.1 GCA_021838445.1 Actinomycetes bacterium | reverse complement strand
GGGTTGACCTTGAACACGGCGTCGTAGGATGCCACGCACTCGTCGGTCAGG
This sequence comes from Actinomycetes bacterium, assembly GCA_021838445.1. Lineage (GTDB taxonomy): Bacteria > Actinomycetota > Acidimicrobiia > Acidimicrobiales > Palsa-688 > JAKCDU01. Next base: position 84,194 of record JAKCDU010000013.1, on the reverse strand, counting down.
GTGAAGTGGTGGGGGGCGACCTCGGCGGTCACCACCAGACCGGATTTCTTGGCGCCACGCACCATGGCCAGGGAGCCGGCGGTGCTCAGGTGCAGGAAGTGTATGCGGGTGCCGGTCAGGCGGGCCAGGGCCAGGTCCCGCATCACCATGAGCTCCTCGGCCTCGGCCGGCTGCCCGGCCAGGCCGAGGCGGCTCGACCACTCGCCTTCGTGCATGTGGCCGCCGCCGGCCAGGGAGGCGTCCTCGCAGTGCTGGGCCAGGGTGACGCCCAGCGCGCTGGCGTACTCCATGGCCCGCCTCATCATCCTCGAGTCCTGCACCCCGTTGCCGTCGTCGGTGAAGATGCGGACCCCGAGCGCGGCCATCTCGGCCATCGGGGCCAGCATCTTGCCCTCCCGCCCCACAGTGATGGCGCCGGCCGGGTACACGTGGCAGAGGGCGTCGGCCCCGAGGTCCTGCACCTGGCGCACCACCGCGGCGCTGTCGAGGGCCGGATCGGTGTTGGGCATGGCCACCACCGCGGTGTACCCGCCGAGGGCGGCGGCCCGCGAGCCGGTCTCGACCGTCTCGGCTTCCTCCCGGCCCGGTTCGCGAAGGTGGGTGTGCAGGTCCACCAGGCCGGGACCGACGAGGCACCCCGACGCGTCGAGGACCACGGTTCCCGGCGGGGCGCTGCTCACCGTGGTGGTCACCGAGGTGATGGTCCCGTCCTGGATGAGCACGTCGGCCGGGCGGACGCCGGTGGAGTCGATGATGCGGCCCCCGCGCACGACGACGGTGGCCGGGCGGCTACGCGCTGGCAAGGTCCACCCCCGAACCGAGAAGGAGGAACAGGACGGCCATGCGTACAGCCACCCCGTTGCTCACCTGGGCGGTGATGACCGAGCCCGGTTGGTCGGCCACCTCAGAGGCGATCTCCACCCCCCGGTTGACGGGGCCAGGGTGCATTATCAGAGCGTTCTCCTCGAGCAGGGCCGCCCGTCTCCGGGTCAGGCCGTAGTTGGCGGTGTACTCGCGCAGCGACGGCAGCAGAGCCTCGAGCATGCGCTCGCGCTGGAGGCGCAGTACGTAGACGACGTCGAGGGTGGGTAGCAGCCGGTCCAGGTCGTGGGTCACGCTGACCGGCCAGCCGGCCAGGCTGGGGGGCAGCAGCGTCGGCGGGGCGACCAGGGTCACCTCGGCCCCGAGCGCGGTGAAGGCCAGCACGTCGGAGCGGGCGACGCGGCTGTGGCGGATGTCGCCGACGATGGCGATCCGCTTGCCGGTCAGGCCCTCCTCGGGGTCCAGACCCAGCCGCCGGGTGATGGTGTAGCAGTCGAGCAGGGCCTGGGTCGGGTGTTCGTGCCAGCCGTCGCCGGCGTTGAGCACCGACGGTCCGTCCAGCCAGCCGGCGACCTGCCAGGGCACGCCCGAGCCGGAGTGGCGGACCACCAGGGCGTCGACCCCCATGGCCTGGATGGTGAGGACGGTGTCTTTGAGGGACTCGCCCTTGTTGAGCGACGAGCTCGACGCCGAGAAGGTCATCACGTCGGCCGAGAGGCGCCGGGCGGCCGTCTCGAAGCTGAGCCGGGTCCGGGTGGAGTCCTCGAAGAAGACCGAGACCACCGTCTTGCCCCGCAGGGCCGGCACCTTGGGGATGCTGCGCCGGCTCACCTCCACGAAGCTGTCCGTCAGGCGGAGGATGTCGGTGATCCCCTGGGGGCCCAGGTCGGCGACCGAGAGCAGATGGCGGGGGGAGCCGTGCTGGCGGACGGCCAGGTCGGCCAGGTCCAGGGGAACCTCGGGCAGGGAGCTGGTGGTATCGCGCAGGTCGGTCACGGGGCGGTCACATCCCCGATGATCACGCCGGCCTCGGTGGCGTCGACCATCTCGTCGCGGCGGGTGGGCAGGTTCTTGCCCACGTAGTCGGGGCGGATGGGCAGCTCCCGGTGGCCCCGGTCGACCATGACCGCGAGCTGCACCGCCCGGGCCCGGCCGTAGTCGGCCAGGGCGTTGAGGGCGGCCCGGATGGTCCTACCGGTGAAGAGCACGTCGTCGACGAGGATCACCGTCTTGCCGGTCAGCTCGAAGGGGATGTTGGTGGCGGCTTCGGGCAGGACCGGTCGCAGGCCGATGTCGTCGCGGTAGAAGGCCACGTCGAGGGTCCCGAGACCGACGTCCTCGCCGTTCACCTCCCCCACCACCTGGGCCAGCCGCTGGGCCAGCCACACGCCCCCGGTCTGCAGGCCCACCACCACCACGTCACGGGTGTCGTGGTTGCGTTCGATGATCTCGTGGGCCATCCGCCAGGTCGCCCGCCGCACGTCGTCGGCGTCCATGACCGTCGTCCGGGCAACAAAAACGCCCCCGTAGGGGGGCGCCAGGGCACGCTCTCTCTTGGCCAACCGTCCTCCTCGTCCCGTGCCGGCCTCACTGGACCGGCTTCACGGCTCGACGCTTCATAGTAGCGCCATCCGGGCCGGTCCGGCGCGCTCGACACGGCCCAACCGTCGGCGTTCAGCCCGGTGACGCCCCGCCGGGTCTCGCCTCGGCGGCGACCGCCGACAGGACCCCGTTCACGAAGCGGCCCGACTCATCGGTGGAGTACGAGCCGGCCAGCTCGACGGCTTCGGATAGGACCACCGCGGTGGGTACGTCGGGGCGGCCGAGGAGCTCGTAGGTGGCCATCCTCAGAAGGGCCCGGTCTATGGCCGGCATCCGCTCGAGCGTCCAGCCGATGGAGTGCCTTTCGATCAGGTCGTCGATACGCGCAAGCTCGGCTCCGACCCCCTCCACCAGGTCGGCGGTGAAGGCATCGGGTGGGACGGGCAGCTCGTCGAGGACCTGCGCCGGGGTGACGTCCTTGGCCTCGGCTTCGTAGAGCAGGGACAGGGCCCGTTCGCGCGCCTCGCGCCGGGCGACGGGCAGCAACGGGGTCAGGCCCGGGTGAGGTATTCGCCGGTCCGGGTGTCGACCTTGACCCGGTCTCCGGTGTTGACGAACAGCGGCACCTGGATCTGCAGGCCGGTCTCGAGCGTCGCCGGTTTGCGGGCCCCCGAGACCCGGTCTCCCTGCACCCCGGGCTCGGTCTCGGCGATGGTGAGCTCGACGGCCGCCGGCAGGTCCACGCCGACGATCTCCCCGTCGTACATCTGGATGACCGCAGAATCGCCTTCCTTCAGGTAAGAAGCGGCGTCACCGAGGCTGGAGCGCTCGGCCGGCATCTGCTCGTAGTCACTGTTGTCCATGAACACGTAGCTCTCGCCGTCGAGGTAGAGGAACTGCATCTCGCGCTTGTCGATCAGAGCCTGGTCGAGCTTCTCGTCGGCCCGGTAGGTGCGCTCGATCACCGCCCCCGTCCGGACGTTCTTCAGCTTGGTGCGCACGAACGCCCCGCCCTTGCCCGGCTTGACGTGCTGGAACTCCACGACGGAGAACAGCCCCTCGGGGAGGTTGAGCGACATTCCGTTCTTCAAGTCGTTGGTAGATACGGCGGGCATGGTCTTCTCCAACTCCGGGGCTCAGATGCGATCTTTGGGGGTGCCGGTCAGGGGCCGGCAGCCGTCGTCGGTCACCACCACGGTGTCTTCGATGCGGACTCCTCCGATACCCGGCAGGTAGACCCCGGGCTCGACGGTGACGACATGGCCGGTCACGAGTGTATCGGTCGACACGGCCGACACCGAGGGTGCCTCGTGGATGTCCAGTCCGACTCCGTGCCCCGTCCCGTGCACGAACCGGTCGGCCCAGCCGGCTTCGGCGATCACCTCGCGGCAGGCCCGGTCGACCTCCACGGCGGGGACACCGGCGCGCACCGCGGCCACGCCGGCGGCCTGGGCGGCCAGCACCACTTCGTAGGCCCGGCGCAGATCCGGGTGGGTCATGGCGCCCACCCACACCGTCCTGGTCATGTCCGAGCAGTAGCCGTCCAGGAGAGCTCCGAAATCGAGCACCACCGGCTCGTGGGGCTCGACCCGGCGGGGGCTGGGCCGGTGGTGGGGCTTGGCCGCGTTGGGCCCCGACGCCACGATGGTCTCGAACGACGGCCCGGAGGCGCCGAGCTCGCGCATGGCGAAGTCGAGGTGGCGCCCGAACTCCTCCTCGGTCGGCCCCTCGGCCAGCCGCCGGCGCACCAGGTCGAGGGCCTCGTCGGCGATGCGGGCCGCTTCGGCCAGGCGGTGAATCTCGCCCTGGTCCTTGACCGCCCTCAACCCCTCCACCAACCCCACCGTGGGGGCGAGCTCCAGTCCCGGGAACCAGTCGGAGGCCAGGGCCCGCTGGCGGGCCCAGCTCACGTGGGCCGCCTCCAGGCCGAGGGAGGACACCGGGTGCTCGGCCACCAGTTCGGAGCCGATTCGGCGTTGACCGGTGGTGGGGGCGATGCGCAACGCGACGGCGGAGGCCCCCGAAGCGTGGAGCTGCTCGGCCGCCTGGGCCTCGTAGCGTCCGTCGGTCACCAACACCGTCGCGTCGGGCAGGACGAAGAGCATTCCCGCCGAGCCGGTGAAACCGGTCAGGTACCGGATGTTGGTCAGATTGGTGACGAGGAGGGCGCCAGTTGGTCCGAGCTTGCGGCGCAGCTCCACCAGACGCGTCGACACCGTCATCGGGTCCAGCAAAACGCCCGTCATCAGGGCTTAGAGTACCCCGGTGCCCAAGCGAGCCCGGACGTGACCGCCATCCTCGTGGTCGGTGCCGCGCTCTACGGCCTGGCCATCGGGTCGTTCCTCAACGTGGTCATCTACCGGGTCCCGGCCGGCAAGTCGGTGGTGCGTCCCCCATCGGCCTGCCCGGTATGTCATCAGCCGATCGCCGGCCGGGACAATGTGCCGGTGCTGTCGTGGCTGATCCTGCGGGGCCGCTGCCGGAGCTGTTCCACCCCCATCCCGATCCGCTATCCCCTGGTGGAGTTGCTCACCGGTGGCGTCTGGGTGGCGGTGGCGCTGCGTTTCGGCTGGAGTTGGACGCTCCCGGCCGAGCTGGTGTTCGTCACTGGTCTGATCGCCCTGTCCTTCATCGACTACGACCATCTCAAGTTGCCCCGCGTCGTCGTCTGGCCGCTCGGTCTGGCCGTCGCCGCGCTGCTCCTCCTGGCGACGGTCGTCCAGGGCTCTTGGCACCGCCTGGCCGTGGCCATGGCCTGCGCCGCCACCGAGCTCGCCCTGCTGTGGATCATCAACTTCGTGAGCCCCCGGGCGCTCGGCTTCGGCGACGTGCGGCTCGGACCGGTACTGGCCCTGGCCCTCGGGTGGCTCGGCTGGCGTTACGCCTTCTGGGGGTTCTTCGGCGCCAACCTGATCGGGGCGGTGGTGGGAGTGGTGCTGATGGCCGCCCGGCGGGTCGAGCGGCGCACCCCGATACCCTTCGGGGTGTTCCTGTCGGTCGGGGCGTTCCTGGCGCTGTTCCTGGCCGGAGCCATCGACTACCCCCGCTGAGGCGGAGGCCGCTCTGCTCCGGCCAGGTGGCGATCGGGGTCGGGGTCGACCGGGGGGAGGGGTCGGAGTCGACCGAGGGGGGGTCAGGACCGCCCGAGCAGGGAGGCCACCGCCTCCACCGCCAGCCGGTAGCCGAGGCCGCCCAGACCGGCGATGGTCCCGGTGGCGACCGGGGCGATGACCGAGGTGCGACGCCAGTCCTCCCTCGCCTCGGGGTTGGACAGGTGCAACTCGATGACGGGCCCCTCGAAAGTGGCCAGCGCGTCGTGGAGCGACCACCCGTAGTGGGTGAGAGCGCCGGGGTTGACGATCACCGCGACGGCGCCGGTACGAGCCGCGTGCACCAGCTCCACCAGTCGGCCCTCGTGGTCGGATTGGTGGTGCTCGACCTGCAGGCCGAACCGGGCGGCGGTGTCGCGGGCGAGCGTGACGTGCTCGTCCAGTGTCACCCGGCCGTAGACCTCGGGTTGGCGCTGGCCGAGCAGCTGGAGGTTGGGCCCCGAGAGCAGCAGTACCTGATCGGCCCTCACCGCAGCGTCTCTTCCAGCACCTCGGTGACCGTCGCCGCCGGTATGTGGGGCACGACCTCGAGACCCCGGCTGCTGTCGAGCACGAAGGTCAGGTCGTCACCCGACGCCTTCTTGTCCCTCCCCATGATGGTGACCAGCTCGGCCGCCGCCAACCCGGGGGGAACCTCGACGGGCAGGTCGTAGGAGCTGACCAGGTCGCGGTGCTCCGCCACCCGTTGCGGCCCGATACGCCCGAGACACTCGGCCAGCCGGGCCGCGAAGACCAGGCCGATGGCCACCGCCTCGCCGTGGCGCAGGTCGTAGCTGCCGGCCGTCTCGAGGGCGTGGGCGAGCGTGTGGCCGTAGTTGAGCAGGGCCCGCGACCCCGACTCCCGCTCGTCTCCGGAGACGATGGCCGCCTTGCAGGCCACGCAGGCCGCCACGGCCTCGTCGAGGGCCAGGTCCCGGAGGCCGTCGACCCCCAAGAAGGCGTATTTGGCCATCTCCCCCAGCCCGCTGCGGTACTCCCTCGGGGCCAGGGTCGCCAGCGTCTCGGTGTCGCAGAGGACCGCCTCGGGCTGCCAGAAGGCCCCGACGAGGTTCTTGCCCTCGGGCAGGTTGACCCCGGTCTTGCCTCCGATGGCGGCGTCCACCTGGCCGAGGAGCGACGTGGGAACGTGCACGACCCGGACGCCGCGGTGGTATACCGCGGCGGCGAAGCCGGCCACGTCGGTCACCACCCCGCCGCCCACCGCCACCACCACGTCGTGGCGGTGCAGGCCCCAGCGGGCGAAACCCCGGCAGAGCTCCTCCACCGTCTCGAGGTTCTTCTCGGGCTCGCCGTCGCCCATGACGAACGTCTTCTGCTCTATGCCGGTGTCCACCGCCCAGGGGATGTTCTCCTGGGTCACGATGGCGGCCCGCCCGGCCCCGGCGGGCAGTACCTCGCCCAGCCGGTGGCGGGCCCCCGCCCCGACCAGGACCGGGTAGGCGCGCCCGGGGAGCTCGACGGTCAGGCGCCTCACCCGGGGGCCCCTTCCAGGGCCTCGACGATGCGCTCCACCACCTGCCGGGGTGACAGGCGATCCACGTCGAGGACCAGGTCGGCCAGCTCCGCGTACACCGGCTCCCGCTCGGCCGACAGCCGGGTGAGGGCGGCCGCCGGACCCCCTTCGAGCAGCGGGCGGCCCTGGCCGGCGCCGACGCGGGCGGTCAGGGTCCGCACGTCGGCCCGCAACCAGACGACCAGGCCGGAACGGCGGATCAGTGCCCGGTTCTCCGGGTCGAGGACGGCTCCCCCGGCCACCGCGATGATGGCCGGCCCGGGCCGGCCGCAGGCATCCTCGAGGACCCTCGTCTCCTCCCGCCGGAAAGCCGCTTCGCCGTCCTCTTTCCAAATCTGCGGGACTGTCCGACCGGTGGTGATCTCGACCTGGTCGTCGCTGTCGAGATAGGGCCAGCCGAGCCTCTCGGCGAGGAGATGTCCCGTCGTGGTCTTGCCGGCCCCCATCATGCCGATGAGCAGCACCTTGCCCGGCTTGGTCACAGATGTACCGCCGGTCTGGTCAGCCACGCGGCCCGCCATCTGGCCGGTGGAGGGCTTCGAGGTACGAGGCGTGGTTCCTTCGCATCTCGGCCACCGAGTCACCGCCGAACTTGCGCAGCGCCTCGTTGGCCAGGACCAGGGCCATCATGGTCTCGGCCACCACGCCCATGGCCGGGACCGCCGTCACGTCGGTGCGCTCCTTGAACGACACCGTTTCCTCCTTGGTGACGACGTCCACGGTCTTCAGGACGGGGCGGTTGAGCGTGGCGAGAGGCTTCATGGCCACCCGGGCGACGACCGGTTCGCCGTTGGTCATTCCCCCCTCGATCCCTCCGCTCCAGTTGGACTCCCGGACGAACCCGCCGGTGTCGACGTCCCACCCGATGGGATCGTGGGCCTCGGAGCCCCGACGGCCGGCCACATCGACGGCGTCACCTATCTCCACTCCCTTGACGGCCTGGATACTGAGCAGAGCCTGGCCGAGCAGGCCATCGAGTCGTCGGTCCCAGTGGACGTGACTACCCAGGCCGACCGGCACCCCATAGGCGATGACCTCCACGACACCACCGAGGGAGTCGCCCACCTTGGCCGCCGCCTTGATCTCGGCGATCATGGCCTCCTCGGCGTCGGCGTCGAAGCAGCGCACCTGGGAATCGTCGACGCGGGGCAAGTCGGCGGGACGGGGGCGCTCGGTGGATTTCGAGGCGACCGGCCCCATCTGGACCACGTGGCTCACGATGGCCACCCCGAGCTCGGCGAGGAGCAGCTTGGCCACGGCCCCCGCGGCCACTCGGGCCGCGGTCTCCCGGGCGGAGGCCCGCTCCAGCACGTCGCGGGCGTCGGTGAAACCGTACTTCTGCATGCCCGCCAGGTCGGCATGCCCGGGCCGGGGCTGGTGCAGCGGCTTGTCGGTCTGGCCCGGATCGGGGGCCATCTCCTTCTCCCACTTGGGCCACTCGGTGTTGGCGATCTCGATGGCCAGCGGAGAGCCGAGGGTCCGGCCGTGGCGGACCCCGCCGAGCAGAGTGAGCTCGTCGCGCTCGAAGCGCATGCGAGGGCCCCGGCCGAATCCCAGGCGGCGACGCGCCAGCTCACCCTGGACGTCGTCGGTGGTGACAGCCAGGCCGGCGGGCAGGCCCTCGACGATGACGACCAAGCCCTTGCCGTGCGACTCTCCGGCGGTCAGGTAACGGATCACGACGGCAATGTTAAGGGACCCGCCGAGGGACCTACGAGCTGGCCGTCGTGCCTGGGTCAGCCCGTCGGGCGAGAGGAGGAGCGGAGTCAGTGGCGATCGCACGGGACTGACCGGCCGTAGCCCGCTCGAGGACGACATAACTCCCATCTCTCACCGGTGGTGACGCATTCACCCTCCTTGCCCTGTCCTATCGGCGCCCAGGCACAGGTAGTTGAGCAAGGCAGTTCGCGCGACGCGGTCGCGCCTTACTGCGAGCGGGTTGGCCCCAGAGCCGGAAAGGAGCGCAACGAAGCCGGGAGGACCAGCCTGGAGACCACTCCACTGCTCGCCGCACTGATGCATAGCGCCCCGCTCGAGACCACGATGGCGAGGGCCCACCAGGGATCGATCACGATGTGCATGTATGAGGGAGTGGTGTGGAAATAGAGCAGGAGACCTGAGACGATGGCCACGATGAATCTCTTGGGGTCGCCCACGGTGGTCCGGGCGGCCAGCACGACCAACAGCACCACAGCCGGGGCGACGTAGTAGGGCCAGTACTCCACCTCGAACAGGCAGCGGGCGTACGTGGCGATGCCCGCCGCCAGCAGAATCCGCTCGGGGGTGACTCGTCGGCACAGCTTCCAGGCCGCCAGTCCGGCCACGATCAAGGCCAGCGACCGTGTCGTCGACCCGCTCACCATCTGGGTGGACACCCCCATGTTGGACACGGTCAGATGGCCGGCCAGGGACCACCAGGGCAGATGCTGACCCGTGTCGGGCATCGGTTGGCGGAGCAGATCGGTGGCTGCGTCCCGAAAGTCGAGCGCCAGTAGGACCAGGGTCAGGATCAGCGGAGCAGCGGTGGCTCGGATCAGGGTTCGTAGACGCAGACCGGGGGGGCTGGCCACGAGGAGCACGGGCAGCAGGAGCCCGGCCCAGGTCTGGACCAGAATGGCACCGGACAGGATCATCGCCGCGGAGGTGAACCGGCCCCTGATCAGGTAGGCGAGGGCCCACGTGGCCAGGGCCAGGGCGAGGAGGTCTTCGGGGTGGCCCTCGATCCCTGGTGTCGGGGCGATCACCAAGACGGCCAGACCGGTAGCGATGGCCCTTCGCCGGGCCCGGCTGACCCCCAACGTGAACGCCAGGAAGTCCACGCCGAAGACCCCGGTGGCCCCGCAGATGAAGAAGAACGGTCCGGTGAGGATCAGCATGGATGGGTGGGCCAGGGGAAGCGGGTACCCGGAGATCAGCCCGAGATGGTCGGCGAGGGCGACGACGGGTGCGTAGAGGTAGATGAAGCCCGGTAGCGCCGAGTAGAACGGGTTGGCCGAGTACACGAATCCGGGAGCACCGTTGGCGACGTACTGGGCCGAGTTGGTCGTGTACCAGACGTCTCCGTTCACCCACCACGTGCCGTGGCCGAGGAGGGGCTGGAGGAAGAAGGTCAGGAATACGCAGCCGGCGATGCCCATCACGTACATACACGCGGCGTAACCCCAGTCCCACCTGGCGGTCGGGGGCGGTCGGAGCACGGGGTGCTCGGCCTCGCTCGCCTCCGGCACCGCGTCAGCCCCCGAACGGGTTACGACCGCTCACGGGAGGGCCGCCGGGGACGGTGGTCGAGGGCATCTCGGCCGTGGCGTTGGTCGAGGCCGTGCTCGTACTGGCCGCCGGCGGGGTCGCCGTCGCCGAGTGGTGACGCAGGTCCTTGGTGTAGACGAAGTAGCCGGCGGCCACGACGACGACGGTCAGCAGGCACGTGGCCAGGTAGCGCCGCCACGCCGGTTTGGGTGATCGGGTGGGATCGATCATCGACGGGTCAGCCGGCGGCGTAGAAGACTTGGGCGCTCATCGACGCCGACAGCTGACCGGACGGGTCGCTCGACACCGACAACGAGTTCACCACGAGGGCCCGGGGCATCGACGCCAGCTGGTTGAGGAAGGCCGTCATCTGGGCGTAGGTGCCCCCGGCCGACATCGACAGTGTCACCTCCTGGAGACCCCCGGACCCGGTCGGCGATGTCTGCGCCGACGGATTGACCGACGTCAGCTGCACCCCACTGGCAGTGGCCAGGGCGTGCAGCTGGTTGAGCACGTCCGTCAGGTCGGCGTTGGTGGGCAGGGCCGTCTCGAGCGCCGCGAGCCGGGTCTTGTCGGCGGGGACCTGCTTCTCCAGGGCCTGGAGGGACGCGAACTGGCTCTGCAGGGACGAAACCTGCTGTTCCACCGTGGCCCTCTGGGCCCGGGCGTGGTTCAGGTCGGAGCGCTCGGTGCGGAACAGCGCGACGTACCAGATCAGCAGGAGTGCCACGGCCACAGCCGGGGCGATCACTGCGATGCGGCGGACAGACAGGTTCACTTACCCACCTCCAGGTATCGACTGCTCTCGCTCTTCGCGGTCAGAAGCCCCGTCGAGGAGAAGGTCACAGCTCCGCCGTTCTGCTTCACGCTCACGCCCGATATCCACGCGGCGGAAAGGTCCTGATCGGACTCCAGCCCTTGAAGAAACGCCGAGGCGGTCAGGAGACCCCCGTTGCCGGAGGCCTGCAGTGACACCGTTCCGATGCTCGAGCCGGTGGATGCGGAGGGACCGGATCCGACGACATTGGAGCGGCTGCCGCTGAAGCTGCTGAGGCTCAGGTTCTGGGGCATCACGCTGGCCAGTTGACCGAGGACCCTCACCCAGTCGACATCACCCCTCAGGGCGGACTGCACGAGGGTCCGACGGTTCTGGACCGTCCCGTGAATGGCGGTGGCGGCCGTCATACGGGCGACCGAAGCCGACAGCGCGCTGGCCTGGGCCTGGGCGTTGCGGACGGCGCTCTGCTCCTTGTGCAGGGAAACCAGCTGAGACGCCGACGCGAAGCCGAGCAGTACGACCAGTCCGCCGATGCCGGCGCCGGCGGCGACGGCCACCCGCATGACCCGGCGGGCCTGGAGCACCTCGTCGGGCAGCACCGACAGCCGGATCAGGGGCATGTCGGTGGGCCACAGGGCCAGCCCGATGGCGGTGGCCGATATGGAGCTGACCCGGGTCTGCTCGTCGACGGAGAAACCGAGGCCCGACGCGTCGACCTGGGCCAGCGGGTCGATGGCCATGATGGGGGCGGCCAGGTTTCCGGCGATCGCCGCAGCCAGGCCGTCGGTCTGCGAGGCGCCCCCGGTGATGAGGATGCGCTCCAGTTCCACCCCGTTGGACTGGGCCAGGAAGAAGTCGATGGTGGCCCGGACCTCCTCGGCGAGGTCCCGCATGTCGGTGGTGAGCGCCTTGCGGGCCGGGGTCAGCAACGGCGTGTCCGACGGGACGCTCCCCCGCTTGAGGCGTTCGGCGACGGCCATCTCCACGTGGAGGCGGTTGGCGATGGCCTCGGTCAGCTTGGCCCCGCCCACGCCGAGATTGCGGATGAACTTCGGTATCCCCGCCTCTCTCACCCCGATGGTGGTGGACTCGGCCCCGATGGATACGATCACCTCGATACCCGTGCCCGGCTGGCCGGTGGCCACGTAGGGCACGGCCCGCATCAGGGCCAGGGGCAGGGCGTCCATGGCGATCGGCTTCAGTCCCGCCGCCTTGAGGGTGTCGAGATGGCCGTGGAGAAGTTCGCGGTGGGCGGCCACCAGGAGGACCCGCTGGACCGACTTGCCGTTATCCCCGGGGATGGGATCGCCGAGGAGGCTGAAATCGAAGCTGGCGTCGTCCATGGCCACGGGGACCAGTTCCTGGGTGTCGAAGCGCAGCGCCGAACGAATCTCGTCCTTGTTGAGTGCCGGGGCATCGGCCTGGCGGACGAACACCCGGGGACCGGCCACGCCCACGACGACGTCGGTGGTGGAGAAGCCACCCTCGCTCCACAGGCGGCGCAGGGCGGCGGCCACCCCTGGAGGGTTGCGGATCTCGCTGTCTACGACGTAGCCGGCCGGAATCCCCACCTGGGCGAAGCGGCGGAGGACCTTCTGGCCGTCCTTGGACACGCCGATCTCGGCGGCGCGCACCGCGGAGGACCCGATGTCGAGCCCCACTGTCACCGAATCCACGATGCATCTCCCATCGTCGCAGACAGAATCATCAAGGTGAGTATCGGCGTCCCCCGCCCGACCTTTATCTGCTTTGATCCGTCGCTGGAAAGCCGAGAAGGGCCGGAGCCACGGCAACTGCAGATCGCCACCGGACGCGACGAAGGGGCCCCACCGGAGGTGGGACCCCTACGTCATCTGGTGTCAGTTGTCAGTTGTGCTGCTACCAGGAGCCGTACCAAGTAGTTCCGACGGCACTCGTGGTCTGAGGATTGGCGCTGGCCTTGCCGCTCTGGTTGTAGGTCATCGAGCTCACGCTGGTGAAGGCACCTGGGACGGGGCACGCGCTACTGCTCTGGGGAACCTGCTCGTACCCGGTGAACGAGGCGGAAGCGCCGCTGGAGAGGGTTCCTGGATCGTTGCTCTGCAGGACGTAGTAGCAGTTGCCGTCCTTGGAGAAGGCGCCCAGGATGACGGCCTGGTTGCTGTCGCCGGGCACCGCCACGACGTTGTTGCCGGCGGTCGGGGCCACGGACACCCAGGTGAGCGAGGACTCCAGGCTGGACAGGTCGGCCGCGAAGGCCTGGTTGTTGGTCCAGTTGGTGTCCTCGGCCGTGAGCGCGTTGCGCAGGTCGGACTGGGCGGCCCGGGCGTTGGCCCCGTTACGGGCACCCAGGAAGGTCGGGATGGCGATCGCCAGCAGGATCGCAATGATGAGCACCACGACCATCAGTTCGATGAGGGTGAAACCCTCCTCGTCCCGGTCGCGTCGCTCCTTGATGGATGACAGCATGTTGGGTTGTTCACCTTTCGGATCGTGGATTACCTGCGAGCCCTGCCCGCAATGAAGTAATCGGCACGCCCTATCCGAACCTGAGACCAAATGGGCTGCCGGTCTCCGCGTCTACCGGAATGGCCTTCAAGCGGGTCCCAACGTCGGTCTCCGACGCTAATTGCGTGATTTGGTGACAGAACCCGGGGATCCGGCTAAGGGGTGGCGGTCACGACGGTGGACGTGGTCGTCGTGGTGCCGGTCGCGGCAACCGTCGTGGTGGTGGTGGTCGTCGACGCGGAGTCGGTGGTCGTAGTGGACGAATCCGGGGTCGTGGTCGAAGTGGTCGACGAGGTCGATGACGTGGTCGTCGAGGGACCCGAGCCGGCGCCGGTGGTGACTAACGGGGTGGTCTCTCCCGGGGCCGCGTGCCAGCCCGGCGGAGGGGCGGTCTGGGAGGGGACCTTGCCGGCCGTGGGCACCACCGCCGGGACGATCTGATGGGTGGGGCTCGGGGTGGAGCGGGGCGGCACGGGCAGGGTGTCGGAATGTACCCGTCCGAAGCCGGCCAGGTCGGACCACCAGATGGGGCTGACCTGCACCTCGGTGCCGGTGTGCGGGGCGTTGATCATCAGGCCGTTACCTATGTATAGGCCCACGTGGTGGATGTCGGTGGTGCCGAAGAACACGAGGTCCCCTGGCGTGAGGTCGGACAGGGGGACCGGCACCGTCCAGGCGTACTGGTCGGCGGCCACCCGGGGGATGCTCACACCGGCGGCGTTCCAGACGAACTGCGTCAGGCCGGAACAGTCGAAGCTGTCTGGACCCGTCCCGCCCCACACGTAGGGCCGACCCAGCTCGGCGAAGGCCCAGGCCAGGGCCACCGAGGTGGTGGGCAGCGGAGCCGGTACCGGTGTCTTCGGGGTGAACTCCAGGGGGCTGTCGGGGGACAGCAGCTCGTGGCTGGCCTCGCGGGCGAGGGTCAGGTGATCGGCGGCCAACTGGGCCGCACTGGCCGTGGCCACGGCCTGGAGGTCTGACAGGAGGTGGTCCTCCTGCACCTTCACCGAAGCCAGGAGGCGGTCGGCGTCGGCCTCGCTGGCATCGGCCCGGCGCTGATCGGCCTCGGCCGCCTTCAGCTCGCTCGATCGCTGAGCCTGCAGCGCCCGGGCCTGACTGATCACGCTGTAGGGGGTGATGGCCGATTGCAGGTAGTCCTGGGCGTAGAGGGCTTCCTGCCCGCGTGCGGTGACGGCCACTCCCCCCGGGGCCGAGGTGTAGAGGGCGACGACCGCTCCCCTCAGGGCGGCGCTCATGGCCGAGTACTGACCGGCGGCCCGCTGGGCCCCGGCCCGGGCCACGGTGGCGGCGCGCTGAGCCCGGGCGGCCGCCGCCTGAGCCTTGACCGCAGCCGTCTCGTCGGCGTCGAGCTTGGCCTGGACGGTGTGGATGGACTGCACCAGGCTCGGGTCGGCGTTCCCCGACGAGCTCAAGGCGATGGCGTTGGCCAGGAGCCGGGTGGGGTCCTGGCCGGCGGTGAGGTCGGGGCCCACCGCCGGTACCGGCGGCAGCGTGGTCGAGGTGACCGGCGGGGGCGGCGTCGTGGCCGCCTCGGAGGCCTGCGCCGGGGTGGGACCGAAGGCCACTACGGTGCCGGCGCACAGCGCCAACCCGGCGAGGAACGCGGCCGCCGCCGGACCTCTCCCACTGACTTGGCCCATCGCGTCGCCAATCCTGGCACACAGCGCAATCCGGGTGGGGCCAATGCCGACCGGCGTTGGCCGATCGTTCACCCGGATATCACCGGCCCATCAGTTGTTGTTGCCCACCAGCTTGACGATGTCGAACATCGGCAGGTAGAGGGAGATGACCATGGAGCCGACGGCGCTGCCGAGGACGACGATGAGGAGCGGCTCGAGCAGCGATGTCAGGGCGTCGACCATGCGCTGCACCTCCTCCTCGTAGAACTGCGCCACCTTGGCCAGCAGGGAGTCCAGCGCGCCGGTCTCCTCCCCCACCGACATCATCTGGATGACCATCGGGGGGAAGACGGGGTGCTCCTGGAGAGGGCGGCTGAGCGGCTCGCCCTGCTTGGCGCCCAGCGCGACGGCGGCGACGCCCTTGCGCACGACCTCGTTGCCGACGGTGTCGGAGGTGATGTCGAGCGACTCGAGTACCGGCACCCCCGAGCCGAGCAGGGTGGAGAGGGTCGCGGCGAAGCGGGCCATGGCCGTCTTGCGGATCAGGGAACCGAAGATGGGAACCTTGAGGATCAGCCGGTCCCGGGCCGTCTTGCCGGCCGGGGTCTTCACCCAACGCTTGTAGAGGATCACGCCGACCACCGCGCCGGCGAGGACGAACGGGGCACCGTGGACCGCGATGTTGGAGAGGTCGATGAGCAGCAGGGTCGGCGCCGGCAGCTTGCCCCCGAGCTGGGAGTACATACCCTTGAAGATGGGCACGATGAACAGCAGCATGGCGGCGAGGATGCACAGCACCAGTGACAGCACCGCGATCGGGTAGGCCATGGCCCCACGGATCTTGCCCCGCAGCTCCACCCGCTTCTCGATGGCGTTGGCCAGGTCCATCAGCGTGCGGTCCAGGTTGCCCCCGGTCTCACCGGCGCGCACCATGGAGATGTAGAGGTTGTCGAAGACCTTCGGATGGCGGGACAGGGCCTGCGACAGGGACGACCCCGACTCGATGTCCTTGCGGCACTGTTCGATGATGGTCACGAAATGCTTGTTGGTGGTCTGCGCGGCCAGGATGGAAAGGCTGCGCAGCAGGGTCAGCCCGGAGTTGACCATGGTGGCGAACTGGCGGCTGAACACGGCCAGCTCCTTGAGCGGGACCCGGTTGGAGATACCCGGTATGGCGATGTCCTTCTTGACACCCGCCCCCGCCTTCTTGTCGATGCTGATGGGCACGTAGCCCATCTGGCGCAGCCGGTTGGCGACGAGAGCCGTGTTATCGGCGTCGAGTGAACCGGTGAGAACCTTGCCCGAGCGGTCCCGGACCTTGTAGGCGTAGGTGGTGGGCATCAGTTGGCTCCCGACACGAGGCGGCGCAGATCCTCTTCGTTGTGACATCGCTCGAGGGCCACGTCCATCGACACGACCGAGGTGCGGACCAGATGGGCCAGCGACTGGTCCATGGTCTGCATGCCGTACTTTCCGCCGCCCTGCATGGTCGAGTACACCTGGTGGGTCTTGCCCTCGCGGATCAGGTTGCGCACCGCCGGGGTGGCGATCAGCACCTCGCACGCCGCGGCCCGGCCCCGACCGCTCGAGCGGGGCAGCAGCTGCTGGGTGACCACGGCCTGGAGCGCCGAGGCGAGCTGGACCCGGATCTGCTGCTGCTGGTGGGCGGGGAACACGTCGATGACCCGGTCGATGGACTGCGGGGCGTCCTGGGTGTGGAGGGTGCCGAACACGAGGTGGCCGGTCTCGGCCGCGGTCAGAGCGGTGGAGATGGTCTCGAGGTCACGCATTTCACCGACGAGGATCACATCGGGGTCCTGGCGCAGGACGTGCTTGAGGGCGTTGGAGAAGGACTTGGTGTCCTCCCCCACCTCTCTCTGGTTGATCACGCATCGCTTGTGGTCGTGGATGAACTCGATGGGGTCCTCCACGGTCATGATGTGCAGGGCCGAGTTGGAGTTGATGACGTCGATGATCGACGCCAGAGTGGTCGACTTGCCCGAACCGGTGGGGCCGGTCACCAGGACCAGGCCGCGCGGCAGGCGGGCCAGGTCCCCGACCACGGTCGGGATGCCAAGCTTCTCGAGGGGGACGATCTTGTAGGGGATGGCCCGCAGGACCGCACCGACGGAGTCGCGCTGGATGAACACGTTGAGCCGGAACCGGCCGACGTTGGGCACGGGGTGGGACGTGTCGAGCTCCAGTTGCTCCTCGAACTTCTCCCGCTGCCTCTGGCTGAGGATGCCGTAGATCAGGCGGCGCAGCTCCGAGGGCGTCATGGTTGGGTAGTCGGACATGGGGCGGATGTGGCCGTCGACACGCATGCACGGCGGCAGGCCGGCGGTGAGATGGAGGTCGGAGGCGCCGGCCGCGACCATCTCGGCCAGCAGGGTGTTGATGTGCAGCTCCTCGGCCTTGGCCGCGGCCTCGGGGGAGGTCTCGGCGGGCTTGTGCTCCACGCCGTAGAGCACCTCGATGGCGAGGGTGATGTCCGCCCCGGCGGCCAGCACCGGCTTGACCGTCCAGCCCGTCTCCGAGGAGATCTGTTTGACCGCCTCGGTGTCGGTCGGGTTCTCCATGGCGACGATCAGCTCGCTGCCGGCCATCCCGACCGCCACTGCTCTCAGGTTGAGGCAGAGGGCCACCGGGAGCATCCCGCCGAGGATGGCCGGGATGGGCTCGGTGTCGGGGTCCCACATCTGGAAGCCGAGCTCGTCGGCGACCGCCGCGACCAGGTCGCGCTCGGCGACGAGACCCTCGGTGGCCAACAGCTTGGCCAGCGGCACACCGGTGTCGGCCTCGTTCAGAAGGGCCTGCTCCAGCGCGTCGCGGGAGAGGACCTTGCGGCGTACGAGGAACTCCCCGATAGCTCTCGACGAAGGAACCATGCCCACTCTTTCGGAATAAGTAGATCGATGCTGAAGAATTGGAAACGGACTGCTACGGGTCGCTCAGGCGATGACCCGCAGGACTTCCTCTATGGACGTGACGCCGTGGGCGACCTCGGCCATCCCGGCGTTGCGCAGGGTGAGCATGCCCTGCCCGATGGCCAGCTTGCGCAGTTCGTCGGTGTGGCCCCGCTCGACGATCAGGCGCTCCACCTCCTCGGTGACCTGGAGCACCTCGTGGATGGCGAAGCGGCCGTGGTAGCCGGTTCCGCCGCAGGCCCCGCAGCCGACGCTGCGGTAAAGGTGGAAATCGGCGTCGAGGGAACCGAGCCGCTCGAAGTCCCAGCCGATGGCCGACAGTTCGGTGTAGTCGGGGGTGTATGGCTGCTTGCAGCGCATGCAGAGCCGCCGGGCCAGACGTTGGGCCACTATGCAGTCGATGGACGAGCCGACCAGGAACGGCTCCACGCCCATCTCCACCAGACGTCCGGGGGTCGACGCCGCGTCGTTGGTGTGCAGGGTGCTGAGGACGAGGTGACCGGTGAGGGCGGCTTCGATGGCGATGACCGCCGTCTCCTGGTCGCGTATCTCGCCGACCAGGACCACGTCGGGGTCCGAGCGCAGGATGCTGCGCAGCGCCGCCGCGAAGGTCAGGCCGGCCTTGGTGTTGACCTGCACCTGGTTGATCCCGGGTAGCTGGTACTCCACCGGATCCTCGACGGTGATGACGTTCTTGGTCTCGTCGCTGACGATGTTGAGGGTGGCGTAGAGCGTGGTGGACTTGCCCGAACCGGTGGGGCCGGTGACCAGGATGGTGCCGTAGGGCTTGCGGAAGGACTGCTCGTAGCGGACCATGTTGTCGGGTAGGAAGCCGAGGTCGGTCAGGCGGAGCATGGCCGTCGACTTGTCGAGGACCCGCATCACGACCTTCTCGCCGTGCACGGTGGGCAGGGTGGCGACCCGCAGGTCGACGTCGCGGCCGTTGATCACGGTGTTGATGCGCCCGTCCTGGGGTACCCGCCGCTCGGCGATGTTGATGTCGGCCATCACCTTGAGGCGGCTGATGATCCCCGACTGGATGTTCTTCGGAGGGCGCATGACCTCGTGGAGCACGCCGTCGATGCGGAACCGGACCCGCAGGTCGCGCTCCCCCGGCTCGATGTGGATGTCCGAGGCCCGGTCGGCGATGCCCTGGCTGATCAGCAGGTTCACCAGCTTGACTATCGGTGACTCCTCGCTCAGCTCCTTGACGTTGACCAGGTCCGACTCGGACTGGAAGGAGTTGGCCGCCTCGGCCGAGACGTTCTCGGCGTCGGACATCACCCGGTGGTACTTGGTGATGGCCTCGAGGATGGAGTTCTTGGTGGCGACGGCGATGCGCAGGTCGGCCCCGGTGACGGTCTTTATGTCGTCCACCGCGAACACGTTCGACGGGTCGGCCATGGCCACGATCAGCCGGCCCTCGATCCAGCCGATGGGCAGGGCCAGGTAACGGCGGGCCAGGGAGTCGCTCACCAGCCGGGCGGCGGCGGCGTCCACCGGGTACTCGGCCAGATCGACGTACTCGAGCTTCAGGTGGGCGGCCAGGGTGGCCACCATGTCGTTCTCGGTGACCAGGTTGTCCTCGATGAGGACCTGGGTCAGGCCGTAACCGCGTGTGGTGCGGGCGGCGAGGGCGGCGGCGAGGGTGTCCTCGGTGAGTAGGCCTCCGGCGACGAGGAGCGCTCCGAGACGCTCGTCGTCGCTCGGTGCGGGCCCCGTGTCAACCGCTGCGGCCGATGCAGGGGTGGCTGTCACGGTTCGATCAGGTCAGTTCCGGACGGAGGAGAGGAACTTGAGCAGCAGACCCCGGTTGATGGGCTCCTCGACGGCGGTCTCCTCCTCGCCGGCCTCCTCCTCTTCGGTGGGCTGGTCTTCGGTGGAGGCGGCGTGGGCCGAGGCGAAGGGGACCACGTTGGACATGCTGTCGTCGTCGTGGTCCATGGCCGACAGCTCGTGGTCGGTCCAGGGACCCCGGTCGGCGAGGGCGTCGACGGGTTCCGCCGACCCTTCCGGGGCGGCCACCTCGGACAGCAGCGCCTGCAGCGCCGCCCGGCCGTCGAGCTCGGGCTCGGTGTGCAGCTCGTAGACCGAGGCGCTCCCTTCCGGCTCTTCGGCGTCGGAGGCCGAATCTTCGCCGGCTTCGGCGATGGCCGCCCGCAGGGCCGCGTAGTGGTCGATGTGGACATCCTCCATGGTCGCTCCGGCGACCGGCTCGAGGACCGGCTCGGCGGCGGACAGCACCCCGTGCTCCTCGCTGTGTCCGGCGAGGTCGTCGGGAGCGGCGGGGGATTCGTCGGCCTGGTACCCGAAGCGCAGCAGCTGACCCGAGATGGCGTCGTCGTCGAGACCGTCGGCCACGGCGGCCGTCTCCTCGGCGTCAGCCTCCCCGGCCGCCTCGAAGGTGAACGGCGCCTCGATGGTGAACCCGCCTGCGACGTCCCCGGTCGGGGCCGGCTCTCCCGGCTCTCCGGGCGCTCCGTTGACATCGGTACTGAAGACGTCGCCCAGGACGGAGGTCTCGGGCTCGACCCCGGGCCAGCCGACCGGCTCGGGGTCGGCCGACACCGGCTCCATGGAGACCGGCTCCAGGCCGACGGGCTCGCTCACCACCGGCTCCACGGAGACCGGCTCCAGCCCGAAAGGTTCGCCAACCACCGGCGCCTCTTCGGGCGCGGCCACCGTCGGGTCAGCCGGCTCGGACACCTCGACGAGGCCGGCCGCCACGAGGTCGCGCAGGGTGGCGCAACCGTCGAACTCCCCGAGCCCGAGAGCTTCGAGGACCCGCCCGACGTGGCGGACCTCGGACACCGCGACGACGACCGACCACTGCGACGCCTCCAGCACGACCTGCTCACCGGGCGAGTCGGAGCGCAGTTCGAGCCGGTGCTCCAGCGACGGGACCACCGCCGAGATGCTCTCCCACTCGCTCAGGCGCTGCAGCGCGGCGTCGATGGAGGCTTCGAGGTCCACCTCCTCGGCGGGGGCCACGTCGGCGGGCCGCTCCTGATCGGAGGAGAAATCGAACTCGCCGTCGCCGAGACGGAGCATCTCGAACAGGGCGTCGCGGATGTCGGTCGACGGGCCGACGCGGAAGCCGTCGATGCGACCGGAGGCGAACCACAGGCGGCCCTCGCCGCGGGCGCCGGCCACGTGGAACTCACCGCTCTTCCCGGTACCCGAAAGGAACCGGAGCACCTCGGGCAGGGCGACCGTCTGTAGTGAACCTTTGAGTGACACGGGAACCTCCGAGAAGAATCGTCGTTCTCCCTATCGGCTCGGATGGGTCACCCCTTGAAGGGACGAACAGGCGGAAAAGCCCATCGGCCCCCGCAATGTGGTGGCGGGGTGGCTAGCGGTGGGAGATGGCGGCGACCGCGGCCGCCGACATGGCCCCGATGGGGGCGGGCCGGCCGGTCCACAACTCCACCTGACGGGCGGCCTGGTGGATGAGCATCCCGAGCCCGTTGGCGGCGTGGGCTCCGGCCTCGCGGGCCTCGGCGAGCAGAGGGGTGGTGGCCGGCTCGTAGACCAGGTCGGCGACGAACTGGCCGGCCCGTAGCCATCGCCGGGTGATGCCGAACGGGGGCGTGGCCGAGCGGTCCATTCCGACCGGGGTGGCGTTGACGATGAGGTCGCGCTCGGCGACGGCCTCCCTCCACACCTCGGGATCGCTGCCCGACGCCGTCCGCCCCGCGGCCCCGGCCAGGGCGGCGCAGACGGCGGCGGCGTCCGGACGGCGGCCGACCACGGTGACCGACGCCGCCCCGGCGTCGCCGAGGGCCAGGGTCACGGCCCGCGCCGCCCCCCCGGTGCCGAGCACGGTGCAGTGCCGACCGGCCGGGTCGAATCCTTCGTCGCCGCGCAGCGAGTCGAGGAAGCCGTCGGCGTCGGTCGAATCGCCGACCAGTTCGGATTCTGTGCCCGAGCGTGACCAGCGCACCGTGTTGATCACCCCCAGCCGGGAGGCCACCGGGCCGTGCGAGTCGACGGCCGCCGCGGCATCGCCCTTGTGGGGCATGGTCACCGACAGCCCGGCCAGATCCAGGGTCCTCATGGCCTCCACCGCGGCCGCCCCCTGGCCGGCGCTGACCGGGAAGGCCACGTACACCCAGTCGATGCCGAGCTCACTGAAAGCAGCGTTGTGGACGGCCGGGGACAGGGAGTGGGTCACCGGGTCACCGATGACCGCAGCCACCCGGGTCCGACCGCTCGGGACCCTCAACAGAGCCCGGCGGCGCGGCACTGCTGCTGGAGCTGGACGAAGCCGGCGTCGGTGGAGGCGAAACCGAGCTGACCGTCGGGATTGATCTCCACCCAGTAGAGGTACTTGGTCGTCGGGGGGTTGGTGGCCGCTTGCAGGGACGCCACGCCGGGGTTGGCGATCGGCGTGGGGGGCAGTCCGGCGTTGAGGCGGGTGTTGTAGGGGCTGGGTTGGTCGTCCTGGGCGGCGGTGGGCACGATGGCCGGATTGGTGAGCCGCAGGTAGTAGGCCTGGGTGGAGTCGGCGCCCAGCTTCATCCCGATCTTCAGACGGTTGTATATGACGCTGGCCACGTTGCCCCGGTCGCCGGGCAGCTTGGCTTCGCGTTCGACGATGGAGGCCACGATGACGAGCTGGTAGGGGGTGAGCCCGAGTTTGGCGGCGGCCGCGCTGAGCCCGAGTGACGAGGCCTGGTCGTTGAAAGCGCCGACCATCTTCTCCAGCACGTCGACCTCGGTCTGGCCCTGGCTGATGTCGTAGGTGGCCGGGAAGAGCAGGCCCTCCAGGTTGTTCGAGCCGCTCGGTTCGTAGGGGCTGCGGACGGTGTTGCCGGCGGCCGCCAGGAACTTCTGGGCCGACAGCCCCAGATGGGGCAGCTTGGCCACCGCGTCAGCGATCTGGGCCAGGGTGTAGCCCTCGGGGATGACCAGCTTCTCGGTCAGCAGCGTCGGTCCGCGGCGCAGCGCGTCGATGGCGCTGGAGTACGGGGAGTTGCGCTGCAGCGCGTAGGTGCCGGGAAGCAGGGTGTCGCCGTGGAGGTGCACGTAGAGGGCGAAGAGGGTGGCATTGTGGATGACCCCGGCGGAGGCCAGCTTGGAGCCGATCTGCGAGGTGCTGGACCCGGCCGGGATGACCACGCTCACCGTGGGGCCCAGCCGGCCCCCCGGGTCGATCTGCTGCTGGGCCCACACCAGGCCGCCGCCGACCACCACCAGGACCAGGACGGTTAGCACGGCCAGGGCTTTGAGCACCGGGTGGCCCGAGCCCGACCGGTCCCGCCGGCGGCCCCCGCGGGACGGTACCGGGGACGGGTCGTCCACCACCGGCCAGTCGTCGGCGTCGTCATAGAACCGGCCGTCGTGGTCGTCGTAGCCGTCGTGATGGTCGTGTTGGCCGTCGCCGTCGCCGTCGCCGTCGCCGTAGCCCGCGTGCTCGCCGTAGGCGTCGTGGTGGCTGTAGCTGTAGCTGCCGTGCTCTGGGGGGCCAGCCGGGTCATAGAGCTCGTCGGGGTGAGCGGCCCGTGACCGGCGGTCACCGCTCTGGTAGGCCGGGTCCCGGTCGGTTCCGGGCAGGTCTTCGTAGGTCACCTTGGGCTTCCCCTTTCGAGGTTGGCCTGGCGGTCGATGAAGGATTGCAGCAGGACGGCGGCGGCGGTGCGGTCGATGACCTTCCGGGCCTGGCGGCCCTTACGCCCCGAGGCCCGCAGCGCGCCGGCGGCGGCGACGGTGGTGAGGCGCTCGTCGACGACCTCCACCTCGTAGCCGAGGGTCCGGCGCATCTCGGCCACCTCTTCGAGAACCGCCGATGCCGCCGGGCCGGCCTGCCCTGACAGCGAGTAGGGGACGCCGATCACGACGCCGGTCACCTCGTACTCGGCGGCGGCCGCGGCGATGGCCCGGTGGTCTCGCGTCGGGTCGCCGCTGCGCTCGATGGTGGCCACCGCGGTGGCGACCGTCCGGCCGGCGTCGGTGACGGCCACCCCGATGCGACGGCTCCCGAGGTCCAGACCGAGCAGGCGACCGGGGGCGCTCATCCGGCCAGAGCGGCGCGCACCTGCTCCAGCGCTTGGTCGAGGCGGGAGGAGTCGCGCCCCCCGGCCATGGCCTGTTCGGGGTTCCGGCCTCCCCCGCCACCCCCCACGGTGGCCGCGGCCGGCGCGATGAGCTCGGGCGCGGTGGGGGTCACCCCCTTGGCCACCACCGCCACCAGGGACACCTTGTCCCCGTCGGGCGTTCCGCCGAGCACCACCGTCTGCAGCTGACCGACCTGGCGCACCTGGGAGGCCAGCTCTCGCAGCTGATCGGGGGGCAGGCCGTCGACGCGGGCCACCACCGCTCCGTCGGCGGCGGCCTCGGCGATCTGGAGGGCCCGCCCGGCCAGGGCCGCCTGCTCGGACTTCCTGAGGCGCAGTTCGATGTCCCGGTAGTCGCCGAGCTTGCGCTCGACGGCCTCGGTCAGCTCGTCGGGGCGGGCCCGCAGCAGGGCCGCCGTCTCGGCGATCAGGCGTTCGGCGTGGCGGAGCCGCTGCAGGGTGGCGGTCCCGGTGGTGGCCTCGATGCGGCGCAGGTTGGAGCCGATGGAGCCCTCCGAGACGATCTCGACCGGGCCGATCTGCCCCAGGCGGTCCACGTGGGTGCCCCCGCACAGCTCGAGGGACTGCGACCCGGCCCGGATGACCCGCACCTCCTCGCCGTACTTGTCCTCGAAGAACGCCACGGCCCCGGCGGCGTCGGCTTCGGAGCGGGGCATGACGGTGATGTCCACGTCCTCGTCGGCGAGCACCGCGGCGTTGACCAGGTCCTCGATGCGGGCGATCTCCTCCGGCTGGAGGGGGCTGTAGTGGGTGAAGTCGAAGCGCAGCCGATCGGGGGCGACCAGCGACCCCTGCTGCTTGACGTGGTCGCCGAGGACGCGGCGCAGGGCCCAGTGCAGCAGGTGGGTGCCGGTGTGGTTACGGCGGATGGCGGCCCGGCGCACGGCGTCGACGCTGGCCGTGGCCGACTGGCCGGGGTGGATCTCGCCGGTCTCCACGGTGACGGTGTGACGGGTCAACCCGGGCAGGGCGTAGGTGGTGTCCACGACCCGGGCCGAGCCGCTGTCGGTCTCGATGGTCCCGGTGTCGCCGACCTGGCCTCCCCCCTCGGCGTAGAACGGGGTGGTGGACAGGAACACCTCCAGGGTGCCGTCCTCGCGCTCCACCACGCCGGTCACGGTGGCGGTGGCGGTCAGGTCGGTGTAGCCGACGAAGCGGGTCTGCCCGGCCTCCTCGAGGAGGCGCCGGTAGGTCTCGCCGAGCTCGCCCGAGGCGGCCACCTTCTTGGCGCCCCGGCCGGACTGCTCCTGCTGGTGGCGCATGGCGCTGCGAAAGCCGTCCTCGTCGACGGTGGCGCCCCGCTCGGCGGCCACCTCGCGGGTCAGCTCGACGGGGAACCCGTGGGTGTCGTGCAGCCGGAAGGCCACCTCGCCCGATATCTCGGAGCGGCCCTGGGCCAGTTCGGCCTCGAGCATGGACAGGCCCGAGCGCAGGGTGGTGCGGAACCGGGCCTCCTCCCGGGCCGCTACATCGGTGATGAAGCCGGCCGACCGTCCGAGGTCGGGGTAGGCGTCGCCCATGACCTCCACGCACGACGCCACCAGGTCCGGGGTCACGGGCCGGTCGACGCCGAGAGTGAAGGCCTGGCGTACGGCCCGGCGGATCAGGCGGCGCAGGACGTAGCCCCGGTCCTCGTTGCTCGGGAACACGCCGTCGCCGATGAGGAAGGTCATCGAGCGGGCGTGGTCGGCCAGGATGCGCAGGGCCACGTCGACCTCGCCGTCAGCGCCGTAGCGGCGGCCGGTGAGCCTCTCGGCGGCGGCGATCACCGGGCGGATGACGTCAGTGTCCCAGACCGCCGGGACGCCCTGGGACACGCTGAGAATGCGCTCCAGCCCGGCCCCGGTGTCGATGCTCGGGTTGGGCAGGGGCAGCAGCGAGCCGTCGGCCTGGCGGTCGAACTGCATGAACACCAGGTTCCAGATCTCGACGTAGCGCTCCTCCCCTCCGTGGAGCGGTCCGCCTTCGGGACCCCACTCCGGACCCCGGTCGTAGTAGATCTCCGAGCAGGGACCACAGGGGCCGGTGTCGCCCATCTCCCAGAAATTGTCCTCGCCCATGCGCTGGATGCGTTCGGCGGGCAGGCCGACGACCGTGCGCCAGATTTCCGCCGCCTCGTCGTCGTCGAGGTAGACGCTGGCCCACAGCCGGTCACCGTCGAGCCCGAACGCGCCGGTCAGCAGCTCCCAGGCGAGGGGGATGGCCCGCTCCTTGAAGTAGTCACCGAAGCTGAAGTTACCGAGCATCTCGAAGAAGGTCAGATGCCTGGTGGTCCGGCCGATCAGCTCGATGTCGTCGTGCTTGCCGCGGATACGGACGCACTTCTGGATGCTCGTCGCCCGCGGGTAGGGCGGTAGCTCCTCGCCGACGAAGTACGGGATGAACTGGTTCATCCCGGCGTTGGTGAAGAGGGGGGCCCGCGGGTGGTGCGGGATCAGGCCCGATGAGGCGACCGCGGTGTGACCCCGGTCGGTGAAGTACTGCGTGAAGGCGCGGCGCAGCGCGGTGGCGTCCATGACGTGCTCCAGCCTACGACGTGGGGCCTCGTCGCCTGCCGCTGTCGCCGCGCAACTCGGCTTCGCGCTGGCGCATGGCGGCCCGACCGTCCTCCAGGGCGTCCCGGGCCCGGCTGGCGGCCGCCTCGGCGACACCGGCGGGCCGGTAGCGGGTGGCCGCCGCTTTCAGTTTGCGCTGCAACCACAGGGAGCCGCCGAAGCCGACCGCGGCGCCGGTGGTCAGCCACCGGGCCCGTTTGAACATCAGCCGATCCCTCGCATCCGCCGGCCGGCGCGGGCGGTGCCCGCCCCGAAGGCCAGCACCTTGATCAGCGGGGTGGCCAGCACGGCGTGGGCCACCCGGGAGGCCGAGCCGACGGTCTCGGTGATGGCCTCGGCCGAGCCGACCAGGTCGTCGACGCGCTGCAGCTCGCCCCGGGCCCGGGCGATGGTCTCCTCGGCCTCGTCGATCACCGCTGCGGCGTGCTCGGTCATCTCCTCCACCAGCAGGCGCAGGTCGCGGGCGCTGCGCCGCAGGGACAGGGCGGCGAACGCCAAGGTGAGGACGATGGCGGTGGAGACGACGGTGAGGGCTACGGCGGCGGCGCTCAAGGCCATCAGATTAGGCGGCGCGTCACCTCGCCGACGACCAGTTCGCTCGGTACCGACACCTGCTCGCCGACGTTCTGCAGGTCCTTGAGCGCCACGGTGCCGGCCGCGGCTTCGTCGGGCCCCACGATCAGAGCCAGGCGGGCCCCGGAGCGGTCGGCCGCTTTGAACTGGGCCTTCGGGGAGCGGGCGTCGAAGCTGCGGTCCACCCGGAGGCCGGCGGCCCGCAGGCGGGCCGTCAGGTCCCGGGCCGCCGCCCCCCCGGAGAAGTCCACGACGAAGGCGTCGAGCAGGGCCACCGGTCGGGGGGTCACGGCCTCAGCGGTCAGGGCCAGCAGGATGCGTTCGACGCCCAGCGCGAAGCCGACCGCCGGGGTGTCGGGTCCGCCCATGGCGGCGACCAGCCCGTCGTAGCGGCCACCCCCGCCGAGGGCGTTCTGGGCCGACTCCAGGGCGGTGCCGGCGTACTCGAAGGTGGTCCGGGTGTAGTAGTCGAGGCCGCGCACGAGGGTCGGCTGCATGGTGAAAGGGATGGAAAGGGCGGCCAGGCCCTCGGTGACGCGGGCGAAGTGGGCGGCGCAGTCGGCGCAGAGATGATCCACCTGGCGCGGCGCCGACGCGGTGACCGACCGGCACTCCGGTCGTTTGCAGTCGAGGACCCGCAATGGATTGTCGGCGATGCGGTCGCGGTGTTCATCGCACAGCTCGTCGTGCCGAGAGTTGAGGTAGTCGACCAGCAGCTGCCGGTACGACGGTCGGCAGGCGGCGTCGCCGAGGGAGTTGACCAGGAGCTCCATGCGGTGGATGCCCATAGCCCGGTAGAACTCCCAGCCGAGGGCTACCACCTCGACGTCGAGGTCGGGGTCGGCGCTACCGAACGCCTCTATCCCGACCTGATGGAACTCCCGGTAGCGACCGGCCTGGGGCCGCTCGAAGCGGAACTGCGAACCGGCGTACCAGGCCTTCCACGGCGTGGTCGGCCGGTGCTGGATGAAGGCGCGCACCACCGATGCCGTCTGCTCGGGGCGCAGCGCCACATGGCGCTGCCCTTTGTCCAGGAAGTCGTACATCTCCTTGCGCACCACGTCGGTTGACTCCCCGATGCGCTGGAACACCCCGATGTCCTCGAAGGTCGGGGTCAGGATGAGCCCGTAGCCGGCCGACGCCACCACGCCAGCGAAGGTGGTCACCACCGACTGCCACGGCCCGGACTCGGCCGGCATCACGTCGAAGGTTCCGGGAGGGTGACGCAGTTCGGCCATGGCCGCCCGAGACTATCGGCCGGAGCCGCGGGCCCGGGTCCTACCCCCGGCCGGGCAGCACCCGGTAGGCGTCGTAGACGCTGTCGATGCGCTTCAGAGCCGACAGGAGCGAGTCGAGGTGGGCGGGGTCGGCCAGCTCGAACTCGAAGCGCATCCGGCTCACCCGGTCGGGGGCGGTGAGGGAATCGCTGCGCAGGATGTTCAGGTGGTTGTCCGAGATGACCTTCCACACGTCGACGCCCAGGCGGGTGCGGTCGAGAGCCTTGAGCTCGATGGCGGCGACGAAGCTGCCGGTGCTCTCACGGTCCCACTCCACTTCGATCATCCGCCCCACGTCACCGCTGGCCAGCGACGCGGCGTTGGCGCAGTCGCTACGGTGCACGCTGACCCCCCGACCGCGGGTGACGAAGCCGATGATCTCGTCGCCGGGGACCGGCGTGCAACAACGCGACAGGCGCACCATCACATCGTCTAGGCCCTCGACGTGCACGCCGACGCCGCGCCGGTTGCCGGCGCCGCGACGGGGTTTGCGGGCGGTGCTCGGGAGCTGGTCCTCGTGGTCGCCGCCGCGCAGCTCCCGAGCGACGCGCTGAGCCACCGCCTGGGCCGACACGTGGCTCTCGCCGACGGCGGCGTGCAGGGCGTCGAGGTCGGCGTAGTTGAGGGTCTCGGCCACCTGGATGAGCAGGGATGAGTTGGTGAGGCGCTGGACCGGCAGCCCCTCCTTGCGGAGAGCCTTGACCAGCTCCTCCTTGCCGGTCTCGATGGCGTCCTCGCGACGCTCCCGGCTGAACCACTGGCGGATCTTGTTCCGGGCCCGGGGGCTCACCGCAATCTTCAGCCAGTCCCGGCTCGGTCCCGCCGAGGGGACCTTGGAGGTGAAGATCTCCACGGTGTCGCCCGAGCTCAGGCGGGAGTCGAGCGGTATCAGCCGCCCGTTCACCTTGGCCCCGATGCAGCGGTGACCGATCTCGGTGTGGATGGCGTAGGCGAAGTCGATGGGCGTGGCCTCCAACGGCAGGGACACCACATCGCCCTTGGGGGTGAAGACGTAGGTCTCGTCGGTGTCGAGATCGAGCTTCAGGGTCTCGAGGAACTCGGAGGGGTCGGTGCTCTCGGCCGACCAGTCGACGATGCGCTGCAGCCACGCCACGTCGGAGGGCGAGGCCTTCTCCTTGTAGCCCCAGTGCGAGGCGATCCCCCACTCGGCCCGGCGGTGCATCTCGTAGGTGCGGATCTGGGCTTCGAGGGCCTTGCCCTGGGGTCCGACCACTGTGGTGTGCAGCGACTGGTAGAGGTTGAACTTGGGGGTGTTGATGTAGTCCTTGAAGCGACCCGGAACCGGGGTCCAGGCCCCGTGGATGGCCCCGAGGGCGGCCCAGCAGTCCTTCACCGACTCGACCAGCACCCGGACCCCGACCAGATCGTAGATCTCGTCGAACTCCTTGCCCTTCACCACCATCTTCTCGTAGATCGAGTACAGGTGCTTCGGCCGGCCGGTGACCTGAGCGGTGATACGGGCCGCGGCCAGCCGCTCGTTGACGTGGTCGATCACCTGGGCCAGGTAGATCTCCCGTTCGGGCGCCCGGGTGGCCACCATCTGCTCGATCTCGGCGTAGCGCCTCGGGTGCAGCGCGGCGAACGCCAGGTCCTCGAGTTGCCAGCGGATGTCCTGGATACCGAAGCGGTGGGCCAGGGGGGCGTAGATGTCGAGGGTCTCCTGGGCCGAGCGCTTCTGCTTCCACTCGGGCATGGCGGCGATGGTCTGCATGTTGTGCAGGCGGTCGGCCAGCTTGATGAGCAGGACCCGGGGGTCCTTGGCCATGGCCACGAGCATCTTGCGCATGGTGGCCGCCTGCTGGGCCTGGCGGGAGTCGAAGCGGACCCGGTCGAGCTTGGTGACCCCGTCGACTATGGCCGCCACGTCGGCGCCGAATTCGGACTGGATCTCGTCGAGTCCCAGGGCGGTGTCCTCGACGGCGTCGTGCAACAGCGCCGAGATGATGGTCACATCGTCGAGGCCCAGGCCGGCAAGGATGGTCGCCACGGCCAGCGGGTGGCTTATGTAGGCCTCGCCGGAGTTGCGCAGCTGGCCCTGGTGGGCCTGGGCGGCCATCTCGTAGGCCCGCACTATGGAGGCCGACGGATGCTTGGGGTGGCGCCCCCGGAAGGCGGTGAGCAGCGGCATCAGCGCGTCGGCGGTCTGGACCTGCCTCCGCCAAGGCAGCACCCGCTCGACGGTCACCACCGCCCGGGCCCGGTTGGTGCTGTCATTGGTCCGGCTCATGGCCACGGGTTCACGGCTCTCATTCGTAGGTCACCAGGGAAAACGTGTCCAGGTTCCCGATTCTTCCCCGCCCCCCGAGGAAGGCCAGTTCGAGGATGAACGAGTAGCCCACCGGTTCGGCGCCCATGTGGTCGACCATGCGAGCCACCGCCCCGGCCGTGCCGCCGGTGGCCAGGACGTCGTCGACGATGAGCACCCGGTCGCCGGGCCCCACCGCGTCCAGGTGGATCTCGAGGGTGTCCTCCCCGTACTCGAGGGCGTAGCTCTCGGCGTGCACCTCCCAGGGCAGCTTCCCGGCCTTGCGGACCGGGACGAAACCGGCGCCGAGGTCCAGCGCCACGGGGGCGGCGATGATGAAGCCGCGCGCCTCGATGCCGATCACCTTGTCCACGCCGCGGCCCCGGAAGGGCTCGGTCATGGCGTCAACGGTGCCGGCAAAGGCTTTGGGGTCAGCCAGCAGCGGGGTTATGTCCTTGAAGCCGACCCCGGGCCGCGGGAAGTCAGGGATGTCCCGGATCAGGTTCTTCAGCCATCCGGAGTGATCCTCCATATGACCAAGGTACTAGCGCCGGGCCGCCAACTCTGGCATCGCCCGGCAAAGCGCGCCGGCCTCGGTCAGCGCCGGCGGCCCTTCTTGCGGGGTCGGGGCGGGGGCCGGTTGGCCGAGCGCGGCGGCACGTCCCGGCGCAGCGGGATACCTCCCGGGTCCCCTCCGGCGCCGTCGGGGCGGTCCTGGCCGTTGGCCGGGGTCCCGAGCTCCACCTCGGCGGGCAGGTCTCCCCCGTCGGCGGGCGCCTCCCGCCGTTTGGGGCGGGGCGGCCCGGAGCGGCGGGCCCAGGCGGTGGCGGGGCTGTCGAAGTCGGCGTCGGAGACGTCGGGGCCGAGCCCGGCGACGGAGGCCGGGGTCAGCTTGCGGGGCCGGCCCTGGTCCAGCCGCCGGCGGATCTCGGCGTAGCGGGGCTCGCGCTCCTTCATCAGCGCCAGGAGCGGCGAGGCGATGAAGATGGACGAGTAGGCACCGGTGGTGAGCCCGACGAAGAGGGCCAGGCCGAAGTCGTTGAGGGCGGTGGCGCCCAGCAGCCACGAGCCGATGACCAGGATGGAGAGGATGGGCAGGATGGCGACCAGCGAGGTGTTGAGCGAGCGGGCCAGCACCTGGTTCATGGACAGGTTGACGGTGTCGCTGTAGGTCAGCTTGTTGGTCGAGGCGAGTCCCCGCGTGTTCTCCTGGACCCGGTCGAAGACGACGATGGTGTCGTAGAGCGAGTACCCGAGGATGGTGAGGAAAGCGATCACCGTGTCGGGGCTGACCTGGAACCCCGACAGCGAGTAGATGCCGGCGGTGATCAGGATGTCGTGGAGGAGAGCCCCGAGGGCGGCTACGGCCATCTTGCCCTCGAAGCGCAGCCAGATGTAGAGGGAGACGGCCACGAGGAAGATGATCACCGCCTCGACGGCCTTGTTGGTGATGTCGGAACCCCACGACGGGCCGATCTCGTTCAGCTGCACGTCGTTGGGGTTGACATGTGCCATGTTGGCCAGCGCGTCGGTCACCTTCTGGACGGTGGCGGTGTCGCCCACGTACTTGGCGGCGGCCTCGACCTGGATGGTCCGCTGCCCGGTCTGGGTGTTGGTGAGCTGCTGCACGACCGACTGGCCGAATCCGGGGACGGCGGCATCGATGACCGAGCGGGCGGTGGCCACCGACGCGGTGGTCGGCACGTCCCAGACGGTGCCGCCCTTGAAGTCGATGGAGAAGTTGAGTCCCCGGAAGCCGAGCGATACCACCCCGGCCAGGATCACCAGCCCCGAGATGGCGAACCACCGCCGCCAGCGACCGGCGAAGTCGAAGGAGGTCTCACCCCGGAACAGGCGCCGAAAGGCGTTGGGCCGCTCGGTGGTCGTCACAGCGAGCCCGCTTCCGAGCGCGCCGCGAACGACCGGGAGATACCGAGGTACCGGTTCTCGGTGAAGGCCCGCCGCCGGCCCACGAAGATCACCGCCGGCCGGATGAAGAAGAAGGCGGTGAACACGTCGAGCAGGGTGGACAGGCCGAGGGTGAAGGCGAAGCCCCGGACGTCGCCGATGGTGAACACGTAGAGGATGAGGGCCGCCATGAACGACACCAGGTCGGCGGTCAGCACGGTGCGGAAGGCCCGGCTGAAGGACCGTTCGGTGGACTGGCGGACCGAGCGCCCGGCGCGCACCTCGTCTTTCAGCCGTTCGAAATACACCACGTAGGAGTCGACGGTGATACCGATGGAGACGATGATGCCGGTCACCCCGGCGAGGGTGAGAGTGTAGGGACTGCTGCCCTGGCCCAGGGCGGTGATGATGGAATAGAGGATGGCGCCGCCCACGGCGAGGCCGACCAGCACCACCAGGCCGAGGGCCCGGTAGTAGAGGATCATGTAGAGCATCACGACGACGATGCCGCCGAGGCCCGCGAGCAGGCCGGCCCGCAGGGAGTCCTTGCCGATGGTGGCCGAGACCGTCTGCACCGACTGGGGCACGAAGCGCACCGGGAGCGACCCGTACTTGAGGACGTCGGCCAGTGACGAGGCCTGGCTGCTGGTGAAGCTGCCGCTGATGGACACCTGCCCGTTGAACGTCGCCGCCTGGAAGTCTGGCGACGACTCCACCGTCCCGTCGAGCTCGAAGGCTTCCTGGCTACACGGAGGGGGGTTGGTGGGGTTCTGCTTGTAGCAGGCGTAGCGGGCAGCGGCGATGTTGTCGAACTGGGTGGCGCCGCTGGAGGTGAGGGTCAGGTTGACCTGGTACTGGCCTGTGGTGGTGTCGATCACCGACGCCGCGTCGGAGACGGCCTTGCCGGTCATGTCGGCCGGTCCCAGGACGTAGCGGATGGTGGGGCTCTGGGGGAAGGCCTTGGGATCGACGGGCAGGATGACCGAGCTGGTGGGGATGTCCTGGTCGGGTGTGGTGGTGGGCAGCGACGACGAGTTGGAGCTGCTGCAGTCGCTCTGGCTGACCGCCCCTGCCGGCGTGGTGGTAGCCGTGGTTCCCCCCGTGGTGGGGCTGGTCGCCGTGGTGGTGGGGCTGGCCGGCAGGGTGGTCGGGCTGCCCGGCAGGGTCGTCGGGGCGGCGGCCACCGCCGAGGTGAGGAGAGCCGGTCGGGACCGGGCCGCCCCTACCGCCGACTTGGTGGTGGCGCTCGTGGTGGTGGGGCTGGCCGGGACGAGCTTGGACGGCACGGTGGTCGGGGTGGTGGCTGGCCGGGTCGTGGCGGTCGAACCGGCCGAGGAGGGGGCGACGTAGGCGGGAATGGCGCAGTACACGGGCCGGAAGAACAGCTGAGCCGTCTGCCCCACGGCCTGCAGGGCGTGCTGGGCGTCCTTGATCCCGGGCAGGTTGATGACCACGTCGTTGCCCTGCACCGCGACCTGCGAGTTGCTCACGCCGAGACCGTTGACCCGGCGCTCGATGATGGTCTTGGCCTGGTTGAGCTGCCCGCTGGTGGCCGTGCCGTGCGGTTGGAGCACCACCGACACCCCGCCTCGCAAGTCGAGGCCGAGCAGCGGGGTGTGTCCGAGGCCGAGGGTCGCCCCGAGAGAGGCGGCGGCCGCCGCGAACATGAAGACGAGGGACCAGACCAGGCCACGTCTCATGGATCAGGCTCCGGGTGTGCCGCCGGGCGGCGGCTCGGCGGGGCCTTCGCCGGGGGCGCGGTAGCGACCGGCGCCACCGTCTCGGGAAGGGCCGCCGGAGTCGTGGCCGCCGGTGTCGTGCGGGCCGGCGGTGTCACCGGGCCCGTCAGGTTCGGAGGTCCAGGGGGCGTCGGTGGGGGCGGCCGCGGTGCGCCCACCCCGAGCGGGTTGCTGGCGGAGGCTGACCGCCCGCGGCAGGAACGTCATGACCACCCCGGGGGCGACCTCCACCTCCACGGCGTCGACATCGAGAGCCACGACCGTGCCGAAGATCCCCCCGGCGGTCATGACCTCGTCACCGACGGCGATCTGGCGGCCGGCACCGGCCTGCTGACGCATGCGCTGCTGGCGGGGGCGCAGGAAGAGGAAGTAGACCAACGCGAAGATGCCGATGATCACGAGCAGCGGCACGTAGGAGCCGCTGCTCTTGGAACTCTTGGCCACCGTGGTGGGGGTGGTGGTCTGAGCGAGGATTATCAGGTGCATGTACATAGGAGAACAGAGGTCCGCCACGGGCGGGCCGGTGGACCTTAGCGCAGCGGGCGGGACTTCCAGACCTCGGCCACACTTTTGCGCAACGCCGACAACGTTCCGGCGGTGATGGCCGCGCCGATGGCGTCGACGAGGGCCAGCAGCCAGCTCAGGTTGTGGATGGTGAGCAGCCTTCCGCCGGTCGGCTCCCCCACCGTGAGCAGGTGGCGCAGGTAGCCGGCGCTGTAGCGCCCGCACACCGGGCAGGAGCAGGCCGGGTCGAGCGGGTCCTGCTGGTCGGCGAAGCGGCGGCCCTTGAGCTGGACGCGGCCCTCGCTGGTCAGCGCCGTGCCGTGACGGGCCAGCCGGGTGGGCAGGACGCAGTCGAACATGTCCACGCCGAGAGCTACCGCCTCGACCATCGACACCGGGTCGCCGACGCCCATGAGGTAGCGGGGGCGGTCGGTGGGCAGGTGCTCCAGGGCGGAGGCCATGGCCGGCAGGGCCTCCTCGAGGGGCTCGCCGACCGACAGCCCGCCGAGGGCGTACCCGTCGAAGCCGATCCCGACCAGCCGGGCCGCGCCCTCGGCCCGCAAGACGGTGGACGTTCCCCCCTGGACGATACCGAACAGGCTCTGGTCGTCGCGGGTGTGGGCCGCCTTGGCCCGCGCCGCCCAATTCAGGGTGCGCTCCAGGGCCTGACGGATCACCGCGTCGGGCGCGGGCAGCCCGCTGCACACGTCGAGCACCATCTGGATGTCGGCGCCGATGGCTTCCTGGGCGGCCACCGCCATCTCGGGGGTGAAGCGGTGGAGGGACCCGTCGTAGGTGGACCGGAACGTGACCCCGTCGTCGTCCACCGTCGGCCGCAGGGAGAAGACCTGGTAGCCGCCGGAGTCGGTCAGCATGTGCCCGTCCCACCCGGTGAAGCGGTGCAGGCCGCCGAGGTCGCGCACCGTGTCGGTCCCCGGTCTCATCATGAGGTGGTAGGTGTTGGCCAGCACCACCTGCGGCCCGAGCCCGGCCAGGTCGGCGGCGTCGAGGAGCTTGACCGCCCCCCGGGTGCCGACAGGCATGAAGCACGGTGTGGCGAACGAGCCCCGCCCCGTGTGCACCCGGGCCCGCCGCGCCGCCCCGTCGGTGGCTCCGACGACCAGGTGGGCGGCTCTCACCGGCGCCCCACGATCATGGCGTCACCGAAGGAGAGGAACCGGTACCCCCGCCGCAGGGCGTCACCGTAGAGGTCTCTCCAGCGGGGCCCGATGAAAGCCTCGAGGAGTAGGAGGAGCGTCGAGCGGGGCAGGTGGAAGTTGGTGAGCAGGACGTCGACCGCCGCGAAGTCGAAGCCGGGCTGGATGAACAGGTCGCTGTCGGCCTCGAGCTTCCCGGTGCGTGCCGCCGACTCGAGGGCCCGCACCGTAGTGGTGCCGATGGCCACCACCCGCTGGGCCGACCGGCAGGCATCCCAGGTGGCCGGCGGGATGCGGTAGCGCTCGCGGTGCATGACGTGATCCTCGGCCCGCTCGGCGGAGACGGGACGGAACGTGCCAAGCCCGACCTCCAGGTCCAGCGTGGCCAGAGTGGCGCCCCGCGCCTCGATGGCCCGAAGGACGGCTTCGGTGAGGTGCAGTCCCGCGGTGGGGGCGGCCACCGACCCGGGGCGCGCTGCGTAGACCGTCTGGTAGCGCTCGGGGCGCTCGAGCGGGGCGTGGATGTAGGGGGGCAGGGCCATGACCCCGTGGCGGTCGATGGCGGCGCCGGGAGGGCTGAGGAAGTGGACCCGGCGGCGGCCGTCTTCGTCGAGGCGCGCACCGATCTCCACCACCGCTTCGGTGCCGCCCGGCGCGTACAGCACGGTGCCCGGCGGCAGGCGCCGCCCGGGGCGGACCAGGGCCACCCAGCTCTGCGGGTCCGAGGGGTCGGCTTCGAGCAGCATCACCTCGGCCGCTCCCCCGGTCCCCTTGCGCAGGGGCAGCCGGGCCGGGATGACCCGCGAGTCGTTGACCACCACCACGTCGCCCGGTCTGAGCAGGCCCGGCAGGTCGGCGACGACCCGGTCGAGGGGCGGGTGGTCGGGGTCGAGAGCGTCGAGGAGGCGGGCCGCGTGGCGGGGCTCCACGGGGGTCTGAGCCACCGCCTCGTCGGGCAGGTCGTAGTCGGGAACTTCCACGGTGGCCACGGTCTAGCCGATGGGCCGCCCCCCCAACCGGCTCCCATCTGGCCCCGACCGGTCCCCCACCGGG
The DNA here is from genome assembly GCA_021838445.1 of Actinomycetes bacterium. Classification (GTDB taxonomy): domain Bacteria; phylum Actinomycetota; class Acidimicrobiia; order Acidimicrobiales; family Palsa-688; genus JAKCDU01. The sequence continues at coordinate 47,020 of JAKCDU010000013.1, read as the reverse complement.
TGGCGCCGGCCGGCCCGGGGGGGTCGGGGGGGTCGGGGTGGGGCGCAACGATCAGAACAGCTTGGGCCCCTCGGCCGATCCCCCCGGCTCACGCGGGGCGTCGAGTCCGAGATGCTGCCAGGCGCGGGGGGTGGCGACGCGCCCGCGCGGGGTGCGCATCAACAGCCCCAGTTGGAGCAGGAACGGCTCGTAGACGTCCTCCACGGTGTCGGTCTCCTCGCCGACGCTGACGGCCAGCGTGGACAGGCCGACGGGGCCGCCCCCGAAGCGCAGACAGACCGCCTCGAGGATGGCCCGGTCGACCTTGTCCAAGCCGAGGTCGTCCACCCCGAACAGCTCGAGTCCCCGCTGCGCGACCGCCAGGTCCACCCGCCCGTCGCCGCGCACCTCGGCGAAGTCGCGCACCCTCTTCAAGAGGCGGTTGGCGATACGGGGTGTCCCCCGCGACCGCCGGGCGATCTCGGCCGCTCCGGCCGGCTCGAGGTCCATGGCCAGTATGCTCGCCGAGCGCCCGATGATGCGCTCCAGGTCGCCGGGGTCGTAGTAGTCCAGGCGGGCCACGAACCCAAAGCGGTCCCTCAGCGGACCGGTGATGAGACCGGTGCGGGTCGTCGCCCCGACCAGGGTGAAGCGGGGCAGGTCGAGACGGATGCTGCGGGCGCTCGGTCCCTTGCCCAGCACGATGTCGAGCTGGAAGTCCTCCATGGCCGGGTAGAGGATCTCCTCCACCGCCCGCCCCAGCCGGTGGATTTCGTCGACGAACAGCACGTCGCCCTCGGCGATGTTGGTGAGGATGGCGGCCAGGTCCCCGGCGCGCACCAGGGCCGGCCCGGACGTGACCCGGAGCCCGGCGCCGACCTCATTGGCCACGATGCCCGCCAGGCTGGTCTTGCCCAGTCCGGGCGGACCGGCGAAGAGCAGGTGGTCCACCGGCTGGTCGCGCCGGCGGGCCGCCTCGAGCATGATCTCCAAGTGCTCCTTGAGCAGCGCCTGGCCGACGAACTCGGCCAGGCGCCGGGGGCGCAGACCGATCTCCTCGGCCGACTCGATGGGGTCGGCGACGGGGTCGACGGCACGGAGGGTTCCCTCCTCCCTCACCGCCGGCCCCCGAGGGCTGGCCCGGGCCGACCCGGCCGCCTCATCGGGCCGTCGCCAGTTCCCGCAGGGCTGACCTCAGATGCTCCTCCACGGTGCCCCGGTCGGGCAGGCCGGCCATGGCGTGGCGGATCTCGTCGGTCCCGTAGCCGAGGGCGGCCAGCGCGTTGCGCACGTCGGCGCGCACCGACGCCTCCGGGTCGTCACCACCAGTCGCCGCCGAGCCGGGCATCTCGGGGACACCCCCACCGAGATCGCCTTCGAGGCGGGACTTGAGCTCCACCACCAGGCGGGCCGCGGTCTTACGGCCGATCCCGGGGACCAGGGTCAGCGCGTCGAGATCGTCGGCCATGACGGCGCGTTGCAGGGCCGCCGGGCTGTGCACCGACAGAAGGGCCAGGGCCACGGCCGGCCCCACCCCGTGGGCCCCGATCAGAGCCTCGAAGCACGACCGCTCGTCGCGTGACGCGAAGCCGAACAGCACGATGGCGTCCTCCCGGACGTAGGTGTGCACGTGGAGGAACACCGGGGCGCCGAGCGGGCCGATCATCGAGGCCGACCCGCTGGGCACCACCGCCCGGTAGCCGACGCCGCCGACCTCGACGAGAACCTCGACGCCGCCGGCGGGGCGGGCCCGGCGGTCCAGGAGGGTGCCGCGCAGGGACCCGATCAAGGCACCACCCCCGCCATGTGGCGCAGCCCGGCCCCTGACAGGTGGGTGATGGCCAAGGCCAGGGCGTCGGCCCGGTCGGCGGGGCGAGGCGGGGCGGGGAGGCCCAGCAGGGTGGCCACCATGGCCTGGACCTGCTCCTTGCCCGCCGCGCCGTGGCCGGTGACGGCCAGCTTGACCTCGTTGGGGCTGTACTGCACGACGGGTATCCCCCGGCGGGCGGAGGCGGCCAGGGCCAGTCCGCTGGCCTGACCGACGGCCATCGCCGTCCGGGCGTTCACCTGGAACAGCACCCGCTCCACTACCACCACATCGGGTCGGAACTCGTCGAGCAGGTCCTCGAGGTCGGACCACAGCTGGGCCAACCGGCTGGACAGCTCGTCGGTCGGGGGCGTGCTGAGATGGCCGAAACCGACCACCTCGAGATGGCCGCTCACGCTGCGCACCGCCCCGTAGCCGCACCGGGATAGGCCCGGATCCACACCGAGAGCGAACACCCGTTCGAAGCTAGCAGTCACTTCGGCGGCGATGGTGGACCGTCGCTGGCCCCGGCCGGCCGGGACTCGACCGCCGGGTCAGCCGCCGACCAGCTCGAGCACCGAGTCGGGGATATCGAAGTTGGCATAGACGTTCTGGACGTCGTCGTGGTCCTCGAGCAGGTCCACCAGGTGGAGGACCTTCTTGGCGTCGGACTCGTTGTCGAGAGCGACGGTGCTCGACGCCAGGAGGGTGACCTCGGCCGATTCGACGGCGATGCCGGCCTCCTCCAGCGCGGTCCGCACCGCAGGCATGGCGCTGGGCGGGGTGGTGATCTGCCACTGATCGCCGGCGGCCGCGATGTCGTCGGCGCCGGCCTCGAGCGCGACCAGCATGATCTCGTCGTCACTGACCGACGACGGCACGAGGATGACACCCTTGCGCTCGAACTGCCACGACACGGCGCCCGGCTCGGCCATGGACCCCCCGTTCTTGGAGAACGTGGAGCGGATGTCGGCACCGGTGCGGTTGCGGTTGTCGGTCAGGCACTCGACGATGACGGCCACACCGCTCGGGGCGTACCCCTCGTAGTTGACCTGCTCGTAGCGGACCCCTTCGAGCTCGCCGGTGCCGCGCTTGATGGCCCGCTCGATGGTGTCGAGGGGCACCGAGGCCTCGCGGGCCTTCTGGAACATGGTGCGCAGGGTCGGGTTGGAATCGGGGTCACCGCCCCCCTCCCGGGCCGCCACTTCCACCTGGCGGATCAGCTTGGCGAACAGCTTGCCCCGGGCCTTGTCGGCCGCCCCCTTCTTGTGCTTGATGGTCGCCCACTTGCTGTGGCCGGACATTGCAGTGTGCCTCCTATGGCTTGGTGGTGCTGGCTTCCCGTAGGGAGCCCTCGAGGAACATTTGATGCAGCCGGGTGTCCCCCGACAGCTCAGGGTGGAACGCCGCCACGAGGATCGGGCCGCGCCGGCACAGGACCGGTTTGGGCCGATCGTCGGGCCCGGTCACCGTCGCTAGGACCTCCACTCCGGGACCGACCCGTTCGACCGCCGGCGCCCGTATGAACACGGCGTGGAACGGATGATCGAGGCCGTCCACCTCCAAGTCGGTCTCGAAGGACTGGACCTGGCGGCCGAAGGCGTTGCGTTGGACGGTGATGTCGATGGCGGCGAGCTGGACCTGGTCGGGTCGGCCGCCCCGGATGTCGTTGGCCAGGAGGATCATCCCCGCGCATGTTCCGAACGCCGGCATGCCTGCGGCCAGGCGTTGCTGCAACGGCTCTCGGAGACCTGACGATCCGAGCAGCAGCGAGATGGCCGTCGACTCCCCTCCGGGCACGACGATCATCTCCACCGCCTCTAGGTCCGAGGGCGTGCGCACCGCAACGGGGGTCACACCCAGCGATTTCAGGGCCTGTTCGTGCTCACCTACGTCGCCTTGGAGGGCGAGCACCCCCACGTCGTGCACCTGGCGGCACCCTCGTCACCAACCCCGCTCGGCGAGGCGGACCTCGACGTGGCCGGCGTCCTGGCCGCGCATGGCATCACCGAGCCCGCGGCTGACCTTGGCCACGATGTTGGCGTCGCGGTAGTGAGTGGTGGCCTCGACTATGGCCCGGGCGAAGCGGGGCGGGTCGGCGCTCTTGAAGATGCCGCTGCCCACGAAGCACGCCTCGGCGCCCAGCTGCATCACCAAGGCGGCGTCGGCGGGGGTGGCGATCCCCCCGGCGCAGAAGAGGGGGACGGGAAGGCGGCCCGTCTCGGCCAGCTCCTGCACCAGCTGGACCGGGGCCTGCAGCTCCTTGGCCCACTGGTACAGCTCGGCGGAATCGGCCTGGGTGATCTTGGCGATGTCGCCCCGGATGGACCGCAGGTGCCGCACCGCCTGAACGATGTCGCCGGTGCCGGCCTCGCCTTTGGAGCGGATCATGGCCGCCCCCTCGGATATGCGCCGCAGGGCCTCCCCGAGGTTGGTGGCACCGCACACGAAGGGAACGGTGAACCGCCACTTGTCGATGTGGTGGGCTTCGTCGGCGGGGGTGAGCACCTCGCTCTCGTCGATGTAGTCGACCGCGAGGGCCTCGAGTACCTGGGCTTCGGCGAAGTGGCCGATGCGGGCCTTGGCCATGACCGGGACGGACACGGCCTCCTGGATGCCGGTGATGAGGGCCGGGTCGCTCATGCGGGCCACTCCGCCGTCGCGGCGGATGTCGGCGGGGACCCGCTCGAGGGCCATGACCGCGACGGCGCCGGCGTCCTCGGCGATACGGGCCTGCTCGGCGTCCACGACATCCATGATCACCCCTCCCTTGAGCATGTCGGCCATGCCGCGCTTGACGAGATCGGTGCCGGTGGTGCGGGGCGCTTCGGGGGAGGCCATGGGCATCAGTCTACGGTGACCAGCGCCGCTCCAATGAGCCGGACGACGCCGGGGTCGGCAGGGCTGAGGGGCGGGGACGGGAAACGGCCGTCCTCCGCCCTCGGCGGCCCATCGCCGTGGCGTCTTCTCACAGCTCCCGGAGGGCCTCGACGCGCTCCGGGAGCGGCAGGCGACCGGGCCCGGTGGGAGCGTCGGGACGGGGATCGGCCAGCCACAGGTGGGCGAGGAAGCGGGGCTGGCCGGTCACGGTCGCCCCCTTGGCCTCCATCTTCTCGATGGCCGAGGCCAGAGCGGGCGGGTACCGCGTCAGCGAGACGGCTCCCTGGTCGGCGCGCGAATCGAGGTCGGGATCGGCGAGCAGCGGGGAGGCCAGTCCGAACGTGGCGGCCAGCACGGTGGCCGGCACGATCCGCTCGTAGCGGATGGCCCACAGGGCCTCGGCCAGCACCGCTTCGAGCTCGATGCGGTCGAGGCTGGTGACCAGGCCCGTGGTGACGGCGAGGACGGCGCTACTCGACGAGTGGCCGGCGGCCAGGGCGTTGAGCCCGTCACTCTCCACGATCAGCACATCCGGCTGGCGCACCCCTGCAGCGGTGCACAAACCCTCGATCACATTGCACAGCCGGGCGTCGCGGCGGGCCTCGGCGGGCCGCCCGGGGAGCCGCGAGCGGACCAGGTAGGTGCCCCCGAAGCGGGCCCAGGCGGCCACCCCGGCCGCGACCACGACCAAGGTGACCACCCCGGCCACCCAGCCGACGACGACGCCGAGCACCACGCCGGTCAGCACCGCCGGCCCGGCCGCGAAAGCGGCGATGGCGGCAAAGGTGCGCGACGCGCTCATTGATACCTCGCTCGGCCCATTCGGGTCGATGCTAGTGCGGGTCGAGCCCGCACCACCTGCTGGTAGAGCTCGATGTAGCGCTCGGCCAGGCTGTCCATGGAGTACTCAGCGGCCCGTTCCAGACCCCTCGCCACGAGGGCCTCCGTCTCGGGGGAGCGCTCGAGGGCGGCGGTCAACGCCCCGGCCAGCGCGGAGGCGTCGCCGGGGACCACCAGGCGGGCCTCGATGCCGGGGCGGGCCACGTTGCGGTAGCCGGCCAGGTCGGTGGCCACGACCGGGGTGGCCGCGGCCAGACCCTCGAGCAGCACCACCCCGAAGCTCTCCCCGTGCAGCGACGGGGCACAGAGCACGTCGGCCCCCCGGAGGCGGCGGACCTTCTCGGCGTCGTCGACGAAACCGAGCCATTCGACCCGCCGGTCGGCGGCGCTCTGGCGGCGCAGCCGTTCGGTGTCGGGACCCTGTCCGGCCACCCACAGGCGCACGTCGGGCCCGAGGCGGTCCAGCGCCTCGAGGAGGACGGCCAGGCCTTTGCGGGACTCGTGGCGGCCCACGAAGAAGATCGTCGGCCCTTGCGTCGGCCACGGCTCGGCGTCGCGGTAGCGGGCCACCTCGATGCCGTTCCAGAGCAACACGAAGCGGCCGGGCAGGATCGCCGCGGCAGTGGCGCGGGCTTCCTCGGACACCGCGACCATGAGGGTCAGGTGGGCCGCCGTCCAGCGGGCCAGCGGTCTCGTGGCCTCCAGCCAGCGGCTGCGCCCGGAGCGGTGGAAGGTCCCGATGGTCGGGCAGGCGGCGGTGACCATGGCGGTGATGCTCGGGCCGGGGGCCAGGGGCTCGTGGATGTGAACCACGTCGAAGGCTTCGTCGCGCAAGGCCCGCAGGGTCCGCAGGGAGGCCGCCGGGTCGGGGGCGATAGCGGCCACCGAGCCGTTGTCACCGGTGGGCAGCGAATTGCCGAGCGGCGTCACCCACGGCTCGGGCGGGGGTCCGTCGCAGGGACCGAGCACGCGCGCCTCCACCCCGGCGTGGCGCAGGGAACGGGCCAGCCCGAGGACCTGCCCCTGGACCCCGCCGGGGACGGTGAGGCTGTATGGGCAGATCAGCCCGACCCGCACCTGAGCACCCTAACCCCGGTCGCTCGGCCAGTTGGGCTGCAGGAGATGCCACTGGGTCGGGGCCGACCGGATGAGCTCCTCGAAGGCCACGGCCATCTGCTGGGTGACCCGCCCGACGTCGTGGCGGAGGCTGCCGCGGCGCGAGGTGTCGATCACGTCGTGGACGACGCCGACGTGCTCGCCGGTGCGCTCGGCGAAGGGGACGGCCGCCGGTATGAGCACCGCACCCGTCCGCAGGGCCAGCGTGGCCGGCCCGGCCGGCAGCGCAGTCCTCTCCCCGAAGAACTCCACCTCGACCCCGGCCACCCCGCCGACCAGCCGGTCCGAGAGCAGGCACAGGATGTGATTCTCCCGCAGGGCGGCCACGCACGCCGCCGTCGCTCCCGGACCGGCGGGTATGACCCGCATGCCCAGGCCCTCACGGAACGAGGTGAACCAGTCGAACAGGTCGGCCGGCTCGAGGCGCTCGACGACCACGCTCACGGTGTGGCCGGTGGCGGCCAGCTCGGCGCCGGCCCACTCCCAGCCCCCGAGGTGGGGCAGTACCAGGATGGTCCCCCGTCCGGCGTCGACCCCGCGGGCCAGGCGGTCGAAGTGCTCGTAGACCAGGCCGGCGGTCAGCTCGGCCGCCCCGACCGACGCCAGACGGAGGCTCTCGGCCCAGTAGCGGGCGTACGACGCCACCGCCCGGTCGACCAGACGATTCATGGACCAACTGGCCGGGGGCGGGGCGCCCGGGCCGAGGACCCGGCCGAGGTGGCGGGCCAGCAGGGCCCGTCGCTGCTTCCAGCCCGGGGTGCGGGCCAACCGGGACAGGCCGACGGCGACGGCCTCGGCGAGGCCCCGGCCGACCGAGGGAGGGACCGCCCCGGCTGCCCACTGGCCGGCCCGGAACCCCTGGACGGCCCGCGACGGCCCGCGCCCGGAGGTCATGCGGTCGGTTGGGACGGCCCGGGACGGGCGGCTCAGGGCCGCCGGCTGCCGGCCGAGCGCCGACGGGCCGGAACCGACGTGTCGCCCCCGTCGCCGTCGCGCAGACGGGCCAGGCGGGCCTCGCGGCGCTGCTGCCAGCGGGCCGTGGCCGACCCCGGCCGGCCGCGGTAGCGCTCGTAGCGGGCCGGACGGTCGGGACGGACGGGCCAGCCATTGGCCTCCCGCCAGGCCCGCCAGCGGGCCGACATGGGTCCCGCCTCGTAGCCGGGCCGGCGGGTGGAGGCCCGTCGGTCGGCCGGCGGGGGTCGGTGCCCGGCGGCGTTGGCCTGGCGCCACACCATGACGAAGCGTTGCCCGGCGGTGGCGGCGGTCAGCACCAGCATCAGCCACAGGAGGGGGATCATCATGAAGCTGAACGCCAAGGTGGCGCACTCCACGACGACCCGCTCGGCTCTCTCCATCAGGCCGCCCTTGGCGTTGAAGCCCAGCGACTCGGCCTTGGCCCGCTCGTAGGAGACGAGCAACGAGACGCCCAGTACGGCCACGGGAAGGATGAAGATGTGGCCGCGGTGGGTGTCCTGCAGGTACCAGGCCAAAGCAGTGAGGATCAGGGCATCGGTGACCCGGTCGGCCACCGAGTCGAAGAAGGCCCCCCTGATGCTGGCCCGTCCCGACGCCTTGGCCAGGGCCCCGTCGAGCAGATCGGGTACGGCCGAGGCGATGAGGAGGCCGAGGCCCAAGCCGAGGCGGCCGGTGGCGATGGCCCAGGCCGCCGGGACGGCCAGCAGCAGCCCCAAGGCGGTGAGATGGTCGGGGGCCAGCCCGGTCGCTCTCAGTGCCCTGGCGACCGGCCTCGTGACCCTGTCCACGCCGGTCCGGAATCGCCCGTCGAACAAATCACCAACTCCTCGAGCAGCTCGACCGAGCTGCCCAATAAACAGTGAGGCTAGGGTACCACCAGGGATCGGAGCCCTGGTGAACTACGGGGGTATCCAGCTCTCCGGACCCGGGAAGGAGCGCCGAATGTCCTGCACGGTCCACCCGAGGGGAGGGCGACGGTGAGGAGCTATCCACCGGCCAAGATCCGCAACGTCGCGCTGGTCGGCCACGGGGGGGCGGGCAAGACGTCCCTGACCGAGGCCCTGCTCCACCGGGCCGGGGCGATCGCCCGGGTCGGCCGGGTCGAGGACGGCTCCACGGTGAGCGACTTCGAACCCGAGGAGCAGAAGCGCAAGATGTCGGTCGGCGTGGCCCTGGCCCCGCTCGAGTGGGAGCACCACAAGATCAACATCTTGGACTGTCCCGGCTACGCCGACTTCGCGCCCGAGGCGCTGGCCGCCCTGCGCGTCGCCGACCTGGCCGTGTTCGTCGTCAGCGCAGTGGAGGGGGTGGAGGTCCAGACCGAGGTCATGTGGCGGGAGGCGGCGTCCCTCGGGCTGCCCCGCCTGATCTTCGTGAACAAGCTCGACCGCGAGCGGGCCTCGTTCGAGCGGACCCTCCAGCAACTGCAGGACCGCTTCGGCGCCGGCATCGCCCCCCTGGAGCTGCCCATCGGTGAGGAGGGGGACTTTCGGGGGGTGGCCGACCTGCTGTCGGACACGGCCATCACCTACTCCGACGGTCAGGCCGCCACCGGTCCCATCCCCGAGGAGATGGCGGTGCGGGAGCACTCGGTGCACGACTCCCTGGTGGAGGGGATCGTCGTAGCCGACGACGAGCTGATGGAGCGCTACCTGGAGGGGGACCCGCCCTCGGTGGACGAGCTGGAGAAGACCCTGGCCCACGGCGTGGCGTCGGCCCAGGTGTTCCCGGTGCTGTGCGGGTCGGCGACCAAAGAGGTGGCCATCGACCGGCTGGCCACGTTCATCTGCGAGATCGGCCCCTCCCCACTCGACCGCCCCCCGATCACCGTCGTGGCCGGGGGGACCACCTCGGAGGTCGCTCCCGACCCTGACGGGCCGCCGCTGGCGTGGGTGTGGAAGACGGTGGTGGACCGCCACGTCGGGCGCATCAGCCTGTTCAAGGTGGTGTCGGGCTCGATCCGCTCCGACCAGATGATGGTCAACTCCCGGACCCACGCCGACGAGCGGCTGCACGGCCTGCTCACGCTGCGGGGCAAGGACCAGGTGCCCTGCGACCTGCTACCCGTCGGTGATCTCGGGGCGGTGGCCAAGCTGGCCGACGTGGCGACCGGCGACACGCTGGCGCCCAAGGGGACCCCCGTTGCCCTGCCGCCGGTGGAGGTCCCCGAGCCGGTGCTGCACATAGGGATCCGGCCCCGCTCCAAGGGCGACGAGGACAAGCTGATGACCGCCCTGCACCGCCTTCAGGACGAGGATCAGGTGCTGGTGGTGCGCCGCGACGACGAGACCCACCAGACCCTGCTGGGCGGCAGCGGGGAAACCCACCTGGCCCTGGTGACCGAGCGGCTGGCCCGCAAGTTCGGGGTGGAGGTCGAGACCGAGGCGGTGGTGGTGCCCTACCGGGAGACCATCACCGGCAGCGCCGAGGCCGAGGGCAAGCACAAGAAGCAGAGCGGCGGCCACGGCCAGTTCGGGGTGTGCAACATCCGGATCAAGCCGCTCGAGCGCGGCGGCGGCTTCGAGTTCGTCGACCAGATCGTCGGCGGGGCCATCCCCCGGCAGTTCATCCCGGCCGTCCAGAAAGGTATCGAGGAGGCCATGACCGCCGGCGGGGTGCACGGTTGGCCGGTGGTGGACGTGTCGGTCACCCTCTTCGACGGCAAGTTCCATTCAGTCGACTCGTCGGAGATGAGCTTCAAGATGGCCGGTTCGCTGGCTTTCCGGGAGGCCATGGACCAAGCGCAGCCGATCCTGCTCGAGCCCATCTCCCGCGTCGAGGTCGTCGTTCCCCCCGTCTATCAGGGCGATGTCATGGGCGACCTCAACTCCCGTCGGGGCCGGGTGCAGGGCAGCGAACAGGACGCCGGTGGGGACTCGGTCGTCACCGCCCTGGTACCCACCTCGGAGATCCTGCGCTACGCCGTGGACCTACGGTCGTTGACCGCCGGCCGGGGCCGCTTCCGCACCGTGCACGACCACTACGACGTCCTACCCCAGCAGCTGTGGGCGGCGGTGGCCCGCACTCCCTAGGTCCCCCGGGCGACCGTCGGGCCGCACGCCCTAGGTCCCCCGGGGTCGGTCAGGACGGCCAGGTGGCGCGGAGCTTGGCGAAAGTCGTGGACAGGGTCTCGGGGAGGACCCGGGCCTCGGCTATGGCGGTCATGAAGTTGGTGTCCCCCGCCCAGCGGGGCAGGACGTGCATGTGGAAGTGGTCGGGGATCCCGGCCCCTGCGGCGCGGCCCAGGTTGGCCCCGACGTTCAGGCCGTCTGGGTGGTAGGCGGCCCGCACCGCCCGCACCGCATCGGCCACCCCCTGCCAGATGGCCGCGCCCTCGTCGGGGGCCAGGTCCTCGGGGGAGGCGCAGTGGCGCACCGGCATGACCATGAGGTGGCCGCTGCCGTAGGGGTAGGCATTGAGGATAGCCACGGCCCTCGCGCCCGGCTCCCGCCACAGCACGTGGGTCTCCTCGTCGGGCAGGCCGCTGCTCAGGATCGAGCAGAACACGCATCCGGTGGTCGGGCGCACCGGCGACGGCGCGGTGAGCCCCTCGATGTAGGCGTTGCGCCAGCCCGCCCACAGCCGGTCCAGATGGCTCACGGGGTGGGGGCGTGAGCCGCTACTTCGGCCGCGACGGCGGCGCGGAACTCGCCGAGCGGCACCCCTCGGCGTACCTGCTCTGCCTCGCGGGCGTTGACCCCGACGGTCCCGGCCGCGACGTCCTCGTCGCCCACGACCAGCACGTAGGGGATCTTCTCCAGCTTGGCTTTGCGGATACGCGACCCGAGACCCTCGTCGGCGGCCATCACATCCACCCGTAGCCCGGCCTGGCGCAAGGCGCCGGCGGCCTCCTCGGCGTAGGGCTGGTGGTCGGAGCGCACCGGTAGCAGCGCCACCTGCACGGGCGACAGCCACGTCGGGAAGGCCCCGGCGTAGTGCTCGAGGAGGATGCCGAAGAAGCGCTCGATGGAGCCGAAAAGGGCCCGGTGGATCATGTAGGGGCGGTGCCGGGCGTTGTCGGAGCCTACGAACTCCATGTCGAAGCGTTGCGGTTCCTGCAGGTCCACCTGGAGCGTGGAGACCTGCCACCGCCGCCCGATCGCGTCCTTGACGTGCACATCGATCTTGGGGGCGTAGAAGGCCCCCTCACCGTCGGCCACGACGTAGGGCAGCGCGGCGGCGTCGAGGGCGTGGCGCAGGGCGTCGGTCGCCACGTCCCATTCGTCGGGCTCGCCCACGAACTTCTCGGGGCGGGTGGCCAACTCGGCCTCGAACTCCTCCAGGCCGAAGGCCCGCAGGAGACGCAGGACGAAAGCCAACAGGTCGGCCAGCTCCGGGGCCAACTGGTCGGGGGTGCAGAAGATGTGCGAGTCGTCCTGGGTGAAACCCCGGGCCCGGAGCAGCCCGTTCAGCACCCCGGAGCGCTCGAAGCGGTAGACCGTCCCGAACTCGAACAGCCGCAGCGGGAGCTCGCGGTAGGAGCGTTGACGGCTCTTGTACACGAGGATGTGCATCGGGCAGTTCATTGGCTTGGGGTAGTAGGTGCCGCCCTCCAGCTCCATGGGCGGGTACATCCCCTCGGCGTACCACTCGAGGTGGCCGGAGATTTCGAACAGGGTCGACTTGGCCAGGTGGGGGGTGAAGACGAACTCGTAGCCGGCCTTCTCGTGCTCGGCGCGTGAGTAGTCCTCCATGACCTTGCGGACCAGGCCGCCTTTGGGGTGGAAGACCACGAGGCCCCCGCCGAGCTCGACGGGGAAGTGGAACAGGTCCAGTTCGGCACCCAGGCGGCGGTGATCGCGCTTCTCGGCCTCCTCGAGGCGGTGCAGATGTTCCTCCAGAGCGGCCTTGGACTCCCATGCCGTGCCGTAGATGCGCTGCAGCTGGGGGCGCCGCTCGTCGCCGCGCCAGTAGGCGGCCGCGACCTTCTGGAGGCGGAAGTGGCCGAGTCGGCCGGTGGAGGGCACGTGGGGGCCGCGGCACAGATCGACGAAGCTGTCGGTGTTGCGGTAGGCGCTCACGCCGGCCGCCCCGACTCCTTCGGCCCGGTCCGAATCGGCGGCGTCGACCCCCTCGATGATCTCGACCTTGTAGGGCTGGTCGGCGAACAGCTCGAGGCCTTCGGCGACCGAGTGCTCCTCGCGGGTGAAGGGCTGGTCGGCGGCGATGATCTCCCACATCCGCGCCTCTATGCGGCCGAGGTCGTCATCGCTGAAGTGGGTGCCCCCCGGCAGCTCGAAGTCGTAGTAGAAGCCGTTCTCGATGGGCGGCCCGATGGCGTAGCGGGCGCCCGGCCACAGGTCGGTGACGGCCTGGGCCAGCACGTGGGCCGTCGAGTGACGCAGGATGTGGCGGCCGGCCTCGGTCCCGTCGGTGATGACCGCGACGCGGGCGCCGTCGGACAGCGGCTCCGACAGGTCCCGCTCGGCGCCGTCGACGGTCACCGCCACCGCCGCTTTGGCCAAGCCGCGGCCGATGGCCGCGGCGAGCTCGCCGCCGGTGGCCCCCGGGGGCAGGTCGCGGGTGGATCCGTCGGGCAGTACGACCGAGATGACGTCTGACATGGTGGCTAGAGAATACGGAAGCTAGAGCTCGACGCCGAGCAGTTTCGCCGCGTCCGAGACGCCCTCCCCGCGGCCGGAGGCGGCGTCGATGGCGGCGATGGCGCCCACCGTGTCGAGATCGTCGTCGAGAGCCGAGCGCACCGCGTCGAGGGCGCCCCCTCCGGGGCCGCCCGCCCGCCACGCCTGGATGCGCTCGGCGGCGGCCGCCACCAGCTCGTCGCGCCAGTCCCAGTCGCGCCGGTAGTGGTGCCCGAGGATGGCCAAGCGGACGGCGCCGGGCTCGCATTTCTCCAGCAGGTCGTGCACGAACACCAGGTTCCCGAGCGACTTGGACATCTTGGTGCCGTCGAGGCGGACCATCCCGGTGTGCATCCAGTGGCGCACGAACACCGATCCGGTGGCCGCCTCGGACTGGGCCGCCTCGCATTCGTGGTGGGGGAAGATCAGGTCCGACCCGCCGCCGTGGAGGTCGATGGTCTCGCCCAGCTCCCGCATGCTGAGAGCCGAGCACTCGATGTGCCACCCCGGTCGGCCGGGACCCCACAGGGAGTCCCAGGACGGCTCGTCGGGGGCCGACGGCTGCCACAGCACGAAGTCGAGCGGGTCGCGCTTGTTGGGGTCGTCGGGGTTGCCACCCCGCTCGGCGGCCAAGCGCAACATGGTAGGGCGGTCGTAGCCGCTCACCTGACCGAACCGCTCGAACGACGAGACGTCGAAGTAGACGGCTCCCCCGGCCCGGTAGGCGTGGCCCGAGTCGAGGACCATCCCGATGAAGCCCAGGATGTCGGGGATGGCCGAGGTGGCCCGAGGCTCGGAGTAGGCGGGCAGGAGGCCCAGCGCCGACATGTCGGCGTCGAAGCGGGCCACCTCCTCGGCGGCCAGGTCCAGGTAGTGCACTCCGAGCTCACGGGCCTTGCGCAGGATGTCGTCGTCGACGTCGGTGACGTTGCGCACGCACTGCGTCTGGTGACCGAGGTCTCTGAGCCTCCTCTGCAGCACGTCGTAGGCCAGGTAGGTCGCGGCGTGGCCCAGGTGGGCGGAGTCGTAGGGCGTGATCCCGCAGGTGTACATCTTCACCACCGGACCGGCGGCGAAGTCGATGACCTCCCGGCGGGCGGTGTGGTAGAGGCGCATCACGGTCGTCGGGCCGGGTCGGCCAGCCCGGTCAGGCGGATCGCGGCGTGGGTCTTGTAATGGCGGTTGACCTCGAGGAGGGCGGCGGTCATGGCCTCTATGGCCAGCGCACTGCCCAGCCCACCGGCGGCGACCCCCCGCAGTCCCGGCAGCCGGTCGATGAGTCCTACGACCTCGGCTCTGGCGTCGCGGTCGTCCGAGCACACCATGACGTCGGCTTCCATGGGATGGTCGAGGTCGCTCCAGGGACCGGCCGGCATGTGGTGGAAAGCGCCGACCACCCGCGACGCGGGCAGGGCCCGGGCCACGGCCACCGTGACCGACCCGGTGGGGGGGAGCAGGGGGATCATCTCCTTGCCGAAGCGGGTGAGTGCGTTGGCCATCGACACCACGATGCGGCCCCGTAGGAGCTCGGCGAGCGGTTCGACGGTCGCCAGGACGCCCTCCCAGGGGGTGGCCACCACGACCACGTCGGCCGCCGCGGCGGCGGCGTTCTCCCCGGCCACGAGGGGGAGGTCGCGCTCCGACCACTTCTCCCGGAGGGCCGCCACCGTCTCCTCCGAGCGGTCGAGGGCTCTCGAGCCCACGACCACTTCGATGCCGATCCCGGCGAACTGCACGGCCACCGCTTGACCGGCGGGCCCGGTGCCTCCCAACACTCCGATATTCACCCCGGCAGACTTACACGACAAGCGGGCGCTGGTCGACTCGCCGGTAGCCTCACCGGTGTGGAGCCCATCGACGGACACCGCCCCGACGGGACTGCGGTGCGCGTGGACGTGTCGTCGGGCCACCGGGTGGTCTGGTTCCTCACCTCGTCGTGCCGGCCCTGCCAGGCCGTCTGGCCCCGCCTCGGCCCAGTCGATGTGGCCATCACGCCGAGTCCGTCCACCGAGAGCCGTCGCAAGGTGGCGGCCCTCGCTCCCGCTGGGGTGGAGGTGGTGATGTCGAGCGACGCGTGGTTCCGCTTCGAGGCGGGACCGGCGCCCTGGCGGGTCGAGATCCTCGACGGGCGGATCGTCGGGTCCGGCCCGGGCGTGGCCGGCGTCAGGCCAGACCGGCCCTGAGCGCGTCCACCGCGCCGACTATGGCCTCGAACACCTCGTCGACGGCGCCCTCCCCGTCCACGTCGACGACCAGCCCCCTGGAGGCGTAGAAACCGAGCATTGGCGCCGTCTCGCGGTCGTAGACGTCCAGGCGGTGGTGGATGACCGACTCCTGGTCGTCGGCGCGCCCGTCCTGGGCGGCCCGGGCCAGGAGGCGCCGCAGCAGCTCGTCGCGACCCACCTCCAGGTGGACCACCGCCTGCAGCTCCACCCCCGAGATACGACCGGCTACCTCGTGGGCTTCCTCGGCCTGGGCCAGCGTCCGGGGGTAGCCGTCGAGCACGTAGCCGCCGTGGGCGGCAGCATCGAGCACGTGGGGGGCGAGAACCTGCAGGACCAGGCCGTCCGGGACCAGATCACCGCGGGCCAGGAACTCAGCGGCACGCCGGCCGACTTCGCTTCCGGCGGCCACCTCCTTGCGGAACAGGTCACCGCTCGAGAGATGGGCGATCGTGTAATAGGAGGCGAGCCGCACGGCCTGAGTTCCCTTGCCCGCCCCCGGCGGGGCGACCATGAGCAGTCTCATGGCGCCCGACCCTATCCAAGGGCGGCCGGCCGGTCACTGATGCACGACGGTCAGCGCTCCCACGGCTGCGACCAGGGCGAGGGGGGCGGCGACCAGTCCGAGCCGGACGGTGGCCCACAGCTGGGGTTCGCCTCCCGCTGCCCGCGAGCTCTTCAGCCACAGGACCCACGCCAGCGAACCGGTGACGAACAGGTTGGGACCGATGTCCAGACCGATGAGCAGGGCGAAAGGGTGGGCCGGTGGTCGGGCCGATAGGAGGGCGGCGGCCGGCAGATTGTTGAACACCACCGTGGCGAGGGCACCGAAGCCGGCGGTCGCCCAGGTGTCGAGGTGCTGCAGCGCCTGGGTCGGAACCGACCAGCTGCGGCCCACCGCCCCGAGGGCCACGGCGATCCCGAACAGACCCAAGAGGACCGGCAGGTCCAGGGTCTCGACCACCGTGGCCGGCGCGATCCGGCGCCGAAGCATCTCGATGGTCACCGCCACCGCGGCCACCGCGGCCACCGCCGGGGCGGGGTCGCCGAGGGCCAGGACGGCGGCCACGACGGCGACCACGGCGGGCAGGCCGGTGCCGATCCGGGGCCGGGTGGCGCCTCGCTGGGTGGGGGCGCGCCGGCGCAGCTCCCGGCGTCCGGCTACGGCCACGACCGCCGCGGTGGCCACCACCGCCCCCAGCCAGGGCAGGACCATCCTGGACAGAAAGGTGTTCCCCGAGACGTGGCGGCCGGCCAGCACGATGAGGTTGGTCAGGTTGGAGCCGGGCAACAGCAGCGAAGCCGCGTTGGACATGAGGAGGCACAGCGAGAGCAGCAGCCCGGCGTCCTCCTTGCGCCGCCGCGCCGCGTGCACCAGCACCGGTGCGAGGAAGGCGACCGACGTGTCGAGGTTGAGCACCGCGGTCACCACCGACACGAGGACGGTCACGCCGGCGAAGAGCGCCAGCCCACTCGGCGCAGCGGCCGCCAGCCGGTCGCCGGCGGCGGCGAAGAGGCGGTCCTCGGCGGCGACCAGCCCCACCAGGAGCAACCCGGCCACCAGCACGAAGGCCGGCCAGGTCTGGGTCGCGGCGGCCCCCGCCGGGTGGGGATCGGCCACCGCCGCGGTCACCGCGGCGGCCACTCCGATCCCGGCGAGGGCGTGATTCCAGCGAGGCATCCCCCGTACGTACCCACGCCGGGGCTCGGCCATCTGGATCACCGCCCGCCATGAGAGCACACTTGGCGCGGTGATCGAACTGACTGTGGTCGACGCCTTCACCGACACCCCCTTCACCGGTAACCCAGCGGCGGTCGTTCTCCTCCCCCACTACCCCGACGACGGCTGGTTGGCCCGGGTGGCCGCCGAGATGAACCTCTCCGAGACGGCCTTCGCGGTGGAGCGGGCCGACGGGGACCACGACCTGCGCTGGTTCACCCCCACCACCGAGGTCGACCTGTGCGGGCACGCCACCCTGGCGACGGCTCACGTGCTCGGCGGTTCGGGCCGCTTCCACACCCGCAGCGGCCTCCTGGTGTGCCGCCGCGGTGCAGGGATCATCGAGATGGACTTCCCTCTCGATGTGGTCGAACCGCGGCCCCCCGCCGCTCTCGGCCTGGACCTGAGGGGGGCCGGAGCCGTCGCCGCGGCGCGCGGCCGGACCGACCACCTTCTGGTGGTCGAGCGGGCATCGTGGGTTGCTTCCTACCGGCCCGATCTCGAGGCCATCGCGGCGCTCGGGAGCCGGGCCCTCATCGTCACCGCCCCCGCCGACACCCCGGGCGTGGACTTCGTGAGCCGGGTCTTCGCCCCCGCCGTCGGGGTGGCGGAGGACCCTGTGACGGGCTCGGCCCACTGCACCCTGGCGGCCTACTGGTCGGCGCGCACCGGGCGCTCCACCATGACCGGCTACCAGGCCTCGGCGCGCGGCGGGACCGTCCAGGTCCGTGCCCTCGGGGACCGGGTGGTGCTCGGCGGCCAGGCCGTTACCGTCTCCGAGGTCCGCATGCACGTCGAGGTGCCGCCGGCCGTCACCTCAGCCTGACGGCGCCACCCCAGCACGAGGGCGCCACCCCAGCCTGACGGCGGCAGGCCAGCCTGCTAGACACCTGCACCGTGGTCTCACCCCCGAGCGCGGCTCTGGCGCGCCCCCTCGCCGACCCGGCGGGCCCGACCAGGGCCCCTTGGCGCTTCAGCCACCACCTGGAAATCCTGGCGGCCAGCTTCGCGTCGCTGGTGGTGGAGATCTCCTACACCCGGATCATCTCCTACAAGCTGTTCTACTACTACGTCTACCTCATCATCGGCCTGGCGCTGCTCGGGGTGGGGGCCGGCGGGGTGGCCGTCTCCATCTCCAAGCGCATCCGTGGCGCGTCCACCGACACGGTCATCTTCTGGAGCTTCGTGTCGGGCGCGGTCATCACCCTGCTCGGGTACCTCGTGGTCGCGGCCGTGCGCATCGACACCCTGACCATCTGGCTCTACAACGGCCGGTCGTTCGAGAACCTGGCGCTGCTGTTCGTGCTGTGCCTGTGCGTGTTCGCCTCGTTCGTGCCGATGGGGGTGATCGCCGCCTCCCTCTTCTCCCGCCGCCCCGAGAGCATCGGGGGCCTGTACTTCGCCGACCTGCTCGGAGCCGGCGCGGCCTGCGCCCTGGTGATCTACGTGATCTGGGCCCTCGGGGCGCCTGCTGCGGTGACCCTGGCGGTGGCCGTGCTCGGGGTGGCCGCCGCGTGGGTGGGAGCCCGCCGTTCCCGCCTCCACGTCAGCGCCGGGACCATAGTGGCCGCGGCCGCCCTGGTGCTCACCATCGGGTCGGGGCTGATCCCGGCCCAGACCCTCGACGCCAGCAAGACCCCGGTACCCCCCGGCACCGGGGTGGCCTCCCACTGGGGGCCGGTGCTGCGCGTCGACGTCGCCCACGCCCCCGGCTACCCCGACATCCTGAACCTCTACCACGATGGCATCCTCGGCGCCGGCATATACCGCTGGAATGGCCAGATCGCCGACCTGGCCCGCTACGACTTCCCCCACGACCCCCGGTCACTCCCCTTCCGCACCATGACCCGACCGCCCCAGAAGGAGGCCGTGATAGGCGCCGCCGGCGGCCACGAGGTCCTGGCGTCGCTCTACTACGGCGCCCAGCACGTGGACGCCGTGGAGCTCAACCCGGTGACGGTGAACCTGGTGTCGCACACCTTCGCCAACTTCGACGGCCACCTGGCCCAGAACCCCCACGTGAGCTACATCAACGCCGACGGGCGTTCCTACATCGCCCGCAGCCACCAGAAGTACAACCTGATCTGGTACCCGGCGCCCGACAGCTACGCCGCCGGTAACGGGGCCCTGTCGAGCGCCTACGTGCTCTCCGAGAGCTACCTCTACACCACCAACGGCATCCAGACCATGCTCGAGCACCTCGCCCCGAACGGGATGATGGTCGTCCAGTTCGGCGAGACCGACGACGTCTATGACCTGCGGACGGCTCGCCTGGCGGCCACCGTCCGTCAGGCGCTGGCCAATCTCGGGATCCATGACCCCGCCGACCACGTCCTGGTGGCCAGCACCAAGGTCAACTTCCTCGGCTTCATCCCCCTGTCGACGATGCTGATCCAGCGCAGCCCGTTCAGCGCGTCGCAGGTCGCGGCGTTCCGGGCCGGGGTGGCCGCGGTGCCCGACACCACCATCCTCTCGGTGGCCGGGCAGTCCCCCACCCAGAACCCGGTGAACAGCGTGATCGCCACCCCGGCCCGCTCCCTCGGATCGTTCTACGCCCACTTCCCGTACAACATCCAGCCGACCACGGACAACAATCCGTACTTCTACCATTTCGCTCGCTGGGGCAACGTCATCAGCAACTTCCTCCATCCCCTCAACAGCGTCGACCGGGAGAACGCCGTCGGCGAGCGGGTCCTGTTCCTGCTGCTGCTGGTGTCGGTGGCGGCCGCCCTGGTGTTCCTGCTCCTGCCCTTCGCCGCCATCCGCGACACCTGGGTGGCCATGCCCTACAAGTCGGTGTCGGCGGTCTTCTTCGCCGGCGTCGGGTTCGGGTTCATCTTCTTCGAGATCACCTTGATGCAGCTGCTCAACCTGTTCCTCGGGTTCCCCACCTACTCCCTGACCGTCACGCTCATGTCTCTCCTGGTCTTCACCGGGATCGGGGCGTTGGCCAGCCAGCGGATCGTCAACCGGGGGCGGGCCCTGCCCATCCTGTGGGCGGTACTGGCCGGCCTGTTCGTGTTCTACCTGGTGGGCCTGGTTCCGATGACCAACGCCCTTCTGGGCCTGCCCCTGGCGGCGCGCATCTTCATCACGTTGGGAGTCCTGGCCCCGCTCGGGGTGTGCTTCGGGATGTTCATGCCCATCGGGCTGGGCGAGATCGCCGGCCTGGGCGACTTCCCCCGCCAGTACGTGGCCTGGGGCTGGGCGGTCAACGGGTTCGCTTCGGTGGTCGGATCGGCTCTGGCCACCATCCTGGCCATGGCCGTCGGCTTCGACGTGGTCCTATGGCTCGGGTTCGGCTCCTACACCCTGGCCATCGCGGCCTGGCAGCTACTCGTCGTCCGGGCGAAGTCCCGCTCCGCTGTCGGGGGCGTCGCCTCAGGAGCGCAATAGTCTCAGCCGGCCGGGCGCAGCAGCCCCCGAGTCGAGGCTGGCAGCCGGGCAAGTCACGGGCCTCAGCGGCCGGGCACAGCAGTGGTGAGACCGTTGGACCGGCATGCGTCGATCAGGCGATCGTCGTATACGACGACCTCATCGACGTCGAGCACGATTGCGGTGGCGATATGGATCGCGTCGAGCGTGCGTAGGAGCGGAGGAGCGACCCGCCGGGCGAGGCCGATGACCTCCCCGGTGATGAGTCGCTCGGCCACTCCGGCCAGCGCTCCTTCGACGGCGTCGTGAATCTCGTCTTCGCCATACGAGCCGATGCCGAGCCGCGTCCGCAGGGCTCGACTGACCTCAACCCAAGCCAGTGACGACGAGATGATCACGGCATCCTCGCTGACGTAGCGGTCAAATGCTGCCTCTACCGCGTCGGACTCGGCTTCTTGCACCGACCTCTTGATCAAGGCGCTGCTATCGAAGTAGACCCGCATGTCAGATCCGGTCACCCCGATCGAGGAGATCGGTGCTGGTCATTCCCGGAGGAAGCCTCAGACGCTTGACGACCTTGCGGGACGGCGCCCGCGGTGGGCGGACGTTCCCCATGGCAACCAGCACGCCAAGTTCGCTGCGGGGACTCTCACCCGTCACAAGGCCGAGATAGCGGCCAACGGCCTCGCGGATCACCTCTTGCTGCGAGCGCCCGGTCCGCTCCGCCTCGCGTCGAACGGCTTCCACCGCGTCAGGACTCAGTCGAAGGTTCATCGCCATGCTCGAAATGGTACCATCGCGATACCATGTGTGGTACCACCTAGTCGGGCTTTCGGCTCGGTCGCTCGCTGCGGCGCCACCCATCGCCGGTGCCGAGGCGGGCCGTGTGGGTGACCCGGTGTCACACCGTGAAGCTCAGGTGGTACACGCCGAAGTGGAACCCCCGACCTACTTCCGCGTACCGGGCACGAACAACGCCTTAGAGGGGGGCCGTAGGCACTCGTATTCGAACCTGCCAGACCTGCGACGGCGGCTGGAGCAGCTTGGTCCGACAGCCGGCGGGAAGAATGACACAACCCCCAGTTACCCTCGGCGACTTGATGAAGGTCCGGGACGTGATCCGAATGCTGGAACGGGACGGGTGGCGCCAGGTGGCCCAGCGCGGTAGCCATCGCCAGTTCCGACACCCCGTCAAGCCGGGCAGGGTGACCGTCGCCGGCAATCCGGGCCAGGAACTGGCACCGGGTACGCTGGGCAGCATTCTCCGGCAGGCCGGATTGTCGAGGGAGGACCGTTGAGCACCTGGACCGTCGTGTACGAGCGAACCGCCTCCGGCTGGAGCGCCTATGTGCCCGCTCTGCCTGGTGTCGGTGTCGCCGGCGCAACGCGCGAGGAGACCGAACAGCTCGTCAGGGAAGCGATCGTCATGCACCTCGAGGGGCTCACCGAAGACGGACTCCCAATCCCGGAGCCGGCCTCGGTCGACATCGGTCTCGTTGAGTTGCCCCGACCGGCCTGACGCCTGTGCGGGCTGATCGACGAAGCCACGGAGGAGAGTTCGAATAGGCGCGTTCGGTCTCCCCGGAAGTGGGCGCTACAGGATTCGAACCTGTGACCTCAGCCGTGTGAAGGCTGCGCTCTAACCAACTGAGCCAAGCGCCCGTGAGTCCGCTCATGGTAGCGGCGGGTCCATCTGCGGCGCCACCGGGGGTGTGAGACACCGCCCCGATGACGAGTTGGCGCGACCGGAAAATGGGTTCACCTGCCCGCCGAGCTGTGTTCTATTATGATCTGCCGCAGCAAGGGCCAGCGTCGTCCCTTCGCGCGAGGACGTGCATCACCGATCCCCCGGAAGGACGCCAGTGGCTGGACCCAACACGCGCTTTGGTCTGTACCGCCCCGAGTTCGAGCACGACGCGTGCGGTGTCGCCTTCGTGGTGGATATGCACGGGCGCCGCACTCACCGGATGGTGAAGATGGGCCTCGACAGCCTCTGCCACCTCGAGCACCGCGGCGCGTCCGGCGCCGAGACCAATACCGGCGACGGTGCCGGCATCCTCATCCAGATACCCGACGCCTTCTACCGGGAGGCAGTCAGCTTCGCTCTCCCCCCGGCCGGCGCATACGCCACCGGTATCGCCTTCGTGCCCCGGGACCTCGACGGTTTCCGGGAAGCCGTGGAGAAGATCGTCGTGGCCGAGGGATTGACCGTCCTGGGCTGGCGGGACCTGCCCGTCGACCCGTCGGAACTGGGCAGCATCGCGCTCGCAGCCATGCCGGGGTTCCAGCAGCTCTTCGTCGCCGGCTACGAGGGCATGGACCTCGAGCGCCGGGCATTCATCCTGCGCAAGCGCATCGAGCACGAGGTGGCGGGGGTCTACTTCCCGTCGTTCTCCAGCCGGACCATCGTCTACAAGGGGATGCTGACTGCGCCCCAGGTCGGCCCGTTCTTCCCTGACCTCACGGACGACCGGGTGGACACGGCGCTGGCGCTGGTGCACAGCCGCTTCTCGACCAACACCTTCCCGAGCTGGCCGCTCGCCCACCCGTACCGCTACATCGCCCACAACGGCGAGATCAACACCCTCCAGGGCAACCGCAACTGGATGCGGGCCCGGGAGTCCCTCCTGCGCAGCGATGTGCTCCCCGGTGACATCTCCCGCGTGTTCCCCATCATCACCCCCGGGGCCAGCGACTCGGCCAGCTTCGACGAGGTGCTGGAACTGCTGCACCTGGGGGGACGGTCGCTACCCCATGCGGTGTTGATGATGATCCCCGAGGCCTGGGAGAACCACCGCACCATGGACCCGCTCCGACGGGCGTTCTACCAGTTCCACGCCGCCATGATGGAGCCGTGGGACGGTCCGGCGTCGATCGCGTTCACCGACGGGACCCTCATCGGGGCGGTCCTCGACCGCAACGGCCTGCGGCCGTCCCGCTACTGGGTGACCGACGACGGCCTGGTGGTCATGGCCTCCGAGGTCGGGGTCCTCGACATCGACCCTTCCAAGGTCGTGCAGCGGGGCCGCCTGCAGCCGGGGCGGATGTTCCTCGTGGACACCTCCGAGGGGCGGATCGTCGCCGACGAGGAGATCAAGTCGGCCCTCGCCGCCGAGCACCCGTACCTCGACTGGCTCTCGGAGAACCAGATCCACTTCGACGACCTGGCTCCCCGGTTCACCCTGACCCCCCAGCACTCCTCGGTGGTCACCCATCAGAGGCTCTTCGGCTGGACCCAGGAGGACATGAAGATTCTGGTCGGCCCCATGGCCCGGGCGGGCGTGGAGCCGATCGGCTCCATGGGGACCGACACGCCCATCGCCGTGCTGTCGGATCGTCCCAGGCTCCTCTACGACTACTTCTCGCAGCTGTTCGCCCAGGTCACCAATCCTCCCCTGGACGCCATCCGCGAAGAGCTGGTCACCTCGCTTTCGGGGACCATCGGTCCGGAGCGGAACCTGCTGGCTCCTGATCCGGCCAGCTGCAACCAGATCGTCATGCCGCAGCCCATCCTCACCAACGAGGATCTGGCCAAGCTGATGTACATCAATGAGGACGGCACCCAACCGGGCTGGCAGTCATTCACCATCGACGGTCTCTTTGACGCCACCGCCGCCTCCCCCGGCGCAGCCATGGCGCAGGCCTTGGCCGAAATATGCGCCAAGGTGAGCGAGGCCATCGAGCAGGGCGCCAAGATCATCATCCTGAGCGACCGGCACGCCTCCTCGGAGTTGGCCCCCATCCCGGCCCTGCTCCTCGTCAGCGCCGTGCACCACCATCTCATCCAGGAGAAGTCCCGGACCCGGGTGGGCCTGGTGGTCGAGACCGGCGAAGCCCGGGAGGTGCACCACATGGCCCTGCTGCTCGGCTACGGCGCCGCGGCCATCAACCCCTATCTGGCATTCGACACCATCACTGACATGGTGCGCCAGGGCGACCTGGGCACCATCAATCCCCGCAAGGCCGTGCTGAACTACATCAAGGCCTGCGGGAAGGGCATCCTCAAGGTGATGTCCAAGATGGGCATCTCCACGGTGGCTTCATACACCGGCGCCCAGGTCTTCGAGGCCATAGGGCTCTCCTCGGAGGTGGTGGACCGCTACTTCACCGGAACGGTGAGCCGGATCGAGGGTGTGGGCCTCGACCAGATCGCCCAGGAGGTCCTCCTCAGGCACCACCGGGCGTGGCCCGACCGGCCGAGCGAGATGGCCCATCGTGACGTGGAAGTGGGCGGCGAGTACCAGTGGCGGCGTGAGGGGGAATACCACCTCTTCAACCCGACGACGGTGCACAAGCTCCAGCACGCGACCCGCTCTCAGCGCTACGACATCTTCAAGCAGTACACCGCCGCGGTCGACCAGCAAGCCGCTCGGCTGGCCACCCTGAGAGGGCTGTTCCGCCTGCGCACAGCCGAAGAGCGCGGCCGGGAGCCGATTCCGATCGACGACGTCGAGCCGGTGTCGTCGATAGTGGCCCGGTTCAGCACCGGGGCCATGTCCTACGGGTCCATCTCGGCCGAGGCCCACGAGACGCTGGCCATCGCCATGAACCGGCTCGGTGCCCGATCCAACACCGGGGAGGGGGGTGAGGACTCCGACCGCTTCACGCCCGATCCCAACGGCGATCTGCGTCGCAGCGCCATCAAGCAGGTGGCGTCCGGCCGCTTCGGCGTGACCAGCGAGTACCTGGTCAACGCCGACGACATCCAGATCAAGATGGCCCAGGGGGCCAAGCCGGGTGAGGGCGGCCAGCTGCCCGGCCACAAGGTCTACCCGTGGATCGCCCGAACCCGTTACTCCACACCCGGTGTCGGCCTCATCTCCCCGCCGCCCCACCACGACATCTACTCCATCGAGGACCTGGCCCAGCTCATCTACGACCTGAAGAACGCCAACGACCGGGCCCGCATCCACGTGAAGCTGGTGGCCGAGGTCGGCGTGGGGACCGTGGCCGCCGGCGTGTCGAAGGCCCACGCCGACGTGGTGCTGATCTCGGGCCACGACGGCGGTACCGGTGCCTCCCCGCTCACGTCGCTGAAGCATGCCGGGGCGCCGTGGGAGCTGGGCCTGGCCGAAACCCAGCAGACCCTGCTCGCCAACCGGCTGCGCGACCGGATCGTGGTGCAGGTGGACGGCCAGCTCAAGACGGGCCGGGACGTGGTGGTGGCCGCGCTGCTCGGGGCCGAGGAGTTCGGCTTCGCCAGCGCGCCGCTCGTGGTGAGCGGTTGCATCATGATGCGGGTCTGCCACCTCGACACCTGCCCGGTCGGTATCGCCACCCAGAACCCGGAGCTGCGCAAGCGCTTCAGTGGCCGCCCGGAGTTCGTGGTCACGTTCTTCGAGTACATCGCCGAAGAGGTCCGTGAGCTGCTTGCTGCCCTCGGTTACCGTTCTCTCGACGAGATCATCGGGCATCCCGAACTTCTCGACACTCAGGGCGCGCTCGACCACTGGAAGGCCAAGGGGCTCGACCTGTCCCCCATCCTGGCCCTGCCTGCGGTCGGCGAGGCCGACGCCCGCCACTGCGTCAGCCGCCAGGACCACGGCCTCGAGCGAGCCCTCGACCGGACCATCATCGCCGACTGCGCCCCCGCCCTCGACGACGCCCGTCCGGTCCGGCGGTCCTATCCCATCCGGAACGTCAACCGGACCGTCGGGACCCTCCTCGGATCCGAGATATCCCGCCGTTACGGGGCCGAGGGCCTACCCGATGGGACCATCCAACTGGGCTTCAGCGGATCGGCCGGCCAGAGCTTCGGGGCCTTCGTGCCCCGGGGGGTGACGCTGCGCCTCGACGGTGACGCCAACGACTACCTCGGTAAGGGGCTCTCCGGCGGCCGCCTGATCGTGCGGCCCTCGGCTGACGCTCCTCCGGGATTCGTCGCCGAGGAGCAGATCATCGCCGGGAACGTGATCCTCTACGGCGCCACCGGCGGCGAGGCCTACATCCGCGGTCTGGTCGGCGAGCGCTTCTGCGTGCGCAACTCCGGGGCCCTGGCCGTCGTCGAAGGAGTCGGAGACCACGGCTGCGAGTACATGACCGGCGGCCGGGTCGTCGTCCTCGGGCCGACCGGTCGCAACTTCGGGGCGGGCATGTCCGGAGGCATCGCCTACGTGTGGGATCACGCCGGGCAGTTCGGGGCCAACCTCAACGGCGAGATGGTGGATCTCGAGGACTGCGACGAGGGGGACACGGGGTGGCTGTCGGAGGTGCTCGGCAGGCATCTCGAGCTGACCGGTTCGGCGGTGGCCCAACGGCTGCTGGCGGACTGGCCGCGGCCGGCCAGCTCGTTCGTGAAGGTCATGCCCCGCGACTACAAGCGGGTGCTCGAAGCGGTGCGCCGAGCCGAAGCGGAGGGACGCCCGGTGGAAGAAGCGATGATGGCGGCAGCTCATGGGTAAGCCGACCGGGTTCATGGAGTTCCGGCGCGAGACGCCGGCCCGCCGGCCCGTGCCGGTGCGGCTGCGGGACTGGCGGGAGGTCTACGAGCCGTTCCAGGCCGACCGGCTCCGGACCCAGGCCAGCCGGTGCATGGACTGCGGGATACCCTTCTGCAACGACGGGTGCCCCCTCGGCAATCTCATCCCGGACTGGAACGACCTGGTCTACAAGGACGAATGGCGGGCTGCCATCGAGCGGCTCCACGCCACCAATAATTTCCCGGAGTTCACCGGGAGGCTGTGCCCGGCGCCCTGCGAGGCGGCCTGCGTGCTGGGGATCAACGACGATCCGGTAACCATCAAACAGGTCGAGGTGACCATCATCGACCGGGCGTGGGACGAGGGTTGGGTGACCCCCGTGGCGCCGAGCCGGGTCACCGGGAAGCGGGTCGCGGTCATCGGGTCCGGCCCGGCCGGGCTGGCCGCCGCCCAGCAGTTGACCCGCGCCGGCCACTCGGTCACGGTCTACGAACGAGCCGACGCCCCGGGCGGTCTGTTGCGCTACGGAATCCCCGAGTTCAAGATGGAGAAGCGGCACCTGGACCGCCGTTTGGCCCAGATGGAGGCTGAGGGCACCGCTTTCGTGTCGGGGGTGACGGTTGGCCCGGCGGACGCCGGCGAGGGGATCCTCGCCGCCGAGGAGTTGGCCGCGGCCCACGACGCGGTGGTGGTCGCGGTCGGCGCCACGTTCCCCCGGGATCTGTCCATACCCGGACGATCGCTGGCCGGTATCCACCACGCCATGGAGGTCCTGCCGCTGGCCAACCGGGCCGTGGACGCCGAGGACCCGGTGTCGGCCTGCGCCATCAACGCCAAGGGCAAGAACGTCGTCATCATCGGTGGCGGTGACACGGGTGCCGACTGCCTCGGGACGGTGCTGCGCCACGGGGCGGCATCGGTGAAGCAGTTCGAGATCATGCCCCGGCCCCCCGACTCGCGCGATCCCTCCACCCCGTGGCCGACCTGGCCGCTGGTGTTCCGCACGTCCTCGGCCCACGAGGAGGGCGGCGACCGGGTGTTCTCGGTCAACACCGTGGAGTTCGTCGACGACGGCTCGGGTCAAGTGCGGGCCCTGCGGGCCTGTCAGGTGGCCATGAAGTCGGTGGACGGCCGCACCACCTTCGAGCCCGTCGAGGGCAGCGAGTTCGAGCTGCCCTGTGAGCTGGTGCTCCTGGCCCTGGGCTTCTCGGGGCCCGAGCCGGCCCTGGCCGAGGCCCTCGGGCTGGAGCTGACGGGCCGGGGGACCATCTCCCGCGGACCCGACTACGGCACGTCGCGCCCGGGGGTGTACGTGTGCGGCGACGCCGGGCGGGGCCAGAGCCTCATCGTGTGGGCCATCGCCGAGGGCCGCTCGGCGGCCATGCACGTGGACCGCTTCTTGATGGGCGAGTCGCTGCTTCCCGCGCCGCTGCCGTCGGCCTGACCGCTTCTGTCCCTCGATCCGGGTGACCGGTAGCCTGAACCACGTGGAATCCAACCGCGACCGCTCCGACGGTGACGCGACGCCCGACGAGCCGGCCGGCTCCGGGGCCGCCGCCCCCCACGCCGGGGCCGCCGGTCCCCCCGCCGGGGGCGCCGACCCCGCCGACGAGCTGGACTTCGGGCGGCTCATAGATGCCGAGGAGGCGATTGCTCCGCCGAGCACGGCGCTTCCCCCCAAGTTGGAGGCCTGGCGCCGCCGCAGCGCCGCCGGCGCCATCCTGACCGGCTTCGCCCTCGGCCTGCAGGAGGCCCTCGAGAAGCGCAAGGAGGATCCCTCCATCGTCATGGAGACCTCCGGCGAGCCCCCTAAGGACCTCCCGGTGGAGGCCGAGTTCGAGTACGGCCGTCCCAAGCAGAGTGTGGTGCAAATCCGGCCGTGGCTGCTGTCCGAAGGTGGCCGCCAGACCGGCGGGACGCCGGTCTCCCCTGGGCCGTCCCCTGCCCACCCGCCCTCCCCGGCCCCGCCCTCCGCCGACGCGCCCGGCCCGGCGCCCGACGAGCGCGGCGACGGCGAGCGTGGGGACCCCTCCGCCGGTTCGTCCGGGGCGAGGGGGTAGGGCGTGGCCCTCATCCGCCGCCGCTCGCGCCCGAATGGCCCCGGGGTCGCCACCTCTGCGGAGGAGCCACCCGACGGGTCGCTCCAGGTCATCCCCCCCGAACCGCCGGCGCCGCCCGAGGTCGACGACGGCCTGCCGCCGTCGCGCCTGAGGGGCACCGAGCCCACCTACGGGTACGCCATCGGCATCGAGCTGCTGGTGGTCGCCATCCTCAACCTGGTCATCCGCACCGGGGCCGGAGCCCCGGCCCATCCCCAGACCACCCTCGAGGTCATCGGGGTGGTCGCCTCGCTCGGGTACATGGCGCTGATATCCACCCGCAACCGCACGGTGGTGGGCCTGGCGGCCATCGCCGCGGCATTCTTCGTGACCCTCCCGAAGGCCCCCAACTCGCTGTACCTGGCTCACCTCCTCGCGCTCATCTTCCCCCTCGTGTACGGGATCATGATCACCCAGCGCCAGCGCAAGGCCATCAGCCGGACCCTCGGGGGGCGCCGGGGGGCGGCCCGCACCGGCATGGCCGCCCGGGCCCGCCAGCGCGACGAGCAACGCGAGCGGGGCCGCAAAGGTCGACCGGCCCAGGACCGGCGGGGGGGGCGGGTGCAACCGGCACCCCCGAGCGGACCCCGCCGCAACGCCCGCTACACCCCACCCAAGGCCAAGCGGGGCCGCTGAGGTCGAAGTCCCCGGGCGCTACGGCACCAGGGCCGAGCGGAGAAACCCGAGCAGAGCCCGGCGCTGGCGGACGGTGGTACGGGCCGTCGGCTCCACCCCGAGCGCTCGCAGCACCTCCATCTCGGTGGCCGCGCCGACGACGCTGGAGTAGGCCATGAAGAGCAGGAGCTGGGCGTCCTGGCCCCTCAGCTCCCCCTTGGCCATGGCGTCGTCCAGGAAGTCGGTGGCCCGGTTGATCAACCGTTCCATGCGCAGGGCGAAACGGGTGGCGCCAGGGGGGCCGATCCGGCTCACCTCCCGCAGGAGGCCGAGTATCTCGGGTTGGCGACCGGCGAGGCGGAACACGCCCCGCACGATGGCCTCCACCCGGGCCCAGGCCGGGGCGTCGGGGGCGACGTGGGCCACCGACGCCTCCAGGGCGGCGGCGACCGAGTCGGCCGCCTGGTCGACGGCCGCTCCGAGGAGGGCCTCCTTGGATGGGAAGTAGTACAGGATGGTCTGCTTCCGTACCCCCAGCTCGACGGCCAGGGCGTCTAGCGAGGTGACGTCGTAGCCGCGGCGGCCGAAAGCCGAGAGCGCAACCGCCACCACCCGCGTCCGGGTGCTGCTGGCGGAGGGTTCGACGACGGTCATCTACCATATGGTAGACAGTTGGGATGCTGCGCGACGCCCTGGCCGGCAAGCGGATCGCCATCACCGGTGCCACCGGCTTCCTCGGGACCGCGCTGACCGAACGCCTCTTGCGGTCGGTGCCCGAGTGCGAGGTGGTCCTGCTCATCCGGCCCGGCCGGCGCGGTGCGCTCGACCGGGTGCGGCGCGAGATCCTGAGGAACAGCTGTTTCGACCGGTTCCGCTCCGAAGCCGGCGAGGCCTTCGACGGCCTGATCCAGGACCGCCTGCAGGTGATGGCCGGCGACGTGGGAGCCGACGGTCTCGGTCTCGACGACGCGGGACAGGAGCTGCTGAGAAGCTGCCACATCGTGATCCATTCGGCGGCGACGGTGAGCTTCGACTCCCCTCTCGACGCCGCGGTCGAGATCAACCTCCTCGGTCCGACCCGTGTGGCCCGCACCCTGCTCGACCTCCACGCCGGGAAGGCCCCCCAGGACCTCCCCTATCTGGTGGCCGTCTCCACCGCCTACGTGGCCGGGAGCCGGCGGGGCCGTGCACCCGAGGCCAACCTGACCGACACCCCCTGGTCGACCGAGCTCGAATGGGAGCCGGAGGTGCAGGCCGCCCGGCGGGCCCGGGCCGACACCGACGCCGAGAGCCGCGACCCGAAGATGCTGGCCCGATTCCATCGCGACGCCCGCCGCGAGCTCGGCGCAGCGGGGACCCCACTGCTTGCGGCACGCGCCGAACGCCTGCGTCAGGAGTGGGTCGACGATCGCCTGGTGGAGCTGGGCAAGGCCCGGGCCCAGGGCCTCGGCTGGCCCGACGCCTACGCCTACACCAAGGCCCTCGGGGAGCGGGCCCTGCTATCGACCCGCCAGGCCCTGCCGCTGTCGATAGTAAGGCCGTCGATCATCGAGTCGGCCCTGGCCGAGCCGGTGCCCGGATGGATCCGGGGCTTTCGCATGGCCGACCCGGTGATCATCTCCTACGCCAAGGGGCTGCTCAAGGAGTTCCCGGGGGTACCCGAGGGCATCATCGACGTCATCCCGGTGGACCTCGTCGTTTCGTCGATCATCGCGGTGGCTGCCCGCGGCCCCCTGGAGGAACCCGACGTCTTTCACGCCGCGTCGGGGGCCCACAACCCTCTGCGCTACCGCCAGCTGGTCGAGCTGGTGCGGGACTGGTTCATCGAGAACCCCCTGGCCGACGGCCACGACCAGCCCATCACCGTGCCCGACTGGTCCTTCCCGGGCCGACGGCGGGTGCAAAAGCAGCTGAACCGGGCGGCGCGGGCCATATCGACCGCCGAGAAGGGGCTCCAGTCCCTGCCCCTGAGGGGACGTCAGGCCGACCTGAGCGCCCGCCTGGAGGAACGGCGCGACGAGGTCGAGCGAGCCACGTCCTACGTCGAGCTGTACGGCGCCTACACCGAGACCGAGGCCATCTTCTCCGTCGACCGGCTCCTCGACCTCCACCGGTCCATGTCCGACGAGGACCGCCGCGAGTTCGGCTTCGACCCGGCGGTGATCGACTGGCCGCACTTCTGCCGCGACGTGTACCTGCCTTCAGTGGTCGGCCACGCCCGGGTGCGCCTGGCTACCCCGGGCCGGAGCAGCCCCCGTAAGGGGGCCACCGGGATGACCCGCGAGGAGCGGGGTCGCAAGGCGGTCCTGGCCGCCGAACGGCAGCTGGCGGTGTTCGACCTGGAGAACACGCTGATCGCCTCGAACGTGGTCGACTCCTATTCCTGGCTGGCCACCCGGCGCCTCGATGACCCCGACCGGGTCCGCTTCGTGGCCCGCACCCTGAAAGAGGCGCCCCGTCTGCTCAGCCTCGACCGGTCCGACCGCAGCGACTTCCTGCGCTACTTCTACCGTCGCTACGAAGGCGCCCCGGTGGACCGCCTCGAGCAGGACACCTGGGACCTCTTCAGCGGCCTGGTCCTCACCAAGTCGTTTCCGGCCGGTATCCGCCGGGTCCGCCAGCACCGGGCCCTGGGCCACAAGACCCTGCTGATCACCGGCGCGCTCGACGTGGTCATCGAGCCATTACGACCGCTCTTCGACGAGGTGGTCTGCGCCCGCCTCGGGACCAAGGGCGGCCGCTTCACCGGGGAACTGGTGGAGGCCCCTCCCACCGGTGAAGCCCGGGCATTGATCATGGCCGATTACGCCCGGGCCCACGACCTCGACCTGGCCGAGTGTGTGGCCTACGCCGACTCGGCCAGCGACCTGCCCATGCTCGAAGCCGCCGGCCACCCGGTGGCGGTCAACCCCGAGACCAAGCTGGCGGCCATCGCCCGCAAACGGGGCTGGCACGTCGAGCACTGGCCCAAAGCCGAGGGCGGACCCCGCCCGCTGCTGCCGATCGGCCCCCGGCGATGAGAGCCCTGAGGGTGGAGCGCTCGCTGACCCGCTTCGCCGCAGCGCGCATCTCAGCTCAGCCCCATCCCCTGCGCCTGGCCGACGTCGACCCCCCCGACCTGCCCGGCGCCGACTGGCAGGTGGTGCGTCCCCTGCTGTCGGGTATCTGCGGCAGCGACCTGGCCACCGTGTCGGGTCGGTCGTCGCGCTGGTTCGAGCCCATCGTCAGCTTCCCGTTCGTTCCCGGCCACGAGGTCGTCGCCGACACCGACGACGGGACGCGGGTGGTGATAGAGCCGGTCCTGCACTGCCGCATCCGCGGGGTCGACCCGGTCTGCCCGGCGTGCGCCGCGGGGCGGACCAACCACTGCGAGCGTCTCGTCGCCGGGCACCTCAGCCCCGGGCTGCAAACCGGCTACTGCCGCGACACCGGCGGCGGATGGTCGGCTCTCCTCGTCGCCCACCAGGCCCAGCTGCACCCGGTGCCCGAAGGCTGGACCGACGAGGCGGCGGTGATGGTCGAGCCCACCGCCTGCGCGGTGCACGCCGCCCTGGCCGCGCCCATCGGCCACGGCGTGACCGCGGTGGTCATAGGGGCCGGCACCATCGGCCTGTGCACCATCGCCGCGGTGGCGCATCTGCGCCCCGACGTGACCGAGCTGATCGCCGTGGCCAAGCACCCCGAGCAGCGCCGGCTGGCCCGGGAGCTCGGCGCGACCCACGTGGTGGACCCCGACGAGATACGCCGGGCGGTGCGGCGGGCGACCGGCTCCTGGATCCTCGACCAGGGGCAGCTGACCGGAGGAGCCGGGGTGGTGTGGGACTGCGTCGGTTCGGCCGGTTCCATCGCCGATGCCCTGGCCGTGGCCGCGCCCGGGGCGACGGTCGTGCTGGCCGGGATGCCCGGCCACGTCGGCGTCGACCTGACCGGGCTGTGGCAGCGGGAGATCCGCCTGGCCGGCGCCTACGCCTACGGCCCCGAGCCGGCGGCCGGCGGCCGGCACTCATTCGAGCTGGCCATGGAGGTGGTGGGGCGGGCCGGCCTGGATCGGCTGGTATCGGCCCGCTACCCCCTGGACCGCTACTCAGAAGCCATCGACCACGCCGCCCACGCCGGGGGGCGGGGCGCCACGAAGGTCGTCTTCGACCTGCGCAACGAGAGGAGAAGGTAGGCCCCATGGCCCGACCTGGTTTCGTCCTCGAGGTGGACCGTTCCACCCCGCCCATCCTCACTTGGCACGGTGAGGGTTTCCGCCTGGAGCGACTGCCGGCCGGCCGGTCCCGGGTCATCTACGCGCCCGAGCCGCTGAAGCCCCTCGACGATCCCGACGAGGAGATCCGCCAGGCCCTGCTGCATCCCATGGGTGACAGCGCCCCGCTCCCCGATCTGCTCTTCGCCGGCATGCGCCTCACCATCGCCTTCGACGACATCTCGCTGCCCCTGCCGCCCATGCGAAGACCGGACAACCGCCAGCGGGTCATGGAAGCGGTTCTCGAAATGGCCGCGGCCGCCGGGGTGGACGACGTGGTCCTCATCTGCGCGCTGGCCCTGCACCGGCGTATGACCGAAGCCGAGCTGCGCCACGCCGTGGGTGACCGCGTCTACGACGCGTTCGCGCCCTCCGGCCGGCTCCTGCAGCACGACGCCGAGGACCCCGCCGGCCTGGTCCATCTCGGCCAGACCGACCAGGGTGAGGACGTCGAGATCAACCGGCGGGCGGCCGAGTCCGACCTGCTCGTGTACGTCAACATCAACCTGGTGGCCATGGACGGCGGGCACAAGAGCGTGGCCACCGGTCTGGCGAGCTACCGCAGCCTCCGCCACCACCACAATGTGCGGACCATGCGCCACAGCCGGTCGTTCATGGACCAGGAACGGTCGGAGCTGCACTCGTCCAACTGGCGCATGGGGCGCCTCATCGCGGCGTCCGGGGTGAAGGTCTTCCAGATCGAGACCACCCTCAACAACGACGCCTTCCCCGAGCAGATGGGCTTCCTGCAGAAACGGGAATGGGAGTGGACGGCGCGTGACCGGGGCGCCTACCTGGCTACCACCAAGAGCCTGTCCCTGGCCCCGCCGCGCGTCGCCCGGTCCATATTCCAGTCGATCAAGGCACCGCACGCCATGACCTCGGTGTACGCCGGGGAGGTCGAGGCGGTGCACCGGGCCACCACCGACATGGTCTACCGCCAGCAGTTGGTGGCCGTGGACGGCCAGACCGACATCGCGGTGTTCGGCCTGCCCCACCTCTGCCCGTACAACGTCAACTCGATCATGAACCCCATCCTGGTGATGTGCATGGGGCTCGGCTACCTCTTCAACCTCTACCGCGGCCAACCGGTGGTCCGCCGCGGCGGAGTGGCCATCCTCTCCCACCCCACCCCCTGGGCGTTCCATCCCGTCCACCATCCCTCCTACATCGACTTCTTCGAGGAGGTGCTGGCCGACACGACCGACCCGGTCGAGATCGAGAAGAACTACGAGGCCCGCTTCGCCAACGACGAGTGGTACCGACACCTGTACCGCACCAGCCACGCCTACCACGGCGTCCACCCCTTCTACATGTGGTACTGGGGTGCCCACGCCCTCGAACATCTCGGTCGGGTGATCATCGTCGGGGGCGAACCGAGATCGGTCCGCCGGCTCGGTTTCTCTCCGGCGTCCACCCTCGCCGACGCATTGGAGATGGCCTCCGACGTGGTCGGGCGCGATGCCACCATCACCCACCTACACTGCCCGCCGATCATGATCGCCGACGTGAGTTGACCGGGGACGACCTGGCCGGCGGGGCCCGACCGCAACGCCGTCTGCCCGTCAGTCCCGGATGGCTGGCCGATGCCCGCTCGGGCCTGCGCGGCCGTCTGCGGCCACTGTCGTCGTTCCCTCTCGGCACGCCTCCGTGGCCGGCCACGGTGGCCCGGCCCCCGGTGGAGCGAACCCTCGGCACCGACTACGACAGCGACTGGGCCCGCTCCCCGCTGGCGCGGACCGGGCGGGCGGTGGTGCAGGAGGTCCTCGCCGCGCCACTCGTCAAGCTGCTCGCCGCACCGACGGTGACCGGCGTCGACCGTCTGGCCCATCTCGATGAGCCGGTCATATTCGCCGCCAACCACGCCAGCCACCTCGACGCCCCTCTCCTCGTGTCGGTCATCCCGGACAGATGGCGGCGGGAGCTGTTCGTCGCGGGGGCCGCCGACTACTTCTTCGACACCCGGATCAAAGCGGCGAGCTTCGCGTTCCTCCTCAACGCCGTGCCCATCGAGCGCCAGCGGGTGTCGAGGGTGTCAGCCCGGCGGGTGTCGGAGCTGCTCGAGGACGGCTGGAGCATGCTCATCTTCCCCGAGGGGGGCCGCAGCCCCGACGGTTGGGGCCGCCCCCACCGGGCCGGCGCGGCGTGGATGGCTCAGCGCACCGGTCGGCCCATCGTCCCGGTCCACATCGAAGGGACTCGGCGCATCCTGGCCAAGGGGTCGAGCCGGGTCCATCCCGGGCGGACCACCGTCACCTTCGGGGCCCCCCTGCGGGCCGACCCGGCGGCCGATCCCCGGGTGCTGGCCGTCCGTCTCGAGGAGGCCATAGCGGCCCTGGCCGACGAGACGGCCAACGACTGGTACACCGCCCGGCTGCGGGCGGCGGCCGGGACGACCCCGGCGCTGACCGGCCCGGACGGGGCGGACTGGCGTCGGGCGTGGGCCCTCGGCCGGCCCCGCCGACCGGAGCGCAGCCGGCGCCGCGAGCGCTGGCCGTGGAACGCCTGACGGGACCGCCCGACGCGCCTAGGCGCCCCTGTGGGGGTCAGCGCCCCGATGGGCGTCGCCACCCCGATGAGCGTCGCCGCTCGGCGGGGGTCAGCGCCTCGGCGGGTAGGTGCGCTGCAGCTCCTCGGCGGTGGGCACCCGAGCCGATCGGGCTTCGGGCGGCAGGAGCTCGGTGATGGCCTGCATGATGCGGGCCGTGTCGGCCACCAGATCGGTACCGGAAAGCCCGGTGACGGGCCGGCCCACCCGGGCTCTCACCGTCGGGCGAGGCAGGAGCCGGCGCACGTCGGGTAGACGCGACGACCGGGGCCACACCCGCTCCGTGCCCCACACCCCCATGGGGATGACCGGGGCGCCGGTGGCGTGGGCCAGGCGGGCGGCACCGGTGCGGCCCTTCAACACCGGATCGAAGAAGTCAGGGCCGCGGGGGATGGTCCCCTGGGGTGCCATGAGGACCAGCTCCCCGCCGCGCAGCGCGACCTCGGCCGCGCCCAGGGCGGCCGATCCTCCACCGTCGCGGTCCACTCGTATGGCCCCCGAAGCCCGCACCAGCGGACCGATCAGAGGCGCGTCGAGCACCTCCTTCTTGCCCAGCGTGCGGGGGTTTCGACCGGCGTCGAAGACGGCCAGCAACCAGACCGCCGGATCGAAGTAGCTGCGGTGGTTGGCCACCACGATGGCCGGGCCGAACCTCGGGATGTTCCCGGTGCCGGCCAGGTCCAGGCGGGCGAGGGGCAGAGCGACCTGTTGGGCCCACAACCGCAGGATGTCCATGGGCTCGGCGCCGAACACCTTGGGCACGCCCGCCGGAGAGTTGAGGTGCAGAACCGGCCATCTCCGGGCGGCGGCCAGCGCGTGCAGCCGGATGTCGGGGTTCACCGCCGTCGGGTGGCCCACCGCGCACAAGAGCGGGAGGTCGTAGAAGCTGTCCGAGAACGCCGCACTGGCGGTGAGGGACACGCCCTCCGAGCGGGCCCAGCGGCGTACCGCGACGAGCTTTCCTGCGGCCCACACGAAACCGCCGGCCAGGCGACCGCTGTAGCGTTCGACCCCGGCGGGATCGGTGGTGGTGGCGTAGCGGGTGGCTACGACCTCGTCGAAGCCCAGCTTCTCGGCGAAAGGCCGCACCAGATGATCGGGCGTGGTCGTGGCCAGGACCAGGCGGTGCCCGGACCGCCGCTGGCGGTCGAGTAGCTCGTAGGCGTAGGGCTGTACCGAAGGGGCGAGAAGTTCGGCGGCGGCCCGGGCCGCCGCCGCCACCTGGGCGACCGGCCAGCCCCGTGACGCCCAGGCCGCGGCCCGGGCCAGGGCCATGGAGGGCAGCGTCTCGCCGAAGGCGTCGTACCAGCCGAGGAGCAGCCGCTGGCCGGGCAGCGAGCCGCGCGACGTCAACCCGGCCTCGAACAGGGCGGCGTTGATGGCCGGGGTGCTCGACGTGCGCAGCAGGGTACGGTCCAGATCGAACACGGCGGCCGATGCCATCGCGCCCAACGCTACCGTGACTGAGCCCGGACGCGACGAAGGGCCCGGCCCAGGGGGAGGAAGGCGGGGCCCTTCGTTGGGTCCGGTTCGCTGGAGGGGGGATGGCGCTCCGGACAGCTGGGTTAGTCATCGGCTGGGCGACCGCATCGGTTTAGGAGTTTCTGCTAGACCTGTCCATCATTCGCGACGATAGAGGGAAGTGGAACTCCGGCAGCTGCAGGCCCTGATCGCCATCGCCGACCATGGCAGTTTCTCGGCCGCAGCCACCGCTTTGAGCACGGTCCAGTCCAACGTGTCGAGCCACATGGCCCGCCTCGAGCGAGAGCTCGGAGTGCAGCTGGTCGACCGACCGACGGGACAGCTGACCGAGGAGGGAGCGGCCGTCCTCGAGCGGGCCAGGCGCATCTGCTCGGAGATCGAAGCGACGGTGGCCGACGTGGCCGCCCTGCGCCACGACATCTCCGGGACCGCCCGCATCGGGATGATCGGTACCACGGCCCGTTGGTTGGCCCCCCTCCTACTCGACCGTATGGGCGAGGTTCACCCCCGGGTACGCCTGGTCATCGGCGACGGCACGTCGGCCACCTTGGAGCCGCTTCTCGCCGCCGGGTCTCTCGACGCGGCGTTGGTCCTTCTGCCCCACAGCAACCCGGACCTGGTGGAAAAGGCCCTGTTCTCCGAGGACCTGGTCCTGGTCGTGGCCCCCGATCATCCTCTGGCCGACCGGGACCGGGTCAGGATGAGCGACCTCGACGGTCTCAGCCTCCTGCTCCCCGCCCCCGGCACCAACTTCCGCCAGGAGATCGAGTGGGCCTGCCGCAACGCCGGTGTCACCCTGAACCCCCTGGCCGAACTCGACGGGGTGCGGTTGATCGCCTCGCTGTGCCTGCGCGGCTACGGCCCGGCCATCCTGCCCGCCACCGGAGCCAGCGAAGGCGGCGGCTACAGCCGGATCGGGATCGAGGGAATGCCTCTACGCCGGGTCGGTCTGGTTCTGCGCCGCCGGGGCCGGCCGTCGGCCCCGGCGCGGGCCATGCTCGAGGTGCTGGAGCGGGTCGTCGGAGCCAACCTCGACCCGAAGCGGGGGTTGCACCCGCCGGTCGGAACCCCGCCCGCCGCCTAGCGCAACTGGCGCAGGACGTAGAGCAGGATGCCGCCGTGGCGGTAGTACTCGGCCTCTTTGGGGGTGTCTATGCGCAGCACCGCGGCGAACGTGACCGGCTCGCCGCCTTCCCGACGCGCCGTGACGTCGAGGGCGCGGGGCAAGGGTTGGCCCGCCTCTAGGCCCTCCAGCCCGGTGATGTCGTAGACCTCCCCGCCGGTCAGTCCGAGTGATTCCGCGGTCTCCCCGTCGGCGAACTGCAGGGGCAGGATGCCCATACCGACGAGGTTGGAGCGGTGGATCCGCTCGAAGCTCTCGGCCAGAACGGCGCGCACCCCGAGCAGGGCGGTGCCCTTGGCCGCCCAGTCCCGGCTCGAACCCGAGCCGTACTCCTTGCCGGCCAGGATGAGCAGTGGCACCCCCGCCGCCTGGTAGCGCTGCGAGGCGTCGTAGATCGCCATCTGCTCCCCGTCGGGCAGGTAGCGGGTCACCCCACCCTCGGTGCCAGGTACCAGCTGGTTGCGGAGGCGGATGTTGGCGAAGGTCCCGCGGATCATCACCTCGTGGTTGCCTCTACGGGACCCGTACTGGTTGAAATCGGCCGGGTCCACGCCGCCGTCGAGCAGCCAGCGGCCCGCCGGTCCGTCCTTGCGGATGTTCCCGGCCGGCGAGATGTGGTCGGTGGTGACGCTGTCGCCGAGCTTGGCCAGCACGCGGGCCCCCCGCACGTCGGCGAGGGGTGCCGGGGTCATACCCATACCGTCGAAGTAGGGGGGCTTGCGGACATAGGTGGAGGTCGGGTCCCACTCGTATGAGTCGCCAGTGGGCACCTCGAGCTGCTGCCAGCGGCTGTCCCCCTCGTAGACCGACCCGTAGGAACCGGCGAACATCTCCGAGGTGATCGACGCGCCGGTCACCTCGGCCACTTCCCGGGGGCTCGGCCATATGTCTCTCAGGTAGACCGGCTCCCCGTCGGAGCCGGTACCCAGGGGATCGCCGACCAGGTCCACCTTCATCGACCCGGCCAGGGCGTAGGCCACGACGAGCGGCGGCGACGCCAGGTAGTTCATGCGCACGTCGGGACCGATGCGACCTTCGAAGTTACGGTTTCCCGACAGGACCGAGACGGCCGCCAGATCGCCCCGGGCGATCCCGTCGGAGATCGCGGGTAGGAGCGGCCCGCTGTTTCCGATGCAGGTCGTGCAGCCGTAGCCGACCAGGGCGAAACCGAGCTGGTCCAGATAGGGCACCAGGCCGGCCTTCTCGTAGTAGTCCATCACCACCTTGGAGCCGGGGGCCAGGGTGGTCTTCACCCAGGGCTTGGTGCGCAGACCGCGTTGAACGGCGTTGCGGGCC
Organism: Actinomycetes bacterium; assembly: GCA_021838445.1. Taxonomy (GTDB): domain Bacteria; phylum Actinomycetota; class Acidimicrobiia; order Acidimicrobiales; family Palsa-688; genus JAKCDU01. Next base: position 6,693 of record JAKCDU010000013.1, on the reverse strand, counting down.
AGCAGGCCGGCCGCCACCATCACCGACGGGTTGGAGGTGTTGGTGCAGGAGGTGATGGCGGCGATGACCACGTCCCCGTGGTCGAGATCGAACGTCGAACCGTCGTCGAGAGTCACCGGCGTCGGGTTGGAAGGCGCGCTGTCGGGCTCGGCGCCCAGCACCTTGACCACCGACTTGGCGAACTCGGCGCCGGCCTGGTCCAGGCGGACGCGGTCCTGCGGACGGGCCGGGCCGGCCAGCGAAGGCACCACGGTGGACAGATCCAGGCTGAGGCGCTCCGAGTAGTCGGGCCGGTGGGCCGGGTCGTGCCACAGGCCCTGCTCCTTGGCGTAGGCCTCCACAAGGGCGATCCGCTCGGCGTCGCGACCGGTCAACCGCAGGTAGTTGAGGGTCTCGTCGTCGATGGGAAATATGGCGCACGTCGAGCCGTACTCGGGGGACATGTTGCCGATGGTCGCCCGGTTGGCCAGCGGGACCGACGACACGCCCTCGCCGAAGAACTCCACGAACTTGCCGACCACGCCGTGACGGCGCAGCATCTCGGTGACGGTCAGCACCAGATCGGTGGCGGTCGACCCCTCGGGCAGGGTCCCGGTCAGCTCGAAGCCCACCACCCTCGGGATGAGCATCGACACCGGCTGGCCGAGCATGGCCGCCTCGGCCTCTATCCCGCCGACCCCCCAGCCGAGCACGCCCAGCCCGTTGATCATCGTGGTGTGCGAGTCGGTGCCGAGCAGGGTGTCGGGGTAGGCCTGCCCGGCTTCGTTGGTGAAGACCACCCTGGCCAGGTACTCGAGGTTCACCTGGTGACAGATCCCGGTGTTGGGAGGCACGACCCTCAAGGTGTCGAAGGCCCCCTGGCCCCAGCGCAGGAAGCGGTAACGCTCGGCGTTGCGCTGGTACTCCAACTCGGCGTTTCTCGAGTAGGCATCGGGCGTGCCGTAGACGTCGGCGATGATCGAGTGGTCGATAACCAACTCGGCGGGGATCAGAGGGTTCACCCGGGACGGGTCGCCGCCGAGGTCGCGCATGGCGTCGCGCATGGCCGCCAGGTCGACCACGGCAGGCACGCCGGTGAAGTCCTGCATGAGGATGCGAGCCGGGGCGAAGGCGATCTCGCGGCTGGGTTCGGCGTCGGCGTCCCACTCGGCCAGAGGCGCGATGTCATCGGCCCGCACGCTGACGCCGTCCTCGTTGCGCAGCAGGTTCTCCAGGAGGATCTTCAGCGAGTAGGGCAGCCGCCCGCTGCCCTCGACGGCATCCAGGCGGAAGATCTCGTAGGAGCGGTCCCCGACCTCGAAGCGGGCCCGGGCACCCAAACTGTCCTTGATATCTGCCATCGCTAACGCACTCCTCGAAACGGGTCGACGGCCCTCCAGTGTGGCCGAAGAGAGGCCCTCGGGGCGACAGCTGGCCCCGCCTCCGCCGGGCACGGGGCCCCCACGTCGCTGTGGACACCCGAGGACGCGACGTGGGTGGATGGCCGCCGAGTCGGCGAATACGGCTGTCGGGGGCAAATATCCCTTCTTTCGTCGATGACAGCGTTTGGTGGGAGGTTTCGCCGCTACCCGCCACCTCTCGTGTCCAGGGCGAATCCTGCCGTCTAGCATCGGTTTCGGAGAGGCTCCGGCACGCTGGGGGTGCCTGAGGAATCGAGGAAGTGGCCGAGATCGAGCAGCAACTCAGGGGCAGAGCCCACAACACGGCGATTGCAGCCCTCGAGGTCGTCCCGTTCGCGATGTTGATCACCGACGAGGACGGCCAGGCTCTGGCCGTCAACGCCAAGTGGATGGACCTGGCGGGATTGACCCGCGCCAACTCGCTCGGGCCCGGTTGGCTCAGCGTCCTTGACCCGGAGAACCGCCAGCGGCTTCGCGACGACGTCATGACGGTCGCCGCCGGCGGGGCGCCCATGACCGTCGATCACCAGATCGGTGCCGCGCCGACCCGGCGCTGGACCCGATGGTGGCTCAGCCGCCACGAGCTCGAGGGACTGCCTCTCGTGGCCATCGGCGCCGCCGACGTGGACGAGGACTACACCCGACAGGCCAACCTGTACCACCTGGCGACCCACGACTCCCTGACCGGGCTGCTCAACCGGAGCCATTTCCTCGAATGCATCGACCAGGCCCTGAGGCGGTCGCGCCGCCAGGCCCGCCATCTCGCCGTGGTCTACGTCGACCTGGACGGATTCAAGCGGGTCAACGACCGCGGCGGCCACTCCCTCGGAGACCGGGTGCTCTACGCCATCGCCCATCGACTGCGCCACTCCGTGCGCTCGGCCGACATGGTGGCGCGGATCGGCGGCGACGAGTTCGCCGTCCTCTGCGAGGGGCTGGAGGCGGCCGAGCAGGCTGACGTGGTGGCCAGGAGGATCGCCGCCGCGCTCACCGAGTCGGTGGAGTTCGACGGGGAGAATTGGGCGGTTGCCGCGTCGGTCGGAGCGGCCGTGGACCGCGAGCCCGACAGCGCCGAGGAGCTGGTCGACCGGGCCGACCAGGCCATGTACACGGTGAAGTTGTCCCGGCGGGAGCAGCGCCGGGCCGACGAGGTGCTGCGCAACGCCCCCGAGGGGGCCGTCGCCTCGCTGCGCCCCGAGCGGCGCACCGACAGCGATCCCCATCCCCCGCCGGGCTTCCCCGAGCGGAGGTCCGAACGCCGCCACTGGGGTGGCCCAGAAGGACCCACCACGGCCAACCGCCCACCGGCCGGACCCGAAGCGTCGAGCGGTGTACCGGGGGCGGCGGCTACCGCCCGGGCCGCCCTCGAGGTGCTCGAAGGCGGAGGGGTGGACCTGCTCGATGGGCCCGACGACGCGGACGTCCGCGACGTCTCGGTGGTCGAGGAGATCGAAGACGTCGACGACGACCATGGCCGGCACTTCTGGGGGGCCCGCCGTAGCCGAGGGACCGTCGAAGAGAGCCCGGCCACGGACACCCAGGGCGAGGCGGGGGCCCAGACGGCGACCGCCGAGGAGATCGCCGCCGATCAGGAACGGTTGGGCGGCGGCCACCAAAGCGGTGCCGACCCGACCCCCACTCCCATCCCCGACGAGGAGGAGCCCTCGGACCGGCTGCCCCGCAACCGGCTGGCCACCGACGTGCTCCATCTCCGCGAGAGCATCGACTCCATCCGGCGGATGCTGGATCGGCTCCTCGCCGCCGAGCACGAGGTGATCGATATCCGGGAGGATCCCCAACCCTGACCGGCCCGGCGCTCACCCGACGGGCGGTGAGCCAGGTCTGACGGCCAGAGCGGAGTTCACGATCCCGGCTTCGTAGCCATGTAATTTCCTGTATTCTCTGGTGGCTCCCACCCACCGGCCCTCGGAGCAGCCCTCCAATCAAGGAGGTACCGCTGCGTGGCCGACACCCCGTGGGACCACATCGAGCACGTCGCCGCCTGCCAGCTCCTCGAGCGCTTCGGCGCCGAGGTGGCCAGGCGCCACAGTCCGTCTTTCTTCGTCCTGCGCTGGGCAGGTCCGCAGCAGGCTCCCCACGTCGAGCCGGTACCCGGCGCCGCCGGCCTGCTCGGTGTCTCGGTCGGCGAGCCGTGGGACGCCGTCGCAGTGGTGGCCAGTGGACGCTTCCGGTCCCTCGATCAGGGATCGGAGCCGCCGGCCGAGGTGCGCTCGGGTCTGGCCGGCGGCCTGCAGATCGCCTGCGTGGTGTCGCGCTCGGGGGTGGTGGGGTGGCGGCTGATCCTACCGGACGGGTCCACCTATGCCCCGGTGCCGGAGGAGGGCTTCATGCTCGACGTGCTGCACCGGGCCCTCGGTCTGGCCACCACGCCACCCCCCGCCGGCCCGGCCCGGCTCCACCTCTACCTGTGGGTCGCCGAGATCGTCACGCTCGGCCGCTCCTACCCGGCCCGCTTCAACTGGTCCGCCACCCTGGCCCTCAACCCGGCGGCTGAAGCCGACCCATTCCTACCGCTGGAAGAAGCCGAGCGGGAGGTGCTCCAAGCCAACGCCGCAGCCCGCTGGGAGGTGCTGAGGCTGCTGGCCGGTATGGCGACGCCGGACTCGGCGGTAGAGGGGTCACATCTGCCCCCCGCCGCCCTCTGCGACTGGATGGACGAGGGGATGTTCGCGCGTTGGGTCCTCGACCGCCTCCCTTCGACCGCCCAGATCACCGCCGCCGCCCGACCCCACCTGACCCCAGAGGCGTGGCGTCGCTTCCATCACCTGGCGCATCGCATGGAGCAACCCCTCGAGCAGGCGGGACCATCGGCATGACCACGCCGGCACGACCGGGTGCCAGCCCGGGCTTTCGGGCTGGGCGCATCGACCACCCCGGGTCGCGCCGCCGGGCCGCCGCAGGGTCGGTACGGGTGCGGGTGCGGGTGCGGGGCCGGATCGGGCGGCGGCTACATTCCCCGGGGCCGGGGCGTGCCGAGGGCGCCGCCCGGTGAGAAGGGGTAGCGGCAGATGTCCTGGTTCGAAAGCTTCCGGTCGTGCATGTCGTCCAACTACGGCATCGAGGTGCCCGACACGCTGGCCGAGGTGTATGGCGACGCGGCGGCCGCGGCCACCGCCATCGCCGAGTCGGTCAAGGTGATCGAGAGCCTGGGCTCGAGCACCACGGTGGCCGAGCTCGTCGGCGCCGGGACCACCGCAGAGCTGGCCGAGTTCCTCGTCCCCCTGGTGGCGTCGCTCGGGGCCGGCGCTCTCGTCGGCTCGCTGATGTACTGCGGGGTGGAGCAGCTCCTCTGACGAGCCGAAGGTCTGGCTGCCGGCACCCCCGGATTCGCCTTCCGGCACGGGGTTTCCGACCAGTTGATTCCTGGTCGGCAGGGTGGGCGCAGAGGGATTCGAACCCCCGACCTCATGCGCGTCATGGGACGCTGACGTGTAAACGGCTGTCAGCCCGCATTAAGAAAGAGCAGGTCAGATGGGGTATCGGCACCCCCGACCGTCAATGGCTGTAAGCCTCTGTCAGTCCGCTTGGCTGCCAGGTTGGCTGCCAAGCCGGGGGAGCTGTCTCAGGACAAGAGAGGGTGATGCTCCGGTGCCGGCGGAAGGCTAAAGGGGGTCGTGGTATTCGCCGGAGGTGTCCACGACTCGGTCGGCCCACTGTGAGCCGTCCCACCAGCGTTTCGGGTAGCGCCCGGTCGGGTCTGGATACCAGCCGGCGTCGGGTCTGGGCTGCGCTGGCGTCTCGAGGAGCCGGAGGACTTGACGCCGGTAGGCGGCCTCCTGCGCACCTAGCTCTATGTCGACGTCGAGCTGTCGCTCCGACGCCCTCAGGATGCGGGCCTTCTTCGAGTTCGGGTTGACCACGGCACGGCCGAGACCTGCCGTGCCGATGATGAACGTCTTGCGAAGGAACCCCATGGCTACCCCTTCCCGGTGTCGCCGCCCCAAGCGTAGCGGCCGGTCGACTTCGCCCAGGCCTCGATGTCGTCCCGGAGCCATATGCGGCCGGCGCTGATCTCTCCGACCGGGCTGGGGAAGTCGCCGGCGCGGCTGAGCTGGTCGGCGCGTTGGCGGCTCACGCCGAGCATTTGGCCGATCTCCTTGACTCCGACCAGATCCATACCTCCCATCTTGACAGACGCAAGCGGTAGTGCCAAGGTGGTATTGACAAACGCAAGGCCCCGGCGGTGCTGGAACACCCCGGGGCCCGGACACCGAAGGAGAAACTTCGATGACGAAGGCAACCGTAGACGCAGGATCGAACGCCCGGAGAGCTGACCGGCTGGCCGACGTGCTCGCCCGCATGGCCGGCGAGCTCGACCGGGCCCGCCAGGAGGAAGGGGTCCCTGCCGCTCGGGCTCTCGCCGCCTTTGTCGACGACGCCCGCCGCGTCGCCCGCCTCCTGCCGGCGTCGATGGCCGCCGACCGCCGGCAGGAGATGATCGCCGACCTGGCCGGGCGCTTGTGGAGGATCAGGCCGCCCGCCCGCTCCGAAGGCGGCGGCGCACCCGTGACGCCCGGAGAGGGGACAAGGCCGAGGTCGCTACGCTCGGGCGGGTACACGATGCTCGTCGAGGTCGTCGGCGACGAAGTCGAGGTGGTCCACCTGCCCGACGAGGACCTCGGCGGAGCGATGGCGGCCCTGTCGTCTTCGGCCCCGGAGTTCTACGACCGGGACGACGACCTTGCCCGCCCGGCGGCCGGCCGCGGTCGTGACGGGGGTCTGGAAGGGGACGTGGCCGCTGCTGTCGTGTCGGCGGCCAGGGTCGACCGGCGTTCTGGCCAGGGGAGGGGGAGGCCGTCAGGCAGAGATTGACAATCTGGAACTGCGGAACCGTTGAGCAGGAGCGTCGTGGCTCGCTGAGGCCGCCCGCCTGCTTCTCCCCCACCTGGCGGAGCGGGAGCCCGATTCAGGGCGAATAGGGAGTTGTGGCGCCTCCGGTTCGGGCCGGGGGCGCCGCCGCGTGTCAGGCGATGACGCCGAGGACGACGGCGGCGAGATCGGTGAGACCGTTAGGGAAGACGTGCACGACGACCCGGTCGCCTTTCTGGTAGACGCCGGCGTTGCGGGGTGTGGCGAGCACCGACGCCGTGATGTTCAGCCCGGTGTCGAGCAGGCAGTCCACGAGCGTGGTGCCGTCGAGAGCGGCGGTCGGGGCTGCGGCGACGGTTCCCGGGATGATCGGGTACGGGTTGGTGGTGGTCGGCTTGTACGGGCTTTTGGGTGTCGACATCACGTTCCGCCCGGGTTGATCAGGGTGGGGAACAGCCCGGAG
>JAKCDU010000012.1 GCA_021838445.1 Actinomycetes bacterium | reverse complement strand
CGCCGCCAGCAGGCCCGGCCCGGCCAGTAAGGCGGCGGCCCAGAGGAGAGGTGAGCGCCCCTTGTTGGTTACCCGCATGATAGAACCACGCTAGGCGAAGCCGCCTTCAGAGTGCAGGCTGGCCCCCGCCCGCCCTGAGAGCCCGACCCCCGTGGCCGGTACCGGCGTGGAACCATTGCGGCCATAAGACCCCGCTCCCGAAGAAGTCGTGCCGGCCTGCCGATGGTCCTGGCTGTCGTCGTCGCATTGGCCGCAACGGCGTGCAGTTCCCCGGCCAGCCCCGCCCCGCAGGCGGCCTCCGGTCGCTCCTCCGGGGCCGGCGGGGGAGCGACGGGCCCATCGCAGGGGGCCGATCCCCCGGCGCCCACGGCCCCCCCTACCACTGAGGCCCCGACCACCACGACAATTCCTCCTCTTCCGACCCCCGTCCCCATCACCCCTCTGGCGTCACCTCCGCTGGCCGGTGAGGGGACCTGGACGCCGGTCGGCGACCGACTGGCCCGGGGGTACGCCATCTACTCCACCGTGCTGCGGCCGGCACCCGGCTACCCAGAAGCCGCACTGGCCTGGATCGACTCGTCGGCGACCAACCTTGTGCTCTACGCGGGGACGGCCGAGCCTTACGGCACGTGGCCGCACCAGGGGACGGTCGAGGCGGCGGCCCGCCCATTTCTCCTGGCGGCGTTCAACTCGGGGTTCCGCATATACGACTACCGCACCGGCTGGTACGAGAATGGAGTCAGCGCCGAGACGCTGACCGCGGGGGCCGCGTCGCTGGCCATCTTCCCCGACGGTCACGCCACCGTGGGGGTGTGGGGCAGCGAGATCGGCCCGGCGTCGGGCGCCGTGGCGGTCCGCCAGAACCAGTCCATGCTCATCGACAACGGCGTCATCTCCCCCGCCGTGGACGTGCCATCGGAGTGGGGGGCGGTGCTCGGAGGGGGAACATTCACGTGGCGCTCGGGGATCGGGGTCACCGCCGCGGGGGACCTGGTCTACGCCGGTGGTCCCAGCCTCACGCCCCGCCTGCTGGCCGACCTGCTCGCCGCCGCCGGCGCGGTGCGGGCCATGCAACTCGACATAAACCCCATGTGGGTGTCCTTCGTCAGCTACACCCATCCCGCCGGTCTGGGCACCGCCGGGATCACCGGTTCCAACCTGCTACCGGGCATGTATTTCGGTCCCGACCATTACCTGACGGCCGACTCGCGCGACTTCCTGGCGGTGTTCGCCAAGTGACCGCCGGCGCCGCCCCTGACGGTCGGCACCGGGTGAGCGGCCGCTCACGCCGGAAGGGCTGAGGCCCCCGGGCCGGATTCCGCCGTCCCATCGGCATCGGACAGCAGGTCGACTACGAGCCCGGCTAGAAGTGCGGCCCGCTCGGGCATGGCGGCGAGACGCGTGAACTCTCCCTCGGCGTGCGCCCCAGCACCGTCGGCCCCGAGGCCGTCGAGGGTGGGCAGTCCCATCCCGGCGGTGAAGTTGCCGTCGGAGCCGCCCCCGACGGCGGCCCCCGACAGGGGGCCGAGGTCGAGCCGCTCAGCCACCTGCGTCGCCCGGGTCATCAGCGGCTCCGACGCCGACACGTGGAAGGGCGGCCGGTTGATCCCTCCCTCGACGCGCAGCGTGCTGCCGGTCAGCACCGGGACCAGCCCCCGCAGGGCGGCATCGATGCGCTCCTGCTCGGCCCGGGTCTCGGCGCGCACGTCGACGTGCAGCACCGCCTCGGCCGGCACGGTGTTGGTCGTGGTGCCCCCAGCCATGACCGTCGGGGTGACAGTGGTCCCGACCCCCGGGTTCCCGAGGCCCGAGACGGCCAGGATCTGATGGGCCAGCTCGACGGTGGCGTTGACACCCTTCTCCGGCTCGAGTCCGGCGTGGGCTGAGCGACCGAGGGCATGGACCTCGTACATGGAAGTTCCCTTGCGGGCCACCTTCAGGACACCCCCCAGGCTGGGTTCCAGAACCAGCGCGGCGGTGGCCTTCAGACAGAGGTCCTCGATGAGCCGACGGCTGGTCTGAGACCCCAGCTCCTCGTCGGCGGTCAGCACCACCGTCACCGCGGCGTGATCGACCGAGCCCGGTCCCCCGCCGCAGTCCCCGGGCGGCTCACCGAGCCCGAGGACCGACAGCGCGTGGAACAGCTGCACGATGCCCCCCTTCATGTCGAACACGCCCGGCCCACTGGCCCGGCCCTGGTCGTCGACGGAGAAAGGCCAGCGCTCCAGCGTGCCCGCCGGCCAGACCGTGTCGTAGTGGCCGACCACCAGCACCCCGGGGGAGGGCGACGCCCCGAGGTGCCAGACGAGATGGGTGCGACCCTGCACCTCGACCGGTTCGGGGGCCCGGCCGAGCAGCTCGGTGCCGAGTTCGGCGATCCGTCGGGCGCACGCCGCCAGCAGGGCGAGATCCTCCGAAGGGGACTCGTGGGACACCAGGTCGGACAGCTGGGCGGTCATGGCGTCGAGCCGGGAGCGCAGAACCGTGACCAGGCGGGGGGACACCAGGCTGGGATCGGGGTGCATCGGCGGAGAACCTAGTGGGGATCGGCCCTGTGGCCGGGTCCCGGGCCGAGGGCGAGACGCTCCACGGTCTCGTCCCACAGCGCGCGGTAGGCCCGCCCCGCCGGCCCCGACGGGGCATAGGCCACCACCGGGCGGCGTTCCACACCCATGCGCTCCACGTCCGAGGCGGCGGGGATGACGGCGGTCGCCACCTGGGGGTAGCGGTGCCCGACGCCGTCGACGACCTCGCGGTGAAGCCTCTTACGCCTGTCGACCATGGAGAAGAAGGCCACGATCTCCGGTGGATCGACTACCTGCTCCTCGACGAAACGCAGCAGCTGCTCGAAGGTGCGCACCGAGAGCGTCGCCGGGATGAGCGGCACGATTAGGGCGTCGGCGCTCTCGAAGACACTCTCGGACAAGAGGGAGATCGACGGCGGGCAGTCCAGGATCACCAGGTCGTAGTCGCGGCCGAGGGGCTCGAGGAGCCGGCCCAACCGGGCCTCGGGGCGTTTGGTGGCGCCGAGAACCAGGTCCATGTGGCGGTAGGAGAAGTCGGCAGGAAGCAGGTCCAGGTGCTCTATATCGGTGCCTTTGAGCAGCTCGGCCACGTCGGAGCGGCGCTCGATCAGCTTGTGCACACCCCCACGGACCTTGGGCTTGACCCGGAACAGGTAGGTGGCCGACCCTTGCGGGTCGAGATCCCACAGGAGCGTCCGGTAGCCCTGGCCGGCCGCCAGAGCAGCGAAGTTCACGGCGGCGGACGTCTTGCCGACGCCGCCTTTGATGTTGTAGGTGGCGAGGACTCTCAACGGAACGTCCCGTGGACGATGCGACGGTTATCGGGCGAGGCGAAATCGGTGAAACGGCGGGAGAAGTCGGCCCGGGCGGCGTGTTGGCGCCGGGTCAGCTCGTCGATGACGAACCCGAGGGCGATCAGGGAGTCGGTGCCTCCCGGGGCCGCCGCTACGGCAGGTCCGAGCCCGCGCAGCTCACGGACCTGGATCTCGTCGTCCTGGAAGTGGCCGAGCACGTCCTGCAGCCCTTTCAGCGCAGTCACCAGGGGCTTGACCAGCTTCTCGGGCCACATGACCCCGAACAACTCGAGGAGGTAGCGCAATTCCTTGCCCCGCTTGCGCAGCTCGTGCAGTTCCTCGGGGGGGGACCCGTCGCCGATCGCCGAACCGGCCTTGACCATGCTCCGGTACACGGCGATGATCCGCCCGCCGGCCAACTCGCCGACGGGTCGGGCGGCGTCGGGGCCGCCGAAACCGGGCTCGGCGATGAGCTCCCGCCACGCCGCCCAGGCGCGGGCGAAGCGCCGGCTGGTCAGGGCGCGTCGCATCACCGTGAAGGCCTCGGCCCTCTCCCGCTCGAGCAGTTCGACGAGCGGTCGCAGGTCGGCGGCCATGGAGGCCGGGACGGGCCCCACCATGGAGGGCCACTCGTGCAGAAGCACGTCGAGGTCCCGGGTCGGACCGGTGACCTCCTGGATCCATTTCAGGTCGACCCGGGCTCGGGCGACCGCGGGGGCGAGGAGGACCGAGCGCATCTCCTTGAGCACCGAGCGAGAACGGCGCACGGCCACCCGCAGGTCGTGGAGGAACTCGGGGTCCAGGTCGGCCAGCACCCCGGGGCGGTGGTCGTCCACGACGTCGGCCAACCGGCGGCAGATCGCCGCCATGGCCTCGTCGGATCTCATCTGCGCAACCAGGGCGACGTCCACTCCGGAGCTGACACCCTCGGCGGCGATACCCGCGGCGGCCAGCGCCTCACCCGCCAGAGGGGGGGCCGGCTCGCCCAGGCGGCGGCTCAGCGCGGCCACCGCCTTGGCCATCTCCCGGTCGTAGCCGAGCACCGCGTTGACGCGCACCCTCCGGCCCAGGGGTATGTCCACCCCTCTCGCCACTTTCACGCTCGGCTCGTCGAGGGTGATGCGCACCACCGTCTTGTCGTCCTCGTTGCAGATCCGCAGGGAGTGGCCCCGCACCCGGATCCGGACCTGGGGCAGAAGGGCCCGCTCCTCGATCAGCGCCCGGAGCCGGTCGCCGAGGACCCCATCGGGCAGATCGGCGCCGAGGAGCCGGTCGGCGCGCCGGGCAGCGAGCGGGGCGGTGTGGTCGGCCACGCCGGGTTCCTCCAGCCGGAGGACAGTCGCGTCACGCCCCTCCTCCATCCACACCGTGAGGCCGCGCCGGTGCAGGCGGCCGTCGAAGGTGTCGAGGAGGATGCGGTCGACGGTGCGGGTGGCTCCATCGACGGTCACCCCGGGCAGCCAACGGGCCAGGCGCCTCTCCCCCGTCCCGTGGTCGAGGGCGAACACGACCGGGGCGGGCAGGCGGGGCACCCCGACGATTCTTCCAGACCCGGCGGGTCCGGGCGCCTCCCGGTGTGGATTCAGCCGCCGGAGACCAGGCGGTGACGTCCTTCCCAGTACGGGCTGCGCAGCTTGAACTTCTGCAGCTTGCCGGTGGCCGTCCGCACCAGGCTGTCTCGGAGCTCGACCGACGTCGGGCACTTGTAGTGGGCCATGCGCTGGCGGGCGAACTCGATGAGCTCCGCTTCGGTGACCTCCTCACCGGCCCGGGGCACGACCAGCGCCTTGACCGTCTCACCCCATTTCTCGTGGGGTACCCCGATCACCGCCACCTCGGCCACCGCGGGGTGCTGATAGAGGCAGTCCTCCACCTCGATGGAGGAGACGTTCTCCCCGCCGGTGATGATCACGTCCTTCTTCCGGTCGGATATCACCAGGTAGTGATCATCGGTCAGGTAGCCACCGTCGCCGGTGTGGAACCAGCCGCCGTCGAGAGCCTTGGCCGTCTCGTCGGGCTGCTCCCAGTAACCCTCGAACACGTGGTTGGCCCGGGCCAGGACTTCTCCCTCGTCGTCGACGCGCATCCTGACGCCCACGGCCGGGACACCGGCCATGGAGAGGAGATGGGCCCGCTCCGTTCCCGACAGGCCGTCCCATTCCTGGCGGGACCGGTTGATGGTCAGCAGGGGTGACGTTTCGGTCAGCCCGTATATCTGGATGAACTCCCATCCGAGCTCGGACTCGACCCTCTCGATGGTCTTCGATGGCGGCGGCGCCCCCGCCACCACGATCCTCACCCGGTCCCGCCCGGGGACGGCCTCGCCCCGCTCCCGCCGCACGCCGGCGGCGTCGAGGACCGCGGCGACCACCGCCGGCGCCCCGCACATGAGGGTCACCCCGTGGTGATCCACCCGCCGCAGGATCTCCTCGCCGTCGATCTTGCGCTGCACCACCTGCTTGCACCCCATGGCTGTAACGGCGTAGGGCATGCCCCACCCGTTGCAGTGGAACATGGGGAGGGTGTGGAGGAACACGTCGCGGTCGGTGACGGTGGTGTGCCACCCGAACGTGGCCGCATTCAGCCAGCAGTTCCGGTGGGTCAGCTGTACCCCTTTAGGGCGGGCCGTGGTCCCGCTCGTATAGTTGATGCTGACCGAGCTGTCCTCGTCGGCGGCCCATGGCGCGGGGTGGGCTCCCGGGGGGGCCGGTGCGAACAGCTCGGTGTCGGCGTCACCGTCGAGGACGACCCGGTGCCGGGCCGTGACTGCGGCGACCATGTCTTCGACCTCGGGGTCGACGAGCATCACCGACGCGCCGGAGTGGTCGATGATGTACTGGATCTCCTCGGCGTTGAGCCGGAAGTTGACCGGCACCAGCACCCGTCCGAAACCACTGACTCCGAAGAACGAGATCATGAACCGGGCGGCGTTGGGACTGACTATGGCCACCCGTTCACCCAGGCCGACACCCATCGCCTCGAGGGCGAGGGCCATGCCGCGGGCCCGGGCCTCGAGCTCGGCGTAGGTGAGGGTGCCGAGCGACCCGGGGGTCCCCGGCTCGTCGACCACCGCCGGCCGGGGGCCGTACACGCTGACAGCTCGATCGAGAAAGTCGCCCACGGTGAGCGGAACACGCATCGGGAACCTCCATGAGGGATGGCCACAAGTGCCGTGTCACTCTGGCACACAGAAGACTTCGAGGTGCTAGCTTCCGGTCATGCGAGGTTCGGTGACGGTGAGTATGAGAGCCGAAGCTGGGCCCATCTGGGATCTCATCTCCGACGTGACCCGGATCGGCGAGTACAGCCCCGAGACCTTCGAGGCCGAGTGGCTGGACGGAGCCACCGGGCCGGTCGTGGGGGCCCGCTTCCGGGGCCATGTCCGGCGCAACGGTCGGGGGCCCGTGTACTGGACGAAATGCCAGGTAACGGCCTGCGAGCCGGGTCGGGAGTTCGCCTTCTCGGTGATCGCCGGCGGCAAGCCGGTCAACACCTGGCGTTACAGTCTGGCGCCGGGCGACGGCGTCACCGAGGTGACCGAATCGTTCGAGTTGGCCCCCAACCTGCTGAACCGTATCTACTGGGGTGTGGCCGGCTCGGCCCGGGGCCGCACCAACGAGCGGGGCATGCGCCAGACCCTCGAGCGCATCCGGGACCGGGTCGAACAGGCCACCTGACCGGACCCTCGGCTCACGCCCTCCCGGCGCCGATGGTGCTGATACCGGCGTAGGGGACCAGGGCCTCGGGCAGGACCACCGAGCCGTCAGGCTGGAGCCCGTGCTCCACCACGGCCGCCCACACCCGGGGCGTGGCCAGACCCGAGCCGTTCAGGGCGTGCACGTAGTCGAGCGCGCCACCCTCCCGGCGGAACCGGATCTGCCCCCGTCGGGACTGGAAATCGGTCACCAGGCTCACCGAGGACACCTCCAGCCAGCGATCGACACCGGGCGAGTAGACCTCCAGGTCGTAGACCCGGGAAGCCGAGAAGGTGAGGTCTCCCGAGCACAGCTCCACTATCCGGTAGGGGAGGCCCAGTAGCTCCAGGGGTCGGGCCGCGTCGGCGACGAGGCTCTGGAACTCCGCCTCGGAATCCTCGGGCCGGCACAGCTTCACCAGCTCCACCTTGTGGAACTCGTGGAGCCGCTGCAGACCGCGGGTCTCCTTGCCGGCGGCCCCCGCCTCGCGCCGCCAGCAGACGGTGTAGGCCATGTACCGGCGGGGCAGGTCGGCCTCGGCGAGAATCTCGCCCTGGTGCATGCCCATCAGCGCGACCTCCCCGGTCGGGATGAGCCAGAGCTCGTCGTCGCGCAACCGGTAGGCCTGGGTGTCGAACTTGGTCAGATGCCCCGTTCGGGTGATGACCTCGGTGCGGACCACGTGCGGAGGGATGACCTCCAGGTAGGCGTCGCGGTGGATGTCCAGCGCCATCGACGTGAGACCCCGCAGGAGCCGGGCCCCGGCCCCCTGGACCACGGCGAACATGGCTCCGCTCAGCTTGGCCGCCCGCGCCGCGTCGAGGATGTCGAGGCGCTCCCCTATCTCCCAGTGGGGCTGCCAGTCACGCCCGGCGTAGCGCGCCGGGTCGTAACCGAAGGTGGCCCGCACGACATTGTCGGCGTCGCTCACCCCGTCGGGTACGTCGTCGGCGGGGAGGTTGGGCAGGCGCATCACGACGTCCTCGAGGGCCGACTCGGTGGCCCGAAGCTCGGCCTCGCGCTCCTCGAGGCGCGCGCCCAGCTCGGCGGCCTGCGTCCTGGCCTGCTCGGCCTCCTCGGCCCGCTTCTCCCGCATCAGCGAGCCGATCCGCGCCGACACCTCGTTGCGCTCCCGGCGGGCGGCGTCGACTCCCTGCACCTGATGGCGGCGGGCCTCGGCCAGGTCGCGGGCCTGGCGGACCAGTTCGGGGTCGACCCCCTTGCGGGCCAGGCGCCGGGCGGTGCCTTCGAAGTCGTCGAGCAGGAGCTTGGTGTCGATCATGGCTGCAGGGAGACTACAGCGGGCGCCGGACCGCTCCGGCGCCCCGTAACCTTCGCCTCGTGCCCCAACCGGACCCGATAGCCAGCCGCGCTGAACAGTCCTTCGTGGACCGCTACGGGTCCGGCCCCGGCGCCCCGGTGTGCGTGGTCATCGCCGCCTTCGACGAGGCCCCTTCGGTGGCCTCGGTGGTCACCTCGCTTCCCTCGGAGGTCTCCGGTCTGGCCACCGAGTGCCTGGTGGTGGACGACGGCTCCACCGACGGGACCGCCGAAGTAGCCGCCGAGGCCGGGGCCCTGGTTTGCCGTCTGAGCGCCAACCGGGGCCAGGGTGTGGCCCTGCGCTGCGGGTACGCCCTGGCTACCCGGCGGGGGGCGAGGGTGATCGTCACCATGGACGCCGACGGCCAGTTCGACGCCAGCGAGATGCCGGGCCTGGTCGAACCGGTCCTCGACGGCCGGGCCGACATGGTGCAAGGCTCCCGCCGTCTCGGCCGTAGCGAGGCCCACGATCGGGTCCGGGCCGCCGGCGTGGTGTTCTTCAGTTGGCTCATCTCGACGCTGACCGGCACCCGCATCACCGACCCGGCCAACGGGTTCCGGGCCTTCCTCCCCGAGGTTCCGGCCCGGGTTCCCCTGCGCCAACCCCAGTATCAGACCTCGGAGCTGCTCATCGGGGCCCTGGCCCTCGGCTACCGCGTCACCGAGGCTCCCGTCACCGTCAGGCTCCGCCAGGCCGGTGTGTCGAAGAAAGGGGCCAACCTCCTCTACGGCGTTCGCTTCGGGCGGGTGGTGGTGAGCACGTGGCTGCGGCTGAGGACCCGGGGCGACCGCCGGGCGGCCTCCACCCGGCGGTGACCGCGGGTAGGCCCGGGCGCTCCTACCCGCGGCGCTCTAGCCCGCAGCGGTCACTGTGCCGGGGCTGGCACCCGCGACCGGGGCCGCGGCCGCCGGACCGATGGCGGCCAGGTCGCCGACCGTCGCGCCCGACGCGGGGGCCGGGCCCTCGACCACCACTCTCACCGCCTCTACCGGGACCGCCTGGGGCAGAGCGGCGAGAAGGTAGGGGGCCCGCCCGGCACCGTCGCCGACCGCGGTGGGTGCCGAAGCGGCCACCACCCAGTGCCCGTCGGGCTGCTGGTACTCCAGGGCCACCCGGACCGTCGTCCCGGCCGACGCGGCTGCCTCACCGACCGAAAGTTGTGACAGCAGGCGGGGGGCCGGGAGGGACCAGGTGAGGACCGCCGAGCGGGGCGTCGTCGTGCGCCCCGGTCGCACTCCCGCCACCACGTCGGTCAGCCCCGGCTGAGCCGTACCCGGGCCGAGCAGTTCGTAGACCTGACCGTCGTCGCGGGCGGTGTGGAGGATCTCCACCGCCCAGGTGGCCCCCGCCACCAGGGAGGCCAGGCACGGGTTGTCGATGTAGCCCGGCTTGTTCAAGTCGCCGAGCAACAGGAAGTCGGCCCGATCGGCGGCCAGTTGGCTGACCACGAACGGCCCATAACAGATGGGGCCCTGGTCGTAGACGAAGGCGTTCCAATTCGTCTGGTGGCCCGTGAACAGAGCGGTCGAGGACCGGTAGTCGGTCTCCACCACGTCGGTCGGCGAGCCCAGCCGGGCCAGCACCGAGGCGTAGCGGGATCCGCCGAAGTGGCTGCCGCTCTGCCCCCAGGCGTACAGGTAGTCACGGGGCATCTGGGCCACGAGGGGCCCGACCACCACGGCGCCGGCCATCAGCACCGAGCCGGCGACGAGGAACCGTCGGGAGCGGTGTCGGCCCACGGCGCGGCTGAGCATCGTCCACGCCCACGCCGCGCCGGTGACGTACCACCCGATGAGGATGGGCAGCACCAGGATGGCCCGGCGCTCGTTGACGAAAGGCCAGAGGGTGGACTCGGCTAGGTAGATGACCGTCATCAGCAGCGCAGCGTCGCGGTGGCGCCGGGCCCAGACCACCGCTCCGGTCACCACCAGCACGGCGACGAGGACCGACAGCCCCTTCCAGAGATCCGGCCAGTGACCGCGGATGGGCAGGGGTGCCAGGTAGGGCACGAGGGTGGCGGGTATGGCGCTGGTCAGTAGGTGCCAGCCCGACGACGGCACCACGTGGGCCAGGCGGCTCCCCAGCCCGCCCTGGTAGTAGCCACCCAGCTCCTGGGAGTAACGGGAGCCGGCTACAGGCGTGCCCGTGGCGATGCGGGCCGCTATCACCGGTATGAGGGTCACGACCACGAAGGTGCCGAGCGCGCCAGCGCGCCGCCGGCCCGCTCTCGACCACAGGTACCAGAGGACCAGGCCGACGACGAGCCCCACCGCCGCCTCCTTCAGCCAGATCAGCGCCGACGCCAGCACCATCACCACCAGACCCTGGCGGGCCCACACCCCGGCGCGCTCGGGCCAGGTGTCGACCCCGAGGAGCAGCAGCAGGAGCAGCACGAGGAATGGGGCCTCGGCCATCACCATGCTGCCGTAGGTGGCCAGCGGTGGGCCGAGGGCCAGCAGGGTGAGAGCCGCCGTCCGCAGCGTCGGCGAGAAACCCTTGCGGCCCAGGTAGACCCAGAACAGGGGGAACAGGGCGGCGAAGCAGGCCGTGGATAGGAGCCGCAGGGGCACGAAGGAGTGGGGCCACAGCCAGACCAGTGGGGCGAGCAGGGCGCTGTAGCCCGGCGGGTAGAGGCCGGCGATCACCTCCCCGGTAGGAAGCCGGGTGGTCAGCCCGCCGCCGGCGACCAGCGCCTTGGCGGTGAGTATGTAGCCAGCGTCGTCGTCGAAGGAGCCGACGAAGTAGTGGGACGCGACCAGCGCCACGTGTACGAGGCCGACCACGAGAGGGGCGCCTATCCCCGCGGCGGTGGTGGCCCGCCGGCGCCGGGGGGTCGAACCGGCAGCGCTCAGGGACGGCCGCGACTCTCGGCCAACGGCACGCGACGGACCCTCCAGCAACCACGCCACACCGTGCACTACCTCGATGCCGACGACGAAGCGGCCATCGCCTCTCGGCGCTCAGCTCTCACAACCGACTCTCAGGTCATTGAGCCCCGGCCAGCGCGTTGGCGGTGGCCCGCCAGTGCACGGTGGGGCGGATGGCCTCGAGGGAGACCCGGTCCTTGTGACGCTCGGCGATGCGGAAGAGCGAGTCGATCAGCGTGTCGCTCAGGAGGTGGGGCACGAGGCCGAGGTCGAGAAGCCCGGTGTGGGCGGCCCGGTAGTAGTGGCTCTCGGCTTCGACTCGCGGATTCGCCACCTGTTCGATGCTCACCTCGCCCGGATACGCCGCCGAGACCGTCTCGGCGATCTGTCGGACCGACATCTGCTCGGTGAACTGGTTGAACACCCGGAACTCACCGGCCCCGGCCGGGCTCTCGGCGGCCAGCCGGATGCACTGCACCGTGTCGACGATGTTTATGATGCCCCGGGTCTGGCCCCCCTGGCCGTAGACGGTCAGCGGATGACCGAGAACGGCCTGGATGGTGAAACGGTTGAGGACCGTACCGAAGATGCCGTCGTAGTCGAAGCGGGTGGCCAGCGCCGGGTGCAGTCTGGTCTCCTCGGTCTCCTGGCCGTAGACGACACCCTGGTTGAGGTCCGTGGCCCGAAGCCCCCATATACGGCAGGCGAACTCGATGTTGTGGCTGTCGTGGACCTTGGACAGGTGGTAGAAGGACCCTGGGCGCTTGGGGAACAAGACCCGGTCGTGGCGGCCCCGGTGGGTGAGGTCCAGCCAGCCCTCCTCGATGTCGACGTTGGGCGTGCCGTACTCGCCCATCGTGCCCAGCTTCACGAGGTGGATGTCGCGGTTGTGGGCGGCGATGGCGTAGAGGACGTTCAAGGTCCCCACGACGTTGTTCATCTGCGTGGCCACGGCGTGCTGGCGGTCGAGCATGGAGTACGGGGCGGAGCTCTGCTCGGCGTAGTGGACGATGGTGTCCGGGTCGAAGTCGCGCACTATCTGATCCACGAAGTCGCCGTCGCAGAGATCCCCGATGTAGACGGGCAACTCCTTACCGGACACCGTGGCCCAGGTCCGCACCCTCTCCTCGAGCGAGGCGATGGGGACCAGGCTCTCCACGCCGAGCTCTTGGTCCCAGTCGCGACGGACGAAATTGTCCACGAGAGCCACGTCGTGGCCCCGGACTGTCAGGTGCAGCGCGGTGGGCCACCCCAGGTATCCGTCTCCGCCAAGGATCAAAATGCGCAACGTGCCTCTCCCCATCAGTCCTCGGGACAAGTGTGATCGCTGAGAATAGGCTGTGTAAAACTGGCGGGGCACGGTCGATTGGCTGAAGCCTGGGAGGTTATGCCCTTTTTCTAGGTATTTGGGGCATGAGTCTCAGGAAACATTCAGTTAAATCTGACGTCGCTCTAAGCGGCGACCTGTTGGCTAGCCGTCCGATGACCACTCCCCCTGCCCCACCACGGCCCCGCTGGCGCGCCTCGCGCTTGGTCATGTTACCGGCGGTGGCCGCAGTGGCCATGGTGGCGGGGGCGTGCAGCGGAGGGGGCACCAAGACCGGCTCGGCGTCCACGACCACCGCGGCTCCGGCGTCGGTTTCCTCACCGTCGGCCTCCACGCCTGCCGGCTCGGCCGGCTTCGCGGCGGCCCGGGCCCGATACACCAGCTGCATGGAAGCCCATGGCGTGCCCGCCAGCGAGGCCAACGCGGGTTTCGGCCGCCGGGGAGGCTTCGGTCCCAACGCCGGGAGCACTCCGCCGTCTACGGCCACGCCGCCGACCACCACCGCGGTGTTCGGGGCGGCCTTCACCGCCTGCCGTAGCGATCTGCCCACCCGCGGTGCCGGCGGGTTCGCCAACCTGCAGAACAGCGCCGCCGGACGGGCCTACCTGCAGTGCCTGCAGTTACACGGCGTGACGGTTCCGTCGGGGCCACCGACGACGGCGGCGGCCAGTAGTAGTAGTAGCAGCAGCAGCAGCAGCGCGACTACTCCTGGCGCGGGCGGGGGCCTCGCTTCCAACCCGGCCTTCGCCGCGGCCCGCCAGGCCTGCGCTCCCCTGGCCCCCGCCGCCGGGGTCAGGGGCGGGGCCACCACCACCACCACAGCCGGATGACCGGCCGCCGGTTCTGGGTCGCCAACGGGGCCCTCCTGGTCGTGGTGGCCGTCGTCGCCTATTTCGGCTTGAACGCCCTGTTGCACAAGTCGGCCGCCCACGCCGCCACCCGGACCGCCACGGTGACCACCGGCACGGTGAGTCAGACGGTCACCGCCAGCGGCAACATCTCGGCGGCCACGAGCCAGAGCGTCAGCTTCGCCACCGGCGGCACCGTCAGCTCGGTGAACGCGACCGTGGGCGAGAACGTGGTGGCCGGCCAAACCCTCGCCACCCTCGACCCGGGCCCGGCCCAGGCCGCCCTCGCCGCCGCTCAGGACCAGCTGAGCGCGGCCGAGGACAATCTCTCTCTGGCCGAGAGCGGCAACGAGAGCCCCCCGCAGGTACAGCAGGATCAGGCGACCGTGGCCACCGACCAGGCCGCCGTGGCCTCGGCCCAGGCCACGCTGACCACCGACCAGACCACCCTGGCCACCGATCAGGCCGCGTGCAGCGCCACCAAGGCGGCCTCCGTGTCCGCCAGCGCGACGGGCACCCCGACCGGGGGCGGGTCGTCGGGCGGCTCAGTCGGAACCGGCACCGGGTCCACATCGGGAACGGGCGGTGGAGCTCCAGTCAGCACCTCCACCTCGACCACTACCAGCCCGACCTCCACGTCGAGCACCAATGCCTGCACCCAGGCCACCGCCGCCCAGCAGACGGTGAACCAGGACCAGAACGCCTTGAACCAGGCCAACAACACCCTGACCCAGGAGAACCTGTCGATAGCCGCCAAACGCTACGTCAGCCCGGCCACCATCCTGCAGGACCAGGCCCAGGTCACCTCCGCCCAGGAGACCGTCACCCAGGATCAGAAGACCCTGGCCGACACCACGCTGGTGGCTCCTTTCAACGGGACCGTGACCGCTCTCACCGGGACCCCGGGCCAGACGGTCAGCGGAGGTGGGAACTCCTCGGCCGCCTCGTCCGGAGCGAGCGCCAGCGGATCGGGCGGCAGCGGGTCAGGCGCGGCCGCCACGGGAGCATCCTCCACGGCGAGCTCGTCGGCGTCCTCCAGCTCCTCCAGTTCGTCGAGCGGCTTTCTGACCCTGCAGGACCTCTCGAGCCTCCAGGTCGTGGCCGGCTTCCCCGAGGCCTCAGCCGTCAAGGTCCGAGTGGGCCAGCCGGCCACGGTCACCCTCAGTGCGACCGGCACCACGGTCCCCGGATCGGTGGCAGCGGTGAGCGAGGTGCCGACGGTGGTATCCAACGTGGTGACCTACAGCGTCACGATCAGCCTGTCCAACCCACCGAGCAGCGTGCAGAACGGTATGAGCGCCACGGTGGCGGTGGTGGTGGGATCGGCGACCAACGCCCTCGAGCTGCCCTCGTCGGCCATCACCACCACCGGCAACCGCTCCACTGTCGAGTTGCTGAAGAACGGCAAGCAGGTCCTCACGCCGGTCAACGTCGGTTTGGTCGGTGACACCACCACCCAGATCCTCTCAGGTCTGTCGATCGGGGACGTGGTGGCCGAGCCGTCGGCGACGGTCAGCTCGACGGGGTCGGCAACGGCGGGGACCGGGACCCGCATCGGCGGCTTGGGTGGTGGCCTCGGCGGCTTCGGCGGCGGCTTCGGGGGCGGGTGATGGGTCCCGACGGCGGCTGGCAGAACGACGCCACGCCGGTCGGCCCGTTACCGGTGCGGGCCGGGCCCATACCGACCGGCTCGAGCGGGTCGCCCGGATCGTCCCGGGCCGTCCTGGGCGCCCGGACCGGCGGCGAAGGGCCACCGGTCATCGCCCTGCGCCACGTGACGCGCCTGTACCGCATGGGCGACACCGACGTGCACGCCCTGGCCGGGGTGTCACTGGTCATCGAGCGGGGCGAGTTCGTAGCCATCATGGGGGCCTCCGGATCGGGCAAGTCCACCATGATGAACGTGATCGGCTGCCTCGACGTGCCAACCAGCGGCCGGTACTGGCTCGACGGCGTGGACGTCCGGAACCTCGACGAGTCGGCCCTGGCCCGCATCCGCAACCGCAAGATCGGCTTCGTCTTCCAGAGCTTCAACCTCATCCCCCGGACCACCGCCCTGGCCAACGTGGAGCTCCCCCTCGGCTACGCCGGTGTGAACGCCCGCGAGCGGCGCCAGCGGGCGCTCGACGCGCTGGACATGGTCGGCCTGACGGATCGAACCGGTCACGTACCGAGCGAGATGTCGGGGGGCCAGCAGCAGCGGGTGGCTGTGGCCCGGGCCATCGTGACCAACCCGTCGCTGATCCTCGCCGACGAGCCGACCGGCAACCTCGACACCCGCTCGAGTGAGGACATCATGGCCATCTTCGACCAGTTGAACCGGGCCGGGCGCACCGTGGTGCTCATCACCCACGAACCCGACATCGCCCGCCACACCCGCCGGGTGGTACGCCTGCGCGACGGCCAGGTCGTATCGGACGAGCGCTTCGACCGACGAGAGGCGGTGACCGGTTGAACATCGGCAACGACCTGCGCAGCGCCCTGCGGGGCCTGTCCAGCAACAAGCTCCGCTCGGCTCTGACGGTGCTCGGCATCTTCATCGGCGTGGGAGCGGTGATCATCGTCGTGGCCTACGGGAACGGGTCGTCGCAGGCCGTGCAGAACCGCATCAAGGCGCTCGGGACCAACACCATCACCATCCTCAACCGGGGCCGCTTCGGGCGGGGACCGGCGACGGGCGGCACCCAGAGCCAGGCGGCGACCATCACCTCCCAGGACGTGGCCAACATCTCGGACCCCAACCAGGCCCCCGACGTGCTGTCCGTGTCGCCCGTGCTCAACACCAACGGGACGGCCTCCTACAGCGGGGCATCGGACAGCGGCGTGAGCCTGACCGGTACGACGCCGACCTACCTGACCGCCGAGGACTACCAGGTGCAGGCCGGCTCGTCGCTCACCACGCAGAACGTGGCCCACCACGACCAGGTCGCGGTGATCGGCCAGACCCTCGTCTCCGATCTGTTCCAGGTCGGACAGAACCCGATCGGCGCCGAAGTGTATTTCGGGTCGGTCCGGTTCCAGGTGATCGGGGTCCTGGCCACCAAGGCGTCAGGGACGGGAGCCGACCCGAACAACATCGCTCTCGTCCCCTACACCACCGCCCAGGACCTCCTAACCGGTTACACCAACAACTTCACCGAGCTGATCGTGCAGGCCAGGTCGGCCGGAGCGGTCAACGCAGCCGAGCAGGAGACAGCCGACATCCTCGCCTCGGCCAACCAGACCAGCGTGGCCAACCTCCCTTTCACCATCGTCAATGAAGCGACCCTGCTGGCGACCAGCGCCTCGACCAGCTCGACCTTCACCGTGCTGCTCACCGTCATCGCCGCGGTGAGCCTGCTGGTGGGCGGGATCGGGATCATGAACATCATGCTCGTCGTGGTCACCGAGCGGACCCGCGAGATCGGCATCCGCAAAGCCATCGGCGCCCCCCGCCGGGCCATCCTCGGGCAGTTCCTCACCGAAGCGGTGCTCCTCTCGCTGATCGGGGGCCTGGCCGGGGTGGTGGTCGGCGTGATCGGCACCCACTTCCGCATCGCCGGAGTCAAGCCGGTGCCGACCACCGGCTCGGTGGTGGGGGCCTTTGCGGTGACCGTGGCGGTCGGGGTGTTCTTCGGCTTCTACCCGGCCAGCCGAGCCGCCGCCCTACGCCCCGTCGACGCGCTCAGGTACGAGTAGAGAGCTAAGGACGAACGAGATGGTTTTCATGGCCGACGAGGCTCCCGAGACGCAGATCCATCCCGAGGATCCCGACGACGAGTGGGTCACCCAGGAGAACACCGGTCGCTCCTTCCGGGTCCGCTACCTGACCGCCGGGCTGCTGGTCCTCGGCCTGCTCGGAGGGGGCTTCTGGGGCGGTGTGGTGGCCGAGAAACATCACGGCAGCGGTTCGGCGTCGACCCTGTCGGCTCTGGCCAGCCGGTTCGCCGCGGCCCGAGCCGGCGCCGGCGCCGGCGGTGGCGCCGGCGGCGGGCTGGGTGGCTTCGGGGGAGCGGGCGGAGCGGCTGCGACCGGGACGGTCATCGACGTCCAGGGCGACGTGGTCGACATTTCCGACTCGGCCGGCAACATCGTGAAGGTGACCGTCGGCCCCACCGCCCGGGTCACCCGGACGGTGACGACACCGGTCAGCGGCCTGCAGATCGGCGACACCGTGGTCGTCTCCGGCACCACCGGAGCCGGCGGCGCGGTGCAGGCCACGGCGGTACGGGCCAGCGCGGCGGGGACGACCGCGGCCGGCGGTGGTACCGCCGCAGGGGGCGCTGGAATCACCGGGGGGGCTGTCGGCGGCTGATCGACGCGCCGGTCGCCAGGGTGTGCTAGTCCCCCTCGGGGGACGCCGCCCGTTGGGCCGATGCCGCGGCGAGTCGCGAGCGCACCGTCTCGGCGACCAGGAGCAGCCCGAGCAGGGCGAGGGCGGCACCGAGCAGGGAAACGGCCAAGCCGGCGCTCAGCCCGACCGCCATGAGCACAAAGCCCAACAGCGCCAGCGGCGCCCCCCACCTCCGATGGGCGACGAGCGCGACCCAGCCGCGGCGGGCCGCGACACGGGCGGATCGGACGGCCGGATGGACCCGCCACCTGGCCCGACCCCGCAGCCGGGCTGCCAGATGGGGGTCGGCCGCCACCGCCGCGGCTTCCAGATGGGCGAAAGCGGCCCGTTCAGCGGCATTTAGTCTTGCGTCCGGAGTGCTCATCCCTCCACCCCTGTCCAGCTGGTCGTCACCAACATCGTTTTACTTACCCATCGGCTCGAAATCTTTCGAACCCGAGGGTCACCTGGCCACAAGGAATAGTCTCGCGCGATGGCCGCGATTACAAGACCAGAAGATTCTCTCGACACCCTTGCCATCGACATCGGTGGCACGGGGTTGAAAGCGTCGGTGCTGGACGGGACCGGCCAGATGGAGCATCCCCGGGTCCGGGTGGATACTCCCTACCCGCTGTCGCCGCAGAAGTTGGTACTGGAGCTGCAGTCCCTGATCGCCGGGTTGCCGTCCTTCGACCGCATATCGGTCGGTTTCCCGGGCATGGTGCGCGACGGTCGCATCCTGTCGGCTCCCCACTTCGTATCGCCCGACGGCCCGGGCGGGACGCCGGCCCCCAAGTTGGTGCGGGCCTGGGAGGCCTTCGACCTGGCGGCCGCCCTCGAGGACGTCACTGGCAAGCCCACCAAGGTGGCCAACGACGCCGACCTGCAGGGCGCGGCGGTCATCGAGGGAAATGGCTTCGAGCTGGTCGTGACCCTCGGGACGGGGGTCGGAACGGCTTTCTTCAGCCAGGGTCAACTCCTCCCCCACCTGGAGCTGGCCCACCACCCCCTACGTCGCGGCAAGAGCTACAACGAGGTCCTGGGCGAAGCGGCCCGCAAGAAGACCGGCAACAGCAAGTGGCGGTCCCGGGTGTTCGAGACCGTCGAGGTCCTCCGTGCCCTGTGCTTCTTCGACCACTGCTACATAGGAGGCGGCAACTCGGCCCGTCTCGGCTCGGACCTCCCGGCCGGCGTGTCGGTGGTGGACAATGCAGCCGGGATACTGGGCGGGATCAAGCTCTGGGATGTCACCCGCGGCCAGGCCGGTGAGATGGCCAACGCCCGCCACCGCGCCGTGGCCACTACTCCCCCGACGCCGCGCCGGAGGCCGGTGCGGCGGACCGCCACCACGACGAGTGCCGCCAGCGCCACGACCCAGGCCGCGGCGACCAGCGCCGGCGACGCCCCCCCGGCGCCACGCCGGACGCCGGTCCGTCGGGCTGCCGCCACGACCGCCGCCGCGACTCCAACCCCCCGCCGGACGCCGGTCCGTCGGGCCGCCGCCACGACGAGTGGCGCCGCCCCGGCGGCCGCGACGAGACGCCGGCGAGCTCCCGCCGCCGGTTCCTGACGGCGGTCCCCCGGCTCCGGCCGGGCGGGGGTCTCCTACATTCGTTCGAGTAGGAGCAGCCGGTCCGGGCCGAGATCGGCCAGCGCCTGGCGGTGCCGCCGCCGGGCGCCTTCCAGATCGGGGTCAACAAGGACATCGCCGTGGCGGACCACTTCGTGCTGCAGGTCACGGCACCTCTCCGGAGGGGCCACCGGGTCGACGGCCACCACGTCTGTCCCTCCGTCGGCGCGTCTCCAGGCCCGCTTGCGCCCACCCACGGTGGCTTTTCCCGGGGAGCGCTTCTCCACCGGGAGCCCATCCACCTCCACCAGCTTGTAGACGAACCCGCACGTCGGGTGACCGCTGCCCATGACCACGCTGGTGCCGGCTCCGTAGGCGTCCACCGGACTCGAACCCAGCCGGGCGATGGCGGACTCGTCGAGGTCGCCGGTGACGACTATGGCCGTTCGGGTCGCGCCCATCGAGTCGAGCAACTGTCGGGCCCGCACCGCCTCGGCCCCGAGGTCGCCGGAGTCGATGCGGATGGCCCCGAGGTCGACACCGACCGTCTCGACCGCCGCCCGAATGGCCCGGGCCGTGTCGTAGGTGTCCACCAGGAGCGTGGTCGCGGCGCCGAGAGTGGACACCTGAGCCCGGAACGCCTCCCGCTCCTCGTCGAAGAGCAGGACGAAGGCATGGGCGGTGGTGCCCGCCGTGGGGACCCCGTAGCGCCGGCCGGCCTCCAGGTTGGAGGTCGACGCCAGGCCACCGATGTAGGCCGCCCGGGCCGCGGCGACCGCGGCCTCGGCCTCGGTCCGGCGACTCCCCATCTCTATGACCGGGCGGTCCCCCGCGGCGGCCGCCACCAGGCTGGCGGCGGCGGCCACCGCCGAGTCGTGGTTGAGGATGGAAAGCGTCAGGGTCTCGAGCAGCACGGCCTCGGCGAAGGTGCCCGAAACGCTCAGCACGGGCGAGCCCCCGGTGTACAGCTCCCCCTCTGCGTAGGCCGTGATGGACCCGGTGAAGCGGTACGTCTCCAACCGGTCGAGGGCCCTTCGGGTGAGAAAGCCCCGCTGTTCCAACCACTCCAGCTCGCCGGCGCCGAACACGAACTGCCCGAGGGCCTCCACCAGCCGGCCCAACCCGCAGAACACCCCGTAGCGCCGGCCGGGCGGGAGGGCCCGGGTGAACACCTCGAACACGACCGGCCGGTCGGCCACTCCCGCGGCAAGGGCGGCGTCGAGCATGGTCAGCTCGTAATGATCGGTGTGCAGCGCCTGTGAGGTCACCGCCGCCCCATCCGCCGCCGCGCCAGCCTCCGCCGCCACCCCGCCCCCCCGGCCAGCACCGTCCGGAGGCGCTCCTGACGCAAATCGTCGATCTCGGCGTCGTCGAGCGGCGCCAGCGCGCCGACGACCCAGGACAGCAGCAGGTCGGCGAGCGCGGGATTGCGGGCCAGCACCGGGCCGTGGAGGTAGGTGCCGATCACCTTGCCGGAGCGAACCCCGTCGGTGCCGCTGTCACCCCCGTTGCCCCAACCGCGGCGGACAGCTCCGAGCGGGAGAGCCGAAGGTCCGACCCGGGTGACGCCGGCGTGGTTCTCGTAGCCGGTCAGGACCGGCAGACCAAGGTCGGGAGCGGGGTCGACGACTATCTCGCCGACCATGCGCCGACCCTCCCCAGCCACGGTGGTGCAGTCGAGCAGCCCCACCCCCGGGGTGGGAAGACCGTCGGGGCCGCTGAAGGTCCGCCCGATGATCTGCTGGCCGGCGCACACCGCGAACACCACGGCGCCGCGGTCCACCGCCTGCTGCAGGGCCCCGTCGTCGCGACCGGCCCCGAGCTGGCGGGCGGCCTGGGCCTGGGGCAGGTCCTCACCGCCTCCCACGACATATATGTCGCAGCTCGTCGGCACCGGGTCGCCCGAGCGCACCGTCACCACCTCGCAGTCGTGGCCCCTCCAGCGCAGCCGGGCGGCGAGTACGGCGGCGTTACCGGAGTCGCCGTAGGTGCCGAGCAGGTCCGGGAAGAGCAGTCCGACCGATACCGTCACGCCAGCAGGCCTCGAAGCTGCTGGAACGACGTGTAGTTGGCGACGACATCGACATCCGGGGCCCGCCCCGCGGCGACGACCCGGGCGAGGTCGGGCTCGCGCACATGGTCCACCTCGGCGTAGTGCAGCCGCACCGCCAGATCCCGGCTGCGCTCGCCAGTGGCCACCACGAAGCGGCCGCGCAGCCGCTCGAAGGGCACATCCCAGAGCCAGGAGGGGTCCCGGCCGTCGGCGATCCGGGCGTTGATGGCGATCACGACCGGGGTCGGAGCTGGGCCCAGGAAGTCGAACACCTCGAGCCACCCGGCCGGGTTCTTGGCCAGGAGGAGGCGGGCCCTGTGGCCGCCCGCGTCGACCACCGCGTAGCGACCGACCACCTCCCGCAACGAGCCCAGGGCCGGGGCGCTGACCGACGGAGCGGTTCCGAGGGCCTCGGCCGTGGCCAGCGCCATGGCCGCGTTGGCCCGGTTGGCCCGCCCCGGCAGGTGGAGCTCGGGAACCACCGAGGGACCACCGGCCCAGACCACTTCGGCGCCTTCCATGCGCACATCCAGCGCCGGCCGCTGCAGATCGCAGTCCCCGCAACGCCACCCCGAACCAGAGTCGTCGAAGTCGATCCGACCGCCGCACTGCGGGCAGCCCCCGGCATCATCCTTCCAGGGCTGACCGGCTCCGACCCAGCGGACGGTTCCGGCCCGACCGGCACCCCAGACCACCAGCGGATCGTCGGCGTTGGCCACCACCGTCACCTCGGGATGGGACTCGAAGGTCCGCCGCCACAGGTTGGCCAGGGTGCGCACCTCGTTGTTGCGGTCCAGTTGGTCGCGGCTGAGATTGAGCAGCGCCACCGCCTGCGGCCGGGTGGCGTCCACGACGCGGGCCAGCCACGCCTCGTCGACTTCGAGCACGGCGGGCCGCTCCGGCGAGCCGGCGGCCAGGGCGGCCACCAGGCCCGGTATCAGGTTGGCTCCGAGCAGGTTGGTGTCCACCCAGCCGGGTCCGCCCAGGGCGGCAGCCAGGAGGCTCGTGGTGGTGGTCTTGCCGTTGGTGCCCGACACCAGAGCGATGGTCCGGCCCGCCGACAGCCTCTCGAGCGCCCTGGGGTCGACCAGGAGCACGGCCCGGCCGCCTATCACCGACCCGCTGCCGCGCCCCAGCCGGCGCGACACCCCCGCCGTGGCCGCTCCGACCGCGGCCGCCAGGCGGGTCCGGCCCGGCTGCGGGACCGGAGCCGGCGGGTCCTGCAGGGAGTTGACCTTCGGTGCCACGATCCGCACGAGGGTAGCCCGCCGCCGCGGACCTCTCGGCTACCTTGGGCGCAATGGCCGCCAAGTCACGATCCTCCCGAATCCCGACAGACAGCGCCTCGCTGCTCCTGCGCCTCACCATAGGCCCGATGCTGTTCACCCACGGCTACAACAAGGTGTTCGGCAAGGGAGGCCTCCAGGGCACGACCGCCTGGTTCGAGGCCCTCGGCCTGAAGCCGGCTCACGTCCACGCCCGGATGGCCGCAGCCACCGAGATGGGGGCGGGGACCTTGCTGGCCCTGGGTGCGGCCAGCCCGCTGCCCGCCGCGGCCACCATCGGCCTGATGGCGACCGCGGCGCGCACCGATCACCGCGCCAAGGGCTTCTTCGTGTTCAAGGGGGGCTGGGAGTACACGGGGGTCGTGGCCGCGGTCGCGGCGGTGATGGCCGCCCTCGGTCCGGGCCGCCTGTCGTTGGACGCCGCCCGGGGCCGCCACCGGGCCGGGCTTCGCTGGGCGGTGCTGGCCGCGCTGATCGGGATCGGTTCGTCGGCCGGGCTACTGGCGGCCAGCTACCACCCGGCCGAGAGCACCGAAGCCGAGTCCTGACCGACCGGTGGCCGGAGCGGTTCGTCGGGTCGCGGTCGAGGCGGCCGGTCGGACCATCGAGATCACCAGCCCGGAGAAGGTCTTCTTCCCCGACGGGGGCCACACCAAGCTGGACCTGGTCCGCTACTACCAGTTCGTCGAGGCGCCTTTGATGGACGCCATGGGAGGGCGGCCGGTCCTGATGCAGCGGTTCCCCAACGGCGCCGGGGGCAGCTCGTTCTTCCAGAAGCGGGTACCCGACAGCCACCCCGACTGGCTGCAGACCACCGTCGTTTCGACGCCGAACGGGACCAGTTCCAACGCGCTCGTTGCCGCCGACCTGGCCCATGTGCTGTGGGCGGTCAACCTGGGTTGCCTCGGCTTCCACGTCTGGCCCACCCGGGCCTCCGACCCCGACCACGCCGATGAGCTGCGCATCGATCTGGACCCGTCGCCGGGGGTGGGGTTCGACATGCTCCGCGAAGCAGCCCAGGAGACCGATCTCCTGCTGCGCTCGGTGGGCTTGGTGGGCTGGCCCAAGACGACCGGCAACCGCGGCGTCCATGTCTATGTGCGCCTGGAGCCCCGGTGGGGGTCGATCGAAGTTCGCGCCGCAGCGGTCGCCGTGGCCCGCGAGCTCGAGCGTCGCCGGCCCGATCTGATCACCTCGGCGTGGTGGAAGGAAGAGCGGGGAGCCCGGGTGTTCGTCGACTTCAACCAGAACGCCCCCCACAAGACGGTGTTCGGAGCCTGGTCGGTTCGGGCCCGGGCCGCCGGTCAGGTGTCAACCCCGTTCGCCTGGGAAGAGCTGCCGACGATCGCCCCCGACGAGCTGACCCTGGTCACCGTTCCGGCCCGGGTCGCCGCCGACGGTGACCCCTGGGAGGCAAGCCGCCCCCAGTCCCTGGAACCGCTCCTCGAGATGTCGCGTCGCGACCTGGCGTCGGGGCTGACCGATGCTCCCTGGCCTCCCGTGTACCCCAAGATGCCCGGAGAGCCACCCCGGGTGTCGCCCAGCCGGGCCCGCAAGCCGCCCGCCGACCCGCCGACCCGCCGCCCCGACCGACGCCCGCCGTGAAGATGGACCGGGGGGCCCGGAAGGGGCACCCCCGGGGTCGCCGCCGACCCCGGGGGTCAGGCGCCCCCCGGGGTCGCTCCGCCCGCCTCGGACCGTCGGCGCAGCACCGGATCGGAGTACCAGGGGCGCAGCCTGACCCGTACCGGCGGGAGGTGACCGTAGACCAGTACACCGTGGCCGGGGGCCACGCGGCGCAGCTCGTCGGTGGGCGCCAGGCGGCGAATCCGGGTCGAGTCGGACCGGGTGGCGGAGCCGGTCCTCATGTCCCTGGTGAACGACGTCTCGCGCACCGATTGCTCACCGGCCAGGCCCGAGAGCAGATCCAGGGTCTGCAGGTCACCCACCCCACTCAGCAGCAGCTTGGCCCGGTGATTGTTGGCGATGGTCCGCGACCGCTCGGGGCCGTAGCGGGCCGTCAGCTGTGACAGGTCCTGGCAGACCGTGACCAACTGGATGCCGAGACCGGCGGCGGTCGAAGCCAGAGTGTCGAGGTCCCGCACCGGGGCGATGTTGGCCGCCTCGTCGAGCACCACCAGCAGGGGCGGATCGAGCGGGGCGCCCCGGCGGCCGACCTCGGTGACGGCGGCGGCGATGACGGTGGACACGAGGGATGCGAACAGCCCCTGGACCCGGGCCTGCTCGTGGGAGGGACCGCAGAGGAAGAGGGTGCCGCTCCGCTCCAGCAGGGCGGCTACATCGACGTCGGTGGCCGCCGTGGAACGGGCCACGTGAGGATCGGAGAAGGGTGAGAGCACCGTCTCCAAGGTGGTGGTGACCGAACTGCGGATGCGCTCGTCGCGACCCTGGCAGGCCTGGAGGGCCACCGCCGCCTCGGCCTCCCCGCTCAGGTGGAGGAGGGTGCCCGGCTCGTCGAAGTTCTCGGTGTCGGTCCAACGGACCACGTCGGCCATGGGCAGGGCGCCTCGTTCGGCGGCGAGGAGCAAGGGGGCCAGGTGCTTGGCCGCCGCGCTGTACCAGAAGGCCGCGTCGGCCATGCCGCTACGCCCCGGCGTGGACTCCACCAGCCAGGAGGCCATCTTCTGGGCCTGCGACCAGGTGCCGCATGCCGACAGCGGAGACCATCGCGAGCGCGACGGCCCCTCCATCGCGCTGCTCACGGTCGGGTCGAACAGCCAGCACGGGCCACCCCGGGATCGCCACCCGCACGTGGCTTGGGCCAGGTCGTCCTTGACCGAAGTGGCGACCACCGGACCGGACCACTCGAGGATGGCGGGCACGGCCAGGCCGGTGGTCTTGCCCGATTGGGTGGGGCCTATCACCAGGAGCGAATGGCGGGACTCGGTGGCCACCAGGCCCCGCCCGCCGGCTGGTCGACCGATCACCAACCGGCCCCGGGTCCGCCCGCTTCGCACCGCTACCGGCCGCAGGTCGGCGCGCCTCGCCCACCGGGCACCAACCGTCCTGGCGTCGCGGGGACGGGCTATGGCCCGGGCCATCACCACGGCGACGATCGCCAGGCCGGCTCCGATGGCCGCCCCGATGGGGTAGAAGACCAAGGCCGAGGCGCCCCCCGGGGCGGGGCCGGGCGAGCCGCGCCCCACCCAGGCCCGCAGCGGCCGCCCGGCGTCGGCCCCGAAACGGAAGGCCGCCACCCAGGCCCCCCGGAGGGGGTAGTCGGGCCAGCGTCCGGTGCTGACCCACGCGGCCAGGCTGGAGGCCACCCAGAACCAGGCTCCGAGCGCCGCGACCACACCCAGCACGCCGAGGAGCAGCGTCTCCGAGGGCGAGCCGGCCCGGGGTCCACGGGTGCTGTCGGCGGTCAAGTGGAAGACCTTCCGGGCTGGCCGTGGCCCGGCGCCGAACCGGCCGGGTCAATCTCTGTTCCCGCAAGCTGATCTTCACCAACCCCACCCGGGGCATGCCCCTCACAGCCGTGAACGCCACCGTGCCCTCGCCCCTCGACACCGCGGCTGTCCGCCACGCCCTGGACTCGGCCGACCCCGCCGTGGCGCTGGCGGGGGTTAATCTCCATTCCTTCGGGTTCGTCTGTGGGCTGCGGCGTGCTTTGAGGGGCTGGTGCAGGTAGGGGCGGGTTCGCGGTCCAACTACGTTTGAATGACGGATGGTCGGGATTCCTGACGGTTAGTCGGTATAGTCGACGAATGTGCTGTCTGAGTGAACCGGCTGGTCGTTGAGCCTGGCCGCCGTTCGCAACATCGGTTCGCCTCGGGCGTTGCGCAGCGGCGAGGAGGTTGAGGACTTCGAGCAGGAGATCGTCGACCAGTACGCGTTGGCGATGGCAGCCGCGGGCCTGGGCGACGGGCATGTGAGCCACACCCGGTCGACGATCATCGAGTTCGCCCGGTCGTTGGGCCGGCCGTTGTGGTCGGCGACCTGTGACGACGCGGACCGTTTTCTGGTCGAGCAGCGTCGGGCCGGACGTAGCGTGTCCACCCGGGCGGGCAAGGCGGGGGCGTTGGCGTTGTTCTTCGAGTTCGTGATCAGCCGCTATCAGGGCGACATTCGTGCTCTGACGGGGTTCGTGGTGGAGCAGCCGATCGACGAGTTCAACCGGCAGTCGGGCGCTTCGTTGGGCAAGGTGCGGGTGCCGCCCTCGGAGGTCGAGGTCGATGAGCTGTTTGCCCAGTGGCGGGTGTCGGTGGTGGGGGCCCGCAAGTACCTGCCGGCCGCCCGGGACTATTTCGCGGCGTCGCTGTGGCGCCGGCTGGGGTTGCGGATCAACGAGACAGTGATGCTGGACATCCGCGACTGGCGGCCCGATCTGGGCGGGTTCGGCAAGCTGCACGTCCGTCATGGCAAGGGAAGCCGGGGCCGCGGCCCGAAAGCCCGGCTGGTCCCGGCGATCAACGGCGCCGACCGGCTGATGGATTGGTGGCTGGGCGAGGTCCGTCATCGCTTCGGAGATGACTGGTCCGATCCCGACGCCCCGATGCTGCCCAGCGAACGGCACGACCCTGATTTGGAGCGGTGCCGGCGGGTCGGCGACGACGCGTTGCGCCAAGGTTTGTGCGTGGCCACCGCGGCCTGGCTGCCGGGATGGTCGGGGCGGCTGAGCCCTCACGTGCTGCGCCACTTCTGCGCCTCCTCGCTGTATGGCGCCGGCATGGACCTCAAGGCCCTGCAGGAGCTTTTGGGCCATCAGTGGCTGGCCACCACGTCGGGATACATCCACGTCCGCGACGACCACATCGAGCAGGCGTGGACGACCGCCAACCGGCGCCTGGAAACCCGTTTCGCCGAAGGAGGCTGACCTGGTGCAGTGGAACCTGCGGTTGAAAGCGGCCGAGCGCGGAATCTGGAAGTCGGCGGAGATGCGCCGCCGGCTGGGCGACGCCGGGCTGGAGCTGTCAGCCGGGAAGATGTCGGCTTTGTGGGCCGGGACGCCGACCTCGATCCGACTCGATGATCTCGACGTAATCTGCGCCGTGTTGGACTGCGACCCGGCCGCGCTGTTGATCCGCGAACCGGAGAAGGTCGCGGCCCGCCGTCCCCGACGCCAGGAGACGGCCAGCTCGGAGACGGCCTCGCCGAGGGTCACACCGCGCTTTGGTAGACCGAAGTCCGAACCGCCGTTGTGACCCGCCCGCCGGCGCGCTGCAACGCCTGCCAGGTCCGGCGGGTCGCCTGGGTGCGACCGCGGGTCGACTTCTGTTACGAGTGCCTGCCGGGCGGGCCGTTCACTCCGCCTGCCTGCCGCAAATGCGCCACCGCGGACCGATACTTCAGCGAGGGACTGTGCGACCGCTGCCATCCCGGCGCCCCGCTGCACCTGGGCACCTGCCGCGACTGTCTGGCCTGGGGGGTGTATCGAGCCCACAACTGGCGGTGCTGGAGCTGCCGGTGGTGGCACACCCACTACCCACTGGGTGACTGCCAATACTGCGGACGCCACACCCACGTCGGCGAAGCCCGGGCCTGCCGGCTGTGCTTTACACAGGCCCGCAGCGTCCAAGAACCCGGCCGAGCAGTCGACCTTCCCGGCGCCAACCGGTATGGCCAGCAGCTGTTCCTGGCCAACATGCGCTTCGGGCGGCCCCGCACCCCCCGGCTCCGACCGGAGGGACGACGATCCCGGCCGACCCCGACCGGGTTCCGGCCCCTGGCCTGGCGTCAGGAGTCCCTGTTCTGGATGGACCCCGACCCGGTAGTGGTACGCGAACGGGCCTTCGACGCCGACAGCGACCTGATCCGACACTGCTCCGCGGTGGTACGCGACCACGCCGCTCGCCACGGACGGTCCCGACGCCAGACCAACGATGTCATCCGATCCCTGCGACTCCTGCAGGTCCTCCAAGACACCCCAGGAGCGAAGATCCGCGCCACCGACGTGGCCCAACTGCCCCGCTATGACGGCAACATCACCTCCACCCTCGACGTCGTGGCGGCGGCCGACATGCTCATCGACGACCGCATCTCCCATGTCGAGCGCTACTTCGCGGCCAAGACCGCCCACCTGCCCGAACCGATGAAAGCGCAGCTGGAGATCTGGCTCGAGATCATGCTCGACGGGAGCAGCACCGCCCCCCGGCAACGCTCCCGGGATCCCCAAACCGCCCGCATCCACATCATGGGAATCGCCGGAATCATCGAGGCCTGGGCCGACGCCGGCCACCAATCCCTGGCCGAGATCACGCCCGAACAGGTGCGCGCCGCGCTGCCCCCCAGCGGGTCGAGACGCAACTGGGCCGAGTACGGACTGCGGTCGCTGTTCAAGGTCCTCAAGGCCCGCAAACTGATCTTCACCAACCCCACCCGGGGCATGCCCATCACGGCCGTGAACGCCACCGTGCCCTTGCCTCTCGACACCGTCGCCGTCCGCCACGCCCTCGACTCGGCCGACCCGGCGGTGGCGCTGGCGGTGGCCCTGGTCGCCTTCCACGCCCTCACTGCCCAACAGCTCACCGGGTTGCAACTGACCGACATCGTCGACGGACGACTCCACCTCGACGGCCGAGATATCCCGCTCGCCGGCCCCGTACGAATACGCCTCGGCGCCTGGCTCGATCACCGCAACCGGACCTGGCCGGCCAGCATCAATCCCCACCTGTTCGTCGGCCGGGTCAGCGCCCCCAGACTGGTCCCGATCGGCAAACAGTTCCCCTGGAAGGGAACCGGTCTGCGCCCCCAAGCCCTCCGAGAAGACCGCATCCTCGCCGAGATCCACGCCACCGGAGGCGACATCCGCCGTATCTGCGACCTCTTCGGCATCACCGTGGGCACCGCCATGCGCTACGCCGGCACCCTCGGCCATCCCGACCTCGCCCACCGGACAGAACAACATCCGTCCAATGACCTGGACAGGTATCCGTCTAGGACGGTAGACTGAGGCGGTGACGGCTCGGGCGGTGATCCGCATATTGCTCGACCACGGCTGCCACTCCGTGCGCCAACGAGGATCGCACCAGATCTGGCGGTGCGCCACCTGCCAGACCGTGATCCCCCTCCACGCCGGCGACATCACCCCGGGCACGCTGCGGTCCATAGAACGCGACCTCGAGCCCTGCCTCGGCCCCAAATGGCTGACCAAATGAGAATCGACACCAACACGAAGGAGGACACCGTGACCACCTACACCGCGTGCCTCGAACACGAAGACGACGGGCGCTGGTCGGTCGAGCTGGCCGAGGAACCCCGGGTCCACACCTGGGGCAAGACCATCGACCAAGCCCTCACCCGCATGCGCGAAGCCGCCGCCTTGTGGTTCCAGACCGACGAAGCTGCCATCGAGCTCGTGGCCCGACCCGTGCTGCCGAAAGCCACCGGCCGAACCGTCGAGCAAGCCCGAAAAGCCCGAGAGCACGCCCGCAACGCCGACCGCCTGGCCATCGAGCAGACCCGCAAAGCCGCCGTCGCCCTCACCAGCCGCGGCATCAGCATGCGCGACGCCGCCGCCATCCTCGGTATCTCCCACCAGCGCGTCCACCAGCTCCTCACACCCGAAACCCCGCCCGGGCGCAAAGCCGGCTGACCGCCGGTTCCCCCAACCCACGGCGGCCGGTAGGCTCCGCACCAGCACCTACCCTTCAGTTCCCGAGAAATCGGCACCAGATCCTGGGAACTGGCGGGGGTTGTCCCGCATGGCCGCGTCGGTATCGACCAGCACCGCCTCGGCGCGGCCGAGCACGTGCTCGACGAGATGGGACTGTGATCCCACCCGCCACAGGGCCATGCCTCTCGGGAGCCGGGGTATCAGGTCGGCTTCGGCCCGACTGAGCGCCAGTTCCCTCGCCGTCGCTCGGGCCTCGGAGGGGGGCTGGCCGAACACCACCCTGGTCTCGGAGTCAGCCAGAAGACCGGTGGCCAACTTCTCCTCGGCGGATCCGTCGGCGCCGGCCGCCGACAGGTCGGACACCCGATGGGCCACCACCACATTGGCGATACCCAACGAGCGGGACAGCTTGAAGTTGGCCTGACACCAGCGGGCGATGGCCGGGTCATTGAGGATGGCCCACGCCTCGTCGATCACCACCAGACGCTTGACTCCGTCGGCCGCGGCCAGCGCTCCCTGCAGCCACGCCGCCGCGCAGGTCATGATCAGAGGCAGGGCCGGGGACGCGAACACCGCGGAGAGGTCGATCACCACCACCGCGGCGTCACTGTCGTCGATGCGCCCCGAGGTCTCCCCGTCGAACATGCCGGCCAGATCTCCTCTCACCATGCGACGGATCTCCAGGGCCACGTCGCGCCCGGCCCTCGCCAGGCCGGCCACGTCGGTCCCGACGGTTGCGGCCGATTCCGGTGAGGGCTGGAGCAGGACCTCCACGAGGTCGGGGAGGGTGGGGCTCGGCCCACCTTCGGCCAGGTGGTGGACGGCCAGGTCGATGGCCGCCCTCTCCTCGGGCGCCAGCAGGCGCCGGAGTGAGGTGGCCACCAGGGTCGACACCAGATCCGTGGCCCGCCGGGTGCCACCGGTGCCGCCGCCGGACGCGGTGCGACTGATGCCGTCGAGAGGGTTGAGCCGGACCGAACCGCCGGGGACCAGGGCCAGCGGCTCTGTGCCGCAGGCCCGCGCCAGCGGACCATACTCCCCTTTGGGGTCCATGATCCACGCCCGGCGACCGAAGGCCAGCTGGCGCCAGACCAGGATCTTGACGAAGGTGGACTTGCCCCGGCCGAGCTGTCCCAGCACCACCAGGTTGGGGTTGGTGATACGGCCCGACCGGTACAGCTCCCACGGATCGAACGAGAACGGGCCGCCCAACACGTCTCTGCCCAGCAGCGGACCTGCCCCGCCGATCCCGCCGGAGGACGCGAAGGGGTAAACCGCCTGGAGATGGGCGGTCGTGGCCCGGTGGGCGGGAGGCGGCTTCATCGTCGTGCCTCAGCGCAGCCCGCGCCCCAAGGGCAGGGTCCAGGTCAGAGCCTCCAACTGGCGACCGTAGAGGCGCCGCAACTCCAACCGGCAGCTCTGGGCCGCGTGTTCGACTTCGGCGCACGCCGCGGCCAGGGTCTCGGTATCGGGGCCCGAGACGGTCACGTAGCCCGAGAAGCGGAAGTCGTGGTGGCCTTCGGCCAGCTCCTGCTCCCGACGCTCGACCCCGTCCGCCTCGCGCTGTCGCCGGGCGCTGGCCAGGAATCCGGCGCGGGCGCGCAACTCGCGGTCGGCCGCGTCGGCGGTGCGGGCCGAGCGGACCTCGCGCTCGGCCCGCTCCGACCCCACCGGGGCCATGATCAGCGAGACGCTGCGCCGGCCCTCCCCGAGCAGGAGCGGACCGAGGAAGTCCGGCCCCACCTCGACCCTCGGCCATTCCGCCACCCAGAAGGTGGCGTGCCACATGCCATCGGCGCGACAGCACGACCATCGGTCCTCCACAGCTGTGGGCCAGGGGCGAGCGACGCGCCGCCGCCTGGCGGCTTCCTCATGGGGTCGTCTGATCAGGTCGGCCAGCTCATCTCCGTGGAGGGGCGGACCCGGCCGTAGGTCCACCGCGGTGAGCTGAGCGCCCAGGATGCGCATCTCCCTTCGCAGCCCCGCCAGAACCTCGTCACCGCGGCGACGCCCCGGCTGGTGAGCGAACCGCTCCCCCGCCGAGCCGACAGCCACGACGAGCCAGGTGTCGTGGTAGGTGATGCGCGGCGCCACCTCGGCCCACGCCTGGCGGTAGCTATCCGACGGGGAGGAAACCGACCCCCCGCCCCACTCAGGAACGGCGCGCCGCACGGAACGCCCGGGCATCACCTCAGGGCCGGCATCCCACCCGCGACCATCGGAGACCTCGGCCTCCGAGCCGTTCCATGTTCGCTGGACCCACTGCACCCTCACGACGGGGCTGCCCGGCCGGCACAGCGACCCGAGCACCTGACGCCACCCTTCGAGGCAGCGGCTCTGGTCGGGCGGGTCGAGGAGGGCAAGCGGCGTACCCCGCACCGCGAGGACCGCCGCCCAGGTACCCGACCGGCTGTCCCGGATCACCCCGAGCGGTTCCTCCCCGGGCAGGCCGGGATCCTCCAGCACGGCCATCCCGGGAACCATCCGGCGCGGGCCGGGGGCGGCCCTACCATCGACGCGTCCCTTCCGGACTCCGGTTGCCGTACCGGTGGTGGGAGCCGGATCGAATGCGGGACCGGCCCGGTTGCGCAGGAGCCAGGCCGCGGCGATGCCGCCGCGGGCCACCAGCGGACGCCCCTCCCTCGTCCAGAGGGCACCGACGAGAGAAGCCAGGAGGACCACGAGGGCGGCGATCAGGCCCGCCGTCCCCGCCAGCCCGGCCCGAGCGGTCACGGCCAGCAGCAGGCCGGCGGCGATGGTGGACAGCTGGAGGGGGCCGAGGCCGAGCAGGAGCCCCCGCCGCTCCAGCGGGCCGAAGCTGTAGCGGTGGGAATCAGCCATCCTGGGCTCCTGCCCCACCCCCCGGTCGGTCCCCGAGAGGGAAGTCGGCTCTGCGCCACGGCAGGGACTGGCTCGTCACCGGGCGGGTCCCGAGCCCACCCCCCTCCTCGGCGGCCCCGCTGCGGCGGGCCGATGCCGCGGCCATCCCGGCCTGTGCGGCGGGATGGAGCGGGGTGGCCATGGCTCTGGTGGCGGCCCGGACCGGCCGGCGCGCCATCCCCTCGAGGTGGGCGATGGCCGAGGCCTCCACCACCGGCGCCAACCTGAGCAGCGCGAACGGGGCGAAAGCTGCGATCAGCAGCACCGCCGCCCCGGACAAGCTGGCATCGACGCCCCCGCCCGCCCAGGCGGCCAGCCCCAGCCCGATCGAAGCCAGGATCACGAACTTCGACAGGATCAGGGTGACCAGTATCTCGATGCCACGACGGGCCATCCCTGCGGTAGCCGGCCAGATGTAGCCGATCAGGGTCAGCGGCATGAAGAACGTCGCCACGTACACCCCCGCCGAACGCACCATCAACTCGAGCCAGACCAGCACTGCGCCCAGGACGGCTATCAGGGCCAGGGCGATCTGCACGAACAGGGGGGCCGGGCTGAGCGCGGCGGCGGCCATGGCATTGCTGAACTGTTGACCGAGACGCTGCATGTCCGAGCCCAGCACCAGGGCGCACATGGCGTCGGTCGCCGACAGCAGGAGCCCGGCCGCCTGCGAGGCCGCCAGTCCCGAGAACAGGGCAAGAGGCAACCCGACTCCCCAGACCCGTAGTAGTCGTCTACCGTCCTGGCGCAGCAGCGGCCCTATGGTGGCGGCCAGGAGGACGGGTAGCACCACGGCCAGAGCGACCTGCTCCATCAGCCCCATCTCCTTGATGAACCAACTGGCGCCCATCTGAGGCGACGCCGAGTCGGTGACCAGCTGCACGATGGTCCCGAACAACCAGTCGGTGGCCTGGTTGAGACCATCCGCCACGCTCTGGAACACCGACGTCGCGGCCTGAGCGGCGAGAGCCCCCCCGACGCTGTTGCCGGCATCGATGATCTGTGACGGGCAGGGAATGGTCGGCAGGCACAGTCCCGAAGTGGAGAGCGGGTCGGTCGGAAGGGCGATCAACGGATGGTGCCGCCCTTCTGGACCAGGAAGTTGATGATCAGCGGGGCGCCCCCGATCAGCACCGCGGCCAGCGCCGAGACGATGACCCCTCTCCTCCCGTTGTAAGCCTGCTGCCAGTTCTGGCTGTAGTGGCCGAAAGCCCACATCACCGCCCCGACGACGATGCCGACCATGGCGGCGATCAGCGCCCACGCCCCCAAACCGTTGGTCAGCTCGCTGAGCACGTTCGAACCCGGCAGGTCGGATGGATTGGGGTTGAGGCTGACGGCGGGCATGGCCAGAAGCGGGATAGCGGCCAGGACCGGGAGAGCGGGGACAGGAAACGGGGGGAGGGCTGGAACTACCAGCCCGGACACTGCGAGCGAGGCGGTGAGCATCTTCGGGAACCTCCTGGGTCGGGGACGGTTGAAAGCATGTCAGATACTTTCATGGTTTGCTAGTATTTTCTCGTGTTGATCATCCGACCGCTCTCTCCCGGGTCGGCGCGCTACTTCTTCGACGGGCGCGACCCGGGCCGCTGGCACGATGGCGCCACGCGGCTGCTCGGTCTGCACGGGCCACCGTCCCGAGCTGAGATCGAGCGGGTCCTCGACGGCTGCGACCCACGGACCGGTGGCTACCTGCCGGAGCGGCGGCCAGCCCGGCGCGGGAGTGGCTGGGACCTGATCTTCTCGGCGCCGAAATCGCTCTCGCTGCTCCACTCCGCGGTCGCCCCGCCCGACGGCGCAGCCGTGGCGCAGGCCCACTGCGATGCGGTGGACGACGTCGTCGACCACCTCGATCGCGCCGTGACCTCCAGGCGCCGGTCCGGCGGTCAGTCCACCCCGGCCGAGGGTCTGGTCGGCGCCCAGTTCCTCCATCTGGCCAACTCTGCGGGAGAACCCCACGTCCACAGCCATCTGCTGATCGCCAACCTGTCCCGCTCCGGAAACGCCTGGGGTGCAGTGGCGCCGACCTGGTTCGTGGAAAGAGCCGGGTTGGCCGCCCTCTACCAGATGGGTCTCCGCCATCATCTGCGTAGACGGGGCTGGGATTTGGACTGGCGACTGAGACCCGACGGCCTGGCCGACCTGGCCGACACCCCCACTGCGGCCATCCGTCAGGCCAGCTCCCAGAGCCGTCGGGTGCGCACCGTCGGACGTTTCGCGGCGCGCCGCGCCGCTCGGTCCACGGCGACCGATCTGGCGCGGCTGCCCGGTCCCCCGTCTCCGGCGTCGACGGGCGGCCCACCGGCCCCGGGGGCACTGGGCGCCCCCCAGCCCACCGAGCGTCGGGCCCAGCTCAACACCAGGGCTGCGACCCGGCCCGGGGCCGGCGGGCACTCCTCGGAGCTTCGCCCCGCCGGTCGAGGGGAGGCCCCCGGCGTCCCCGACCCGGCCGCGCTCGCCCGCCGGGTCGAGCTGCGCCTGGCCGAGCGCCGATCCGATTTCCGCGCCAGTGACGCACTCGTGGCTCTCGCTGCGGCCAGTCCCCTCGGACAGCCGGTGGGAGAAGCCCTCGGCTGGGTCGAGCGCTTCTGCTCGCAGATGCCCTCGGCGCCGTCGCCCACCTCCGGGCCCCGCTGGACCACCCCGGCGGCCCGGCGCATGGATGATCTGCTGCTGGAGGCGCTGGCCGAGCGGTTCTCCAGCGGGCACTCCCAGCTACCACCGCCCGAGGGTGACCAATGGTCCCGCCACCGACCCAGGGAGCTGATCGACCTGCTGACCACTCCGGGACGCCGAGTCACCATCCTCGCAGCGCCACCCGGGCACAGCGAGCTACTCGGGCAGGCCGACATCCTGGCCGCCTGCCTGGACGGGTGGGCGGCCACCGACCGCTCGGTGGCCATCGACACCACGGACGAGGGACGCCTGCGCTGGCAGGTCCTGACCGGCGCCGCCGCCTCCCACCCCAGGGCCAGCGCGGACATCGTGGTGGTCGACCAGGCCGATCGGCGCACGTCCTCGGAGTTGCTGCGCCAGTCACGACGCGCCCGAGAGCACCTGATCCTGGTCGAAGGCGGGACCATGCCCAGGCTGACCAACCCGGCCAGTCACGGGCTGGTGGAGGCGTCGGAGCTCATCGGCCGCCACTTCGCTCCCCGCGCCGAGCCGTGGGCCGTCGGGGCCGGGCCCTCGACGGTACCGGTGCGCTCACCGGGGCGGTCAGCCGCCGCCGAGCTGTTGGCGCGATGGGACGGCGACGGGCGCGCCGCCCTGCTGGTCGGTCTCGGCGTCGAGGAGGTGAGGGCGCTCAATCGAGCCGCCCTCGGTGAGGACCGTCCCGAGCGCGGCCGGGGCCGCTACCAACCCGGCGACCGGGTGGTGGTGGTACGCGGAGGCCGGCGTCTGCCCGGAGCCGGCGTCATCGGCATCGTTGCCGAGACCACCTCGGGGTCCTCAGGGGCGGTCAC
Source organism: Actinomycetes bacterium (assembly GCA_021838445.1). Classification (GTDB taxonomy): domain Bacteria; phylum Actinomycetota; class Acidimicrobiia; order Acidimicrobiales; family Palsa-688; genus JAKCDU01. Next base: position 48,870 of record JAKCDU010000012.1, on the reverse strand, counting down.
CGTCGAATGGACCGGCGGCCGGCGATCGGTGCTCGACCTGTCCGACCAGCGCCGGGTCGGGTTCGGCTATGCCGCCACCCCGCGGTTGGCGTCGTTGGGGGACCGCCCGTTGATGGTCCTCGGCCCGGCGGCCGCCGTGGGCCGGGCCCGGGAGCGGGTCGTGGCCGACCGGGGCCAGCCCCGGCCGGCCCCGGGACACGACCGAGGCCTCGACGCCAGCCGCTGAGCGCCGACGGGGGGCGACGGCTGGGGCCCGACTGCTGTTCAGTGACCCGAGACATGGTCGGTCCAGCGCTGCCCGTCCCACCACCGCCACCGGTTGTGACCCGCCGGGTCCGGGTGCCAACCCGGCGGTGGGCCCCCGACGGCCACCCCGGTGGGTACCGGTCCGTTGTGGCCCGGCCCGGCGCCGACCCCCGGGACCTCCTGAACCGGTCCGGGGCCGACACCCGGGACCTCCTGAACCGGTCCGGGGCCGACACCCGGGTAACCCTGGGCCGGCCCGTCGACCCGCGGCGGGCGGCCCCACCCGGAAGGGGGACCACCCGGCAGCCACGGAGCGTTGGCCTCGGCCGGCCATCCGTAGGTCGGCGGTCGGGGCCGGCCGGAGCGCTCACCGCGGGCCACCAACCACAAGATGATGCTGGTCACCCATAGCGCCAGGACGGCCAGCACGCCCACTCCGGCCACCACCGGCGCCGGTCTGGACAGGAACGCCACCATGTCCCAGAGGGCGTGGCACACGATGAGGGGCCACAGCTGCCGGAATCGAAGGTAGATCCAGCAGAAGAGGGCGGCCCAGACCAGGATGCCCAGCACCCCCGGCCCGTAGTAGATGTGGTATGCGCCGCGCAGGATAAGCGCCACCACCGTGACCTCCCACCAGGGGCGCCGGGCCTGGCGCAGGGTGACCACGACGAAGGCCAGGACGACCATCTCCTCGACCACCCCGGCCTGCAGGGAGTCGAACATGGCGTAGATCAACGACGGCGCATTGTCCTTGAACGGGGGCAGCGATCCGCTCTGCAGGGCGGCGTTGAGCACCCCACCCACGATGATGGCCAGGAACGACCAGCCCATGATCCGGATGGACTGGCTGACGTTCACTCGCCCGTCGCCGTGGCGTCCCACCCGCAGCCCCAGGGCGGCAGGTGACACCCCCCGCCGGGCCGACAGGAGCAGCACCACCGCGACGGCCAGACCGATCTCGGCCACCACGTTCACCGCGGCCGGCATGTAGACCCCCCAGCTTCCCCGGTTGGCCAGGTCGGAACCGCGGTTGCCGAGCAGGAGGGCGGCGGCGACGATGCCGGCGGCGAAGAAGGCGAGGTAGACCAGCAGCACCTCCGTGTAGGCCCGCCGGGCCCCCACCGGCTCCAACGGCGGGTCGTCACCGATGGCGTACCAGCGGGGGCGGCGACCGGGGGCGGGGGGCGGGCCGGCCGCCAGGCCGCCCGAGCCTCCCGGGGGGGCGGCGACCGGCGGGACCGGGGTGAAGCCCGCCGCGGTCGGGATCGAGGGCTCACCTGGCTGTTCCACCGCCCACCAGGGTGCCAGACCGTCCGGGTCGCTCGACATCACACCTCTGGCCATCGGTGCTCGGGCGCCCCGGCTCGACCATCCCGAGGTGTCAGAATCCCCTCCTTGGACCGATCCCCTCCGCCCGACCCGCCGCTGGTGGCCTCCGGACCGGGGCTCCTGCGACGGGCCTGGCCCTACCTCAGGGTCATCGTGGCCGTGGCCGCCATTGGGGTCGCGGCGTGGGCGGTGTCGGGCAAGACCCAGGAGCTCACCGGCGTGGGGAGCTATCTCGACCACCTCCGGTGGTGGTGGCTCACCCTCGCCGTGTTCGCCGAGCTGGTCTCCTACACGGCCCTGTCGTCCCTGCAGCGCCGTCTGCTCAGAGCCGGTCAGGTGCGGGTCCCGGCCGCCAACATGCTCGGGATAACCCTGGCCGGTTCGGCCATCCAGTACTCCTTCCCCGGCGGAGGGGTCATCTACCTGGCCTACCTGTTCCGCCAGTTCCGCCGCTGGGGCTCCGACGACCTGCTGGCCGGGTGGGTGGTGGTGGCGTTCAACGTCGTCACCTTCGCTTCCCTGGCCGCCATCTCCGCGGTGGGACTGGCCCTGGCCTTCGGCACGGGCAGCACCTACGACCTCGTGGAGGTGATCAGCGGGACGGCGGCCGTCACCGCCGGCCTGGTCATCGTCGTGATCCAGCGCCGGCACCTGCTGCCCCACCTGATCCGGGCGGTGGGGCTCTCACAGCGGGTTCTCCGCCGTCCCGACACCAACCGGCCGGCGTCCGAGTTGGTCTCCTCCTGGGCCGCCGAGCTCAAATCGGTGAACCCGTCGCGGCGGGTGTGGATGCGCTCCACGGTGATGGGACTGTCCAACTGGCTGGCCGATCTGAGCTGCTTGGCCATGTCCTTCCTGGCGGTGGGCGTGGGCGTCCCCTGGCGGGGCCTGCTCCTCGCCTACGGGGCGGGGCAGCTGGCGTCGATCATGCCCATCACCCCGGGCGGGCTGGGAGCTGTGGAGGGCAGCATCACGGTGGCACTGGTGACCTTCGGAGGCGGGGCCGAGTCGACCGTGGCCGCGGTCCTCCTCTACCGGATGGTCTCTTTCTGGCTGGTGCTGCCCGTCGGTTGGATGTCGTGGGGCACCTTGGCCATGGCCGGCCGGAGAGACCGCGTCGAAGCAGACCCCCTGGCCGCCGGGGTCCCGGCACTAGAGTCCGGGAGCTAGCCCATGCCCCTCCTCTCGCTACGGCGGGCCCACCGCGTGGTCCTGGCCGCCAGCCTGCTCCTGCTCGGTGCCTGCAGCAACGCGCCGGGGGTCTCCAACGGCTCGGTGTCGGTCTGCTTCCGGGCCATCCCGGTGGGCCGCAACGCCATCCACGCCCACCACGCCTCGCTCATCGGGGTGCACCGGGTGCCCGTCGACGCGGTGCGCAGTCACCTGCCCCCAGCGGCCCGGGCCCAGCTGACCGCCGAGAACGACACGTCAGTCTGCGTCATGGCCTTCCGCGGTGACTTCACGTCGGCCGACGTCGAGCTGGCCCCTCCCGGCCGCCGCGGCCGCTACGCGCTGCTCCTCGTGACCAGCCGCCAGCTGAAGCTGATCGCCTCGGTGGTCCTCGAGTCGCTCCCCCGGGCCTTCGGCGGGCGGACCGTCTGACCTCATCGCGCCCATGATCAAGTACATCGGTTCCAAACGCCGCCTGGTGCCGGTCCTGGGTGAGCTCCTCGACCGCTGCGGGGCGACCACCGCCCTCGACCTGTTCACCGGGACCACGCGGGTGGCGCGGGAGTGGAAGCGCCGGGGGGCGCACGTGGTGGCCGTCGACACGGCCCGCTACTCGGAGGCCCTGTCGGGCTGCTACGTCGCCACCGACGCCACCGCGGTGGACGTTGAGGGGGCGACCGCGGCTCTGCGCCGGCTCCAGGACCTCGAAGGCCGGGTCGGGTATTTCACCGAGACGTTCAGCCGCCGGGCCCGGTACTTCCAGGAGCACAACGCTCGACGCATCGACGCCATCCGTGACGCCATCGACGACTTCGGACCCGACCACCCCTGGCGGCCCTTGCTGCTCACCTCACTCCTGGAGGCCGCGGACCGGGTGGACTCGACCACCGGAGTCCAGATGGCCTACCTGAAGAACTGGTCGCCCCGCTCCTACCTGGAGCTCGAGCTGCGCCTCCCCGAGTTGCTCCCCGGAACCGGGACGTCGGTGCGCGCCGACGTCACCCGGGTCGCGTCCCTCCTGCCCGCGGCCGGGTTGGCCTACCTGGATCCCCCGTACAACCAGCACCGCTACGCCGGGAACTACCACGTCTGGGAGACCCTGATGGCGTGGGACGCACCCGACCACTACGGGGTGGCCTGCAAGCGGTCGGATCTGCGGGAAGGGTCTGGTAACAGCATCTTCAACCGCCGCCGTGAGGCGCCCGAGGCCCTGGCCCGGCTGATCGACGAGGTGCCGGCTGACACCCTGCTGGTATCGGGTAGCGACGAGGGCTGGGTGACCCCCGGCGAGGTCGCCGACATGGCCGCTTCCCGGGGAACGGTGGAGATACTGGCCTTCGACTCGAAGCGCTACGTGGGTGCCCAGATCGGTATTCACAACCCTCAGGGCCAGAAGGTCGGCCAGGTCGGGCGGACCCGCAACATCGAGTATCTGGTGGTGGCCGGCCCGGCCGGCACCGTCGGTCGGATGTGTGCCGGGTTCACCAGGTGGAGCCCCGCCGCATCCGCTTCGGCCTGATCAGCCGGTCAGGAGCTCCCGGGCGCCGCGGTCGGTGGAGGGATGACGCAGCTTGGACATGGCCCGCGCCTCGATCTGGCGGATGCGCTCCCGGGTGAGGGAGAAGTGCTCGCCGACCTCATCCAGGGTGCGGGGCTCTCCCCGGTCCAGCCCGAAGCGCAGGCGGAGGATCTCCCGCTCCCGCTCGTCGAGAGCGACCAGCATCTTGTTCACCTCGCCCGACAGGAGGGCGGCGGCGGCGGCATCGAAGGGTGACACCGCCGAGCGGTCCTCGACCACGTCGCCCAGCTCGGCGTCACCGTCCTCCCGCAGCGGCTCGGACAGGGAGAGAGGCTCGGCTGCGTGCCGCAGGATCTCGGTGACCTTCTCCTCTTCGAGCTCGAGGTCGGCGGCCAGCTCGGCCACCGTCGGGCGCCGCCCCAACTGGCCCTCGAGCCGGCCGCGGGCCTTGGTGACCCGGGTCAGGAGGTCCCCGGCGTGGACCGGCAGGCGGACCGTCCGGCCGGTGTTGGCGATACCCCGGGTGATGGCCTGGCGGATCCACCAGGTGGCGTAGGTGGAGAACTTGAAGCCCTTGCGCCAGTCGAACTTCTCGACGGCGTGCATGAGGCCCAGGTTGCCCTCCTGGACCAGGTCGAGCAGGGGTAGCTCGGCAGCCTGGTACTTCTTGGCGATGGAGACGACGAGACGCAGGTTGGCCTTCACGAAGGTCTCGGCGGCGTCGTCGCCGTCGCGGATCAAGCGGCGCAGCTCACGCTTGCGGGCCGGCGTGATGGTCTTGCCGGACGCCATCTCGGCCCGCGCCTCGCGACCGGCCTCGATGGCCTGAGCCAGGCGGGCCTCGTCGTCCTTGGTCAGCAGGGCATGCTTACCGATGTCGTTCAGATAGAGGCGGACCAAGTCCTCCTCGGGCTGAGCGGCGTGGTTGTTGGGCACTCGTCCTCGTCTCTCCCGATGTACCCGGACAGGAACTTCCGGCGAACCCGGTCGACGATGACCCGCGGCCGCCAGGAAACGCATACTAGCTGATCAAGGCGTTTTCGTGAAGGGTAAGTCGGGCCTTACCGGGCCTGCGGAGCGTCACCGGCCGCGACTTTGCCCGCCCGCCCTACCCTGGAGTCGTGCCGACACGGTGGCTGTCCGATGACGAGCAGGCTCTGTGGCGACTCCTGCTGAGCGTGGAAGCCCGCCTGCAGGGCCGCCTCGACCACGACCTGCGGGTGGATCACGGTCTCAGCCTGGCCGAGTACGCGGTGCTCGTCCACCTCTCAGAAGCCGGACCCGACGGTCTGCGCATGTCCGAACTGGCCCACCGACTCCTCCTCTCGAGAAGCGGGCTCACCCGCCGCTTCGACAGCATGGTCCGAGCCGGCCTGGTCGAGCGCCGCTCGTGCCCGGCCGACGGGCGGGGAGCCATGGCCCACCTGACGGCGTCGGGCCGGGAGCGTCTCGCCGCCGCCGCCCCCACCCACGTGGAGGGCGTCCGCCGGTTCCTGCTCGATCCGTTGGCCAGTCACCTCGAAGGCCTGGCCCGGGGGCTCTCCGAGGTCGATCAGGCCCTGGGAGACCCGGTCTGCCCCACCGACGCCGAGGGGGCCTCGGGCTGCTGTCCGGGGATCTGAACGGGTCCACCCCCACCCTCCGCCCCTCGGCGTGGCTCAGGGGTTGAGCCGGCTGCAGGACCAGCCGCCGCCGTCGACCCGGCGGTAGGCGAAGCGGTCGTGGAGGCGGAAGGACCCCTGCTGCCAGAACTCCATCTCGTCGGGCTCGACCCGGTAGCCGCCCCACCACGGCGGGCGGGGCACCTCGACACCGGCGAAACGGGCCTCGACGTCGGCCAGGCGGCGCTCGAGGTCGTCCCGGGACCCGATGGGCCGGCTCTGCTCCGAAGCCCACGCCCCGAGCTGCGATCCCCGGGGCCGGGATGCGAAGTAGGCGTCCGACTCGTCGTCGTCGACGAGCACCACCGGCCCCGCCGCTCTGACCTGACGGTCCACCGCCAACCACCGGAAGACCACCGAGGCGTAGGGGTTGGCGCCCAGGTCGCCGCCTTTGCGGCTGCGGCGGTTGGTGTAGAAGACCAGCCCCCGCCGGTCGAAGCCCCGCAGCAGCACGAACCTCGCCGACGACCGGCCGTCGGCGGTGCTCGTGGCCAGCGCCATGGCCTCCGGCTCGGGTTGGCCGGCTGCCGCGGCGGCGGCGAACCACTCCCCGAACACCTCCAGAGGATCGGTGCCGGGGGGTTCCGACAGCCCGTCGGCGGCGGCCACCCTAGAGCGGCTCTATGCCCAGGTCGGCCCACGTCAGGAGGGGCTGCCAGGGCACTCCTGCGGCGGCGAAGCGCTCGGCCACCTGGGGGCTGCGGTCGAGCAGGGCCGAGGCGGCCACCACCGAGGCCCCCATATCGGTGACCTTCTCCGCGGCCCTGAGCAGCGACGCCCCCGTCGAGACCACGTCCTCCACCATGACGACCCGGTCGCCAGGACCCAGCCGGGCCCCTTCCACCCAGGCACCCCGCCCGTGCCCCTTGGGCTCCTTGCGCACCGAGAACCAGGTGCACCCCGCGATCATGGCCACACCGTGGGCCAGGGCGTCGGCGCCCATGGTCGGGCCGCCCACCGAGTCGAACGGATCGTCGATCAGCTCGACCACGGCCTCGCAGACCTGGCGCAGCGCCGGCCCGGCAGCGACGGCGTACTTGCCGTCGACATAGTCGTGGCTCCATCCTCCCGAGGTCAGCTGGAATGGCTCCTCCCGCCGCTCGTAGCCCGTCCGGCGGACCAGATCGGCGATCGATTTCCTCGTGGCAGGGTCTAGAGCCATAGCGCAGAACAGACTAGGCGGAGTGCTGCGCGACCCCGGCGAGGACCGCCGGGAGGGTATCGGCGTGCACGATGGTGAGCCGCTGGGTGGCCCGGGTGAAGGCCACGTAGAGGGCCCGCAGGCCCTGCGGCGACTCGGCCACCATCCGGGCCGGTTCGACCACCGTCACCAGGTCGAACTCGAGGCCCTTCACGTCGTCGACGCTGAGCAGCGAGACCCGCTGGTCGAGCGCCTCCCGCCCGGCCGTCCCGAAGCCCACCCCGGACCGCCGGATGGCCTCGGCGACGGGCTGCTCGAGGGAGGGCGGCACGATCACCGCGGCGTTCCCACCGGCCCCGTCGTCGAGATCCACCGAGAGGGCCTCGGCGACCGCAGCGGCGATCCCGTCGGGCGAGCTGAAACCCCCCGGGCGGTCGGCCCGCACAATCCGGGGTCTCCGACCGGTCGCCCGCACCGATTCCGACGCCCGCATGGTGGGGGCCACCTGCTCGAGCACCCGCGCCGCCACCTCCATGATCTCGGAGGGGGTGCGGTAGTTGACCGTCAGCTCGACGAGCTTCCAACCCTTGCGGGCCGGCAGGTGCTCGACCACCTGCGACCACGACGACGGCGCCCACGGTCCGGTCGCCTGGGCCACGTCACCGACGACGGTCATCGAGCCCGACAGCGACCGCCGGGCCACCATCCGCAGCTGCATGGGCGACAGGTCCTGGGTCTCGTCGACCACCACGTGACCGAAGGTCCTTATGCTCTCGGGCCGCTCCTGGCCGGGGCGGCGACGGGATCCGAGCAGCGCCAGGGCCTCGTCGAGGAGGGGGATGTCGGAGTCGGTCCAGCCGATGGGATCGTCGGGGCCGCCCCTCTCCCGGCGCAGCAGTTTCTGCTCGGCCGGCGAGAGCACCCCCCTCGAGGCCAACTCGATGAGCGACGCGGCGCCGAAGAGGTCGTGGAGCAGCTGTTCGGGGGTCAGCACCGGCCACATGCGCTCCAGCGCTTCGGTCATCTCGGGCAGGCGGCGGACCATGCTGGCGAGCTCTTCGGCGCTCACCGTATCGCTCGAACCGTCCTCTGATTCGGCCGCGATCTGCTCGGCCAGGTGACGGAACAGGGCACCTTCGATGGTCCGCCGCCGGGCGTTGTGGGTGCCCGGGCGGCGCTTCACGGCGGCGACCAGCTGGGCCGACAGATCGGCGGTGACTCGCAGCACCCGCCGACCGAAAGGGATCTCGGCGGTACGTCGGAGCGGGCGCTCCCGGTCGGCCACGGCCCGGGCGATGACCTTGGCCATGCGGGCGTCGCCCTTGAGGATGGCGACGGCCTCGTCGTCGGTGCCGGTGGGGCGGGTACGGGAGTAGAGGCCGTTGACCGTCGACAGCTCGACGCCCGTCTCGTCGAGCGACGGCAGGACGTGCTCGATGTAGCGAAGGAAGGTCGGGTTCGGGCCGAGGACCAGCACCCCCTGGGACTCCAGCGGGAACCGGTGGGTGTAGAGCAGGTAAGCGGCCCGGTGCAGGGCCACCGCGGTCTTGCCCGTACCCGGCCCTCCCTGCACCACGAGCACCCCCGGCAGGGGGGCGCGGATGATCTCGTCCTGTTCCCTCTGGACCGTGGCGACGATGTCGCGCATGCGGCCGGTACGGGTCCGCTCCAGGGTGCTGAGCAGCACCTGGGGGCCGGAGAGGCCGAGACCGCGACCCGAGTGGTCGCCCTCAGGGTCGAACAGCTCGTCTTCGAGGTCGAGCACCTTCTGACCTTCGGTCAGGAGGTGCCGACGGCGGCTCAGGCCCATCGGGTGGGCGCCGGTCGCCCGGTAGAAGGGTTCGGCGACGGGAGCCCGCCAGTCGACCACCAGGGGCTCCAGGTTGGCGTCGGAGACCGCCAACCGGCCGATGTGGAACTCCTCGACCGGCGTGTCGGGGTCACCCCCCGAGCGGTCGATGCGGCCGAACACGAGCGACTCCCGCCCCAGCTGGAGATGCTCCAGTCGGCCCAGGCTGGTACGGACCCGGATGTCGCGTTCGGTCACCGCCTGGAAGGTGCCTCCCCGCTCGCCGAACGCGTCCTGGAGCATGGATCGAGCCGCCGCCCTCATATCGGCGAGTCTCTGGTACGCCAGATCGACGTGAGCTTGTTCGGCCGTGACGTCGGGGTGGGCCATACGAGGAAACATCTACTTTGCGTGCTGCGGACGACGATCGCAAGCCGGGCTGTCGAGTTAGCATCTGCCGTGGCCGACTTGCCGCCCCCCGACCCGATCCGACCGGCTTGACCCTGGCCCCTTTCCTCGCGGCCTGCCGGCGCCAGCCGGCGGACCATGTGCCCGTCTGGTTCATGAGGCAGGCCGGCCGGGCTCTGCCGGAATACCGAGCCGCCCGCCACCAGGGCAGCATCCTGGACTCGATCCGCGATCCCGAGTTGGCCGCCGAGATCACCCTGCAGCCGGTACGCCGGTACGGGGTCGACGCGGCGGTGCTCTTCTCCGACATCGTCGTGCCGGTCGAGGCCATCGGCTTCGGGGTGGACATCAAGCCCGGCGTGGGTCCCGTCGTCGAGCAGCCCTTCGCCGGGGCCGCCGACCTGGCCCGGCTTCGACCCCTCGAGCCCGAGGCCGACATCCCCTACGTGATCGAGACCATCCGCCTCCTGAGCCGGGAGCTGACGGTGCCGCTCATCGGTTTCGCCGGCGCTCCTTTCACCCTGGCGAGCTACCTGGTCGAAGGAGGACCGTCGCGCGATCACGTCCGCACCAAGGCGCTCATGTGGCAGCAGCCCGACCTGTGGGCGGCGCTCCTGGACCGGCTGGCCGATCTGGCCATCGCCACGCTGCGGGCCCAGGTCGGGGCCGGGGCCCAGGCCGTCCAGCTCTTCGACAGCTGGGTGGGGACCCTCTCGCCCGAAGACTACGCCCGCCAGGCCATGCCCGCCTCGAAGAAGGTGCTCGACGGGGTGGCCGATCTCGGCGTCCCGCGGATCCACTTCGGGGTGGGCACGGGCGAGCTCCTCGGCCTCATGGCCCAGGCCGGGGCCGACGTGGTCGGCGTCGACTGGCGGGTCCCGCTCGACCAGGCCCGGGCCCGGCTCGGGCCCGACTTCGCGGTGCAGGGCAACCTGGACCCCGTCTCGGTGCTGGCCGGTTGGGATGTGGCCCGCCAGCGCGCCGATCGGATCGTGGCCCAGGGGGGCGGACGCGGCCACATCTTCAACCTCGGCCATGGCGTACTGCCCGACACCGACCCCGGGGTCCTGACCGCCCTGGTGGACCACCTGCACGCCGCCGGGAAGGTGGAGTGACAGACCGCTCCGGCGGCCCCCGCGGGGGCCGCCGGCCCCCGCCCGGGTGACCTACGCGGTCGTCGGCGGGGGCGTGGCCGGGCTGGCCGCGGCGTGGGAGCTGGCCCGGGCCGGCCACCCCGCCCACCTCTACGAACCGGGCCGCATCGGCGGGAAGATCCGCACGTCGCCCTTCGCCGGCCGGCCGGTGGACGAGGGGCCCGACGCCTTCCTGGTGAGGACCCCCGACGCCACCGATCTGTGCTCCGAGATCGGGTTGGGCGACCTGGTAGCCCCGGCGGCCGGGCGCACCCTGCTGTGGACCCGGGGACGCCTGAGGCGCCTGCCCGACGGGCTGGTGCTCGGCGTACCCGGCCGCCTGGGGCCGGTCATCCGCTCGGGTCTGCTCGGCCCCGGGGGGCTGGCCCGGGCCGCCCTCGACCTGGTGCTGCCCCCATCGCGCCCGGCCGGCGACGTCAGCGTCGGGGACCTGGTCGCCGGCCGCTTCGGGCGGCAGGTGGCCACCCGGTTGGTGGAACCCCTCCTCGGAGGCATCCACGCCGCCTCGCTCGACGAGCTGAGCGCCGAGCTCACCGCTCCCCACCTGCTCGCCGCGGCCCGCCGCCACCGCAGCCTGCTGCTCGGACTGCGGACCCAGACGGCCCCCGTCGGCACCCAGTCGGGGCCCATCTTCCTGACCCCGGCGGGAGGAACGGGACGCCTGGTGGAGGAGCTCGAGAAGGCCCTGCGGGCGGCTTCCACCGAGTTCCACGCCGAGCCCGTCGAGGCGGTCGAGGCCGTAGGTCCGGCCGGGGGAAACGCCGCGGTGAAGGTCTCCACCCCCTCCGGATCACGGGATTACGAGGGCGTGGTGCTAGCCGTGCCGGCACCCGTGGCGTCCCGCCTGCTCGGCCCGGCCGCCCCGGCCGGTCTGGGATCGATCCGCTTCACCTCGGTCGCCCTGTTGACCGTCTCGATCCCCGAGTCGCAGTGGAGTCCCCCGGCCGGCTACAACGGGTTCCTGGTACCCCACGACGAGCACCGACTCATGACCGCCTGCTCCTTCTTCACCAACAAGTGGCCGGCGGGCGGGGGCGACACGGGTCACCACATAGTGCGCGTCTCCGCCGGTCATTCCCGCGACGGGCGCGTCGACCGGCTCGACGACGCCGAGCTGACGGCCAGCCTGATCGCCGAACTGTCCTCGGCGGTAGGTCGCCCCCTGCAGCCGGCGGAGAGCCGACTGAGCCGCTGGCCGGACGCCTTCCCGCTCTACCCGGTCGGCCACGGGTCGGTCGTCGACGGGATCGAGCAGGCCCTGGCGGCCCGGTCGCCCCGGGTCGCTGTCGCCGGGGCGAGCTACCGGGGTGCGGGGATACCGGCGTGCATCAAGTCGGGGCGCTCGGCGGCGCGCACGGTGCTGGCGGCCGACGCCCGGCCCGAGCCGGAGCCGGCCTGACCGAACCGGAGCCGTCAGCTCCGGTCAGCCCCGGTGGTCGCGACTACTGCCCACGTTCTCCGCGACCCGGGTCACGTCGACCACCCCGGGAAGGCTCTCACCGCGAAACAGCCCGGCCGCCGGGGTGTCACCCCAGAGGGCGTGGTCGGCGAGGAGCACCGCGGCCGCGGTGTAGGTGGTCCGTTCGCCGCCGGGGTAACGCACGCACTGGGGATGCACGCAGCCGGTCCAGTAGGAACCGTCGTCGTCGCGCATGTGCCGGGTGGCGGTCACCAGGTCCCCGGCGAGGTCGACGAGGCCCACGGCGTCGAGGGCCATGGCGCACTCGGCCGTCTCGGCGGCGGTGACCCACGGCTCGTCCGACACGCAGCGCACCCCCACCCCATCCATCACGAACTCCGACCAGCGGGACTCGATCCGCTGCACCGCCGTCTCCCCCTGCAGAGCGCCCGAGAGCACCGGGTAGTACCAGTCCATGGCCCAGCGGTCCTTGGGGGCGAAGGCCGAGGGGCGATGGGCGATGGCGTCGACGACCCGGTCGGCGGCCAACTCCCACTCGGGGCGCTCATGGCCGAGCCGCTCGGCGGTGGCGATGGCGCAGCGCAGGCTGTGGTGAATCGAGGCCGTCGAGGTGACCAGGGCGTAGCGGCCCCGCTGGCCGTCGGGGTCCATGGACCACAGGATCTCGCCGCCGGGCTGTTGGAGGCGCAGGGCGAACTCGATGGCCCCCTCGACGACCGGCCACAGCTTCTCCAAGAACCCGACATCCCCGGTGATCAGGTGGTGCCACCACGCGCCGGCGGCTACGTAGGCGCCGACGTTGGGGTCCCGGCGGGGGTCCTCCACACCTTCGGCCAGGTAGTAGCGGCACCACCCACCGTCGTCGAGCTGGTTGGCGGCGAGCCAGTCGAACGCCCTCTCGGCTTCGTGGCGTCGTCCGCCGAGCAGCAGTGCCATGGCCGCCTCGGTGTGGTTCCAGGGGTCGCAGTGACCGCCCTGAAACCAGGGGATCATCCCGTTGGGCAGCTGCACGGACGCGATCCACCCGGCGGTGGCCACCACCTCCTCCCGGCTCAACGGCTGGTGGCTCATCCGGGCTTCCGGAAGTAGGTCACGAGGCTCTTACCCATGACCGGGTTGAGCAGGGCTTCGGGAACCCGGGTGAACGGTGTACGGGCGGTGATGTCCCAGACCAGCATCCGGTGGTAGGCGCTCACGAGCGGGTGATCGTCGCGATCGACGCCCACCGCGGCTCGAAGCCACCAGTAGGGGCTGTGCAGGGAGTGGGCGTGATGGGAGGAGTAGCGCTCCAGCCCGGCCTCCTCGACGCGCGACACCAGCGCCGAAGCGCGGTAGATGCGGATGTGGCCGCCGGGCTTGTTGTGGTAGTCGTCGGAGATGGCCCAGGTCACCAACTCGGGCCACCAGCGGGGGACGGTGATCGCCATCGTCCCGCCCGGGCGCAATACCCGGGTCAGCTCCCCGATGGCCTGACGGTCGCCCGGTATGTGTTCGAGGACCTCGGCGGCGATGATCCGGTCGAAAGCTCCGTCGGGGAACGGCAGCTCCAGGGCGTCGGCGACCATGGCCGACCCCCGGCCAACCCCGGCCGCCACGACGGGATCGTCCGCGGCCAGGCCTTTCATCATCCAGCTCACGTCTTTGACCTCGGCCGCGTCGGCATCGACGGCGGTCACCGAAGCACCCCTCCTCATGGCCTCGAAGGCGTGACGGCCGGCGCCTGCTCCCAGGTCGAGCAGTCGGTCACCCGGGCGCACCCCGAGGCGGTCGTAGCGAACGGTCAGCACCTGGGCGCGCCCCGCTGCTTCTCCTCGATGACCCACCGGTAGCTGTCCGCCGTGGCGGCCGCACAGGCCTGCCAGGTGAAGCGCTCCAGGACCCGGCGGCGCCCCTGCTCCGATAAGCGAGCGGCCAGCTCCCGGTCGGCGAGGACCCGCTCGATGGCCGCGGCCAGCTCGCCCGAGTCACCGGGGGTGACCAGGAGTCCGGTCTCGCCGTCCCGGCCCACCACCTCCGGCAGGGCCCCGCCGGTGGTCGCCACCAGAGGCACCCCGCACGCCATGGACTCGACGGCCGGCAAGGAGAAGCCCTCGTAGAGGGAGGGGACCACGGCGACCTCGGCCTCGGCGTACAGCTCGATCATGCGCTCGTTGCTGATTCCCGACTCGAAGGTCACCCCGTCGGACACGCCGAGCCGCTCGATGGCCTTGGCCACCGGGCTGTCGGCGCGCAGCTTGCCGACCACGACCAGGTGGGCTTCGGGGCGCTCGGTGCGGACCTTGGCCACCGCCTCCACAAGGGGAAGCAGGCCCTTGAAGGGCACATCGGCGCTGGCCGTGGTCATGATCCGGCCGGGAACCCTGGCGATGTCGGGCCGGGGTCGGAAGTGGTTCTGGTCCACCCCGATGGGAACGACCTCTAGCTGCCCCTCCCGAACGCCGTACTGCTCGACGATGTCACGCTTGGAGGAGGACGAGACGGTGAGGATACGGGGGATCTGCCGGGCCACCTTCATCTGCATCTGCAAGAAGCCGTACCAGCGGCGCAGCTGCTGGCGCCGCCGCCACGTGGGGGCGTGCTCGAGGTCCAGCTTGCGGTCCACGGTGACGGGGTGGTGGCAGGTGCCGAGCAGCGGCAATCCGCTGCTCATCACGTCGAGCAGGCCGGTGCCGAACGTCTGGTTGTCGTGGACCACGTCGAAGTCGTCCCGGCGAGCTGCCAGCACGTCGCGGACCCGCCAGCTGAAGGTCCGAGGCTCGGGGAAGCCGGCGGTGCACATCAGGGCGAACTCGGCCAGGTCGTAGCGCGTCTTGAACTCGCGCGGGTGCGGTATCCGGAACGGGTTGTCGGGACGGTAGAGGTCCAGGCTGGGGACCGGCGCCCAGCCCACCCCCTCGTCGAGCTCCGGGTAGGGCTGGCCGGCGAAGACGGTCACCTGGTGGCCCAGGTTGACCAGCTCCCGCGCCAGGTAGCGGGTGTAGACCCCCTGGCCGCCCGAGTGGGGGTTGCCCCGGTAGACGAGCAGAGCGACACGAAGCCCGTCGGTCCCGGCCATAAGCGTCAAATCCTTGTTCAGCGGTGACAAATTTGCAACTCGTTCTAGATTCCTGGTGCGGTGGTGCCGGCTCGGTCGAGCCGGCTCGGGAGTCGACTCAGCCGGCTCCGGAGTCGACTCAGCCGGCCGCGGAGGGCTCCCCGCCCGGCGACGAGCCAGCCGAGGAGGGCGATCAACGCCACTGATTCGTCACCGATGTGGTCATAGACCGTATACCCCGTGCGCAGCGGCACCGTCGCCGACTCGACCTGGGCCGCATCGAGGTGGCTCTTGCGGATCACCGCGCCCGTGGCGCTGACGACCGTGGCGTATCCGGTGGGTGTCACCTGGACCAACCACCGCCCCGTCTCCCACGCCCGGAGACGGTCGGCGGCGACCTCCTGGGTCGGCACCTGGGTGCTCCGGTAGGACGCCGTGTTGGTCGGGACCACGAGCAGCTCACCCCCCGCCCGCACCCCTCCCCGGGCCCGCTCGTCGAAGAACACCTCGTAGGAGATCATCACCGCCAGCGGTGCGGCCGGGGTGGGGAGCAACCCCGACGAATGACCGGGGATGGCGTCGTAGGGAACGTCGGCGAGGTTGAAGAAGCGTTGTATGACCGAACGGAACGGCACGTACTCCCCGAAGGGCACCAGATGGTTCTTCACATACCGGCCGACCACCTGCCCCTGCGGGTTCCAGGCCAGTACGTCGGTGCGGTAGTGGGTGGCCCCCACGGGCTGCTCAGCCCCCGACACCACCGTCGCCCGGTGGCGCACGGCCAGCTGGGCCAGGTCGGCGACGTCGGCCGCGTAAGTCGCCGGGCTCGACGCCTGCAGTACCCCTTCGGGCCACACGATGAGGTCCACCGGCCCGGAGATGGCGGCGCTCTCGCGTAGATGGCGTTCGAAGACGACCTGGGGATCGGTGTTGATGGCCCGGGTCCCCCGGGGACCCCCTCCCTGGACCAGGGCCACCCGGATGGCCGCCCGGTGGCCACCCGCGCCCGACGGCGACCACGCTCCGACCACCGGCAGGGCGACGGCGAGGATCACCGCGACCACCGCCACCACCGGCACCCGCCGCGGACCGTGGGCCGGGTTTCCCCGCCAACCCACCACGCATCGGGCCAGTTCGGCCAGCGCCACGCCGACCAGCACCGTCTCGGCGGTCAGGGCCAGGCTCCCGCCGAGGCGCAGCACCGCCGCCAACGGTCCCGCCGCCTGACCGAGCGAGAAACCGCCGAGCGGGAGACCACCCAGCGGGAAGCGGTCACGGGCCCAGTCGGCCAGCACGAAGGTGCACGGCAGGCCGAGCACCACGCCGCCGCGCCGGTGGGCCGGCACGAGGAGCACCGCGACCATGGAGTAGGCCGCACTGATCACCACCAACGCCACGTAGCCGTAGACCGAGAACTCCTGCACCCAGGCCAGGCCCACGGCGAAGTCGACCAAGCCGAAGGCCGCACCGACGGCCAGACGGACCCGGCGTCCCCGGCCGGGCAGGACGAAAGCCAGAACCCCCAGCCCCAACCACGCCAGCGGCCAGAACCCGAACGGGGGCACCGACAGCGCGACCAGCCCGCCGGCAACGGCCCCGGCTAGTACCGGAACCCTCCATCCCGGCCGCCGGCCGGGACCCCCGGGAAGGGCGGCGGCCACCCCGGGGGGCTGGGTGGAAACGTCTGGCATAGGTCCCGAATGTTGCCGGTCCGCCGCCCGGCGGGCCAGTCGGACCTTCCTCTCCTACCATTGCCGGCGGTGATCTCGATCGTCATGCCGGCCCACAACGAGGAGGGATACCTCGAGCCCGCGGTGAAAGCGGTGGTTGCGGGTATGGCGACCCGCGGCCACGACTACGAGGTGATCATCGTCCAGAACGGGTCGTCCGACGGGACCAGCCAGGAGGCCGACCGGCTCGAAGCGGCGTATCCCCACGTCAGCGTGGTGAACCGGGCCGAGGCCGACTACGGAAAGGCGCTGCGGGACGGCTTCTTGCGGGCCAGAGGCGACATCGTGGTCAACTTCGACGTGGACCTCGTGGACCTCGACTTCTTGGACCGGGCCCTGGCGGTGATGCAGGAGGGGCCGGCGGCGGTCGTCGTGGGCTCCAAGCGGGGTCCGGGGTCCGACGACCGCCGGGGTCTGGCCCGGCGCCTGGTGACCACCACCTTCTCTGTGGTTCTGCGCTTCGGCTTCGGCCTGCACAGCAGCGACACCCACGGCCTCAAGGCTCTGCGGCGCGGCCCGCTCGAGACGCTGGCGGCGCGCTGCCACTTCGGCCAGGACATATTCGACACCGAGCTCATAATCCGCGCCGAGCGCAACGGCCTCCAGGTCCGGGAGATCCCGGTGGCCATCAGCGACACCCGTCCGCCCCGGACGTCCATCGCCCGGCGGATACCCCGCACGCTGCTCGGTCTGGGCCGCCTCTGGCTGGTGCTACGCCGGGACCGCTGAGCGGCCACAGCGGTCGGCGCCCCCTCCCTAAGGGGGGCCGCACGGTAGCGCCACCGCCCCGGGGGGTCACCAACCTCCTAGACCGGGGCCGCCAGGCGTCGAAGGACCCTCAGGCTGCCGCAGGACCGTTCGGGAACCTCCCGGAAACGCCCCGACTCGAGCGCCGCGCAGAAGATCTCGTAGGGCGGTCGGCCACCGTCGGCGGGATCGGGAAAGACGTCGTGGATGGCCAGGTAGCCCCCCTCGGCCACCTTGGGGGTCCAGCTCCGATAGTCGGCCCACGCCACTTCGCGACCGTGTCCGCCGTCGATGAACAGCAGGCTCAGAGGCTGACCCCACGCCGAGGCCACCACCGTGGAGGGCCCGACCACCAAGACCACGGTCTCGTCGAGGCCGGCTGACTCCACGGCCCGGCGGGCTACCGGGAGGGTATCCATCCGGCCGCTGCGCGCATCCACCAGGGACGCGTCGTGGTGCTCCCAGCCCGCCTGGTTCTCCTCCGAGCCGCGATGGTGATCCACCGAGAAGACCGGAGTCCGGAACGGGACCGCACCGAAGCCCAGGTAGAGGGCCGACTTACCGCAGTAGGTGCCGACCTCGAGCAGCGGGCCGAGGCCGCCGCGGGCGGCCTGCCGGGCCACGCCGAAGAGGGCCTGTCCCTCGTCGTCAGGCATGAACCCCTTGACCGAGCGGATCAGCTCGAGCTGGTCGGATCGCAGTCCCGGGTCGGCCGTGTCGGCGGTATCGATGGGGTCGGCGGTAGGGGTCACATCGGGCGGCACGGGGAGGCCGGCCCTCAAGCGGCCGCCGGTGCGTCGTCGCGGTCGTCGGCATTCTGATCGTGGTGGTGGTGCACGAACATGACGCTGTTGAAGATCATGAACTTGGCCACCCAGAGCACCCCGAAAGCGGCGAAGTAGACCACCAGGACGGCCAGGGTCTTGGCCCCGTGATTGAAATGGTGGCTCTTGGCATAACGGCCCATCCACCACACCGCCAGAGTCGAGAAGGCCCATCCGACGAGGGCCAGCGCCCAGAACGGGACGACCTCTTTCATCAGATGAGATTTTCCCGATCTGCCCCAGGCCCATTTCCGGTTCATCTCGTAGCTGGGTATGGCGGCGATGGTGGTGGCCAGGGTGCTGGCCAGGACCTCCCCCATGTTGAGGACGCCTACGAAGAAGAGAAGAAACAGGTTGCTGACGATCACGGCGACCACCGAGGCCATCGAATATCGGAACAACTTCTGACCCATCGGGCTGCGAAGCTTCTCTCGAAACACTGGGAGGGTGTTCGCCACGGCCACCAAGGCTATAGGACGGGCTGGAGGTAACCATGGTCAGCCAGCCAATATGAGTCGGTGCGCCGTCTGACCCCGCTCGATCCCACCTACTCCCGCTCGCTGAGCCAGTGACCGCCGCCCTCGACGAGTTGTTGGACCTGCTCGACCTCGAGTCCCTCGAGGTCGACCTCTACCGCGGGGTGAGCCCCAACGAGGAGCGACTGCGGGTATTCGGGGGCCAGGTGGCCGCCCAGTCGCTCATCGCGGCGGGGCGTACCGTCGCCGACGGACAGGGGGTGGAACGACCCGTCCACTCCCTCCACGCCTACTTCCTCCGCCCCGGGGACCCGAAGATCCCCATCCTCTACCAGGTGGACCGCATCCGCGACGGCCGGTCCTTCACCACCCGCCGGGTGGCGGCCATACAGCGCGGCGAGCCCATCTTCCACCTGTCGGCCTCGTTCCAGGTGCCCGAGGAAGGGGTGACCCACCAGGAACAAGCCCCCCCGGTCCCCGACCCCGAGACCCTGCCGACCTGGGCCGAGGCGGCGGCCCGCTACGCCGACAACTACGACGAGTGGATGAACCGGTCCCGACCCATCGACGTGCGCCACGTCGGCGACCCCATCCGCACCCCTGGCGAGCAGGCTCCCCGACCCCCCTCGCACCAGATGTGGTTCCGGGCCGACGGACGGCTTCCCGACTACCCCCTGCTGCACACCTGCCTCGTCGCCTACGCCAGCGACATGACCCTGCTCGACACCATCATGCTGCCCCACGGGGTGACCTGGACCGAGGGGATGCAGGTCAGCCTGGACCACGCCATGTGGTTCCACCGCCCCTTCCGGGCCGACGAGTGGCTGCTCTACGACCAGTACAGCCCCACGGCCTCGGGGGCGCGGGGGCTGGCCACCGGCACCATCTTCACCCGCGACGGCCGCCTGGCCGTGTCGGTCGTGCAGGAGGGTCTGCTCCGGACCCCTGTCAGCGAGAGCTGATCGCCTTGTAGGAGCGCTCGTCCTGGCCGGTCCACAGCTGTCGGGGCCGGTAAATCTTGGAGTCCTGCTCGATCAGCTCCTGCCAGTGCGTCAACCAGCCGGCCACCCGGGGGATGGCGAAGAGGACCGTGAACATCTCGGTCGGGAACCCCATCGCCTGGTAGATCAGGCCGGAGTAGAAGTCCACGTTGGGGTACAGCTTGCGGGACACGAAGTACTCGTCCGAAAGGGCGACCTCTTCGAGCTCGAGGGCGATGTCGAGGAGGGGGTTCTTGCCGGTCACCGCGAACACCTCGTCGGCCGTCTTCTTGATGATCTTGGCCCGTGGGTCGTAGTTCTTGTAGACCCGGTGGCCGAAGCCCTGCAGCTTGCCCTTGCCGCTCTTGACGGCGTCGATGAACGGCTGGACATTCTCCACGCTGCCGATCTCGGTGAGCATGCGCAGCACCGCCTCGTTGGCTCCGCCGTGGCGGGGGCCGTACAGCGCGGCGGCCGCCGCGGCCGCCGCCGAATAGGGGTCGGCGTGGGAGGACCCCACGGTCCGCATGGCGAGCGTGCCACAGTTCTGCTCGTGGTCGGCGTGGAGGATGAACAGCACGTCGAGGGCCCGGGCCAGCACCGGGTCGGCCTGGTAGCGGGGTTCGGCGACCTTCCACATCATCGAGAGGAAGTTCTCCGTGAACGACAGGTCGTTATCCGGGAAGACGAACGGCATACCCCGGCTGTAGCGGTACGAGGCGGCGGCCAGGGTCGGCGTCTTGGCGATCAACCTGACGATCTGGTCGGCCCGCACCGCCGGATCCTGCACCTGCTTGGCCTCGGGATAGAACGTCGACAGCGCGGCCAGGCCCGACACCAGCATCCCCATGGGGTGGGCGTCGTAGTGGAAGGCGTCCACGAACCGCTTCCGGAAGTTCTCGTGGATGTAGGTGTGGTGACGGATGTCGTCGGTCCACTTGTCGAGCTCGGCGGGGTTGGGAAGGTCCCCGTGGAGGAGCAGGTAGGCCACTTCCAGGTAGGTCGAGGACTCGGCCAGCTGCTCGATGGGATACCCGCGGTAACGGAGAACCCCGGCGTCACCGTCGAGGTAGGTCACCGAGCTGGACGTCAGAGCCGTGGTCATGAACGCCGGGTCGTAGAACCAGACGCCGGGGAGCAGCTTGCGGAAGTCGTCCGCGGATACGCCGCCGTCGGTGATGGGGATCTCTACGACCTCACCAGTGCGGTTATCGGTGACGGTGATGGATTCGGCCACAGCTCCCCCTATAGGAGAAAGATCATTATGGGTACGTTCGGCATGCTACCGCTACGAGCGGCGGGAACTTCCAGACGGCACAGGTTGGTTTCCCGCCCTGCGGGCTGTCCCGTCGGGCATGATGCTGCGGTGCCCGACGAGATACCCGATCTTCAAGAGGTCAGGACACGCATCGACGACGTCGACCGACGCCTGATAGCCCTGCTGGCCGAGCGGGCCCGCCTCGTAGGCGAGGTCGTCCACTACAAGCGGGCCCACCACATGCCGGTGGTGGACCGCGCCCGCGAGGACCGCATGCTGGACCGCATCGCCCACATCGCCACTGAAGCGGGCGTGGACCCACGGGTCGCGCAGCAGGTGCTGCGCACCATCATCGACGGCTTCACCCTGCTCGAAGTCGAAGAGCTGGGACCCGACGAGGTCTAGCCGGCGTGCGGCGCTCAGAGCTGATAGCGGTAGACGTTGGTCTCCCGCAGCTCGAAACCCATCCGGCGGTAGAGCCGGTTGGCCGCCTCCCGGGAAGGTCGCGACGTCAACTCCACGGTACGCGCCCCCGCCTCCCGGGCCGCCTCCAGGGCGGCCTCGGTGAGCTGCTCGCCGCAACCCCGGCCCCGCGCCTCACTGGAGACGATCACGTCCTCGATCCATGCTCGCAGGCCGCTGGGTAGGCGGAACATCGCCAGCGTCAAGGTGCCGACGATCGGGCCACCCGTCCCGTCGCGGGCTACGAACAGGGTGGTCGCCGGCGAGCCGGCGATCTCGTCCACCTCGGCCGCCGTGGGAGTCGGGGCCGAACTGGACAGCAGCGGCAGGAGCCGGCCAAACGCACTGACCACGTCGGGATCCCCGGGCTGAGCCACCTCGATCACGAACACCGCCCGACTGTAGCCCCGTCCCCCCGAACCCCTGCGGAGGCGGCGAGGCCCCCGAACCCCGGTTGGGGCGGGGGACCCACCGGCCGCTCAGGGGGCGCGCTGGTCGCCCGGCGGGTGGCCGTGGCTGGCCGGCTGGTCGACGGTCTCGTGATCGGCGGTCTCCTGGTGGCGGAAGCCGGGCAGGGCGGCGGCGAGGAGCAGCGCCCCGATCACGCAGGCGACCCCGCCCGACACGACCGAAAAGGCGTTGCCGAGACCGTCGGCCACGGCGCCCGCCTCGAGGTCCCCGAGGCGCGGCCCTCCCTGGACCACGGCGATCTGTATGGCTGACAGCCTCCCACGCAGGTGGTCGGGCACGGCTGTCTGCAGGATGGTGTTGCGGAACACCGCCGACACCACGTCGGCCCACCCGGCCAGCGCCAGCAGCACCAGGCCGATCCACAGAACGTCGATCAGCCCGAAAGCGGCGATGGCCGCCCCCCACACGATCACCGCGATGATCACGGCCCGGCCCTGGCGCCGCACCGACTGCACCCACCCGGTCGTCAACGCACCGATCAGCGCCCCCACCCCGGGGGCGGCGTAGAGGAACCCGACGACCTCGGCCCCGCCGTGAAAGAAGTCCAGCCCCAGGGCCGGGAAGAGCGCCCGGGGCATACCGAACACCATGGCGTCGATGTCGAGCAGGTACACCCCCTGGAGGTTCTGACGCCCCCGCAGGTAGGCGAATCCCTCCCGGAGGGAACGCCAGGCGGGGGGGCGCCCCTGCGGGTCGGAGGGGGGTTGGGGCCGCTGGAGGGTCACTGACACGAACGACACCACGAACGACGCCACGTCCAACCAGTAGACGGTGGCGACTCCGCTGCCGGCTAGCACCAGCCCGGCCACCGACGGGCCGACCACGATGCCCAGCTGGAACTGCACCTGCCACAGGGAGTAGGCCGCCGCCAATTCCGACGTGCGGACCAGGCGGGGGATGGCGGCGTTGAAGGTGGGACGGTCGAATCCGGCCAGGCCCCCCTGGACGGCAGTCAGGACGAACAACGGCCACAGCGCCGGTCGGCTGAGACCGCCGTTGAGGGCCAGACCGACGCTGGCCACGGCCATCAGCACCTCGGTGGCCATCAGCACCCGCCTCCGGTCGTGGGTGTCGGCCAGCACGCCCCCCGCCATGGAGCACACGATCAGCGGGACCAGCTGGGCGAGGCTGACCAGTCCGACGTCGAGGGAGGAGCCCGTCATGCGGAACACCTGGTAGGGGACGGCCACGGCCGTCAGCTGGGTCCCGAGGGTGGACACCAGCTGGCCGGAGAACAGCAACCGGAAATCCCGGGAGTCGCGGAGGGGACCGAGGTCCACCAGCCACGTCCGGCTGGGTCGGGTCCTACGCAGCCGAGCGGGCACGGCGGGTCAGGCTACCCCGGCTCCCGGCGGCTCCCGGCTGGAGTCAGCGGTAGAGGACCAGCCCTTTGGGGGATGGCACGAAGCCGGCGGAGGTGAGCGCTTCGGTCAGGTCGTCGGGCCAACGCTGCAGGGCGAGGCGCCTCCACCGCCCCGCCCTCACCAGATCGGCGAGCGCGGCGGCCACCGTCGGTCCCCACCGGGAGTCGGGGTCCCGGAAGGCGACCAGGCCCCGGCCCGATCGTTCCAGGTAGGCGCAGCCCAGACCGTCGACCAGGATGACGTAGGCCCCGGGCACACGCTGTGGACCCTTGACCGGCCAGGGGATCGACGCCCCGTAGGGGTTGGCCGGGTCGGTGGCCGCCAGGACGTGCACCTCGGGGTCGTCCCGGCCGGTGTCGAAGCGCCGGGACTCGGCTCGCAGCCGATCCACTGCTCCGGGCAGGGCGAACTGCGCGCCTCCCATGCCGGACAGGAAGTAGCCCCTCCGTATCCGTCCGGACTCCTCGAGGGTCTTGAGCACCGGGTAGATACCGGCGAACCCTCCCGGAACCGCCTCGAAGCGTACGGCGTCGCGGGTGAGCACTCCGTGGCGCTCGAGCAGAGCGCCTACCGCGGCAGCGGCCGACTCGACGTCGCGACGGCTCCGCTCCCGGGGGTCCTCGACAAGGGGGCCGCTGAGCTCGCGCCCCACCAGGGACCACCGGCCCTGCCCGCTCGGCGGGGCGGCGGAACGGACCGAGCCCGGGCGGGGCCGTGACGGCCTCGGCAGGGGTGCCGCCCGGGGCCGCCCCGAGCCTCGCCCCCCGGATCGCCGACCGGCCCCCGACGCCGGGGAGACAAAAGCCCGCACCGCGGCGAACCCGTCGCAGGTGACCTCACCCGACCAGACCAGGTCCCAAAGGGCCGCCAGCACCTCCTGGTCGGACCATCGGATGCCGCCGATCTCACGGAAGAAGCAGGCACCGCGGGCGGCCAACTGCTGGCGGATGTGGTTGTGCAGCCCGTCGTGGGCCGCAGCTGCGTCCTCGGGGCCCTCGCCGGCAGGAGGCGGCCACGACCCCGCGGGTTCCGCCGGGCCGTAACCGAGGCGGGGCAGGAGCAGCCCGGCCACCCCCCGGCGGGCCAGCACGACCCGGCCGTCGCCGCGCCCGAGCGGTCCCGCTCCCACCCACATCACCTCGCCGCTGACCATCAGCTCGTCGAGCATCCGGGGGTCGTAGTCGCCCACCCGGACGGCCAGGATGTCGGCCTCGAGGGCGCTGGCCGGTACCGCCCAACCCTCCAGCTGGCCGATCACCTCGAGGACCCGGTCGGCCCCGGTCGACTCGGGCCGGGTACCCACCGGGGCCACCCCGTGCCAGGCCGGCAGGAAGCGGGCCAGGGCTTCGGCGTCGGCCGGCTCCACCTCGCGGCGCAGCACCGCCAGAGACCTCTGGCGCAGGATGCGCAGCACGTCCACGTCGCACCACTCGTCGCGACCGTGGCCGCCGGGGCGGAACGCCCCCCGGACCAGCCTCCCCTCGCCGGCCAGACGGTCCAGCACCGCGGTCATCTCCGGGGCGGGGACGGCAAACCGAGCCGACGGGGTGGCCGACTCGAAGGGGCCGTGGGTCCGAGCCCAGCGCCGGACCAGCTGCATCAAGGCGTCGGGCACCGGATCCAGGAGAGATTCAGCGACGCCCCTGGGCTCGGCGACACCGAGCCCGTCCCGGTAGCGGGCCACGTCGTCGGCGATCACGAGCCGCTCCTCGCCCGCCACCCGCACCACGAAAGCCCGGCGGGTGGCGACCAGCTCGGCCCACGCTTCGCCGGCCAGAGCCTCGCTGGTGCAGCGCGGCTGCAGTTCCCCGGCGGTCACATCGCCGATCCGCCGCAGCAGATCCGAGACCGCCTCCACGGTGGCGCAGCGGCGCCCGGGGGCCCGGCCCTGCAGCTCGGCTTCGAGGCCATCGATGACCTCGGCGTCGAGGAGGTCCCGCAGCTCATCGGTCCCGAGCAGCTCGGACAGCATCCGGCGATCGAGGGTGAGCGCCTGGGCCCGGCGCTCGGCCAGAGGGGCGTCGCCCTCGTACATGAACTGGGCCACGTAGGAGAACACCAGCCCGCTGGCGAACGGCGACGGGTCCTCGAGCTCGACCTCCCCGACATGGACTCGCCGGGCCGCGATGTCGCGCAGGAGATCGTTGAGGGCGGGGAGGTCGAAGACGTCCTGCAGACACTCCCGGTAGGTCTCGAGCAGGACGGGGAACGACTCGTGGCCGCTCGCCACCGCCAGTAGGTCGGCGGCGCGCTGGCGCAGCTGCCACAGCGGGGTGCGACTACCGGGGCGGCGGCGGGGGATGAGCAGGGCCCGGGCGGCGTTCTCCCGGAAGCGGGCGGCGAACAGGGCCGAGCCGCCGACGGCACCGACGACCAGCTCGTCGAGCTCGTCGGGGTCGACCAGGACCGCGTCGAGGGGTGGGGCGTCCTCGGACTCGGGCAGCCGGATGATGATCCCGTCGTCGCTCCACAGGGCCTGCACCTCCACGCCGGTGTCGCGCCGCAGGCGGCTCTCGATGGCCATGGCCCACGGGGCGTGGACGCGCGCCCCGAAAGGCGAGAGGACCGCCACCCTCCAGTCGCCGAGCTCGTCGCGAAAGCGTTCCACGACTATCTGACGGTCGGTCGGCACCAGCCCCCCGGTGGCGGCCCGCTCCTCGTCGATGTAGGCCCGGAGGTTCCCCACGGCCAGCTCGTCGAGCCCGCAGCTTCGGGCCAGGTCCTCGTCGGAGCGGACCCGCACCTCGCGGGTGAACGCTCCGATGGCCCGCCCCAGCTCGTAGGGCCGCCCGACGCTGTCACCGTGCCAGAACGGCATCTTGCCCGGAACGCCGGGGGCGGGGATGACGATCACCCGGTCCCGGGTGATCTCCTGGATGCGCCAGGTGGTGGCCCCGAGCAGGAACGTCTCGCCCACCCGCGACTCGTAGACCATCTCCTCGTCGAGCTCCCCCACCCGGCCCCCCTCCGGGGTGAACACGCCGTACAGCCCCCGGTCGGGAATGGTCCCGCCGGAGGTGACGGCGAGCATCCGGGCCCCGGGGCGCGCTTCGACCTCACCGGACACCCGGTCCCACACCAGCCGGGGTCGCAGATCGGCGTACTCGTCGCTCGGGTAGCGCCCCGAGAGCATGTCGAGGACCCCGTGGAACGCCTCGTCGGGCAGGTCCCGGTAGGGATAGGCCCGTCGCAGCGTGGCCGCCAGGTCCCCCACCGGGACCCGACCCTCGGCTGACGCCACGATGGCCACCACCTGCTGGGCCACGACGTCGAGCGCGTTCCGTGGGACCCGGGTCTCCTCCACGAGCCCGGCCTGCATGCGTTCGGCCACGGCGGCGGCCACGAGGAGGTCGTGACGGAACTTCGGAAAGATTTTTCCCTTGGACGGCTCGCCCACCTGGTGACCGGCCCGCCCGATCCGCTGCAGCCCCGAGGACACCGACGTCGGGGCCTCGACCTGTACCACCAGGTCGACGGCGCCCATGTCGATACCGAGCTCCAGGCTCGACGTGGCGACCAGAGCGGGCAGGGTGCCGGCCTTCAAGGCGTCCTCGATCTCGAGGCGCTGCTCTCGGGCGATGGACCCGTGGTGGGCCCGGACCAGCTCGGCCGGGGCTCCCGCCGCCATGT
Organism: Actinomycetes bacterium; assembly: GCA_021838445.1. GTDB lineage: Bacteria > Actinomycetota > Acidimicrobiia > Acidimicrobiales > Palsa-688 > JAKCDU01. The sequence goes on along the minus strand of JAKCDU010000012.1, from coordinate 22,054 downwards.
ACGACGAGGCTCCTGACGCGTAGGTGTCGTCGTCGGCCGCCAACTCGTTCAAGCGGGCGGCCAGCCTCTCGGCCAGGCGGCGGGAGTTGACGAATATGAGGGTGGAGCGGTGGGTCCGGATCAGCTGCAGCAACTCGGGGTACACCGCCGGCCAGATCGACGGGGCCGGGGCCTCTCCCGCCGGCGGAGGCCCTGCGGCGGGACCGTCCAGCGGGGGTCGGGCCAGGTCCCCCATGGCGGCGACCGGGACGACGATGGACAGTTCCAGGGCTTTTCGCACTCCGGCGTCGACGATGGTCACGGGCCGGGGGTGGGGCGCACCCCCCCCCAGGTAGCGGGCCAGCTCGTCGAGCGGCCGCTGGGTGGCCGACAGGCCTATGCGCTGCGGGGGTCGGGCGGTCACGTCCTCCAGTCGCTCCAGTGAGACCGCCAGGTGCGAGCCCCGCTTGGTGGCGGCCACCGAGTGGATCTCGTCGATGATCACGTGCTCCACCGTGTGGAGCATCGAGGCCGCCTTGGAGGTGAGCAGCAGGTACAGCGACTCGGGGGTGGTGATGAGGATGTCGGGGGGCCGGCGGGCCATGGCCCTCCGCTCCTCGGTCGGCGTGTCACCGGTGCGGGTGGCGATGCTCACCTCGGGCAGCCGCAGCCCGGCCCGGGCCGCCTCCCGGGCGATTCCGGCGAGCGGCGCCCGCAGGTTGCGGGCCACGTCGTAGGTCAGGGCCTTCAACGGGCTGACGTAGAGGATCCGACAGCCGACGCCCGACCCGTGGGTCAGCAGCCGGTCCAGAGCCCACAGGAAAGCGGCGAGGGTCTTGCCCGAACCCGTCGGGGCCAGGATCAGGGTGTGGTCGCCACGGCCGATGGCCTCCCATCCTCTCGTCTGGGCGTCGGTGGGCGCGTCGAAGGCGGCCTCGAACCACGCCCGAGTTGCCGGGGAGAACTCCACGCCTTGAAGGGTACGAGTGGACAGGTTGTTCTGCGCCGAGCGATCCGTCCCGGTAGGTTCGACACATGGAACTCGTGCGCTGGGAACGCGAGCCCGCTCTGCGCCGGCCGCTACTCGTGGTCGCCTTCGAGGGATGGAACGACGCCGGGGATGCCTCCTCGCTGGCCCTCAGCTACCTGGCGCAGGCCTGGCAGGCCGAGCGCTTCGCCACCATCGACGCCGAGGAGTTCTACGACTTCACCGTCACCCGGCCCAACGTCCGCCTTTCCGACGCCGGCCACCGCGAGATCGTGTGGCCCGACATCGAGCTCCTCGGCGCCGGGGTGCCGGGCTCCAACCACGACCTGGTGCTGGTGCGGGGCGTGGAACCCCAGCTGAAGTGGCGGACCTTCGCCCAGGCCCTCGTCGAGGTGGCCACCAAGGTCGGGGCCGAGTTGGCGGTCATCCTCGGGGCCCTGCTCGCCGACGTGCCCCACACCCGCCCGGTGCGGGTCTCGGGCACCACCGACGACCGGGACCTGGCCGACCGCCTCGGCCTGGCCGCCCCCACCTACGAGGGCCCCACCGGGATCGTGGGTGTCCTCCACGACGCCCTGCGCCGCGGCGGGATACCGACCGCCTCGTTCTGGGCCGCCGTTCCCCACTACGTCCACCAACTCCCCTCCCCCAAAGCGGCCCTGGCTCTCGTGGAACGCTCGGCGGCCCTGCTCGGAGCGCCCGTCGATCCCATGGAGCTGCGAACCGCGGCGCGCCAGTACGAGAGGGAGGTGACCGAGCGCATCGCCGACGACGAGGACGCCGCCGCCTACGTGGCCCAGCTGGAGGAGAGCGCCGATGCCGACTGGACCGACCCGGGCGTGCCCGGCTCGCTCCGCCTCGGGAACATCGACGAGTTGGCCTCCGAAGTCGAGAAGTTCCTGCGCGAGCACCCGCGCCGGGACTGAACCGTGCCCGGCAACGCCCTGCGCCCCGGCCTGAGTGTGCCGCCGTGCTCGTAGCCGCGGCGGTGTGGCGGGCCACCCCCGCTCTCATCGTCGCCCTCGACGAACGCTTCGGTGAGCCCGTGGACGCCTACGTGAACGGTTCGCAGGTGTGGCTGAGAGATGACGGCCCGGCCGGGATGCCCGTCGAGTGGCGCCTCCATCCGGTGGCCGGCTACCAGCGCCCGCAGGGAACGGGAACCTACGAGGTGTTCTCCGAGACGGCGCTGGCCCTGGCCACCGGCGCCCCGCCCCCCGCCCCTTTGGAGCGACTGTGGGACGGGCTGGAGGCCTTCGCCGCCTACGGCGACGAAATCGAACCCCGACCGCTGGTCGTAGCTGCGGTGGCGGCCCTGGGGATCGAGCCCGAAGCCGCCGGACTGGTCGACCACGACCGGATAGGCGACGCCTGGGAGCGCTCGGCGGGGCGGGTCTCGGTGATCGACGCCCTACTGGATCAGCTGTTGACCTCGGGCGAAAGCCCGTAGTGCAGGTCTACCTGGCGCAACACCCAGGCGAAGCGGGCGACGCCGTCCACCACCTCGATCGAGACCAACTCCCCGGCGGCGGCGTCGTGGGCCCGTTTGGTGGTGGCTCGCACCAGGCCCTCCCACGCCGCCGGGGTCAGGGCGCATATAGGGGGGAAGGTGCGACCCCTGCTCACTTTCACCACTCTCGTCAGCAGGTCCTGCGGGGGCCGGCCCTTCTTCAGCGGCGGGAGGGTGGCGAGGACGGGAACGTCAGCGGCCCCGAAGCGGTTCGGATCGGACTCGACCACCATGTGGGCCACGTAGGTACGGCCCACGATCAGCACGCCGATCTCAGGCGTGAGGCTGGGGATGGGCCGAGACAGACGCTCCATGTAGGAGACGGCCAGAGGTGAGGTGAGAGTGCTGAGGGCGTTGACGCGGGCCAGCTCCTTGTCCACCTCGGCGTCGAGATCCCGGGCGACGGCGCCATCGGCGCCGAGGCTCTTGAAGAAACGGTCGAGGTCGGAACGGTTCACCCGCTGCGTGGCGGCCCGCACCGTCACCGACTGCTGGCGCTGCAACCAGGTGGGCAGGCCCACGCCGCCTCAGCTCCGCCAGGTCGACCGCCGGGGCAGGTCGAACACCACGTCGAAGGGGCGTCCCCGGATGGCGTTGAAGGCCATCTCCCGCCAGTGGCCGCCGCCGGCGAGGGGACTGGGGAGGGCGTCCTCGGCGAACCAGCCCACATCCCTGGTCTCGAGGGGATGCGGCCGCAGGTCACCGCCCACCGCCCGGCAGTGGAAGACGAGGGAGTAGAACGGCAGCCCGTTGGCCCCGAGGCGTAGCCCGTCGATGACAGCCACCAGGCGCAGCGGCTCGACCTCTATGCCCGCCTCCTCCTCGACCTCTTTCACCACCACCTCGGCGGCCGAGTACCCGACGTCGGCCCACCCGGTCGGGTAGAGCCACACCCCGGAGTCGCCGCGCTGGATGAGCAGGAGCTCACCGCGGTCGTTGCCCACGATGGCGCCGACCGCCACCTTGGGGGTGACGTACCCGGCCACCCCGGCGTCCACGCTGTCGATCCAGCCGGCGGCCACCGCCTCGGCATCGAATCGACCACCGTCGTGGTCCGCCGCCACCCGGATGTCGGCGGCGACCTTGAGTATCTCCTCGAAGCGTTCCCGCTCGTAGAGGCTCTGGGTGAAAGCCAGACCGGTCCGGGCGATGCCGGCCAGCGCTTCGCTCCATCGGATCAGGTCAACGTCCGTGACGGGTCGCTCCGGCATCAGCAGTGAATCTAGAGCTTTGACAAAAGTGCTCGCGCCGCGGTCTGTATCGGGTCCCACACCGGGGAGAACGGCGGGGCGTAGGAGAGGTCCATCCCGACCAGGTCCTCCACCGTCAGCGACGAGGCCACGGCCACCACGGCCACGTCGATCCGCTTGGCCGATCCCGGTCCTCCGTGGGACTGCACGCCGAGCACCCGACCGGTTCGCCGCTCGGCCACCATCCTCACCGTGGTGGCGTGGGCCTCGGGGAGGTACGAGGCTGCCGTCGTGCTGTGGATGGTCTCCTCGACCACCTCGAATCCGATGGCCTGCGCCTCGACCCGGCGCAGCCCGGTACGGCCCAGCTCGAGCCATCCGACCCGGGTCACCGCGGTGCCGAGGACCCCGGGGAAGGAGGCGTAGCCGCCCCCCAAGTTGATGCCGGCGACGCGACCCATCTTGTTGGCGACGGTCCCCAGGGGTTCGTAGACGGGCTGGCCGGTCAGCCGGTGCACCGACTGGCAGCAGTCGCCGGCGGCCCACACGCCGTCCTCGGAGCTGCGCTGACGCCGGTCGACGGTCAGGGCGCCGTGGGGACCGGTGAGCAGGCCCGCCTCCGCGGCCAGCTCGGCGTTGGGGACGACGCCGGTGCCGAGCACGACCACCTCAGCGGGCACGTCCCCGTCGGAGGTGGTCACCGAGGCGGGCCCGATGGACGTCACCTCGACGCCGGTCCGAACGTCGATCCCCAAGCGGCGCATGACCGCGGCGATCTCCGCCCCGAGGTCGGGGTCGAAGCTGCCCATCACCTCCGAGCTGCGCTCGAGCACCGTGACCGGGATACCCCGCGCCAGGAAGGCCTCGGCCATCTCGAGGCCGATGTACCCGCCACCGATCACCACCGCCGAAGCGGGACGGTGGCGCCTGGTGGTGTCGAGCAGGTGGGCGGCGTCGTCGAGGGTCTGCACCCCGTGCACGTGGGGCGCGTCGATCCCCTCGATGACGGGCCGGCGCGGCCGGGCGCCGGTGGCCAGGAGCAGCAGGTCGAAGCCCAGCGCGAAGCTCCGGCCGTGGGCCCGGTCGTGGACCTCGACGCGGCGGGCCGCCAGGTCCACGCCGAGCACCTCGTGGCCGGTACGGACGTCGATGCGCTGGGCGCGAAGGGCGTCGGGGGTCCGGGCCACCAGGCTGTCCAGGTCGGGCACCGAGCCCCCCGCCAGGTAGGGGATGCCACACGCCGAATAGCTCGTCCAGCGGGTCCGCTCGAGGGCGACTATCTCCAGGCCGGGGTCGAGGCGACGGGCCTGGAGGGCGGCCGACATCCCGCCGGCATCGCCGCCGACCACCACTAGACGTGCTCCCATCGGGCAGAACCTTAAAATACCCAGCGTGGGCGTATACGAGGAATGCCGGCACTATCTCGCACGGAGCACGGCCAGCGGCGAGGTCGTGCAGCGCTGCCGGCTCACAGCCAACGCCGAGAACCCCTTCGCCTGCCCTCCCGACTGCCTCTTCAAAGAGGACCGGCCGGTGTCGGCCGCGGGCTGGACGCAGGCGCCGGCCGAGCGGATGACCAACACCGCTGACGGCCTCAACGCCCTGCCTCCCCAGAAACCCAAGCGGCCCCGCCGGCGCAAATAGCAACACGCCATTTCTCAGGCAATACCCAGCAAAGTCCCAGCAACCGAGCCCAAGGTGGCCGTATGAGCAAGCCCCGCGTCCTGGTGGTCGACGATGAGGAGCACATCACCGAGTTGGTGGCCATGGCCCTCGGCTACAACGGGTTCGACACCGATCGGGTCGACTCCGGCCGCCAGGCCCTCGACGCCATCGACCGGCAGCGCCCCGACCTGGTCGTGCTCGACGTGATGCTCCCCGACCTCGACGGTTTCGAGGTGGCCCGGCGCATCCGCTCGGCCGAGGGCGCCGGCGCCCACGTCCCGATCATCTTCCTCACCGCTCGCGACGCCACCGCGGACAAGGTCGAGGGGCTGCGCATCGGCAGCGACGACTACGTCACCAAGCCGTTCAGCATCGAGGAACTGGTGGAGCGGGTCCGGGCCGTCCTGCGCCGCTCGGGTGCCGACGGGTCGGGGGGCGGACGTCTCAGCTTCGCCGATCTGGAGCTCGACGAGGACAGCCGGGACGTGTGGCGCAACGGGCGTCTCGTGGACCTGACGCCCACCGAGTACAAGCTGCTGCACTACCTGCTGGTGAACGCCAAGCGGGTCCTGACCCGGGAGCAGATCCTCGAGCACGTCTGGGAGTACACCTTCGCCGGCAACGCGAGCGTCCTCGAGACCTACATCAGCTACCTCCGCCACAAGATCGACGATGGTGAGCAGCCGCTGATCCACACCGTGCGTGGCGTCGGCTACGCCCTGCGCCTACCCCGCTAGTTGACCCTCCGCCTGCGCCTGGTGCTGGGCCTGGTGGCCCTGGTGATCGCCGCCCAGGGCATTGCCTTCGCCGCCACCTACTTGGCCTACCGCAGCTCCGAGTACCAGCGCCTGGACAATCAGCTGCGCAGCTCGGAGCCGCTCGTGGACCAGCTGCTCGACAGCCAGAGCGACGGACTACCCGGAGGCGGGGACGTCGGCGACCAGGGAAGGGGACTGCCGGGCCCGTTCCTGCCCTCCGGTGAGTTCGGCCAACGCCGCAGCATGGCCGGCACCCTCGTGGGCACCTACGTATCCCTCGGTCTGGCGACCCAGCCGAAGCTCCCGGCGGTGATCCCGCCCCCTCCCCCCAACGGGCGGCTGCTGACCGTGGGCGCCACCAAAGGGTCGGTCGAGTTCCGGGTCCTCGAGATACCGAACCGTCAGACCGGCTTCACCGTGATCGCCGTACCCACCAGCGAGGTGGCGGCGGCGTTGCGGCGCCTGGTCCTGATCGAGGTGGCCGCCGTCGGGGGCCTCCTGCTGGTCACGGCCGTCGGCGCCTGGTTCATCGTGCGCCACAGTCTGCGCCCCCTGGAGCGCATGGCCGGTACCGCGGCGCTGATATCGGCAGGTGACATGTCGCCGCGGGTGAGCCCCGCCGGGCGCACCAGCGAAGTCGGCCAGCTCGGCCTGGCCTTCAACACCATGCTCGACGATATCGAGGCCGCCTTCGCCGAGCGCGACGCCACCGAGCAACGCCTGCGCCAGTTCCTCGCCGACGCGTCCCACGAGCTGCGGACACCGCTGACGTCCATCCAGGGCTTCGCCGAGCTGTTCCGGGTGAGCGGCGACCAGGCGCGAGTCGACCTGCCGACCATCCTGCGCCGCATCGAGGAGGAAGCCGCCCGCATGAAGGTCCTGGTCGAGGATCTCCTGCTCCTGGCCCGCCTCGACGAGCACCGCGAGATCGCCCGCAAGCCCACCGACTTGGTGGTGCTCGTCGCCGATGCGTGCACCGACGTGGTGGCCAGCGACCCGCAGCGCAACGTCACTCTGGACGCTCCCGAACCGGTGGTCGTCTCCGGCGACGAGGCCTACCTCCGCCAGGCGCTCGCCAACCTGACCAGCAACGCCCTGCGTCACACCCCGGCCGGCACCCCCATCGAGGTCGGCTGCCACCTCCGGGACGGCTCGGCCGTGATCACCGTGCGCGACCACGGGTCCGGTCTCGATCCCGATTCGCTGGCCCACGTGTTCGACCGCTTCTGGCAGGGGGACAAGGCCCGGGTCGGCAAGGGGGCCGGGCTCGGGCTGTCCATCGTGGCGGCCATCGCCCAGGAGCACGGCGGCCGGGCCCGCGTGGCCAACGCCCCCGACGGCGGAGCCGTCTTCACGCTCACCCTCCCGTCGAGCTGATCGGGCCCCGGCAGTGGCCGCTCAGGAGCGGTGCCGGCGCCGGTGCACGAAGGCCTTGGCGGCACCCCACCGCAGACCGACGTCGGCCAGGCCCGGGTCGAGGTCGGCCAGCGAGGCCGGGGTGAGACCGTAGCGGTCATCGGGGAAGGCGCGCTCGTCGAAGGCGTCGCGCTCGACTGGGGGGACCCCCGCTCGCCGCAGCACCCCGGTCGGGTAGCGCACCGCGGCGCGCACCAGGTCGAGAGGGGTGGTCCGCTGGTCGTCGGGATCGGATTCGAGGAGGTCCCGCAGCGGGGGGCCGACCGCGGCCACCGCGGTCGCCGCGGCGGCGCGGGCCTCCTCGCCGACGGCGTCGGGGACCCGACCGGTGTAGGCCGACACGAGCCGTTCGACCGAGGCGATCACCCACCCCGGCAGGGCGGCGACGATGCCCTCGGCCAACTCCCGGGCGTAGACCCGCAGCTGGTCCTCGGGCGATCCCTCGCCGTCAATGGGGGATGCGCCATCCCTGGGGGAGCCGTCGGCCGCCTCGGGTGCGCCCACCCGGCGGCTCAGCTCTCCAGAGGATGAGCGAGCTGGTCCACGTCCACGCCGATCTCCTGCATCCAGGCGATGGCCGCGGCGACGGCCGCCGGCTCCCCGTCGAGCTCGCAGACGATCCATCCGACATCGTCGCTCACGTCGGCGCGACGGATGTTGGGCATGACCCCGAAGCGGACCGACAGCTGCCCGATCACCGGCTGGCGGACCAGGTCGGCGGGAAAGGTGAGACGGACCCGGTCGTTCATGCCGTGTACCCCATGTTCAGGTTGCCGCTGCGGAAGCCCTCGAGATCCAAGGTGGCGTACCGGTAGCCGTGGGCCTTTACCGCTTCGACTATCTCCTCCCGGCGACGCACCGCCTCGCCGAGCTCGGCAGTGGGAAGCTCGATGCGGGCCACGTCGCCGTAGTGGCGGACCCGAAGCTCCCGGAACCCGAGAGCCCTGATGGCGTCCTCGGCACGCGACACCCGGCCCAGATTGCTGATCGTCACAGGCGTACCGTAGGGGATACGGGAGGCCAGGCAGGCGGCGGCTGGCTTGTCCCAGGCCTCGAGGCCGAGCTCCCGAGCGGTGCTCCGCACTTGATCCTTGGTGAACCCGGCCTCGACCAGCGGGAAGCGCGCCCCTCGCTCGCGGGCGGCCTGCTGGCCGGGGCGGTGATCCGACAGGTCGTCGAGGTTCACCCCGAGGGCGATGCTCGCCCCGCCCTCGGCCTCGGCGACCGGGAGGAGCCGGTCCATGAGCTCGCTCTTGCAGTGGTAGCAGCGGTCGATACCGTTGGCCACGTACTCGGGTCTGGCGAGCTCGTCCGTGCCCACCTCGAGCCAGCGCATGCCCCAGTCCCCTGCGAAGCGCCGGCAGTCATCCCGTTCGGCCGGCGACAGAGATTCCGACACGGCGGTGACGGCCACGCTGCGGTCGCCGAGGACGTCGTGGGCGACCCGGGCGAGGAGCGCCGAGTCCACCCCGCCGCTGAAGGCCACCACCACCCGGTCGAGCTGCGCCAGGCGCTCCTGCAGCACGGCCAGGCTCATGAGTTGCGCACCTCGAGGCGGATGCGCTTGTTGCCCTTGCCCTTGGACTCGGTCTTCACGACCGCCACCCGACCGACCTCGGCGGTGGAGCGGACGTGGGTGCCGGTGTCGTGGGGCTGGCCGCCGCCGGTGGCGTAGAAGACGGTGCGGTCGAGAGCGACCCGGCGCGCTTCTGGCTCGACCGCGGTCACGGTCGCGTCGAGCTCCCGCAGGTAGGCATCACGCAGATGGACCAGGTCGGTGACCGTCGCCCCGACGCCGCTCAAGCCAACCCGGCCTCGGTCACGACCTCTTCGGCCGACCCGACGACCCCGGCGTAGAACGGCCCGAACTCACCGAAGAGCGCCGACGCCTCGTCGAAGCGCATGGTGTAGACGGTCTCTTTGAGGTCGTCGGGGTGGACCCCGAAGAGGGTCACCCCCCATTCGTAGTCGTCGAGGCCGGTGGACCCGGTGATGAGCTGGACGATACGGCCGGCGAAACGTCGCCCCGACTGACCGTGCTCCATCATCAGACGCTTCCGCTGATCGAAGTCGAGGCTGTACCAATTATCCCTGTCGCCGCGGCGCTTGGTCATCGGATAGAAGCAGATGGCCCGCTTCCCGGCTGGGGGCAGGGTCGGGTAGAGCCGGGCCTGGAGGTGCTCCTCGGGCATTCCCGCGGCATACTCCGAGACCTCGGTCAGCGACACGTAGGAGTCGCACACTTCGAGCCCGGCGGCCTGCAAGCCGCTCTGGAGGCGGCGCAGGACCACCCAATCGGGGCCGATGGCGAGAAAGCCCAGGTCGGCCTTGTGCCCGAGAACGGTGAAAGGTACGACCTGGTGCTCCTCATCCTGGAGGGCCTTGACGGCCGCCACCACGGCCTGTCCGTCGGCTCCGGGACGGACCCGGCAGAAGAGGTGGAGTACTCCCCAACCGACGGATGGCTTCAACGGCTCGATCACCCCTTCAGTTTAGGACCCGGCGGGGACGGACCCGACGCCTGACCAGGGAGGGCGGCTACCCCGACGCGGCCGGTCCCGGCCCTCGAAAGGGCCGGGACCGGTACTGGTGATCCCGAGAGGTCGGGCCCCAGGGGGCGACTTATCAGAAGTCGTCCATGCCTCCGGGCATGGCCGGAGCGGCATCCTTCTCCGGCTTGTCCACGATTACCGCCTCGGTGGTGAGGAACAGGGCGGCGATCGAAGCGGCGTTCTGCAGAGCCGAGCGGGTCACCTTGGCGGCGTCGATGACACCGGCCTTGAAGAGGTCCTCGTACTCGCCGGTGGCGGCGTTGAGGCCGTCAGCGGGGTTGGAGAGGCTCTTGACCTTCTCGACCACCACGCCGCCCTCCATGCCGGCGTTGACGGCAATCTGCTTGATGGGCTCCTCGACGGCCCGGGCCACGATACGCGCCCCGGTGGCCTCGTCACCCTCGAGCTTCTCGGCCCGATCCAGGATGGCGGCCTGGGAGCGCAGCAGGGCCACCCCACCACCCGGGACGACGCCCTCTTCGACGGCGGCCTTGGTGGTGGACACGGCGTCCTCGATGCGGTGCTTCTTCTCCTTGAGCTCCACCTCGGTGGCGGCGCCGACCTTGATCACGGCCACGCCTCCCGACAGCTTGGCCAGACGCTCCTGCAGCTTCTCCCGGTCGTAGTCCGAGTCGGTGTTCTCGATCTCGGTCTTGATCTGGGAGATGCGGCCCTTGATGTCGGACTCGGTGCCGGCACCCTCCACGACGGTGGTCTCGTCCTTGGTGACCACGACCTTGCGGGCCCGGCCGAGCAGGTCGAGGGTGGTGTTCTCCAGCTTGAGGCCGACCTCCTCGGTGACGACCTGGCCACCGGTGAGGATGGCGATGTCCTGGAGCATGGCCTTGCGGCGCTCGCCGAAGCCAGGGGCCTTGATGGCCACGCTCTTGAAGGTGCCCCGGATCTTGTTGACCACCAGAGTGGCCAGGGCCTCGCCCTCGACGTCCTCGGCGATGATGACCAGCGGACGGCCGGACTGCATGACCTTCTCCAGCAGGGGCAGCAGGTCGCGCACGGCGGAGATCTTCGAGCCGACGAGCAGGATGTAGGGGTCCTCGAGGACCGCCTCCATGCGCTCGGGGTCGGTGGCGAAGTAGGGGGCGATGTAGCCCTTGTCGAAGCGCATGCCCTCGACCAGCTCGAGGTCCATGCCGAAGGTCTGCGACTCCTCGACGGTGATGACCCCGTCCTTGCCGACCTTGTCGATGGCCTCCGAGATCAGGTCACCGATCTCGGTGTCAGCCGCCGAGATCGACGCGACCTGGGCGATCTGCTCCTTGGTCTCGGTCTCCTTCGAAAGGTTCTTCAGCGAGCCGATGGCCGCCTCGACGGCGGCCTCGATGCCCCGCTTGAGCGACATCGGGTTGGCCCCGGCCGCCACGTTGCGCAGGCCCTCGCGGACCAACGCCCAGGCCAGCACCGTGGCCGTGGTGGTCCCGTCACCGGCGACGTCGTCGGTCTTCTTGGCGACCTCCTTGACCAGGTCGGCCCCGATCTTCTCGTAGGGGTCCTCGAGATCGATCTCCTTGGCGATGGACACGCCGTCGTTGGTGATCGTGGGGGCACCCCACTTCTTCTCGAGGACCACATTGCGGCCCTTGGGGCCGAGCGTCACCCGTACGGCGTCGGCGAGCTGGTTCATCCCGCTCTCCAAGGCCCGCCGGGCGGTTTCGTCGAAAGCAATCAGCTTGGGCATATCTCTCTGGTTCCCTCCGTTGGGTTCCGGTTAGCACTCTCACATCCCGAGTGCTAACCAGTTAACCGCCTAGACGCCGCTAATGCAACCGCGGTTGTGTCGTGAGGCCTTTTTTCCGGGGGGCCGGAGCCGATTGGCGGGCCGATTTCGGCCCCGTCCCGGCTGGTCGCCGGGTTCAGCCGCCGGCTACCGCGGGAACGATCGAAAGGGTGGCCCCGTCGGCCACCGGGGTCTCCAGCCCGTCGAGGAACCTGATGTCCTCTTCGGCCACGAAGACGTTCACGAAGCGTCGAAGCTTGCCGGTCTCGTCGAAGAGCCGGTCCTCGAAGCCGGGGTGGGCGGCCTCGAGGGACTTGAGCGCCTCGCCGACGGTCGAGCCGTCCACCGCGACCGTGGACTGGCCTCCGGCCAGGGGGCGCAGTTGGGTGGGTATCCGGACGCTGATCGTCATGCTCTACAACTCCGCGGGAAGGTCGACGGCCTCGGCAAAGGCCTCGAGGGTGGGGGCGATGGTCGCGGTGGGCCGGCAGTGCGGGGCCACCGCTTCGATGGTCTTGAGGCCGTTCCCGGTCACCAGGGCGACGACCCGCTCGTCGGGTTTGACCACGCCGGAATCTACGAGCTGGACCAGCGAGGCGATGGTAACCCCTCCGGCGGTTTCGGCAAATATCCCCTCGGTGCGGGCCAGGAGGCGGATCCCGGCCACGATCTCGTCGTCGGTGACCGACCCGAAGCCGCCCCCCGAGGAACGCACGGCCTCGAGCGCATAGGGGCCATCGGCGGGGTTGCCGATGGCGAGGGACTTGGCGATGGTGTCGGGCTTGACCGGCTTGACCACGTCGCGCCCGGCGGCGAAGGCGGCGGCCACCGGGGAGCACCCCGTGGCCTGGGCCCCCGATATCCGCACATGAGGCTCCTCGTCGAGCAGGCCGACCGCCCACAGCTCCTTGAAGCCCTTGGCCACCTTGGTCAGCTGGCTCCCCGAGGCGACGGGCACCACGACGTGGTCGGGCGCCTGCCAGCCGAGCTGCTCGGCCGTCTCGAAAGCCAGCGTCTTGGACCCCTCGGCGTAATAGGTCCGCACGTTGACGTTGACGAAGGCCCACGCCGGGTGCTCACCAGCCAGTTCGGCGCAGAGCCGGTTGACGTCGTCGTAGTTGCCCTCGACGGCCACCAGGCGGCCCCCGAAGACGGCGGTGGTAACGACCTTGCCGGCCTCCAGGTCGGCGGGGATGAACACCACCGACTCCATCCCGGCGTGGGCCGCGTGGGCGGCCACCGAGTTGGCCAGATTCCCGGTGGAGGCGCACGCCGCCACCTTGAAGCCGAGCTCCTGGGCCTTGGTGAGGGCGACCGAAACCACCCGGTCCTTGAACGATCCGGTGGGATTGAGGGTGTCGTTCTTGATCCAAAGCTCCCGCAGGCCGAGCTCGGCCGCCAGCCGGTCCGCCCGGACCAGCGGGGTGAACCCGGCCCCGAGGCTCACCGCTCCGTCGGCGGCCGCCGGCAGCAGGTCGGCGTAACGCCAGATGGACAGGGGCCCGGCGGCGATGCGGGGGCGCGAAACGGCCGCCCGTATGGCCTCGTAGTCGTAGACCACCTCGAGCGGACCGAAACACCACTCACAGACGTGCAGAGCTTCGGCTGGGTAGGGCCGGCCACATTCCCGGCACCGCAGACCTTCGACGTATGGCACTTCGATTTCCTCCTGATGGCCTCATCGAACCGGGCATTGGCACCGAACCGACGTTCCCATGGGAGTGACGGTGGGTTGCCGCGGCTTCACAGGGCCCGTCCCTCTGCCGCTCTTGATGATGTCGGCCTCGAGTGTACATCCTCGCCGCACCGGTGCAGCCCGCTTTCGGGCTGGCGATGTCAGCCGTGGCAGGATTGGGGCCATGCGCCGCTCGTTCAACTCGGCCGACTACCCGGCCGGCCGGGTCCTCGCGGCCAAGCGGGGACGCCGGGTCAGTGTCTGCATCCCGGCCCGCGACGAGGCCGAGACCATCGGCGAGATCGTCACCCGTATCAGGCGGGACCTCGTGGAGGCGGTCCCCGTGGTGGACCAGATCATGGTCATCGACGACGGGTCCACCGACGACACCGCCCGGATCGCCGCCGCCGCCGGGGCAGAAGTGTGCTCCACCCAGACGGTCCTGCCCGACTACCCGGCCCACGGCAAGGGCCAAGCCATGTGGAAGGGGGTTCACGTCTGCACCGGGGAGGTGATCGTCTTCTGCGACGGCGACATCCGCGGCTTCACCTCGGCCTTCGTGCTGGGTCTGGCCGGCCCGCTCCTCGCCCGCGACGACGTGATGTTCACCAAGGGCTCCTACGAGCGCAACGGGGGGCGCACCACCGAACTGGTCGCCCGGCCGCTCATCTCCCTCTTCTTCCCTCATCTGGCCGACCTCGACCAGCCGCTGTCGGGCGAGTGCGCCTCCTACCGCCACATCCTCGAGTCGTTGCCCTTCGCCGGGGGCTACAGCGTGGACCTCGGCCTGCTGATCGACGTGACCGCCCGGTTCGGCAACGCCGGGCTGGTGCAGTGCGATCTCGGCGAGCGGGTCCACCGCAACCGCCCGCTCGCCGAGCTCGGTCCGCAGTCCCTGTCCATCATGCAGCTGGCCGTCGAGCGGGCCGGGCTGGCCGGCGAGGACTTCCCGTGGGTGGCCCGCCTGGTCCGGCCGGGCACCGAAACGGTGGCGGTGCGCTACCTCGAGCTGCCACCCCTGATCGAGGTGCCGGCCCACCGCAAGACAGCCTGAGCGCCCCTCTGAGCCCCGACCGGGCGACGACGCCGTCGGCTCGGGGCCCGGATCGGTCAGCGCGCCACGGTGAGCACCTGAGCGGTGATGCGGCGGAGAACGCCGAGCGGGTCGCTCCAGGCGGCTTCCTCCCCGGCGAAGCCGACGAGGGTCTGGTACTCGATGTCCGGATCGCCCTCGACGTCGCCGGCGATGACGACCACCGGCACCCCCAGCTCGGCGCCGAGCTCGGCTACACCACCGACTGATTTACCCTCGAAGGACTGGTCGTCGAGCAGGCCCTCGCCGGTGATCACCAGGTCGGCCCCTTCGATGCGTGACGGCAGGTCGATCCGATCGGAGACCACCTCGAACCCGCTCATCAGGACCCCGCCGACGGCCGCCAGGCCACCGGCCAGCCCGCCCGCCGCCCCGGCTCCGTCCATCTCGGTGACGTCGACCCCGTATCGCTGCAGGTACAACTGGGCCAGTCGCTCGAGGCGCCGACCCAGCATCTCCACCTGGGCGGGGGTCGCCCCCTTCTGAGGGGCGAACACCGCGGCCGCGTCGAGGAAGCGGGTCCGCACATCGCAGGCGACCTCGATACGCACCCCCGACAGGCGGCTGTGGGGTTCGAGGACCTGCAGGGCGTCCCAGCCGCCGTCGGTCGACGCCGAGCCGCCCATACCCACCAGCAGGCGCCGGGCTCCGGCCTTCACCGCGGCGGCGATCAGCTCGCCAACCCCGGCGGTCCCCGCCCGCATCGGGTCGTTGGCCTCCTCGCCCCCGGCCAGGACCAGCCCCGACGCCATGGCCATCTCGATGGCCGCGGTGGCGCCGCCGTCGAGCTCGAACCAGGCTGACTCGACCGGCTCTCCGAGCGGCCCGCGCACCGTCACCGGCCGGGGTCTCCCACCGAGAACGGAGCAGAAGCCCTCGCCACCGTCGGACAGCGGAGCGAGATCGACCGACCAGCCGAGCCGGCGCGCTTGGTCGCCTATGGCGGCGGCCACCTCGCCCGCAGACGCGCTGCCCCGGAACTTGTCGGGGGCTACCACGACCCTGGGCATGCCTCCATGCTGGGTATGGTCGGGCCAACCATGCAAGCCAGGTCCAAACTGCTAGTCGTATCCAACCGGGGTCCCATCAACTTCGTCCGCGCCGACGACGGCTCGGTGCAAGCCCGGAGGGGGGCCGGGGGCCTGATCGTCACCCTCGGTCCCGGAGCACAGCGCGACGGGGCGCTCTGGCTCGCCGCGGCCACCACCGCCGCCGAACGTCAGAGCGGGTCCGAGGTACCGGTGTCGAGCGGCGGGTTCAACTACCTGCCGGTGGCCATCGAGCCCGACGACTACCGCGCCTACTACGACGTGGTGGCCAACCAGACCCTGTGGTTCTGCCTCCACGGCCTGTGGGATCACCCGCGCCGGCCCCGCTTCGATCGCCACTGGTGGGAGGCGTGGGGCCGCTACCGCGCCACCAACGAAGCCTTCGCCGCCGCCGTGTGCGGGGCCGCCGCCCCCGACGCCGTGGTGCTGGTCCAGGACTACCAGCTGGCACTGGTCCCGGCCCTGGTCAAAGCCCGACGCCCCGACATCGCTCTGTCGACGTTCCTGCACACACCGTGGTGCTCGCCCCAGGAGCTGCGCACGCTGCCCGACGAGGTGCGCGTCGAGGTCCTCTCGGGGCTGGCCGGCGGCGGGCCGGTGGGATTCCACACGTCGCGCTGGGCCGAGGCCTTCGCCGCCTGCTGCCGCCAGGAGCTCGGCCACCCCGTCGAGACCTTCGTCGCTCCCGCCGGCACCGACCGGGACGACCTGACCGGCGTCGCCGGCTCGGATGCCTGCGGCCGGGCCCTGCAGGAACTCGACGAGGTGGTCGGCGACCGCCAGTTGATCGTCCGGGTGGACCGCATCGAGCCCTCCAAGAACGTCCTGCGCGGCTTCTGGGCCTTCGACGAGCTGCTCGAGAGCCGCCCGGACCTGCGCGGCCGCGTGGTGTTCGCCGCCATGGTCTACCCGTCCCGGGTCGGCCTGTCGGAGTACCAGGCCTACGGCCAGGAGGTGCTGTCGCTCGCCGAGCGGGTCAACGAGAAATGGGCGACCCCGGGCTGGACGCCCGTGCTCGTCGACCCCGCCGACGACTACCCCCGCTCGGTCGCCGCGCTGCGCCGCTACGACGTCCTGCTCGTCAACCCGGTCCGCGACGGCATGAACCTGGTGGCCAAGGAGGGACCGTTGGTGAACCAGCGCGACGGCACCCTCGTGCTGAGCCACGAGGCCGGGGCCTGGGCCGAGCTGTCCGAGCACGCCTTCGGGGTCAACCCTTTTGACGTGACCCACACCGTGCACGCCCTGCAGCGGGCTCTCGAAGCCCCCGCCGACGAGCGCCGACGACGGGCGGCGGGCCTGAAGGTGGCGGCCGGTGCGACCACGCCCCTCGACTGGTTCGACCGGCTGCTCGAGCAGGCCCGCCGGGCCCACCCCGGCGACGGCGAGGGCGACGGCTGAGCGGGCGGGTCGGGGCGGTTGAGCGGCGGGTCGGGAAAAGTTTCGGTCGAGTCAGCTACCGGCTAGCTGCTCGAGCACCTCGATGATCCCGGACGGGCCCTCCACGGTCAGGTCGGCCGCCTCGAGCACTGCGGGAGGGGTCTCGTCCCCGCCGGCCGCGATCGACAAGGTCGCGACGCCGGCGGCGCGCAACTCGGCGAGGACCGAGTAGGCGGGAAGGTCGCCCAGGTCGTCCCCGGCGAAGGCCACGGCCACGAGTCCCGCCGCGCTCTGGCGCAGCACCGTGCCCTTGTCGGTCTCCACCGGGGGTCGCAACTCCACCGACATCTTGGCGTCGTGGACGACCAGCCCGGACCGACCGGCCAAGCCGGCCGCCAGTCGGGCGACCTGGGGCTCACGACCGGGATCGGTGCGGTAGTGCAGGGTCACGGTCAGGCCTTTGCGTTCCACCGCTCCCGGCCCCAGCTCGGCTTCGGCCTCGGTCGCCGCGGAATCGACCACCACCCTCCACTCCGCCGCCGCAGGCTCGGTCTCCACCCCACCCGAGGCGCTGGCCCGCTCCAGTCCGTAGAGCCCGTGGAGGACCGTCGCCCCCGAACCGCGCAGGTGCTCGGCGAGGAAGGCTACGGGGCGGCCCGACACGACGGCGACCGTCCCCCACCGAGAGGCCAGCTCCGACAGGACCCCTACGGCGGCGCGGTGAGGCCGCGCCGCAGCCGGGTCATCGACGATAGGGGCGAGGGTCCCGTCGAAATCGACGAAGACACCGGCCTTCTGGGGGTCCCGGCCGGCGGCGGCCAGCCATTCGGCGACCAGACGGTTCAGCTGGTCGCCGCCAGGTCGGGGCCGATCACCAGCACCAGGTTGGCCGCCGCCCGGTCGGCCGTGGGGATCGGGGCGCTCGCCGGCGGGGGAACCGTCGGGTACACCGCGCTCGCCGCCAGACCGACCGAGGTGGCCAGCTTCTGAGCTTCGGCCTGGTAGCCGGGGGTCAGCACGTAGACGATCGATGCCGGTACGGTCACGGTGGCGTCGTCGGGCGGTTCGGTGATGTAGCCGAACTGGGTCTTGATCTTCTGCGTCCACTGGCTGGCCAGAAGGCCGGTCTTCAAGCCGTTCAGCACCTGGACCTTGACCTGCGAGGCGGGCAGCAGGGCGGTCGTAGTGGTCGACGTGGCCAGCGTGGAGGTGGTCGTGCTGCCGTGGTGGGTGGCGGTACCGGTGGTCGACGTGGCGGTCGGGGTGGAGCCGTGGGTCTTGGCCAGGACGATCACGCCGACGATCACCAGCACCGCGATCAGGCCCAGGGCCCGACCCCACTGCACACCGCTGTCGGATCGACTCCGGCCGGCTGCGGGACGGTTCATCAGAATTTCCTGCCGCCGGCGGGGCGACCCTCGAAGCGGGCCCGTCTGCGCCGGTCACGCTCGCGCCGGAGCCGGCGGATGAGCAGCGGGGCGGCGCTCTGGGCGTCAGGGGAATCGATCAGACCGGCGAGAATCTCGCGGTAGCGGCTCGCTGACAGACCCAGTCGGGCCCGGATAGCGGCCTCCTTGGGGCCCGGTACGGTCCACCAGGAACCCTCGAAATCGAGGATCGCCCGTTCCCGTTCGGATAGTCCCATCCGCCCGAGCCTGCCATCCCGGCCTGGGCGGATCAAGCATTCTCCTGTCGCCGCGGTGCGAGGTGGCCCGGGGAGGGGCTCCTCGAGCCGCCAAACTGGTGCGGTGACGAGCGGCACTGTCGACCTCAACGCCGATCTCGGTGAGGGCGGGCCGTCCGACGACGACCTTCTGCGGGTGGTGAGTAGCGCATCTGTCGCATGTGCCTATCACGCCGGCGACCCCTCCACCATGGTGGCCACCGCGGCCAAGGCCTCCCGGATGGGCGTGACCGTCGGCGCCCACCCGTCCTACGCCGACCGGGAAGGGTTCGGGCGCCGGCCGGTGGATGTCCCTGAAGATCGCCTCTTCGCCGAAATCGTCTACCAGGTGGGGGCCATGGGGGCGGCGGCGCGGGCGGCGGGGAGCCGGCTGCGGTTCGTCAAGCCCCACGGGTCCCTCTACAGCGCGGCGGTGACCGACGCGGCGGTGGCCGCCCCGGTTGTGCGGGCGGTGGCCGCTCTCGGGCTGGCCCTTCTCTGCCCGGACGGATCGCAGATGCACCGACTGGCGTCGCAGGCCGGCCTTCGGTGCTACCGCGAGGTCTTCGCCGACCGGGCCTACCTCCCCGACGGAACGCTGGCCCCCCGAGGTACCCCCGGTTCGGTCATCGAAGATCCACATGGAGTGGCCCGCCGAACCGTGCAAATGGTTCTGGAGGGACGGATCGTCGCCATCGACGGCAGCGAGATCAGGGTGGGTGTCGACTCCATCTGCATCCACGGTGACCAACCGGGCGCAGCCGGCCTGGCTCGGGCGGTCCGCTCGGGACTGGAGGCGGCGGGGGTCGCCATCGCCCCGTTCGTCGCCTCGGTATAGGGGCCCGGTGACCTCCGAGCCGGTCCGGGTCCGCCCCGTCGGGGAGAGGGCCGTGCTGGTGGAGCTGGCATCGACGGGCGACGTCCACCGCCTGTGGAGGACGCTGCGGGTCCGACCGGTGGCCGGCGTCGAGGAGATCGTGGCCGGCGCGTCATCGCTGCTGCTGCGGCTCGACCCGGCCGGACCGCTGGTACCGGTGGACCTCTCGATGGTGGCCAAG
The DNA here is from genome assembly GCA_021838445.1 of Actinomycetes bacterium. Lineage (GTDB taxonomy): Bacteria > Actinomycetota > Acidimicrobiia > Acidimicrobiales > Palsa-688 > JAKCDU01. The sequence continues at coordinate 2,343 of JAKCDU010000012.1, read as the reverse complement.
GCCCTGCCCGAGATGGGAGAAATCGACACGGCCCCGCCTCGAGCGGTGACCATCCCCGTGTCCTACGACGGGCCTGATCTCGAGGCGGTGGCCGAGATGTGCGGCCTGAGCCCGCAGGAGGTGGTCGAACGCCACGGCGCCACAGAGTACACGGTCGCCTTTCTCGGCTTCTCCCCCGGCTTCGCCTACCTGGCCGGAGGACCCGGAGCCCTGTCGGTCCCGCGGCTGGACACGCCGCGGCCGTCGGTCCCGGCCGGATCGGTCGGCCTGGCCGACGAGATGGCCGCCGTCTACCCCCAGTCCACCCCCGGCGGGTGGCGGATAATCGGCCGTACCGGGACCGTGATGTTCGATCCCGCCCGGAACCTGCCGGCGCTGCTGTCCCCCGGCGACCGGGTCCGCTTCCACCCCGCGACGGGCGATGTGTCAAGTGGTGCCGGCCGACTGTCCCACCCGCTGACCCCGCCGTCGCCGGGTCAACCAGCCGTCCTGGTCCTCGACCGCGGGCCGCACCTGACGGTTCAGGACCTGGGCCGGCAGGGGTGGGCCCACATGGGGGTTCCCGCCGCCGGGGCCGCCGACCGCGGGGCGGCCCGAGCAGCCAACCAGCTGGTGGGGAATCCCGACGGGGCGGCGGTAATGGAAGCTCTCACCGGTCCGGTGCGCTTGCGGATGCGGGCCGACCGGTTGATCTCCGTTACCGGCGCCGACGCACCGGTAACCGTGGACGGGCTTCCGGCCCGCCGTTACACCGCCCTCGCCCTGCGGTCTGGATCCGAGCTCGTCATCGGCCGTTGCCGCTCGGGACTCCGCATCTACCTGGCCGTCTCCGGCGGCTTCGACGTACCGGTGGTTCTGGGGAGCCGATCCACGGACACCCTCTCGGGTCTGGGCCCTCCGCCGCTGCGCGACGGTGATCTCGTGGCCGTCGGTCCCGACCGCCGCACCCGGAACGGTCAGCTGCGCTCCGACCGGGTCGGTACCGGCCCGCCCGGGTCCGGTCCCGTGATCGGTCGCGAGGTCGGGCTGGAGCTCCCGGCTCTTCGGGTGACCGGCGGCCCACCGCGGGAAAGGCCGGACGTGCTCGAGATCCGGGCCCGCTGGGGCCCCCGCGACGACCGCCTGGGTCCGAGCGGCCGGCTGGCCCTGGCTTCGACGGAGTGGTCGGTCAGCCCGCGGAGCGACCGGGTCGGGATGCGCCTGGATGGACGGGCCCTGTCCTTGGTCCACCCGGGCGGCGTCCCCTCCGAGGGGATGATCGCCGGCGCGGTGCAGGTACCCCCGGCAGGACATCCGATAGTCCTCATGCGCAACCATCCGCCCACCGGCGGGTACCCGGTCGTGGCTGTCGTCGACGACCTGAGCCTCGACGACCTGGCCCAGGCGGAGCCCGGCACCCGGCTGCGCTTCGTGTTCCCACCGACCTGAACGACGAGTGGGGGAGGCCTCCTCGACCTCGTGGGCCAGGCCTCCCCCGCCGGGCCGGGGCGCACCCTCTGGCCGGGTCGCATCCGCGAGGCCGGCCGCTCCCGCCGGGCCGCCTCTGGCTGGGTCGACCCGGCGCGCCGGATGGTTAGTCTGGGACCAGCCGACTCGAGGAGGTCACGTGACTCGACCCGATGATCACCGCGTGACGATCGAGCGCCGCGGGCGTTCGCACAAGGCCACCTGCTCGTGCTCCTGGCAGAGCCACGCCTGGAACGAGTTGAGACCGGCGGAGGCCGACGCCTGGCACCACGTGTTCGGCGATTCGGTCATCGTCGACGTGTCGGCCATTCCCGACGAGAGGTCAGTCCCCACCGGCCCACGCACCCCCACATCGGTCGGCCAGGCCCCGACCGATGCATCGCAGGGCAGCATCGACAAGCTGGTCGGTGAGGCTCGCCGACTGGCCCGTCGACCGTCTCCCTACACCGGCGGAGCGGCCGGAGCGCTGTGGGGGGCGAGCGGCCAGGATCATCGTCTGCTGAAACGAGCCGTGGCCGAGATCGAAGAGCTGCTCGCAACCCACGACCGGCGCAACTCGGGGGCCGCCGACAGCGAATGGCTCGAGTTGATCACAGCCAAACGGCTCCTGCTCGACTCCATGGATCACGACGAGGCATATCTCGGGCGTTCACCCGGCCGGGCCTTGCTCTGATCTCCGGGCGTTGCTCTGATCCCCGGGCCGTCCCGTCGCCGTGGACCACCCGCGTCGTGCCGCCCCGCCCGGTAGAGTACGGCCCCGTTCGGGTGTCGAAGCCGCTCGAACGAGGACCGTTCCTCCCTACTGGAGGCGCCGGTCCACGACGCACGCCCGAGTAGCTCAGTTGGCCAGAGCAGGCGCCTTGTAAGCGTCAGGTC
>JAKCDU010000047.1 GCA_021838445.1 Actinomycetes bacterium | reverse complement strand
AATCCTGGGACTTTGGGCTCTTATGGGGGTTGGGTGGGGGGCTGGAGAATGGGGGTGTTGAAACAAGCGGAACAGGCCGGGGGGTCCCGGCCGGATTGGAGCCCGAGATGCGTCGTAAGACTTTCGACAGCCTGTTGAGCGCGGGCGGTGTGGTACTGACCATCGTGTTGGTGGCCGCCGGTGTGCTTTTGATGTGGGGGCACAACTTCGCCAACGACAATGTCCGCCAGCAGCTGGCCGAGCAGCAGATCTTCGTGCCGGCCCAGGGCAGCTCGGCGTTGGCCAGCCCCAAGATCGGCCCCTACCTGGACCGCTACGCCGGCCAGGAGGTGCTGTCGGGTCCGGCGGCCAAGGCCTACGCCGATCATTTCATCGCCGTGCACCTGTCGGAGATGCCCTACGGCGGGGTGTACTCCAAGGTGTCCGCGGCGGCCCTGGCCGCCCCCAAGGGCAGCGCTGCGGCCACCCAGCTGGCGTCACTGGAGACCACGGTGTTCCAAGGGACCACCCTCAGAGGGCTGCTGCTCGAGGCCTACGCCTTTTGGGAGATGGGCCAGATCGCGCTGATCGCGGCGATCGTCAGCTTCGCGGGCGCCGGGGTCATGCTGGTCCTGTCGGTGGCCGGGTTCTGGCATCTGCGCCGGGTCGGCCCCGATGACGAGCTTTTGGCCCGCACCCTCCACGTCGAGACCCCCCAGCCGGCCGGGGTCTGACCCTCCCCCGGCGGGCCCCCCGCCCGGAGCGGCCCGCCGACGACAATCCCCCCCGATCCGACCCGGAACCAGCTTCCGGGTCGGATCGCGCCCGACCCACCGCCCACCGCCCACCGCCCACCGCCCACCTAGTCGAAGAGCGCGGCCAATGACTGGCGCTGGATTTTGCCCATGGCGTTACGAGCCAGCGAGTCGACCAGAACCACCCGTTCGGGCACCTTGTAGCGAGCCAGGGCGCCCCGGCAGTGGCGGGTCACGTCGTCGCCGCTCAGACCGCAACCGGTATCGACCTCCACGACGGCGGCCACGGTCTCACCCAGCCGGGGGTCGGCGAGCCCCAGCACCGCACAAGCCCTGACGCCGGGCAGGGTTTCGATCACCCGCTCCACCTCTGCCGGGTAGACGTTGGCCCCGCCCCGCAGGATCATCAGCTTCTTGCGGTCGTACACGTGCAGGTTCCCCCCGGCGTCGAGATAGCCGATGTCCCCGGTGCGAAGCTCGGAGCTCCCCAGGGCACGGACACCCCCGTCCTCCCAGTAGCCCAGAGTCGGGCGGTACATCCCGGCGAAGGGGCCGATACGACTGGCTCGTACGGTGATCTCGCCCAGCTCGCCGGTGGGTACCTCCCGGCCGGCGCGGTCGAGGACCACCGCCTCGACGTGACCTAGCGGGGTACCGCTCGAACCGGCGACGTGGGCGGCGCCGACCCCTTCGATGGTCACCACCGTGGGGGCCTCCGTGAGACCGTAGGTCTGGCGCACCCCCAGCCCGAAGCGGGCCCGGACGGCGTCGAGGAGCTCCTCCGGGCAGGGGCCCCCGCCGCTCCAGAGGTCGCTCAGAGGGCGGAGGAGCTCCGGGGCGATGTGGTCGTCGTGGACCAGGTCGTAGAGCAGGGCGGGGACGCTGTTCCAGACGTTCACCCCTTCGCGGTGGATCCACTCGGCGACGCCGCGGGCGTCCCGGCGGTCGGTGAGCAGGCAGCAGCCCCCGGCGCGGGCGGTCACCAGGGTGGTCAGCACCTGCATGTTGAGGATGGTCAACGGCAGGCAGTCCCCCTTGCGAAGCGACGAGTCGTAACCACACCCCGACACCAGGGCCGCGGCGGGGAGCAGGAGGCCGCGCTGGGAGTGCACCACCCCCTTGGGTCGGCCGGTGGTACCGCTCGTGAACGCGATCGCCGCCGGGGCGTCCTGATCGGGGGCGGGGAACCTCACCGGCGATACCGCCCCGGTGGCGTCCCTCCAACTGCGCCCGGCGGCGGCCGCCGTGGTGCCGAGGGGCACGGTCCGGCAGATCCCGCGGTGGCGGTCGGCGCGCTCGTCCTCGGCGAGGAACACCGCCGGGGCGCAGGCCCCGAGCACATCGGCGACCTCCACGTCGGCGAGGGCCCGGTTGACCCCGACGTAGACGGCGCCGAGGCGCATCACGCCGTGGAACGCGGCGACGACCTCCACGTCGTTGGGCAGCGACACCGCCACCCGGTCCCCGGGGGCGACCCCCAACTCCACCAGAGCGGCCGCGGCACGGTCGGCAGCCGAGTCAACCTCGGCGTAGGTCAGCCGGGCGGTGGGGGTGACCAGGGCCGGCCGCGACGGGTCGGCGCCGACGACAGCGTCGAACACCTCGGTGATGGTCCCGAGCGGGTGGGTCACCGCGTCCGGCCCCGCGGCCGGCCAGCGGCGCCCGCCTGGCGGCCTCGGCCTGGGCCCGTCAGGAGCACCGCGCCCTGGTGAGGCGCTCGCCGGCTACGGCCGCCCATCGACTTCGACCACCACGTCGCCCCCCGCCGGAGATGCCGCCGCGAACAGGTCGGACGGGATCCGGAACACCCGCCCGGGCGCCGCCGGCCACATCAGCCGGCGACGCCCGAGGACACGCCCGTCCTGGGTCACGGTGACCACCGGGACGCCGATGCGTCGGTCCACCCAGCTGAGATGACGGGACCTCGGGGGCGCGCCGGCGGCGACACGGCCCGGACTTATCCAGCGGAGCGGCGGGCGGGCCACGACGCGGGCCCCCTCGGGGCTCGGCCACGCGCCGGGGTCATCGAGCCACCGCAGCACCGGCCGGGCGACGTGGCGACCGTCGAGGGCGGCCACGTCGGCGGTGTCGACGGGGTGGATGAGGTTGCCGGCGGCGAACCCGCCCGGCACCGACGTCCGCAGGTCGCTGTCCACCACGGGGGAGCGGCTGACCCGGTCGAGGTCTAGGCCGCCGCTCCTGGCCAGTTCCACGTCGGGAACCCAGTCGCCGGTCACGACGAGGGTGTCGCATCCCTGCAGCCGGCGCCGCCCGGTCGCCGCGTTCTCCAACTCGACCGCTTCGAGACGGTCGCGCCCGATGATCCGCACCACCCGGTGACCGCTGATCACGGGGAACCGCAGGGCCCGCCGGCCGAGAGCGGTCAAGGCCGAATAGGACTCGGGCCGCTCGTGGGCGGTCACCATGGCGACCACGTCGCACCCCGCCTGGCGCAGGGTCAGAGCGGCCGACCAGCTGACCAGCTCAGCCCCGAGAATCACGGCCTGCTCCCCCACCCGTCCGTGGTGCAGATGAACCAGGTTCTGCAGCAGCCCCGTGGTGTAGATGCCCTCGGGACGGTCGCCCGGGATCATCCGCGCCGGCCGGGACCGCTCCCGCGCGCCGGTGGCCAGCACGGTGGCACCGGCCCGGACGGTGAAGAGCCCCCGCGGCGTGGTCACCTCCGCACCGTGCTCGGCCGACCATGAGGTGACGGTGGCCCCGTCCCATATCTCCGCTCCGGCTTCCTCAGCGGCGGCGACCAGGCGGCCGGCGTAGGAAGGCCCGGAAAGAACCCGCCTGAGGTCTCGCAGACCGAAACCGGTGTGGTCGCAATGCCGGGGGATCCCGCCGGCCTGGCGCTCACGCTCGACGACCAGCACCCGGCGGCGGTGGGCACCGGCGAGGACGCGGGCGGCGGTCAGGCCGGCGGGCCCCCCACCCACGATCAGCACCTCGGGGGTGACCAGCGTGGCCGGCCCGGCGGTCCCGGTGCTCACCGGGCCTCGGTGGTGGCCGGCGAGGGACCTGCCCCGCCCTGGAAGGCGGCGAACAGCCGGCGCACCTCTGCTCCGCAGTAGAAGCCTTGGCAGCGGCCGTTGAGAGCCCGGGTCCGGCGCCGGAGGCCGCCGAGGGACGTCGGGGGGATGGTGGAGGCGAAGGCATCCCGGATCTCCCCGGCCGTCACCCGCTCGCAGAAGCAGACGACCCGGCCGTAGGACCCGTCCGTGGCGATCAGATCCGCCCGCTGGTAGGGCCGCGGGAAGCTCTCGCCCAGGTTGGGCATCCGGGGAGGTCCGGGGAGGTCGCGCCGGCGTGCCGCGTCCAGCCCGGCGTCAAGGAGGGCGGCGGTGACGTGGCCGGCGATGGCCATGCTGGCGGTGAGACCCGTCGAACGTATGCCGCCGACCACCGCATAGCGCTGGGAGGCGTCCACGTCGATCACGTAGTCCTTGTGTTCGGTCGCGGCCCGCAACCCGGCGTAGGCGGCTGTGACCTCCTCGTCGAGCAGAGCGGGCAGGACGGTCGCCCCCTTCTCCAAGAGGAAGGACAGACCGGTCTCCGACGTGGAGGTGTCGTCGCGGTCGTCGCGGTCGTCGGCGGTGGGCCCGAGCATCACGTTGCCGTAGACGGTGGGCGCCACCAGCACCCCCTTGCCTCTCGACGTCGGTACCGGCAGAACGATCCGGTCGACCAGGGACCGGGCCTGCTTGTCGTAGACCAGCAGCTCCCCCCGCCTGGGCGTGACGGTGAACCGCCGGTACCCGAACCAGCCGTCCACCAAATCTGAAGCGAGCCCGGCGACGTTGACTACCCAGCGGGAGGCCAGGTCTCCGTAGGTGGTGTGCAGCACGGTGTGCTCCACTTGGCGGCTCATACCCTCCACCCGGCAGCCCAGGCGGAGATGGGCGCCGCGCTCGACAGCCTCGGTGGCGAAGGCCAGTGCCGTGGTCCAGCTGCAGATGAGTGACTCTCCGGGCACCGTGAGGCCCCCGAGAGCCCCCGGCCCGAGGGCCGGTACGTCCCGGTACAAGGCGTCGGGGCCGACCATCGCCGACTCGGTGTAGCCGTTGGCGACGGCCGTGCGCTCCAACGCCGGAAGCTCGGCCAACTCCTCCGGCGTCCAGGCCACGAGCACCGCCCCGGTCTGCTCCACCGGGATTCCGACCACCTGCGCGTAGGCGCGCAGCAACCCGTAGCCCCGGCTGACCAGCGCCGACTCCAAAGTGCCGGGCGTGGCGTCGAAGCCGGTGTGGAGGATGGCGGTGTTGGCCTTGCTGGTGGCGTCGCCGACGTCGTGGCGGCTCTCCACCACCGCCACCTCGAGGTCCAAGGCGCTCAGCTCCCGGGCGACGGCGGCGCCGACGACTCCGGCACCGATGACGGTCACGTCGACACGGTCGGGCAACCGGCCAGTCGGGACCGACGGGGTCATCGGGACGGCCGCCCGCTCACGAGCCTGCACCGGCCCCGACGGCCAGGCGGGCCCACCTACTGCGGTAGGTCCGGGCCCGATCAGCCGACCACACCGGCTCGTACACCGACTCGGAGGCGGACCGGCCGGCGAGCAGATCCCCCAGGCCGGCCGGGGCTTCGAGGGACAGCAGCCCGAGCAGGGCGGCCCCCTCGGCGGTGGCGTGGGGCCGGGCGGACACCACGACGGGCATCTGGGTCACGTCGGCCACAGCCTGCATGAGCCGGCGCGAGGCGGTCAGACCCCCGTCCACGCGCAGGGCTTCGATGGGCCGGTCCATGTCGGACGCCACGGCGTCGGCGACCGCGGCCAACTGGGCGGCCACCCCCTCCAGCACGGCGGTCACCACCTGACCGGCCCCGCTCGACAGGTGCAGACCGGCGATGGTGGCCGACGCTTCGGGTTGCCACCAAGGGGCGGCCAGACCGGCCAGGCTCGGGACGCAGATGACCCCGCCGGAGTCGTCGGCGGCCTCGGCGTCGAGACGGTCGGTCGCCGACAGGAGGCCGGTGCTGTGCAGCCAGCGCACCGCTGAGCCGGCGGCGTACACCTGCCCGTCCATGTAGTAGCGGACATCCGAGCCGATCTGCCAGGCCACCGATGTCGTCAGACCGGCGCTCGAGCGCACCGGGCTGGCTCCGCAGTTGACCAGGAGGAAGGCTCCCGTACCGAAGGTGCACTTGGCCTGACCGCCCTCGATGCAGCGCTGGGCCAGAAGGGCGGCCGCCTGGTCGACTATCAGACCACCCACCTCCATGGAGGTCCCGAAAGCTGTGGTGGCCCCGACCCGGCGGTCACAGCCGACGATCTCTGGGAGAGCCTCGCCGCTCAGACCGAAAGCTGCGACGCAGCGCGGATCCCACCGGCGGGTGTCGATATCCATCAGCATCGAGCGACTCGCCGTGGAGACATCGGTGACGTAGGCGCCGCACAGCTGGTTCAGCAGCCACACGTCAGTGGTGGTGACCACTCCCTCCCGGGTCAGGTGATCCCGTATCCACACCATCTTGGGAGCGGAGAAATAGGGGTCGAGCTGCAGGCCGGTGAGCGCGGTCAACTCCGGAGCGAGGGCCCCCAGCGAGTCACAGACCGCCTGGGATCGTCGGTCCTGCCAGACGATCGCCGGTCCGAGGGGCTGACCGGATCGGCGGTCCCACGCCAGGACCGTCTCACCCTGATTGGCGAGGGCCACCACGGTGGGGGTGCTGCGGCTGAGCTCGACGGCTTCCCGGCCGGCCTCGAGCACCGATGCGAGCAGTTGGTGGGGGTCCACCTCGACGCCCCCACCGGGCAGATAGGTCGGCCGGACCTCCCTCTCGGCGTGGGCCAGCACCTCCGCGTCGTCGCCGACCACCAACGCCTTGGTACCCGACGTGCCTTGGTCGATGGCGAGAACGGTCACTGGCTCGGTACTCCGGGATTGCGAGGAGGGTCAGAGCGTAGATGACCCCGAGCACCGCGGTCCGGGAGAGCCGCAGACCGGGCTCGGGAGCGAGCCGGCGTCGTCGGTCACTGTCCGGGCGGCGGCGGTGAAGGGCTGCGACCAGCGCCGGATCACCGTCTGGGCGGGCGATCCGGGCGGCGACCGGCGCTCAGCAGGGCCGGGGATCGTAGGGAGTGAGGTGATCGTTGCGGGCGCTCGGTGCGGCCCCACCGACGGTCGGCACCGTCGGCGCGGTGGTCGCCGCCGATGGGCCCGTCGTAGTCGAAGGCCCTGGCGACTGGGACCCGGGCGACTGGGACTCTGGCGACTGGGAACCGGTCGTTGGGGAGGTGACGGCCCCGCCGCGGGAGGACGTGGAGGGCGTGGTGGGCGCCGCGGCGGGCGGGATCACGCTTTCGGTGGTCCCGACGTACACCCGGACCTGGCCGGCGGGAATCTGGCTGTCGGCTTGGAGGGTGACCGCCCCGGTGAAGTTGCTCATCACGGCGACGGCCTGAGCGAGCTGGCCGGGGCTGTAGCGGATCAGCGTCTCCGAGGGACGGCCCAGCACCGGGGCGTCCGATTCGGTGGTCACGTTCAGCCCATTGGCGCGCAGCGCCGAGCCGGTGTCGGCCGCCAGGTGGGCCCCTCCCACCGCGTTGAACACCTCGACGGCCGTCGGGGCCACCGGAGTGGGGAGGGCCTGGGGGTCCCACGCCTGTATGGCCTGGTCGTCCTGGGGCTGGACGGCGAAGTCGACGTCGCCGAGCTGGTAGCCGCCGTACACGTAGTTGGAGTAGGTCGTGACCGGGAGGGTCGTCTCGGCCAGATTGGATGCCGCCACGTGACGGTAGGTCGCCGCCAGGCTGATGAGCTGGTCCCGCAGCCCGGGATCCATGGTCACCTGGTTGGTCACCGCTGAAAGGAACGAGTTCAACTTCAGCGGGTCGTACAGCCCCTGGCTCTGAGCCGTATTGATGAGGACCCGGAGGAAGGTGTGATCCCGGGTGATGCGGGCCAGGTCGGATTCGGGGTCCGAGGGCCACAGGGCCCGATCCGTGGTGATCACCCCGGGAGGGTCGTACTGGAGATGACGGCTCCGTACCAGCGCCAGGGCGGTAGCCCCATTGATCAGCTGGCAGCCGGTCTGGGTGATGTTGAGCTGCGCCTCGAGGTCGTACAGCGGCTCGGGAAAGTCCATCTTGATGCCGCCGAGCGCGTTCACCGTCTGCTCGAACCCGCAGAAGTTGACCTCGACGTAGTGGTTGATGGGGATACCCAGGTCGTCCTGGATGGCGGTGATCAGGTTGGCCGGCCCGTTGGCCCCGTCGTTGAGGGCCGAGTCGATCTTCTCGTAGGGGCCCGACGGCGTGCCCGGCGGCATGGCTTCGAAGAGATCACGCGGGATGGACAGCACCGAACCGGTTCGGGCCTTCGGATCGAGGTGCATGACCATGATGACGTCGCTGAGCGACCCCGACAGCAGCGCCGGGTTGCCGAACTGGTCGATCTGGGCCTGGCTGGTCAGGCAGGCCCGCGACTGGTTGCCGATGAGCAGGACGTTCTCCGGCGGTAGCCCGTTGGCCGTGACCTTTCCCGACGGGGTGAGCGTCTTGACCGGGACGGTGTGGATGGCGTCGAGGCGGTAACGCACGTACCCGTAGACCAGTCCCACCGATACGAGAGTGAGCGCCACCATCACGTTGGCCGCGATGAGCAGCCAGCGGGGCCAGCGGCGCCGGATGATCGCGGCGGGCTTGCGACGACGATGGGCAGCAGTTGGGCGTTTACCGGGCATACGGGGTGGGGGGCGACGGAGGCTACCGGCCGAACCAGAAACGCTACTAGGAGGGCGGGGCGTAGGGGTCTCACCCCGGCAGGCGGGGACCGACCTGCCGGCGCGCGATACTAAAACAGCTAGTTCATCACGGGGGGACGACCATGACCAAAGCAGCAGTGCTCGATGCCGCTCCGGGGACCTTGGCCATCGAGGACATCCGAGTAGCCGACCCCGGGCCCAACGAGGTGCTGGTGCGCACCGTGGCCGCCGGCCTGTGCCACTCGGACCTCCACTTCATGCAGGGCCTCTACCCCTACCCGCTACCGGCGGTGCTCGGGCACGAGTCCTCGGGGGTCGTCGAGGCCGTCGGCACCCAGGTGAGCGACTTCAGGCCCGGCGATCACGTCGTTTCCTGCGTGAGCGGGTTCTGCGGGTCGTGCCGGTACTGCCTGACGGGGAGACCTTTCCTCTGCGACAAGGTCGGGTTGACCAGGGGACCGGGCGCCCCGCCGCGCCTGGCCCGCGACGGGCGGCCCCTATTCCAATTCTTCGATCTGGCCAGTTTCTCGGAGTTGCTTCTGGTCCACGAGCATCTCCTGGTGAAGATTCGCCCGGACATGCCGCTGGACAAGGCCGCCCTCATCGGCTGCGGCGTGCAGACCGGCGTGGGCGCAGTCATCAACACCGCCCAGGTGAGGCCGGGCGATTCGGTCGCGGTCATCGGCTGCGGGGGTATCGGCCTCAACGCCGTACAGGCGGCGGCCATCGCCGGCGCGTCCCGGATCATCGCCGTGGACCGCCTGGCCGAGAAGCTGGTCCTGGCTGAGTCGTTCGGCGCCACCGACACCGTTGACGCGTCCGCTACGGACCCGGTGGCGGCGGTGCAGGAACTGACCTCGGGCGGAGTCGACCACTCCTTCGAAGCCATAGGACTGAAGGCCACCGCCGAACAGGCGTTCTCAATGCTGGGCAAGGGCGGGACGGCCACGGTCATCGGGATGGTCCCGATGGGACAGCGGCTCGAGATCGACGCCACCGCGCTGATCAGCGGTAAGCGGCTGCAGGGCTCGAACATGGGGTCCAACCGCTTCCGGGTGGACATGCCGCAGTACGTGGACTGGTACCTGGCCGGGCGTCTGAAGCTGGACGAGCTGGTGAGTGCCACCATGCCGCTCGACCGGATCAACGACGGGTTCGCCACTCTGCGGGGCGGCCACGTGGCCCGCCAGCTGATCCTGTTCTGACCGGCCGGAGTCCGCATTCCTCGAAGCCCCGAGCCGACGCGCACCCGCCTGCTCGACACCGCCTTGGAGATGTTCGCCGACCGGGGTATCGCCGCGACCAGCCTCCGCGAGATACGCCTCGCCGCGGGTCAGGCCAATGCGGGAGCCGTCCACTACCACTTCGGCGATCGCGAAGGCGTGCTGAAAGCCCTCCTGGAACGTGAGCTTCCCGCCCTCGTCGGACGGCGCCGGCAATTGCTCGAGGGGGCAGGCTCGACACCGGACACCCGCTCGGTGGCCGAGGCGCTGATCGCTCCCTTCGCCGAGATGGCGACCGGCTCGCCCCACGAGAGGTGGGCGGTGCAGTTCCTGAGCCGACTCAACGACGATCTGTCCGTCTCCTCCGACGACGTGGACTCGCTCATCGGTGACACCGGCGTGCGCCAGGCCTACGAGCTGCTCCGACGCCGGTTGCCAGAGGTGCCCGGCGAACTTCTGAGCGAACGGTTGCAGGTCGGCCTCAACAGCTTCCTGCACGCGGCTGCGCTCCGGGCCCGCGCCGCAAGGGGCCATGTGGACGACCCGACGTTTCGCGAGAACCTGATCGACATGTTCGCCGCCGCGCTGAGGGGAAATCATTGACATGAGCAATGACAACATTATCCGTGGCGTGCTGGCCGCCTGGATCTCCGACGAGGTGGGTGAGCTCGCGGTGGTCGGGGAGCTGAGACGTACCTCGGCGGGCTACTCGCGGGAGAACTGGGTGTTCGACGCCAACTGGGGTGGGGTCACCCACGACCTGATCGTCCGGCGCGACCCTCTCGGCAGCGTCCTCAACACCGACCGCCGGGTCGAAGTGGCCGTCCTCGAAGCTCTGGCCGCCGGCCCGGTCCCGGTGCCCCGCATCCGATGGACCGACCTCGGGGGCGTTCGCCTCGGCCGACCCGCTCTGGTGATGGACCTGGTCCCCGGAGTGTGCGACGGCTTCGTCTTGAACGGTCCCCGCCCGCTCCGTGAGCGGGTCGCTCTGGCCCACTCCCTCTACGATCATCTGGCCGCCCTGCACACCCTCGACACCTCCCGGTTCCCCCTGCCCGCGCCCGAGGGGCAGATCGCTCTGGCTGCAGTCGACCATTGGGAGAGGGAGCTGAGCCAGGTCGCCCTCGACCCCCAGCCGGAGTTGGCCCTGGTATTCGCCTGGCTGCGTGCCAATGCCCCCGCCGTGTCACGTACTTGCCTCGTCCATGGCGACTTCAAGCCGGGAAACGCGCTGCTGGACGGCCACGGGTGGAGCGCGGTCCTCGACTGGGAGACCGCCCACATAGGAGATCCCCACGAGGACCTGGGTTGGGTTACCAATCCGCTGCGCCAACGTGAGCACCGCATCCCCGGGGCATGGGAACCCGAAGACCTACTGGAGCGTTGGTCGAGCCGTACCGGCTGGACCGTGGATCCCGCAGCCGTCCACTGGTGGCAGGTGCTGGCCAACGCCAAGTTGGCGGTGATCGTCGCCACCGGGGCCCGCGCCTTCGTCGAGGGACGCCTGGACCGCATCCATCAGGCGCCGGTTCGCATCCATCAGTTGCTCCTGGATCAGATCGGAGCGTGATGCGCCCCACTGTCTCCGAGCAACTCTCCGGGGCGGCCCGGCTCCTGTCCGAGGTCGTCGGGCCGGAGATCGACGACCCCTACGTCGGTGATGTCCTGGCCGGCGTGGTGACCACCCTGGAACTGCTCGCCGAAGGGTGGACCCAGGTGGCGGCCTTCCTCGTCTGGGACATCGAGGCGACCCGCCGGGTGCTGGAGCTCGTCGGCGTCGAGGACCTACCAGCCGCCGGGGATCCATTGGACGTCGCCGCCCTCCAAAACCGCCACACCCGGGTTCGCGCCCTTCTCGAGCGCGCCATGCCCGACGTGGGGGCCCACCCGGAGGCCCGAACGGCTGTCGCTGCGCTGTTCAGGGAGAGAGCCGACCGTTACCCGATACCGACCAGGCCCTGGAGGGGACCCGTTGCTGACACCACTCGATGACTCACCCTGGCACCAATTGCCCACCACCTTCGACCACGTCGGGCCGAGCGATGTCCGCTTCTTCGACCGCCTCTGGTTCGCCGCATCGGACCGCACCGGAGGCGCGGCCCTGCAGTTCACCATGGGCTTCTACCAGAACATGAATGTCGTCGACGGCGGCTTCGTCGTGGTCCGCGGCGACCGCCAGCACAATCTGCGGGTTTCGCGCCAGCTGCGCCCGGACTACCGAACCGCCTGTGGACCGCTGAAGATAGACGTGCGCGAGCCGATGCGGACGATAGGTCTGTCGGTGTCCCCGTGCCCGGGTGGGGTCCACGGTGAGTTGGAGTGGTCGGCCGTGCTCGAGCCCCAAGAGGAACAGCAGCACTTCAAGCGGAGCTGGGGCCGGGTGATCGAGGACTATGCCCGCTACGACCAGATCGGCCAGCTCTCGGGGTGGATCGAGATCGATACCGGTGGCAGTGACTTCGCCAGAATGGAGTTGGACCGTTGGTGGGCCTGTCGGGATCACTCCTGGGGTGTTCGCGAACGCGTGGGGATCCCCGAGCCGTTCACGGGGGAGACCGCCCGCCCCGGCGAGAGCCTCTTCGCCTTCCTCTTCTTCTCCACCGACACCCACGGCGGACACGTGCAGATAGGACGACGTGACGGGGCCGACCACCTGACCGCCGAGGTGATGGACCGGGCCACGAGAAAGGCCGTCCTCGGTCGCCATGTGTCGCTCGACGCCGACTTCGTGGACGACGGCCGACCCCGGCGCTTCACCCGGGCGCGCCTGCGCGTGACGGGAGACGACGGAGTGGTCATGACCCTCGAGCTGACAGCCCGCGGTCCGGCCGTGGCCATGACCGGCCTGGGCTACGGTGGCTACAACGACGGTCTGGGTCTGGGCGTCCACCGGGGGCTGACGCACCTCGAGCACGACACCTGGGACGTTTCGCATCCGGCGGTGGTGGCCTACCCCGACGGGCGCCGCGACCGGCCCGCGCACCGCATCCAGCCGGTCGACGTGGTCTGCCAGGGACCCGAGGGGACCAGCACCGGCACCGGGAGCCTGACGCTCATAGCCGAGATCGGGCAGTTCCCCGTGGACGTCGGCTCGTCCTGAGAGGCGCCCGCCCCTGTGGCAGTCCTCCTGAGAAGCGGCCTGCCCCCTGAGGCGGTCCTCCTGAGAAGCGGTCTGCCCCGGGTCCAGCGCCGGAGTCCCGCCTCGATGTGAACGGGAGGTGAGCGCCCGGTGCGAGGTTAGGGACCCCGGAACCCGGAGTTCACCGACGGTTACGCGTCACGCGGCTGGGTGAGACAAGTCTCACGATTCACTCACGGACGGTTAACGACCACCGCCGATGGTTGGGGGAGTGCCCCATAGCCCTTCCCTCCCAGCCAGCACCCCAAACGTCCTCTTCTACTCCCACCACTCGACGGGTCTGGGACATCTGGTTCGCTCGCTCGCCGTGGCCGGTGGGCTGGCGAGCCGAGCCCGGGTGACCCTCTGCTGCGGCGGGCGGGTGCCGGACGGCATCGCTATCCCGCCGGGGGTGGACCTCGTCGCCCTGCCCCCGCTCGGTGCCGACGCCGACGGCCGCCTGGCCGATGCCACCGGAGCCACGTCGGTGTCCGAGGTGCTCGCCGAGCGCGGCGCCTTACTGGAACGGTGCTTCGAGCGGCTCGCCCCCGAGGTGCTCATGATCGAGCTGTTCCCCTTCGGCCGGCGAAAGTTCGCTCCCGAGCTGCTCCCCTTGCTCGAAGCGGCCCGCTCGGCGCAGCCCGGCCCCCTCGTGGTCTGCAGCGTACGGGACCTGCTGGTCAGTGGCCACCCGGAGAAGGCCAGCCACGACGAGGAGGCGGCCCGCCGCCTCGACGCCTACTTCGACGCAGTGATCGTCCACGGGGACCCCCGGTTCGCCCGACTGGAGGAGACTTTCGCGCCCGCCACCCCCACCCGGGTGCCCATCTTCTACTCGGGTTTCGCCATGAGCGGGTCGAGACCTGAGATCCCGACGTCCCGCCGCCCGGAGGTGGTCGTTTCGGCGGGTGGCGGGCTGGTCGGTCGCGATCTCTTCGAAGCGGCCGCCGAGGCCCATCTGAGCCACCTCCGGGACTTCGGGCTGCGCACCCGGATCATCACCGGGCCGTTCCTCCCGGACCCCGACGTCGACCGCCTGAGGTCGCTGGCCGGGACCGACACCGGGCTGAGCGTCGAGCGGTTCGTAGCGGACCTGCGGTCCCAGCTGGCGCAGGCCGCGGTGTCGGTGAGTCAGTGCGGCTACAACACGACCCTCGACATCCTGCTCACGGGCGTGCCGGCCCTGGTCGTGCCCTACGGCGACGACCGGGAGAACGAACAGTCCGAACGGGCCCGGAGACTGGCGGCGCTGGGCGCGGTCGAGGTCGTGCCCCCTGGCCGGCTGAACGCCCGCACCCTGGCCGACGGGGTGCTGGGCCTGCTGGCCGCTCCGGCGACACCGCCCGCGCTCGACCTCGCCGGAGCCGAGCGCAGCGCCGAAGTGGTCTTCTCCCTCCTCGACTCACGCCTGGTGTCAGCTCGGTGACCGGGGTCAGGTCAGATTGGCTGGACCCGCTGCGCGCCGCCCTCGACGACGGCCCATCGCTCCCGGTCGCCTGGTTCTTCCGCGACGACGACGCCGGCTGGGCCGACGACCGTCTGTGGCCCCTCGTCGAGGTGTGCGCGGCCGCGGGAGCGACCCTCGACGTGGCCGCCATACCCGAGGAGGTGACCCCCGCGACAGGGGAGGCCCTGAGTCGTCTGGCGGGTGAGGCGATGATCGCGATCCACCAGCACGGTCGGTCACACATCAACCATGAGGCGACCGGGAGATCGTGCGAGTTCGGCTCGGCCCGGTCCGCCGACGATCAGGCCACCGACCTGACGGCCGGGCGCGACCTCCTCGAGGCGGCGATCGACGGCCCCACCACCGGAGTATTCGTACCGCCGTGGAACCGCTGCACTGAGGTGACCGTCGGCCTGCTCGCCGAGCTCGGCTTCGCCGCGCTGTCGCGCGACGAATCGGCGTTCGCCACCTCGTTCCCCGAGGTGAGGATCTGTGCCGACTGGACCCGGCTGACCCACGAAGGGGGACTTCCGGCGGTGGCCGGGAGCCTGGCCTGCGCCGTGCGGCGCAGGGCCGCGGGCCGGGCGGAGGGCGACGGTCTGACGCCAGCCGTCGGCCTCATGCTGCACCACGCCCAGTTGGGAGCCGCCGACCTGTCAGCCCTGGTCCAGCTCCTAGACCTGGTCGCCTACCACCCGGGCGCCGAGTGCGTCCCGCTCGCCTCGCTGGCCTCGATGGCCGGCGCTACCCAAGGAGCAGCAGATGACGACAGTCGCACCTGACCACGTGGTCGTGCTCGGGCAGGGATACGTGGGCCTGCCCCTGGCGGTGGCCGCGGCCGAGGCGGGCCACACCGTCGTCGGCTACGAACCCGATCCCCGTCGGGTCGCCATGCTGCGATCCCGGTGCAGCTACGTAGAGGACATGAGCGACGCCCGTTTGGCCAACGTCTCCTCAGGCGGCTACCGGGCCAGCGACCGACCCGAGGACCTCACCGGCTTCGATGTCGCCGTCATCGCCGTCCCCACACCGCTTCGCGACCGGGTCCCGGACCTGAGCGCCGTGGAGGAAGCGAGCCGGACCCTCGGGCCTTTCCTCCGACCCGGCGCCACGGTGGTGCTGGAGTCCACGACCTACCCGGGGACGACCGAGGAGATAGTCGGGCCCATCCTCGAAGCGGGCTCGGGTCTCGTCGCTGGGCGGGACTTCCACCTCGGCTACAGCTCTGAACGAATCGATCCCGGTAATCCCAAGTGGAGCGTCGTCAACACCCCGAAGCTGGTCTCGGGGATCGACGAGACTTCGACCAAGACCATCGCCGACTTCTACTCGACGGTCGTCGATTGCGTGGTGCCCGTCTCGCGTCCGGCCGTGGCGGAGTTGGCCAAACTGATCGAGAACACCTTCCGCCACGTCAACATCGCCTTGGTCAACGAGCTGGCCATGTTCGCCAACGAGCTCGGCATCGACATCGGGGAAGCCATCGACGCAGCGGCGACCAAGCCCTTCGGCTTCATGCGCTTCGACCCCGGCCCCGGCGTCGGAGGACACTGCTTGCCCATCGACCCGACCTATCTGTCGTGGCGGGTGCGCAGCAGCCTCAACCGCTCGTTCCGCTTCGTCGAGCTGGCCAACGACATAAACGACCACATGCCCGAGTACGTGGCCCGCCGGCTGGCCGACTCGCTCAACCGGCGCTGCCGGTCGCTCAACGGGGCCAGAGTGCTTCTCCTCGGACTGGCCTACAAGCGAAACAGCGGTGACTGCCGCGAGTCTCCCGCGGTCACCCTGGCCTCGCTGCTGCTGAGTGCCGGCGCCGAGGTGCGCGCCGCCGACCCCCATGTGGTGGAGCAGGTCGGCCTGCCCGGCCTGACCCGGGTGGAGCCGACCGCCGCCGAGCTGGCCGACGCGGACGTGGTGGTGCTCGTCACCGACCACGACGCGTTCGACCTGGACCAGATCCGTGCCCACTCGAAGTTCGTGTTCGACACCCGACGACGGCTGCAGGGCCCCCACGTGGAGTCCCTGTGATCCGTCTCCCCAACCCGAGCAGGAGGAAAGCTTCCATGTCCACCACCGGATGTCAGCGGCCATGAGCCGCCTCGTCGTCACCGGCGCCGCCGGATTCATCGGATCCCGACTGTCGCAACGGCTCCTCGATGACGGCCACGAGGTCGTCGGTATCGACGGGTTCACCGACACCTACGACCCGGGGGAGAAACTGGCCCGGGCCGCCGTCCTGGTCCGCCACCCCGGTTTCACCCTCGTGTCGGGCCACCTGGCGGACCTGACCCTGCCCGAGCACATCGCCAACGCCGAGGTCGTGTTCCACCTGGCCGGCCGAGCCGGCGTGCGGGCCAGCTTCACGCTCGAGTCCCGGTACCGCCATGACAACGTCACCTCCACCATCGCCCTGGTAGAGGCCTGCCGGCAGAGCCCAACGGTCCGCCGGCTGGTGTACGCGTCGTCGTCCTCGGTCTACGGGGACGCCGCCCTGCCGTTCCGCGAGGACGGCCCCACCGGCCCGGTGTCGCCCTACGGTATGTCCAAGCTCGAAGCCGAGCGGGTGTGCCTGGCCGGCGACGGCCCGGACCTCGAGTGCGTCGCCCTCAGGTATTTCACCGTCTACGGCCCCGGTCAGCGCCCCGACATGGGGCTGCGCATATTCGCCGAGGCGGCCTGGGACCACCAGCCCATAGTGGTGTTCGGGGACGGAACCCAGAGCCGGGACTTCACCTACGTCGATGACATCGTCGACGCCACCCACCGGGCGGCCACCGCGCCGGTAGCCGGGCTGGCGGTCAATATTGGTGGCGGGTCCCGGGTGAGCATCCGGCAGGTCCTCGACCTGCTGTCGGAGGCCATCGGCGAACCTCTACGGGTGCGCCTCGGCCCCTTCGCCCGCGGCGACGTACTCCATACCGAGGCCGACCTGAGCCGAGCGGAGCAGCTCATGGGATTTCGAGCGTCGACACCTTTCAGCGTGGGCTACCGCGCCGAGATCGAATGGGTCAGGTCGCTCCGCATCGAGGGATCAAGGAGGTCGGCGTGACCCATCGTGGCCTGACCGGGCGCCCCGTGCGCAAGGTCCTTCTCTACTCCCACGACACCTACGGGCTCGGTCACCTGCGCCGCAACCTGCGGATAGCCAGCCACCTCCAGGCCAGCGATCCGAGCCTCCGGGTCGTCCTCATGTCGGGGTCGCCCGTCGCCAGCCACTTCAGCGTGCCGGACGGGCTGAGCCTGGTGAAACTGCCGTCTGTCACCAAGACCGGTTCGGAGCAGTACCAACCCCTGGACCGGCGCCTCACCCTGGGGGTGGTGCGACGCACCCGCACCGCCGTGATGTGCGACGTGGTTCGCCGCTTCCGACCCGACGTCCTGCTCGTCGATCACTCCCCGGCGGGCATGCACGGCGAGCTGCTCGGCGTCTTCGATGCCGTTCGGGTCCACTCTCCCGCCACCCGCCTGGTCCTCGGTCTGCGCGACATCCTCGACGACCCGGCGGCGGTCACGACCACGTGGCGCAACCAGGGTATCTACGGGCTGCTCGAAGACGTCTACCACCAGGTGGTGGTCTACGGCTCCCAGGACCTCTTCGACGTGGGACGGGAGTACCTGCTGCCTTCGTCGGTTCGGGAGGCCATGGTCTACTGCGGCTACCTGCGACCGACCGCGGCCGGTGAGTCTGCCACCACCACCGCCTCGGGCCAGGGCCAACCCACGCTGCTGGCCACCGCCGGCGGTGGCGGCGACGGCTTGGCCGTGCTGACCGGGGCCATCGACGCCGGGCCCAGACTGGGCCTGCGCACCGTGGCGGTGACCGGGCCTCTGATGAACGATGACGACTACCGCACCGTCGAGGAACTGGCCGCCCGCCACGAATCGGTCGAGGTGCTGCGGTTCCATCCTGACATGCCCTCGGCCATGGAAGCGGCCCGGCTGATCGTCACGATGGGGGGATACAACACCCTCACCGAGGCCGTGGCTTCGGGGACCCCGACCATCGTCGTCCCCCGCCGCCACCCGAGGGCCGAGCAGGCCATTCGAGCCGATCTCTTTGCCGGGCAGGGTCTCGTCGGAGTGGTCGACAGCGGCCCCGACCTCGGGGAGCGCATCGCCCGTGCCGCGTCCGACTCGTCGGTCGCCCGGCCGATGCCAGACCATCTCGACTTCGACGGCCTGGATCGACTCACCCGGGTCCTGACCGATCAGGGCAGCGGCTGCCGGCAGGCCAGGGTGGCAAGACCGGCGTCGCACCAGTTCACCGCCGTGGGCCAGAGGCTCCCGGCGTGAGCCGCGGTCACACCGGGGCGCCGACGGTCGGGTATCTGACCAAGCGCTTCCCGCGATTGTCCGAGACGTTCATACTCGACGAGATCCTCGGTCTCGAGGCGGCGGGGGTACCCCTCCGGCTCTTCGCCGTCGCCGACCCAGGGGAGGGTCTCCACCAGCCCGACGTGGACCGGGTAGGCAGCCCGGTCGTCTACCTGAGGGGCAGGGGCCGCCGCCCCATCTCCATCCCCCGCGGGATAGCCACCACTCTGGCCGCCCACCTGCGCCTGGCGACGGCCGCACCGGACCGGTGGCGGACCGCACTCGCCGCGGCGCGCGCCGAACGAGCGGTCACCGGGACCATCCGCCCGTTCCTCGACGCCGGCCGCCTGGCCGTCCGGCTGCAGCGGGTCGGAGCGACCCACATCCACGCGGCGTTCGCCCACGGCCCGGCTTCCACCGCCCGCCTGGCCCATCTGATGACCGGGATCCCGTACAGTTTCGCCGCTCACGCCAAGGACCTGTACCTCACCGACCCGGCCGAGATGGCCGTGAAGGCGCGCCAAGCAGCGTTCGTGCTCACCTGCTCGGCCGCGGCGCGCGACGAGCTGGCCCGGCGCAGCGGCTCGGATGCCAACATCGTGTTGGCCTACCACGGGGTGGACACCGAGCGGTTCGCCCCCCGGCCCCGGGCCCGCCCCGACGGGGAGCCTCTCACTCTGCTGGCTGTCGGCCGCCTGGTCGAGAAGAAGGGCTACCCGGTGCTGCTGGCCGCCCTGCGCCGGTTGGTCGACCGGGGCCACGATGTCCGTCTTCGCATCGTCGGAGGGGGACCCCAGCGCGACGAGGTGGCCCAGCAGGTGCGGGACCTGGACCTGGCGACCCAGGTGAGCTTCGCCGGCGCCCTCACCCACCAGGAGATCGTGACCGAATACGGGCAGGCCGACCTGTTCGTCCAGGCCAGCGTGGTCGTGGCCGATGGTGACCGCGACGGGATACCCAACTCGCTCCTGGAGGCCATGGCCAGCGGTTTGCCGGTAGTGGCGTCAGACGTGTCAGGTATTCCGGAAGCCATCGAACACGAAGTGAGCGGCCTCCTGGTGCCACCGGGGGACCCCGACGCTCTGGCGGGGGCCCTGGAACAGGCCATCGTCGACGCCGACCTGCGGTACCGCCTGGGCCGGGCGGCCCGCGACAGGGTCGTCACCTTCTTCGACCGACGGGCCTGCGCCGTCGATCTGCTCCCGCTGTTCCTCCCGGGCGCCGACGCGCCCCGAGCGGCTTCCCTGCGATGAGCCAGCGACCGAGCGGGCCGGTGCGCAGGTTCCTCCCCTACCTGCGGTCGGTCCGGGTGCTGCTCGCCGCCGGGCTGGCGGCCAGCCTGGTCCAGGCCGTCCTGCAGTGGTTGGCGCCGTGGCCGTTGAAGGTCATCTTCGATTCGGTGCTGTCCAATCACCGGGTGCCTGCGCTGTTCTCGTGGCTGCCGGCGACGCCTACCGAGCGCCTGGTGGCGCTGTCGGGATTCAGCGTGGCCGTGGCCGCGGCCCTGGCCGCCACCGACTTCCTCTCCAACCGCTGGGTGGCCCACGCCGGCCAACGCGTCGTGGCGACCATCAGGAGTGACCTCTTCAACCACCTTCAGCGCCAATCCCAGCAGTTCCATCTGAGCCGTCAGACCGGTGATCTCATGAGCCGGCTCGACGGCGACACCCAGGACATCCAGAGCCTGACCGTCGACGTCCTGCCCACCGTGCTCAACAACACGGTCACCTTGTTGGGGTTCAGCGTGATAATGCTGGCGGTCAACTGGTTCCTCGGTGTGGTCAGTCTTCTGACAGCTCCGGTGCTGTACTGGCTGGTGCGTCGCTACATGACCCGCATCAAGCAGGCGCAGCGCGCCGCGCTGCGCGCTTCGGGTAGCTCCGCGGGAGTGGCCCAGGAGGTGCTCTCGGCCCTGCCGGTGGTGCAGGCGTTCGGGACCGAGGAGCGGGAGGGCGACCGCTTCGACGCAGCCAACACCGAGGCCCTGCGGGCCGGTCTGCGGGCCGTCGTGGACCAGTCGGCCTTCACCCCGCTGGTGGCCTTCACGGTGGCCACGACCACCGCAGTGGTCGTCTACATCGGGTCGCGGGCGGTCCTCGCCGGGAGTCTGACCCCCGGCGACGTGCTCGTGTTCTCGGCCTATCTGCGGGGCATGTACACGCCGGTTCGGCAGCTGGCCAAACTGGCGGGGGTCGCCGGTCGGGGTCACGCCGCGGCCGAACGGGTCGCGGAGATCCTCGACACCGACGAATCGGTGCCGGTGGACCCCCACCCCCGGCGTATCGCCAAGGCCCGCGGCACGGTCACCCTGGAGGCCGTCGGGTACTCCTACCCGGGCCACGGCGCCGCCCTCGAGGGCATAGACCTCGAGTTCGCCGCCGGCGGGCGGCACGCTCTGGTGGGCCGGACCGGATCGGGGAAGAGCACCATACTTCGGCTGATACCGCGCTTTGCTGACCCCCAGCGGGGTGCGGTGCGCCTCGACGGCACCGATGTCCGGCGTCTGGACCTGGGCGATCTCCGCCGCCAGATCGCGCTGGTACCCCAGGAGCCCTACCTGTTTCGCGCCACGTTGTGGGAGAACATCGCCTACGGCCTGGCGGTCCCCACCAGGTCGGCCGCCGTGCAGGCCGCCAAGGACGCCGGCGTGCACGAGATCATCGACAGCCTCCCCGAGGGATACGACGGGCTGGTCGCCGAACGAGGAGGTTCGCTGTCGGGCGGCCAGCGCCAGTGCGTGGCGCTGGCCCGGGCCGTGGCCCGCCAGGCCCCCATCCTGCTCCTCGACGAGCCGACCACCGGGCTCGATGTCGAGATAGCTTCGGTCCTGCTCAGCGCCCTGGATCGGGTGTGCGAGGGCCGGACCACCGTGATGATCAGCCACGAGCTTCGTGCCGTCCGTGGCGCCGACACCATCGCGGTGATCGACCGCGGGCGCCTCGTCGAGGTCGGAACCCACGGCGAGCTGTCCCGCTCGGGCCGCACCTACGCCCATCTCGACTCGCTCTCCCGGCTCCCCGCCGGCCGTCACCTGGAGGTCATCCGCCCATGAATCGCCACAGCTGCCCTCAGGCGGCTCACCCCCGCCGTGTCACCGTCATCGGGGCCGGCTATGTCGGCCTGACCGCATCCGTGTGCTTCGCCGCCCTCGGGCATCGGGTCACCTGCGTCGAGCACAACCCCCACCAACTGCGCCGGCTCCTCGCCGGGGAGGTGCCCATACACGAGCCCGGCGTCGCTGAACTACTGGCCGATGGCGTGGGCGGCGGACGGGTGGGCTTCACCGGCGATGCCGGCGAGGCGGTCCCCGGGTCGGCGGTGGCCGTCCTGTGTGTAGGCACACCGGCCCGGCCCGACGGGCACCCGGACCTGCGCCAGATCGCGTCGGCCGCCGCCGAAGTGGCGGCGGCCGCCACCGGGGATCTGGTGATCGTGGTCAAGAGCACCGTGCCGCCGGGCAGCTGCGAGGCCATCGAGGTGATAGCCGCCGAGTCGGCCCCGGCCGGAGTGAGGGTGACGGTCGTGTCCAACCCGGAGTTCCTCCGCGAGAGCCAGGCGGTGGACGACTTCTTCAATCCCGACCGGGTGGTGATCGGATCGGAGGACGGTCCGGCGGGGGACCTGGTGGCGTCTCTGTACCCGGCGACGTGGCCCCTGCTGCGCTGCGACCGGCGCAGCTCGGAGCTGATCAAGTACGCGTCGAACACTTTCCTGGCCCTCAAGATCTCCTTCGCCAACGAGATCTCCGGTCTGTGCGAGCAGGCCGGGGTCGGCGCGGGCTCGGTCCTGGCCGGCGTGGGAGCCGACCGTCGTATCGGGTCCAGCTTCCTAGCCCACGGTCCCGGCTTCGGCGGCTCATGCCTGGGCAAGGATCTCACCGGGTTGATCGCCACCGCCGACGCCCTCGGTTCACCGGCGCCGGTGGCCCGGGCTGCCGCCGAGGTGAACCGGTGGGCCCGGGGCCGGGTGATAGATCGTCTCGAGGCCATCGCCGGGCCGGTGACCGGCCAGCGGATCGCCCTGCTCGGACTGGCGTTCAAGCCCGGCACCGACGACGTGCGCGACTCGCCGGCGGTTTCCATCGCCGAGGGCCTCCTGGCGAGAGGCGCCCACGTCTCGGCGTTCGACCCGATCGCCTCGGAACCGAAGCTGGGCGGGATCGAGTGCCGGGACGCCTACGCTGCCGCCCGCGGCGCGGCGGCGGTGATCTTCGCCACAGGGTGGCCGGAGTTCGGGCTGCTCGACCTGGCCCGGCTGAGCGGTGCGATGAGCGGCCATCTCCTCTTCGACCTCGTGGGGGTGGTCGACGCTCCGGCCGCCGCGGCCGTCGGCTTGGAGCTCGAAACCCTGGGTCGGGGCACGCCGACGAGCTTCCATCCGGTGGTCGTGCCGCCCCTCGAGTGGTGCCTCGACGTGGCCATCGCCTGATGCCGCTGATACTCGCCCGCCACGCCGAGAGCACCTGGAACCGTCAAGGCCGCCTGACCGGGTGCAGCGACCCGCCCTTGACGCCCCGGGGGGAGGCCCAGGCCGCCGCCGCCGGGCGAAAGTTGGCTCGGGAAGGGCCGGTCGTCGGCGCCGTCCACACCAGCGACCTCGCCAGGGCCGGGCGAACAGCCCAGCTGATGCTCGACGCCATGCGCCTACCAGGGGTCCCCGTGGGGGTGCACCCGCTGCTTCGCGAACGAGCCCTGGGCGTCGTGGAGGGTCTCACCAAGGAGGCGGTGAAGGTGCAGTGGGGAAACGAGCAGCGCAAACGCTGGCGCGACGACCCGAGCTCGGCTCCCCCCGGTGGTGAGACCATCCGGGCGGCGGAGCAGCGGTTCCTCGCCTGCTGGCACCGCGACATCCTCGCCGGCCTGTTCGACGGCCGGTCGGTGCTGGTGGTGGCCCACGCCGGCACCATCCGGGCCATCCTCGGCCACCTGGGGTATCCCCCTGCCCGCCTGGGGAACGCCTCGTGGGTCGCGGTCCCCACCGAGGCGGTCCGCTGCGGACCGCCGGGGGCCGCGTGCCCGCCGCCGACCACCGTCGCTACCCTCGCGAGGTGACCCGGTTGGCCGGCGGCGTGGCGCGGCGATGGGGGCGTCTGGGGATCACCGTCCGGCTGATGCTGCTCCATGCCGCGCTTCTGAGCGTCGTGATCGGCGTGATCGTCCTGCAATCGGACCGGGTGATAAGCCAGCATCTCGAAGCCGGGCTCAACAAGAACCTGGCCGACGACGCCTCGGAGTACGTGAACGCGGCGGCCACCCGGCCGGCCGGGGAGTCCATCGATTCCTTCACCCGCTCCTACCTCGCGGTGCACGGGCGGGGCCAGAAATACCTCCTCCTGATCGGCCTGCCCCCGGCTCCGGGGGCGGCGGCAACACCACCGGTTCTGGCCAACGACCACTCCGCCTTCCTCGGCCGGATCCCGCAGGTCGAAGCGCTCGTCGACCGGCCGGTGCGCACCGCCGAGTTCCTCACCGTCTCCGCCGCCGGGTCGACGTTCCGACTGTCGGTCACCCCGGTCACCGTCGCAGGCGTCGAGATGGGGACGTTCGTGTCGGCCACCAACCTGGCTGCGCTCAATCCGGACCGCAACGACCAACTGACCGTCGCCATCCTCGAAGCGCTGGCAGCCCTGGCCGCGGCTGAGCTCGCGGCCTACTTCCTCCTCCGCCGGGTCCTGCGCACGGTCAACAAGGTGGCCGCCGCCGCCGAGCACGCCCGTACCGGTGACCTGGCCCAACGCCTCGACTACCGGGGACCGCTCGACGAGGTAGGCCGCCTGGCCCACACCATGGACGCCATGCTCGGCCAGCTCGATGAGTCCTTCAGCGCCCAGCGTCGGTTGCTCGCCGATGTCTCCCACCAGCTTCGCACTCCCATCACCATCGCCCGAGGCCACCTCGAGGTGCTGGCCCGCTGTGACGAGACCAGCTCGACCGACCAGCACGAGACCTTCACCGTGGTGCTCGACGAGCTCACCCACCTGTCGTTGATGGTGGAGCGCCTCCTGTTCCTCGGGCAGGCGCTCGAACCGGACTTCCTCATGGAGCAGTCCGTGGACCTACCGGCGCTCGTAGACGAGTTGTTCGACGCAGCGCGAGTGATGGCCAACCGGGAATGGACGCTCGGCCCGGTGCCCCCGGTCGAGGTGCGGGCCGACGCGGCCAAGCTGAGGGGGGCCATCCTCAACCTGGTGGACAACGCGGTGCGGGCGACGGGGGAGGCCGACCGGGTCACGGTCGATGTTCGCCTCGGGGAGGAACTGGTCATCGAGGTGACCGATACCGGCACGGGCATCACCCCCGAGGACCAGCAGGTCATCTTCGACCGGTTCCGTCGCTCGGCGAGCAGCTCGTACAGCGGCAGCGGCCTCGGGCTGGCCATAGTCAAGGCGGTGGCCGAAGCCCACGGCGGCCGGGTCGAGCTGGACAGCAGACCGGGCCGGGGCAGCCG
>JAKCDU010000106.1 GCA_021838445.1 Actinomycetes bacterium | reverse complement strand
CGGCCCAACAACTGACCTCCCTGATTGTGGTCGCGGGCCGTGAGCAGACATTCCGAGCCCGGCTGCTGGCCACCCGGTGCTTTCCCGGACGGGTCCAGGTGCTTCCCGCTTCGACCCACTGGTGGGAAGTTCCGTTCCAGGTGATCTACGAGTGGGGGGCGACCATCAAGGCCGAAACCGTCAACTCCGGTTGCAGCTGACCGCGACCGAAACTACCGTGGCCGTCCAGCCGGCAGGGGTAGGTGTGCAGAAGGGGGAACGGTGTCCAACCAGTGGGTGAGCCTCAAGGCTTCGGAGGTGGAAGTGGGACAGCGGGTGCGCACCCCTGACGGGGCCGAACTGATCGCGACGCGCATAGAGCACCCCTTCCTGGGGCTCGACACCATGCTGGCGTTCATCGAGTCCACCGACCAGCGCTGGTTCAAGCGTCCCGTCCCGATCGACGCCGACGTGGAGGTCCACCTCGCCGGGTGAGCGACTTCGACGCCCCCTCAGTGCACCAATGAGGTGAGGAGGGCCAACTCCCGGTCCTGGAGGTGCTCGTAGGTCACCCGCTCCCTGGGGGTCCATTCGCTCAGCAG
Source organism: Actinomycetes bacterium (assembly GCA_021838445.1). Taxonomy (GTDB): domain Bacteria; phylum Actinomycetota; class Acidimicrobiia; order Acidimicrobiales; family Palsa-688; genus JAKCDU01. Next base: position 4,636 of record JAKCDU010000106.1, on the reverse strand, counting down.
GCGGCGGGCGTTCAGCTGGTCCAGCGCGAAGCGCACGGCGGCCAGCTCGGCGTCAACGGGGGCTTCGTCCACCCCAGGATCCTCGGACAGGCCGACCCCGAAGGCCATAGCGCGGCCGCACCTTTTGTCGCACCCACGGAGCCACCCTTCGACCGGCCCGGCCGACGCCTGACCGGGACCGTCGGCGGCGCCAGGCGAATGTCGCCACCGCCGGCCGGTGACGCCTAGCCTCGCCCGGTGGCGCAGGTTCGGCTGAAGTGGCGACCATGAGTCGTTTCGAGTTCATCGGGCGGGTCCGCGTCATCGGGCCGGTAGCCACTGTGGAGGTCAGGGCCGTCCAGCCGGCCGTCGTGCTGGCCGCCCTGGTTCTCGATCACCCCCGCCCGGTGGCCCTGGACGAGCTCGGCGAGGCGATCTGGTCCGACGGCGCCCGGCGAGACGCCGGGGTGATCCGCCAGGTGGTGTCTCGGGCCCGCCGGGTGCTGGTAGAGGCCGGGCTGCCGGCCTCGGCACTGACGTCGGCGGGCGGCGTGGTGACACTCGACGTGCCGGCGCTCGACAGCGATGTCACCGACCTGCTCGAGCAGGTGGGGAACGCCGAGGCGGACCTGCAGGCCGGGCATCCGGAGGAGAGCCTTTCAGGAGCGCGGGCCGCCGCCGCGGTCCCGGTGACCGGGCTGCTGCCGGGCGCCGAGGGCCCCCTGGCGGACCGCTGGCGGGAGAAGGTCGGTTGGTACCGCCAGCGGGCCCTGTGGACGGCCTCGGAAGCCTCGGTGCGGGCCGGCCGGCCGGCCGACGGCGCGACCTGGGCCCGCGAGGCCCTGGCCGACCACTCGCTCGACGAGCGGGCCACCCGCCTGCTGATGGCGGCCCTGGCCGCCGGCGGTGACCGGGCCGAAGCTCTCGCGGCGTACGAGACGATACGCCGGCGTCTCGACGACGAGCTCGGCGTGCGACCCTCGCCCGAGACCGAGGGCCTGTACCTCTCCATCCTGGGCGACGCCCCCGACCCCGCCGCCCCGCCCCCGCCGACCCCCGATGCGGCGCCGGCGCCCCCACCCGAGGGCGTGTCGCCGTTCGTGGGACGGGCCCGGGAGCTCGGTGTGGCCGACCGGTTGTGGCAGAAGGTGGGCCACCGCCGTCTCGAGGTACTGGTCATCGAAGGCGAAGCCGGGATTGGCAAGAGCCGCTTGGCCACCGAGGTGGCCGCCCGGGCCGGGGCCGCCGGGGTGACGGTCGCCTGGGGCCGGTGCCGCCCCTTCCTGACCACCCCCCTGCAGCCTTTCGACGAGTTGGTGGAGAGCCTGCACAAGGGCCGCCCGGACCTGGCCGAAAGGTCCGAATGGAGCCCGGGCCCAGGGTTGGAGGAGTCTTTCGGCCCGGCCCCCGACGACTCGGCCCGCCTGCGGACCTATCGGGCGGTCTGCGCCACCGTGAAGGCCGCCGCCGACCAGCCCGTACTGCTCGTCCTCGACGACATGCACTGGGCCCGACCCGAGACGGTGGCCCTCCTGGACCAGCTCATATGGACGTTGGACGCCGATCCGTGTCTGCTGGTGGTGGCGGCGCGCCGGCTGAGCGGCCCCATGGCGGCGTTGGCCGAGGACCTGACCCGCCAGGGCCGTCTGACCGGGCTGCACCTCGACGGCCTGAGCGCCGACGAGATCGGGCAGCTCCTGGCTGCCGGGCCCGGTGGCCCGGAGCCCGGGGGGCTGCTCGGCACGGCCCGGATCCTGGCCGAGCGCACCGCCGGCAACCCGCTCTACGTCACCCAGGTCATCCAGTCCACCCCGCCCGGCGGGAGCTATGACCCCCACGCTCTGCCCGCCGGGGTGACGCAGCTCCTGGAACGACGGGTGGCGGCGCTCGAGCCCGCGGTCGCCGCCGTGTTGCGCCTGGCCGCGGTGGCCGGCAGCCGCTTCGAGCTGACCACCCTCGCGGCCTGTTCGGCCACCTCCCCGGCGGCCCTCCTCGACCACCTGGAGCACCTGTGCTCCCAGCGTCTCCTGGAGGAGGTCGGCTCGCAGCGCTTCGGTTTCGTGCACGAGATGGTGCGCGATGCGGTAATGGCGGGGCTCGGCCCGACCCGCCAGGCCGAGCTGCACGCCCGGATCGGCCGGGTGCTGTCGGTTCAGTCGTCGGAACCCTCGACGGTGGCCCACCACCTGAGGCGGGGCAGCCCCGACGCCGTGGGCGAGTCCACCGAGTGGTCGCTCGCCTCCGGGCGGGCGGCGCTGGCTGTGGGGGCCTGGGAGTCCGCCCTGGAGCACTTCTCGGCGGCCGGGTCCACGGCGCGTCGGGAGGAGGAACGGGGCCGGGCGCTGATCGGGATGGGCCGGGCCGAGCGAGGTCTCGGGCGGGCCGCAGCGGCCCGCCGGACCCTGGAGGAGGCGCTGGAGGTGGCCGAGTCGGCCGGCCTCGGCCACCTGCGGGCCGAGGCCACCCTGGCCCTGCTCGGCGGCGGCGGACGAGGTGTGGCCCTCGACATGCCCGACACGGGGCGCGCCGAGCTTCTCAGCCGAGCCCTGGCCGGCGTCGGCCCCGACCGGCCCCAGCTCCTCGTGGCGGTGCTCGGCGAGCTGGCCCTCGCCTTGGCCCTCACCGACCGCATCGACGAGCGCAGAGAGCTGTGTGACCGGGCCGTGCGGGTGGCCCGCGACCGCGGCAGCCCCGCCGACCTGGCCGTCGCTCTCTCCAACCGTCGGACCGCCCTGATGGGTCCGGCCGGCACCGTGAGTCGGCTGGTCGACGGGCTCGAGGTGGTGCGGCTACGCGGCGTCCACCTGCCCATCGATGTGCAGATAGCGGCCCGCATCGGCCGCGTCGAGGACCTGATCGAGCTGGGCGACCGGCGGGGAGCCGAGGAGTCGATGGCCGAGGCGTCGGCCCTGGCCCGCAGGTACCAGGATCCCTACTGGCTGTGGGCGACGGGATCGTGGGAGGCGCTCCTGGCTCTGCTGGGTGGGGACCCCGAGCGGGCCGAGCAGCTGGCCTTCGCCGCCCGGGGCCACCAACCCGAGGATCACCCAGAAGCCACCGCCGCCCTCGGCGTGGAGCTGGTCAACATCCGTCTGTTCCAGGACCGGGTGGAGGAGATGATCCCCCTTCTCGACTTCGCCGCCGGGGCCAACCCCCACATACCCTGCTACGCCGCCGTCCTGGCCATGTGCCAGGCCGAGGCCGGGGATTACGCGGCGGCGAGACAGACCTTCGAGCGGTTCCGCCCGACCGGGTTTCGGCTGCCCCCCGACTCCAACTGGCTGCTCGGCACGACGGTCCTGGCTGATTGCTGCGCCACCCTCGGCGACCCCGACGCGGCGGTGACGCTCCTCGAGCTGCTCGAGCCGTGGGCCGACCGCCAGGCCGTGCTCAACTGCTACGGAGGCGGGGGTGCCTGGTGGGGACCGGTCAGCCATCACCTCAGCCGCCTGGCGAGAATGCTCGGCGACGGCGAGCGGGCCGACCGCCATCACCGTGAGGCACTCGAGTCGACCAGGCGCTGCGCGGCGCCGCTGTTCGAGTCGCGGATCCGCCGCGAGGCCGGCCCGGTGGGACGCATCGGAGCCGGTCCGGGCGGCTAGGCCACGGGAGGCTTCTCGTCGGCCATCTCCCGCAGCTTGTTCTTCAGCACCTTGTCCAAGGTTCCGGTCGGGAAGGAATCGACGGGGTAGACCGCCCTCGGCACCTTGAAGTCGGCCAGCCGACCCTTGCACTTGTCGATGACCTGCTGCTCGAGCGTGGCGTCGTCGGGAGCTCCGGGGGCCTTGATCACGAACGCCACGGCCACCTGGTTGAGCCAGTCGTGGACCTTGCCCACGACCTGCACCTGGGCCACTCCGGGTACCGAGGCGACGACCTCTTCCACCTCGCGGGCCGAGACGTTCTCCCCGCCCACCTTCAGCAGGTCCTTGTCCCGATCCCGGTAGAACACGTTGCCGCCGGGGCCCTGCACGACCATGTCGCCGGTCTTGAACCAGCCGTCCTCGAAGGCGCCGGCGTTGGCCTCGGGATTGTCGAAGTACTCGAGGAACAGTTGAACCCCGCGGGTACCGCGCAGCCACAGCTCGCCGGGTTCCCCCTCACCGCACAGACGCCCGGTGACCTTGTCCACCACCGCGATCTCGTAGCCGTGGCCGACCCGGCCCATGGAACCGGGGAGGACCGGCTCGTAGGGCTTGGCGTTGATGGCGTGGGTGACCGTCTCGGTCATCCCGTAGGCGGCGTACACCCCGACGCCGAACTGCTTCTCCCAGTCGGGCATGATGGCGCCGAACACCCCGACTCTCAGGTCGGTGTGGGTCGGGCGGTCAGCGGCGGTGAGGGCCGGGATGCAGAACGGCATCAGCGAGAAGTGGGTGACCTTCCGGCGGCTGACCACGTCCCAGAACCGGCTGGTCGACCACTTGGGCACGAGCACGGCCGTGGCCCCCACCCCCAGCACCGAGAAGAACGACCAGCTCTGGGCGTTCACGTGGAAGAAGGGCAGGCAGATCAGATATCGGCCGTTCGAGTCCAGGTCGATGTTGCGGGGACCCATCCGCGACGCCCAGATGGCGTTGGCGTGGGTGTGGACCACGGCCTTGGGCCGGTTGGTGGTGCCCGACGTGAACATGATCCCGAACGGCAGCATCGGCTC
>JAKCDU010000046.1 GCA_021838445.1 Actinomycetes bacterium | reverse complement strand
TCAACGAGACTCTCGGCTTACGCTTCGGCGAGGTCACCCCGGACCGGGTGACCCTGTCGATGGACGTCACACCGGCCGTCCTGCAGCCCTACGGGATCGTCCACGGCGGCGCCTGGTGCTCGTTGGTCGAGACGGCGGCGAGCATGGCCGCGGCGACGTGGTTCGGTGATCGTGGCCGGGTGGTCGGCGTGTCGAACCACACCGACTTCATCCGTGCCATCGGGTCCGGCACCGTCGAGGCCGTGGCGACCCCGGTGCACCGGGGCCGGACACAGCAGTTGTGGCTGGTGGAGATCACCGATGAGCAGGGCCGTTTGGTGGCACGCGGTCAGGTGCGACTTCAGAACATTCCGGCGGAGGAGGAGTTTCCCGGTCTGCGCCAGCCGGGATAGGGCCCTGGGACTCCGGGTCTGGCCCTGGTACGGTAGGGTAAGCAGCTATATCCTCTATGTAGAACGTCGATCTACATAGAGGTGGGCCCGCCGTTTGGGAGGGTTCGCTCGAGGAGGGATTCCATGGACCCCAACGCCCCTGAGCTCGATTGGTTGGTTTCGGTCGACGACCACGTCATCGAGCCACCCAACGTCTGGCTCGACCGCCTGCCGGCCCGCTTCCACGACGTGGCTCCGCGGATGCTCGGTGACGACTCATGGGTCTACGAGGACAAGCGGGTGCCGACTTCAGGGCTGTCGGTGACCATCGGCAAGCGCAAGGAGGACTTCAGTCCCGACCCGGTGCCCTACTCGGAGATGCCGGCCGGTGTGTACGACCCGGTGGCACGCGTCGCCGACATGGATCGGGCCGGCATCCTCGGTTCGCTGTGCTTCCCGTCGTTCCCCCGCTTCTGCGGTCAGATCTTCTGGGAGGCCAAGGACAAGGAGGTGGCCCTGCTGTGCGTCAAGGCCTACAACGACTGGATGATCGAGGAGTGGTGCGCCACGGTGCCAGGCCGGCTCATCCCGCTGATCATCATCCCCCTGTGGGATCCCGCGGGGGCCGCCCGCGAGATGCAGCGATGTGCAGCCAAGGGGGCCACCGCTTTCGCCTTCTCCGAGAACCCCGAGCCCCTGGGGCTGCCCACCATCCATGACCCGCAGCGGTACTGGGACCCGGTGATGGCGGCGGCCCAGGACACGGAGATGGTGGTCTGTATGCACGTCGGCTCGTCCTCGACCATGCCGGTCATCTCCTCCGACGCTCCGGGCCTGGCCAACCTCACATTCGGGGCGGTGCGCGCCGCGGGAACGATGCTGGCCTGGATCTTCAGCGACTACTTCGAGCGCATGCCCGGCCTCAAGATCGCCCTGTCGGAGGGCAACATCGGCTGGATGCCCTACTTCATCGAGAGAGCCGAGCAGGTGATCGACAAGCAGCGCCACTGGGCCAAGAGGACGTCCGCCGCCTTCTACAACAACGAGGTGGACACGGCGAAGCTCACAGCCGACCTCGACCGTCTGGACGTGAGGGCGACGGTGCGCGACCACGTCTTCGGCTGCTTCATCGAGGAATCCTCGGGCCTGCGCTCCCTCGACATGATCGGCGAGGACAACGTGATGCTCGAAACCGATTACCCCCACAGCGATACCACCTGGCCCGACAGTATGGAGGTGGCCCGGAAGCTCCTGTCCGGCCTGTCCCCCGACACCCGGTACAAGATCCAGCGGGGCAACGCCGAGCGACTCTTCCGCTTCACGCCGGCCACTCCGCCGGCGGGGTCATGACCGCGGGAGGATGACGAGTCCGTCGCCTCGTCGGGATCAGACGACGCCGGTGGCGTGGGTGCGCACCGCCGGCCAGACCTGGTCGAGGAGCCGGTCGATCACCGGCTTCGGGTCGTCGCCACCCGAGGCCGGCATGAATATGAAATGGTGGGCGCCGGCGTCGACGAACTCCTTCAGCCGGTCCGTGACCTGGGCGATGTCACCAGCGGCAGCGACGCGGTCGACCATGGGCCTGAAGTCCTGGTCGTAGGCGCCCCCCATGGTGGCGGCCGCCTGGCGCTTGGCCCGATCCGGGTCGGGATCGACGTTGACGAAGACCCAGGCGTACCATTCGAAGCCGGAGAGGTCCCGCTCGGCCCGGGCCGCGACGGTCTCGATCGCCTGCACCGACTGGGCGTACCGGCGGGGGGAGTAGAGGTAGGGCATCCAGCCGTCACCGAGCAGGGCGGCGCGACGCATGGCCGGGGGTTTGCGACCGGCCACCACGATGGGCGGGCCACCGGATTGGGCGGGGGCGGGGTGGATCCTGACGTCCTGCATGGGGAAGAAGGGGCCGTCGTGGCTAACAGGTTGCCCCGTCCAGAGGCGGCGTATGAGGGGGATGGCCTCGTCGGTCCGCGGGCCGCGCTCGGCCACCGGGACGCCGCAGGCCCGGAACTCCTGGGGGTACTCGCCGCCCACCCCGACGCCCAGCACGAGCCGCCCCGATGTGGCCCGGTCCAGATCGGCTATCTGCTTGGCGACGATGGCGGGGGGGTAGAGCGGCAGGAGCAGGATCGACGTGCCGAGGCGCACCCTCGACGTCACCGCCGAGAGCCGGGCCAGGCTCATGAGGGCCTCGGGGGAGGCGTTGCGCGAGGCCACGTGGCCACCGGTCCACAGGGAGTCGATCGGTAGGTGTTCCATCTCTGCCGCGTCCGATAGATCGCCGGAGGCCACGAACCCGATCGACGGCTCCCCTGCTCGCTTCCTCGACAATTGACCTCCGTGTGGTCCAAGTCGTCATCCTCTACCCACGCTTGACGGATAGTACATACTCTGAAAAGGTAGAATCATGATCTATCACCACTGCGGGAGGTCGGGTACGACCAGCCGGTGGCGAGCCAAGTGATGCTGGAGGGCCGCTCGGCGGTCATCGCCGGAGGTGGGGCGGGAGTCGGCCGGGCGTCGTGCCTACGCTTCTCCGAGGAGGGGGCGAGAGTGGTCTGCGCCGACATCGATCCAGACCGGGCCGAGGAGACCGTAGGCCTCGTCGAGGCGGCCGGCGGGGTGGCGGTGCCGGTGCGCTGCGACGTGTCGAACGAGGCCGATGTCGAGGCGACCATAGCGACCGCCGTCGAGCGGTTCGGGCGCCTGGACATCATGTACAACAACGTGGGGGTGCCCACCCCCCGGCCGGGATTGAAGTTCGAGGAGCACACGGTCGAGGATTTCGACCGGCTCGTGGCCATCAACTACCGCGGTGTCTTCCTCGGCTCCAAGCACGCCATCATCCAGTTCAAACGGCAGGGCAGGGGCGGAGTCATTCTCAACACCGGGTCGGTGGCGGGCCTGGTGGCGTGGGGTGGGTCGGTCTACGGATCGACCAAGGGAGGGGTGCACCAGCTGACCCGGGCGGCGGCCATCGAAGGGGCCCCTTTTGGCATCCGGTGCAATGCCATCTGCCCGGCGGGCATGCCCTTCACCCAGTTCATGGCGGCCATGGGCGTTGACAACTCCGGCGTAGACCCCGACGTGCTGGGCCAGCAGACCGGGGCCATGCACCCGCTCGGGCGGCCCATCACCGCCGAGGACTGCGCCGAAGCGGCCGTGTACCTCTGCTCCGATCGGGCCGCCAACGTGACGGGGGTGCTGTTGCCCATCGACGGCGGATACGTCGCCCGCTAGGACTGTCGTCGATCGGGCCCAGCCTGTCCCCGATCGGGCCCACCCTGCCCCCGATCGGGCCCACCCTCCCCCGATCGGGTCGGACGAATGGCCGAGGGGGTCCCGGGCAATGGCGCCACGGGGGCGCGGCGGCCAGTATGGCGGCCGTGGAGTTGCGAAGAGTCCGTCTCGGTGACCCGGTGGTCGAGCCCCTCCTGGCTGGATTGGCGGAGGAATACCATGCCCGTTACGGCGCCAACGACGAGATGAACCACGCCGAGGAGCACCAGTTCGACCCGCCCACCGGGCTGTTCCTCGTGGTCGTCTCCGCGGGCCTCGACGGTGAGGACATGGCTGTGGCCGGGGGCGGCTTCCGCCGGCACGGCCCCGGTGTTTGCGAGGTCAAGCGTATGTGGACCCATCCGGGACACCGCCGGCAGGGCCTGGCCGCGGCGGTACTCGACGGTCTGGAGCGGGAGGCGGCGGCGGCCGGCTATCACCAGTTGGTCCTCGAGACCGGTCCCCGCCAGCCCGAAGCCGAAGCCCTCTACACCCGTCGGGGCTATACCCGGGTCCCGGCCTTCGGGCCCTACGAGCAGTCCCGGGCCTTCTCGGTGGAGTTGACCGGCCGGTCCTGACCGGTCGCGCCGACGGTCGCGCCGACGGTGGCGGGCCGGGCCCGCTTAGAGTCGAAGGTCCCTGTTACAGGTGTAGGAGAAGGTGCAGGCTACCCGTAATGACTCGTCGGGGGGTCCCGGCGGTGTACGGGCAGTCGGCTCGTCCCGGTTGCCCGCCGAGCAAAGGAGCAGTCCACATGAGCGTTAGTGACGCAGGTACCTCCTCGGCGCCGGGCGGTGGGGTGCCCGCCGCGAGATACCACGACGAGATCACCAAACTCGAGGAGCAGTCCCCGCTGGTCCCGCCCTCGGTGGCCGCCATCGCCGACCCCGGGCCGCTCGGTCTGGGCGCCTTTGCCATGACCACCTTCATCCTCAGCGTCTTCAACGCCAATATCATCGGCAACGCCGCACTCGGGGCCGTGGTCCTGCCCGTGGCCCTCTTCTACGGGGGCTTGGCCCAGTTGCTGGCGGGGATGTGGGAGTTCAAGAAGAACAACACCTTCGGTGCCCTGGCCTTCACCTCCTACGGGGCGTTCTGGCTCGCCTTCGCCGCCTACGTCAAGTACGTGGCAGGGGGATTGCCCGCGTCTCAGGCCCATGAGGCCACCGGGTTGTTCCTCCTGGCCTGGACCATCTTCACCCTGTACATGCTGGTGGCCTCCCTGCGCACCACCGGGGTCATCGCCGGGGTGTTCGCCGTGCTAACCGTCACTTTCGTGTTGCTGACCATCGGTGCCCTCGGGAGCCACCCCGACGCCACCAAGGCCGGAGGTGTGGTGGGGCTGATCACCGCGGCCCTGGCCTGGTACGGATCGATGGCCGGCGTGACCAACGCCACCTGGGGCCGCAGCGTCCTGCCCACCTGGCCGGCGAACAGATAACCGGAGATTCCAAAGCCATGACTGCCACGACGGGCTCCAGCCGAGCAGGCGATGCTCCCGGCCGCTACCAGGCCGTGCACCAGCGGAGCCTCGCCGATCCAGAGGCGTTCTGGAGGGAGGCCGCCTCGGCCGTCGAGTGGGTCACCCCGCCCGGCGACAGAGTGCTCGACGACACGAACGCCCCCTTCTACCGTTGGTTTCCCGGCGCCGAGCTCAACACCTGCTTCAACGCCTTGGACAGACACGCCGACGGCGGTCGGGGCGCTCAGCTGGCGCTCGTCTACGACAGCCCGGTCACCTCGACCCAGCGGCGCTACACCTACCGGCAGCTGCGAGACGAGGTCAGCCGCTTCGCCGGGGTGCTCGCCGGGCTGGGGGTGGGCCGGGGCGACCGGGTGGTGGTCTACATGCCCATGGTTCCCGAGGCGGTGATCGCCATGCTGGCCACGGTCCGGCTGGGCGCGGTGCACTCGGTGGTCTTCGGCGGGTTCGCCTCCCACGAACTGGCCATCCGAATCGACGACGCCCGGCCCAAGGTGGTGGTGTCCGCCTCGTGCGGGATCGAGGGCGCCCGGGTCATCCCCTACAAGCCGTTGCTCGACGCCGCCCTCGATCAGACGTCGTTTCCTCCCGAGCACTGTGTGATCCTCCAGAGACCGGAGTCCCAGGCGGAGCTGGCGCCCGGCAGGGACATCGACTGGAGCGAGGCTCTGGCGGCGGCATCGCCGACCTCGTGCACCACCGTGGCCGCCACCGATCCCCTCTACATCCTCTACACCTCGGGCACCACGGGGGTGCCCAAGGGCGTGGTGCGTGACCACGGTGGTCACGCGGTGGCGCTGGCGTGGACCATGTCCAACGTGTACGGGATGTCACCCGGTGAGGTCTTCTGGGCGGCCAGCGATGTCGGGTGGGTCGTCGGGCACTCCTACATCGTCTACGCGCCACTGCTCGTCGGGGCCACGACCGTGCTCTACGAGGGCAAGCCGGTCGGGACTCCCGACCCTGGAGCGTTCTGGAGGGTCATATCCGACCACGGTGTGAGCGTGATGTTCACCGCGCCGACGGCCTTCCGGGCCATCAAGAAGGAGGACCCCTCTGGTCGGTACCTCGACGCCCATGACATCAGCTGCCTGCGGACGCTCTTCCTCGCCGGCGAGCGTCTCGATCCTGACACCTACGAGTGGGCATCGAAGCTGCTCGGCATTCCCGTCGTGGATCACTGGTGGCAGACCGAGACGGGCTGGCCTGTCGCCGCCAACTGCCTGGGCATCGAGGCGTTACCCATAAAGGCGGGGTCGCCCACCAAGGCGGTTCCGGGCTACGACGTGCGGATCCTCGACGACGCCGGCCACGAGTGCCCGGCCGGCACCGAAGGTTCGGTCGCCATCCGGTTGCCGCTCCCGCCGGGCACCCTGACGACCATCTACGGCGACGACGAGCGGTTCGTGCGGTCCTACCTGAGCCGGTTCCCCGATTACTACCAGACGGGCGACGGGGGCTACGTCGACGAGGACGGCTACCTGTTCATCATGGGTCGCATCGACGACGTGATCAATGTGGCCGGTCACCGCCTGTCCACGGGGTCGATAGAGGAAGCCGTCTCGCAGCACCCTGACGTGGCCGAATGCGCCGTGATAGGGATCGCCGACGAGCTGAAGGGGCAGGTCCCGGTGGGCTTCGTGGTCCTCAAGGCGGGCGTGGGGCGCGATCAGGACGAGTTGGCGGACGAGGTGGTGGCGCTGGTCCGCCAGCGCGTCGGAGCGGTGGCCTCCTTCAAGGAGGCAATCGTGGTGGACCGCCTACCGAAGACCCGGTCCGGGAAGATCCTGCGGGCCACCATGCGGGGTATCGCCGACCGGGCCGCGGTGAGCGTCCCTTCGACCATCGACGATCCAGTGATCCTCGACGAAATCCGCGACGCGTTGACCCGTCGGGGTGCCTGAGCCCACGACCCTGAGTCACCAACCTCTCATCTGGTTGAGCGGTCGCCGTCAGCCGGGGCTCGGCTGCCCCCCGGCCCGGTACCGTCGCTTCCGACGAAGGTTGACCTTGTCAATGATCTCCGGTTACGGTGATCGCTGAGATGGTCGTGGCTCGCCGGAGGGATCGATGAATGTCCAGCAGGAAAGCCGGCCCGGAGGTGTCCGGGTCCTCCGCCTCAACCGTCCGGAGCGCCTGAACGCCCTCAACTACGAGCTGGTCAGCGATCTGTACGACGCCTTCGACGAGGTCGCCGCTGACGACGAGTGCAAAGTGGTGGTCCTGACCGGCGCCGGGCGGGCGTTCTGCGCCGGGCTCGATCTGGCCGACTGGGGGCGGGTCCCCGAGCCTGGGGAGCACCGGCACATGCCGGCGGGGCGCACCGGCCAGGCTTTCATAGCCAACCTGACCCAGCACATCCGGGCCACCCCCCAGGTAGTGATCGCCGCCGTCAACGGTCCGGCGGTGGGCGGAGGTCTGGCCCTGACCCTGGCCTGCGACCTGCGTATCGCCGGCGAGTCGGCATCGATGTGCTCGGCGTTCATCAAGACCGGACTGACGGGCACCGACGTGGGCGTCACCTACCTGCTTCCCAGGCTCATCGGTGCGGCACGGGCCTTCGATCTCATCCTCACCGGTAGGACCATCGGGGCGGTGGAGGCCGAACGCATGGGCCTCGTGTCACGAGTGGTAGCCGACGAGGCGCTTCTCGTCGAGACTCTGTCGATGGCCGAGACGGTGGCCGGCTACACCACCTTCGGCCTGCGCAACACCAAAGAGGTGATGTGGCTCAACCTCGACGTGGGCAGTATGCCCGCGGCCATCGCCCTGGAGAACCGCAATCAGGAGCTGGGCGCCAGGAGCCCCGAGGTCAGGGCCTACATGGCGTCCTACTCGGAGCGTCACCGCCGTCGATCGAGTACCCCGAAGGAGGGCTGATCCCATGCCCAACCCGCATCAGCGCGTCTACTACGCGTCGAGCGTCCACGACGAGCGAGAGATCGAAGCGGTGGTGGAGGTGCTGCGCGATCCCCGGGGATTCTGGGTGGGTCGCCGGGTCAACCAGATGGAGAAGCGGGTCAGCGCCCTGTTCGGCAAGGCGACGGGCATTATGGTCAATTCGGGGTCGTCGGCGCTGTACCTGGCCGTCGAGCTCATGGGCCTCGAGCCCGGCAGCGAGGTGATCATCCCGGCGGTGACCTTCTCGACCGACATCGCACCGGTGGTGCGGGGCCGTCTCATCCCCTCGTTCGTCGATGTCGAAGCCGACACGTACAACATCGATCCGGAGCTGATCGAGGCGTCGATCACTCCTCGGACCCGGGCCATCCTGGCCGCCAATCTCATCGGCAACGTACCCGACTGGGATGCCGTGCGGGAGGTGGCCGAGCGGCACGGCCTGTTGGTCATCGAGGATTCCTGTGACGCCATGGCCCCCACGCTCAGGGGCCGTCCCACGGGGGAACGGGCCGACATGAGCCTCACCAGTTTCGCCTCGTCGCACATCATCACCTGCGCCGGGGGAGGCGGCATGCTCATGGTCGACGACCTCGAGCTCAGGGACCGGGCTGTGCTCCTGCGTCGGTGGGGCCGGCGCTCGGAACTGCACTTCTTCGGCTCCAAGCGCCGCGACCACAACTTCTGGGAGGACCTCGATGGCATCCCCTATGACAACCAATTCATCTTCGACGAGCTGGCCTGGAACTTCGAGCCCTCGGAGCTGGGAGCGGCCTTCGGGCTGGTGCAGCTGGACAAGCTGGACGAGAACCGGGCTCGCCGCCAGCGCAACTTCGACCTCTACAACGAGTTCTTCTCCCGCCACGCCGACCGGCTGGTCCTGCCCCGCCAGCTCCCGGAGGTGGACACGGCCTGGCTGTGCTACCCCCTCACCATCCGGCCGGGCGCCGGCTTCGGCCGGGCAGACGTGCAGAGCTTCCTCGACGGCAAGGAAATCGACACCCGCACTGTCTGGACTGGGAACGCGTCACGCCAACCCATGCTACGCGGGGTCGAGTGGAAGGTTCCGGAGTCGGGGCTGCCCTGCGCCGACGAGATCATGCGGGCTGGTTTCGTGCTGCCGTGCAACCACGGCATGGACGACTCGGCGGTGGGCTACGTGATCGAGTGTTTCGAAGAGCTCCTGGCCGGGCACTGAGGAGGCGTGATGGACCGTGAGAAGCTGCAGTCTCTGTTCGACATGACCGGCCGGGTGGTCGTGGTGACAGGTGGGACGAGGGGTATCGGCCGGGCGCTGGCCGAGGGGTATGTGAGCGCTGGAGCCCGGGTGGTGGTGGCCAGCCGAAAGGCCGAGGCCTGCCGGGAAGCCGAGACGCACCTGAGGGCCCTGGGAGGCCAGGCCATCGGAGTGCCGACGCATACCGGTCGCCTGGACGACCTTGCGGAGCTGGTCCGCAGGACCGTCGAGGAGTTCGGAGCTCTCGACGTCCTGGTCAACAACGCGGCCACCGCTCTCGCCCAGCCCGTCGGGGCCTACACCGCCGACGCCTGGGAGAAGTCTCTGGAGGTCAACCTGCGGGGACCGGTGTTCCTCACCCAGGAGGCGCTGCCCCACCTCAAGTGCAGCCCCCATGCCGCAGTACTGAACGTGCTCTCGGGCGGGGCGTTCATGTACTCGGCCGGGGTGTCGATGTACGCCGCAGGCAAGGCCGCCCTTCTGGCCCACACCCGCTCGGCGGCGGCCGAGTACGCCCAGTACGGCATCCGGGTCAACGCCCTGGCCCCCGGTACGGTCGACACCGACATGGTCCGGGCCAACTCCGAGGACCGGGTGGCGGCCATGGCCGAGATCATGCTGCTCAAGCGGATGGCCCACCCCGACGAGATGTTCGGTCCAGCGCTGCTGCTGACCAGCGATGCCGGGAGCTTCATCACCGGAGCCGTCCTCGTGGCCGACGGCGGGATGGTGGTGGCCCGCTGAAGCGGTCCCGGCCGTCAGGGAGGGGGTAGCTCCGGGTAGGGGATGGCCCGCAGGTCGCCGGCCAGGCGTTCCAGGAGGTCAGCCAGGAGCGCCAAGTCGGTGTGGTCCCATCCCTGGAGGGCCAGCTCCATGTGCTGGCCCAGGACCCGCCGCATGCGCTCGACCGTCTGGTGGCCGAGGTCGGTGGCCGTGAGGCTGCTCAGCCGGCCGTCGTCGGTGTCGCGCGACCGGCTGATCATCCCGGTGTCCTCGAGCGCCCGGGTCTGGCGGGTGACCACCGCCGGGTCGATGTCGGCGCGGCGGGCCAACTCCGTAGGGGTGAGCGGCCCCTGCTCGGCGATGAGGCGAAGCAGCCGGAAACCCTGCTGTGACAGCGCCGCCTTGGCGGCCGAGGCCTGGCGCTGGTAGAGGCGCCGGCTGGAGCCCAGCCGGACCAGCGAGTCGAGGGCCCGGCCCAGCCGTTCCCGGGCGTCTCCGGCGCCGAGCCGGCGCTCCGCCCACGGGTCCGGGTGAGCGGCCTCGCTCCTCGATGGACCGGGAAGGTTCAGAACTTGACCAGGCCGCGGATGTTGGTCCCGTTGCGCATGTCCTCGTAGCCCTGGTTGATGTCCTCCAGGCTGTAGGTGTTGGTGATCAGCTCGTCGAGGAGCAGCCGGCCCTGGCTGTACTGGTCGAGGATGCGGGGGATGTCGCGGCGGGGATTGGAGTTGCCGAAGATGCAGCCGACGAGCTCCTTGCGCTGCATGGCCATCGAGAACAGGTCCAACTTGACGTCGGTCTGCGACACCGGCGCGACGGCGGTCACGACGGCCCTGCCGGCTTTCTTGACCAGGTTGACCAGCGGCCCCACCAGGTCACCGTAGGCGACGCCCACGGTGAGGATGGCCTTGTCGGCCATGGCGCCCCTCGTGAGGTCGCCGACCAGAGCAGCAGCCTCCTCTATCGACGAAGCGGTGTGGGTGGTACCGAATTGGGCGGAGCGCTCGCGCTTGTCGGCGAGGACGTCGACGCCGATGATCCTGTCAGCGCCAGCGAGGCGCGCCCCTTGCACCGCGTTCATCCCGATCCCGCCCAGGCCGACGACCACGACCGTCTCCCCCGAGCGGACATCGGCGGCGTTGACCGCCGAGCCCCACCCCGTCGTGACCCCGCAGCCGACCAGGGCGGCCTTGTCCAGGGGGATGTCCGGTTCGATCTTCACGCAGCTCGCCTCGCTCACCACGGTGAGCGGCTCGAAGGTCCCGATGCAGCACATGAGACCGAGGTCGTCACCCCCCGATGAGTGGTGCCGGGCGGTGAAGTCGGTCACCTGGCGGCCGGCGAGCAGGTAGGCGCCGAGATCGCAGAGGTGCTGCATGCCCATGGCGCACGACGGGCAGCGCCCGCAGGCGGGGATGAAGCTGAGCACGACGTGGTCGCCGGGGACCAGGGTGGTGACGTTGGGGCCGACCTCCACGACCTCGCCCGCTCCCTCGTGGCCGCCGATGACCGGCAACTGGCGCAACCCGAGGGCGTCGGCGGTGGCCGGGTCGAGGACCATGTCACCGGTCACGAGGTGCTCGTCGGAGTGGCACAGGCCCGACGCCGCCAGCTTGACCAGAACCTCTCCGGCCTTGGGCGGATCCAGCTCGATCTCCTCGACGCTCCAGGCGGTATGGGTATCCCACAGGATCGCGGCCTTGCTCTTCATCGGGTGCCTCCCCTCGCTGTGGCGCCCAGCGTACGCAGCGTCATTGACATGGTCAACCAGGCGTCGGGCGGCCGGTCAGCTGGCCGCCAGGGCCTCGGTCAGGCTGGTGGCGGCGGCCGCCAACTCCGAGCCGAGCGCCGAAAGCTGCGAACCGTCGAGGTCGCTCGGCACCGGGACCAGGCTGAGGATGAGCTGCGGCTCACCGTCGGGTCCGATCACTGCGCTGTCGATGTGGCTCACGTCGTAGCGCTCCTCGGAGCGGATATCGGTGGGGAACCACTCGGGGCTTTGGATCAGCTCCTCGGTGAGCGAGGCCGCCAGGTCGCCTACGCGGCCACCCTGCCGTTCGGCGGCGCGTACCACCGATGCCAGTTCCAGTAACCGGACGTCGGCCAGCACGTGCAGGCCGACGGCGAAGCCGCGCCGGCGGGTCCCTTGCATGGCCAGCTCGTAGTGGGGTCTGGACGGGGCCGGGATGCTGGCCAGCCAATCGGCCCGCCGCCCGTCGGGCAGCCACGCCGCCAGGGCCGCCCCGTAGGGGGCTCGCAGGGGAATCTCGGTCCCGGTGGCCATGGGATGGCCGGCGGCGCGGGGGTTGCGGACCTGGTCGGCGACGGTCACGTGGTCGGGGCTGACGGTGAAGGCGATGCAGTGGGCGCCGGTCGAGGCGGCCAGCTCGGCCATGGCCGGCCGGGCCAACTCGAGCGCCGGGAAGTGCGACGAGGCGGCCGCCCCCAGGCGGACCAGAGCCGGGCCCAGCTGGTAGGTCTTGCGTCGGGGATCGCGGATGAGCCATCCGGCCCTCACCAGCTCGGTCAGCATGGAGTGGCAGCTGGCCTTGTGGACAGCCAGCCTCCGCGACACCTCGGCCAGTGAGAGCCCGGTGGAGGGTGACCCGGACAGCACCTCGAACAGGTGCACGACCCGGGCGGTCTGGGGTGAGGGGCGGGTCGGCACGTGCCCAAGGTAGTCGCATATTGCGACCATTGCGGCGCCTGGCGCGCTTACGCGACGATGGCGAGAGGGGATTGACGCGACCTCATCGGGAATCTCCCCTCTGCTTTTTTCAGCTGCACCCAGGGGGAGGGACCCAGACATGACCGTCCGCTACGGAGCCCGGCCACCGGTCGAGCAGGTCGACCACGAGATCGACGCCACCAGGGCCCCGATCGCCACCGAGGCGGTCACCGTCACCTATCTCACCGACCCGGAGATCGTCGCCGCCGTACTCCCCCGACCGCTCGAGCCGGCCCGCCAGGCGCTGGTTCGGGTCTCCATCCAGAGGGTGGCCATAGACGGCCGGCCGCCTTTCGGGTCGGCCGTGTTCGCGGTGGCCGCCCGCCACGGCGACGTCGAGGGGGATTACCCGCTGTTCATGCCGCAGTCCACCGAGCAGTCCGTGATCGGTGGTCGGGAGACCTTCGGCGAGCCCAAGAAGCTCGGCGAGATATCCGTGGAGCGCAACGGCCGCGAGGTGCTCGCCCGGGTGGGCCGCCTGGGCTTTCCGCTGGTCCGGGTGGAGGGACGGGTCACCGGGGAGCTCGAGCCGCCCCCCGATCAGGTCAACACCGAGTTCTACTTCAAGTTCCTCCGGGCGCCCGACGGCAACGGCATCACCGATCCCCACCTCGTCTACGGCGAGTACCACCGCCACTACGAGATGTTCGAGGCGCTCGAAGCCGAAGTGGAGCTGGGTGAGTCGCCTCTGGATCCCATCGCCGACCTGGCTATCCGCTCGCTCGGATCGGTGACGTGGTGCCGCCGGCGCACCGTCCAGACGGCGAGGATCGCCATGCGGGTGCCCGATGAGTGGGTGCTCCCGTTCGTGCACCAGCGCTACGACGACATCGCTCTCCTGGCCGCCCGGCCGGAGCCGGCCTCGGTGTAGGCGACCCGATGCAACCGACGGATCGCTACACCGTCATCTCCGCCGACTGCCACGCCGGCGCCGACGTCGCCGCCTACCGGGACTACCTGGACCCGGCCTACCGCGACGACTTCGACGCCTGGGTCGCGACCTACGTCAACCCCTACACCGATCTGACCGAGCCCGAAGCGGCCCGCAACTGGGACAGCGACCGCCGAAACGCCGACTTCGATCGCGAGGGGGTGGCCGGTGAGGTGATCTTCCCGAACACCGTCCCGCCCTTCTTCCCCCGCGGCAGCCTGGCCGCTCCCGCCCCCCAGGGGGCCCGGGAGGTGGAGCTTCGCCAGGCCGGCCTGTGCGCCCACAACCGGTGGCTCGCCGAGTTCTGCGCCGAGGCCCCGCTCCGGCGCGCCGGGGTCGGCCAGATCCTGCTCAACGATCTCGACCGGGCCGTGCGCGAGGTCGCCGAGATCGCCCGGCTCGGTCTGCGCGGCGGCGTCCTGCTCCCAGGGGTGGCACCGGGCACGGGCATCCCTCCGCTCTACGCCGATCACTGGGATCCGCTGTGGGCCGCCTGCGAGGAGCACGCCGTGGTGGTCAACCACCACGGCGGTAACGCCGGTCCCGCGCCGGAGGACGACTGGGACGCGGCCTTCGCAGTCTGGGTCTACGAGACTCCTTGGTGGGCTCACCGGGTGTTGTGGCACCTGATATTCAGCGGGGCCCTCGAACGTCATCCCGGGCTGACGCTGGTGCTGACCGAGCAGGGTTCGGGCTGGGTGCCGTCCATCCTCGATTCCCTCGACACGACGGCGGCCCGCTACGGCCGAGCCAACTCGGCCATCGCCCGCTTCGCCGGCCGCACCGCCGGTTCGCTGCCGCGCCGCCCGAGCGACTACTGGAGGCGGCAGTGCTTCGTCGGCGCCAGCTTCATGAGGCGCTCGGAGGTCGAGCTACGCGACGGCATAGGAGTCGACCGCATCATGTGGGGCACCGACTACCCGCACTTCGAGGGGACCTCGCCCTACACCCGCGAAGCGCTGCGCTTCACCTTCGCGGGTGTGGCCCCCGCAGAGGTGGCAGCCATGCTCGGCGCCAACGCCGCCGAGGTGTACGGCTTCGACCTGGCCGCCCTGGCCCCGTTGGTAGAGCGCATCGGCCCAACCGTCGCCGAGGTGGCCGAGCCCCTCCCCGAGGCTCCCGCCGACGCCCGCAGCACCGCTTTCGAGCGCGATCCCATCAAGGCCTGGTGAAAGGACTGTGACCTTGGAGCCTTACGTCATCATCTCGGCGGACTGCCATGCCGACCTGCCGACCGAGAAGTACCGCGAGTACATAGACCCGGAGTTCCGGGAGGAGTTCGAGGCCTTCCTCGTCGAGAAGGAGGAGCAGGCCCGGATCGGAGGGTTCACCGACGAGGAGTTCGCCGAGCAGTGGTTCACCGAGAACGGTGAGGGCATCGCCGGCGGATGGGACGTCGCCCGGCGGGACAAGGAGCTCGACGGTGACGGGGTGGCCGGCGAGGTGATCTTTCCCGACGCCGACGCCGTGACCGGTGTCGCCGGAGCTCCCTTCGGGGCCGGCCTGGGCCAGTCGGGGGATCTCGATCCCGGGCGGGCCATGGCCGGGGCCCGGGCCCACAACCGTTGGGTCGCCGAGCTGTGCTCCCACAGCCCCGAGAGGCGGGCGGGCGTCGCGGTGGTCCCCATCCTGGCCGACGTGGACGCCGCCGTGGCCGAGATCACCCGGGCCGCCGAGTCGGGGTTGAGGGGCGGGATCCTCATCCCCGCCACCTGGGGCAAGTACCCCCCCTACCACGACCGTCGCTACGACCCGGTGTGGGCGGCCTGCCAGGACCTCGAGATGCCCGTGCACACCCACTCCGGCCCGGCTCCGCGCGAGGAGTACGGCGAGCACCTCGGGATCTACGTCACCGAGGTCCGGTGGTGGGGGGTGCGGCCTTTGTGGTTCGCGCTGTGGTCGGGGGTATTCGAGCGCTTCCCCCGCATCCGTTGGGGCGCGACCGAGTGCGGTGCTTTCTGGGCCAACGACCTGCTGTGGCTCATGGACACCCGTTACCTGCGCGAGCACTCGGCCAAGAAGATGAGCCGCCGCCTCGAAGGTGAGTTGACGATGCCGCCGAGCGCCTACTTCGACCGCAACTGCTTCATCGGGGCGGCCACCACCGAGCGGCGGGAGCTGGCGCGCCGCTACGAGATAGGCGTGTCGAACATCCTGTGGGGAAACGACTTCCCCCACCCCGAGGGAACCTGGCCCCACACCCGGGAGTGGCTGCGCACGTCCTTCTGGGACATCCCCGTAGATGAGACCAGACAGATGCTCGGGTCGAGCGCCGCCGAGATCTACCACTTCGACTTGGGCGCACTGTCGGAGGTGGCGGCCCGCATCGGGCCGACCCCCGCCGACCTGGGTCAGGACGACGCAGTCAGCGCGCCCAAGTGGGAGGCGGCCCGGGGCGCCGGACGCCACTGGCTGACCGGCGTCGAACCGCCGGTGCCCATGGTCGATTGAAAGTCCACGATCGGATAGATTGTCCTTTGCTCGAGCGGCGACGGTCGGGGGTCGATACCGCAGATGGTGGGTCATGACAGTTTCTCCACGCGTGTGACGGGTCGTCACCTCGGTGACATCGCGGGTCTGTTGCGTCCCCTCGGGCAGGCCGGTGACTCCATCGCCATCCTGCGCCGGGTGGTCGAGCAGGCCGTGCTGCTCGTCTCCGGCGCCGAGGGGTCGGCGGTCGAGTTGGTCGATGGCGACACGCTCGTCTACGTGGCGACCGCGGGGTCTCTCAGGAACTCCACCGGCCTTCGACTACCTGTCGATGCCAGCCTCTCGGGGCTGGCCATCAGGACCGACGCCACGCTGAGCAGCGACGACACCGAGCTCGATCCCCGGGTCGACCGGGAGGCCTGCCGGATGGTCGCGGTCCGTTCCATGGTGTGCGTGCCCCTCGGGCTCGACGGTCACCCCGTCGGGGTGCTCAAGGTGGCGTCGGGGCGGCCCAGAGCCTTCAGCGACCGTGACGTGCGGGTCCTTTCCCGCCTGGCCGAGTTCGTCGCCACCGCGGTGACGGCGGCGGTGGAGTTTGCCCGGGTGTCGAGCTCGCTCGTGTCGACCGCGGACGGCTCATCCCCCGGCTGCGCCCAGGACGACCCCGACGGTGATCTGAACCGGGATGTGGCCAGTTTCGTCGCCAACGTGATGGGCTCCGACGGGTTCACCGACGAAGGATCCCGCCAACGGATCGAGGTTGTTCTCGCCGAGCAGCGCTTCCACATGCTCTACCAACCGGTCTTCGATCTCCACGAGGGGACGATGGTTGGCGCCGAGGCCCTGGCCCGCTTCACCGAGATGCCCTACCGGCCCCCGGACCAGTGGTTCGCCGAGGCCGAGAGGGTCGGGCTCGGGGTGGAGATGGAGCTGGCCGCGGTGCGGGCCGCTCTCACCCCCCTGCCCTTCCTGCCCGCGTCCATCCGGCTGTCGGTCAACGTCGGCCCGGCGACCATCGGAGACCCTGGTCTGGCCCAGGTCATCGACGCCGCCGGCCCGGACCGGGTGGTCCTCGAGCTGACCGAGCACCTGCGAGTGGAGGACTACCCGCAGCTGAACGGCCGATTGGCCCGCCTGCGTGCCGACCGCACCCTGCTGGCCATCGACGACACCGGTGCGGGCATATCCAGCCTGACCCACGTCCTGAAGCTGGCTCCTGACGTGATCAAACTCGACCGCGAGATCACCCGGGGGGTGGACATAGACCCGGTGCGGCGGGCGCTGACCTCGGCCTTGATCGTCTTCGCCCGGGAATCGGGCGCCCACGTGGTGGCCGAAGGGGTCGAGACCGAGCAGGAGCTGTCGGTCCTGAAAGAGCTCGGCGTGCGTTTCGGGCAGGGGTTCCACCTCTGCCGCCCCATCCCCCCGGCTGACCTGGCCGGTCTCCACGTGGCGGCGTCAGCCTCCTGGTGATCGTCGCGGGTGGCTCGGGTGGCTGTCTGGACCGCCGCTACAGTACGGGAACTGATTAGAGGGAGGGAATCAAATGGGTCGTGTGGATGGCAAGGTCGTTCTGATCACCGGCGCGGCGCGAGGCCAGGGTAGGAGCCACGCCATCCGCCTGGCTGAGGAGGGAGCGACCATCGTCGCGGTCGACATCTGCTCGCCGATCGAGTCGATGAACTATCCGCTGGCCTCCCTGGAGGACCTGGAGCAGACGGTGAAGGAGGTGGAGGCGGCCGGCGGTCGCATAATGGCCCGCCAGGGCGACGTGCGCGACCGGGCCCAAATGAAGGCGATCGTCGAGGAAGCCTTGGCGGAGTACGGGCGCATCGACGTGGTCGTGGCCAACGCCGGGATCTGCCCGGCGCGCGACATCACCATGTGCTCGTCGTTCGTCGACGCCGTCGACGTCGACCTGCTGGGCGCCATGAACACCGTGGCGGTGACTATGCCCCACCTCCAGTCCGGGGCCTCGATCGTCATCACCGGCTCCACCGCGGGCATGATCCCCGGGCTCACCGAGGGCATCGCCCCCGGCGCGTCCGGCGGGGTCGGTTACGCCTACGCCAAGCAGGCGATAGCCCGCTACGTGGAGGTACTGGCACTGCAGCTCGCCCCGCACATGGTGCGCCTCAACGCCATCCACCCCACCAACTGCGATACCCAGTTGCTGCACAACGAGGACGTCTACCGGGCCTTCCGCCCCGACCTCGCCCACCCCACCCGGGAGGAGGCGGTGGCGGCCTTCCCGGCCATGCAGGCCATGCCCATCCCCTACATCGACCCGGTGGATATCAGCCACCTCGTGGTCTACCTGGCGAGCGACGAGTCGCGCTACATGACCGGCATGAACCTGCGCGTCGACGCCGGCGCCATGCTCAAGACCTCGTTCGGGGTGAGCCGCTGACCGGTCACCGAGCCGTACCCGGCGGGGATCTCCGCCACGCGCTCGTCGCAGGGGGCGGCTCCGTCGCCCCGATCACCCTCGGAGCCGACCGGTGACCGCCGCCTTCGAGGATGTGGTCACCAGCCCGGAACGTCGGCGTTCCTACGAGGAGCAGGGCCTGTGGGACGACACGACCCTGGCCGGCCAGGTGGCGCTCCACGCCCGGGCCCAACCGCAGGCCCTGGCGGTGCTGGACGCCGCCGGGCGCCACACCTTCGCCGAGCTGCGACGAGACGCGGCGGCGGTGGCCGAGTGGCTGGTGTCAGCTGGGATCGGACCCGGCGGGGTGGTGTCACTGCAACTGCCCAACTGCTACGAGTTCGTCGTGGCGGCGGTGGCGGCGCAGTCAGTCGGAGCGGTGACCAACCCGCTCCTGGTCAACTACCGGGCCCGGGAACTGGAGCACGTCTTCTCCACGGTGCGCCCCGACGTGGTGTTCACCCCCGCCACCCATCGCGGCTGCGACCACGAGGAGCTCGTCGCCGAGGTGGCGGCCCGGACCGGGGTCAGCCCCCGTCAGGTGGTCGTCGGCGGCCCAGGGCGGGGACCCAACCTGGGGGTCACCGAGATTCTCTCCGGTCCCGCCGACCCGGAGGGACTCGGATCGGGGCCGGCCCGGGCCGTATCGGAGGTCATCTTCACCTCCGGCACCGAGGCCCGTCCCAAGGCCATCATGCACACCGAGCAGACCACCAATTTCAGTGTGCGGGTGGCCTACGAGGACCTGGCCGTGGGGCCTGGCGACGTGGTGTGGATGCCGTCACCGCTCGGCCACTCCACCGGCTTCAACTACGGGATGCGGATGGCGCTCTACCACGGGCTGCCGCTGGTGTTACAGGACCATTGGGACGCCGCTCAGGCCGTGGACCTCATCACCGCCGAGGGCTGCTCGTACACCCTGGCCGCCACCACCTTCCTTCGCGACCTGGTCGCGACCGCCGGCGGGCAGGGGCGGCGTTTGGACTCCATGAGGGTCTTCGGCTGCGGCGGGGCGCCGGTTCCGCCACCGCTGGTGGGCGAGGCGGCGGAGGTAGGTGTCACGGTGCTGCGCCTCTACGGCTCCACCGAGGTACTGGTGGGCACATGGAACCGTCCCGACAGCCCGCTGGAGCGCCGGCGTGACACCGACGGGCGGCCCATGAGCCACGTGGATGTCCTGGTCTGCGACGAGGATGGCCGGACCGTGGCCCCCGGAGCTCCAGGCGAGCTCCACGTGCGCGGCCCCAACACCTGCGTGGGCTTCTTCGACGACCCGGAGCGGACGGCGGCTACCTTCCTGGAGGGCGGTTGGGTGCGCAGCGGAGACCTGGTCACACTGGACGGCGACGGCCACCTGACGGTGGTGGGCCGGCGCAAGGAGATACTGATCCGCGGGGGCCTCAACATCGCCCCTCGGGAGATAGAGGAGATGCTCATCGCATTCGACGAGGTCCAGCAAGCGGCCGTGATCGGAGTGCCCGACGACCGGCTCGGAGAGCGCATGTGCGCCTGCGTGGTGCTCCGCCCCGGCCGGCAGCTGGATCTGGCCACCGTGGTGGCCAGGTTGCGCCACCGCGGGCTGGCCACCTACAAGCTGCCGGAGCGTCTGATGGCCGTCCCGGCGTTGCCCATGACCGCCTCGGGCAAGGTGCAGAAGCACCTGCTGGTCGCCGAAGTGATGGCAGCGGGCGATGACTGAGCCGCCGGTTACGGTGGAGCGGCACCGTCTGCGGGGGGCGGCCATGGCCGCGCTGATCCGCCTCAACCGCCCGGAGGACCTCAACCCCATCGACTCGGCGCTGCTCGCATCCCTCGACGCGGTCATCGACGGGGTCGTGGCCGACCGCGCCGTCCGGGCGGCGCTGATCACCGGCAACGGCCGGGCCTTCAGCGCCGGCGGTGACATGAAGAAGTACCGGGCGTTGCAGCGCGACGCGGTGGCCTTCCCCCGTTTCGTCGCCGAGCTGCACCGGGTGTTCGGGCGCCTACGTGACCTGCCGGTGCCGGTCGTCGCGCTCGTCAACGGGGTGACCGTCGCCGGTGGCCTCGAGTTGCTGCTCAACTGCGACTACGCCATCGCCGCCCGGTCGGCGCGCATAGGCGACGGGCATCTCACCTTCGGTCAGATGGGCGGCGGCGGGGTGCTCACCCTTCTGCCGCGCATGATCGGTCGGGCCCGGGCCGCCGAACTGGTGCTGAGCGGACGCCTCCTCCCCGCCGAGGAAGCGGTCGGGTGGGGCCTGGTCAGCCGGGTGGTCGACGACGACGCCCTGCTCGCCGCCGGCCTCGACTCGGTCCGTGACCTGGCCGGTCGCAGCCCGCTGGCGGTGGCCAACGCCAAGCAGGTCATGAACCGGTTGTGGTCCGACAACGGCAGCGTCGAGGCCGGCCTGCGCTACGAGATGGAGCGTGACGCCTACTACTGCCTCACCTCCAAGGACGCGCCGGAGGGCTTGGCCGCCTTCGCCGAGAAGCGCCGTCCCCGCTTCCTGGGCCGTTGAACGTGGCCGACGGTAGGACACGACCGCAGCCCGACCGCGAGAGCGAGGCCTTCTGGAGCGGCCTGGCCGGGCACCGCCTCATCCTCCAGGAGTGCCAGGAGTGCGGCCGGCGTCGGTTCCCCCGAATGCCGTCCTGCCCGTACTGCGGCGCTGAGGGAGGGGCCGATGTCGAAGCGACGGGGGCCGGTACCGTCTACTCGTGGATCCGGGTGGAGCGGCCCCTGACGCCGAACATGGCGGCTGAGGTTCCCTACGTGGTGGCGACCGTTGATCTCGACGGCGGCGGCCGGCTGCATGCCCGGCTGCACGAAGGGGGGGACGTCACCATCGGCATGGCCGTGGAAGCCCTGTACGTCGATCACCGCGAAGGCTGGACCGAGCTGCGCTTCGCCACGGCGGCCCCGGGAGGGAGACGGTGAGGGCGGCCATCGCCGGAGTGGGCTACAGCGAGTTCACCCGCGACTCCGGGCGCAGCGTGCTGAGCCTGGCCACCGAGGCCTGCCGCAACGCCCTCGACGACGCCGGGGTGGCCGCCCGGGAGATCGACGGGGTGGCCACCTTCGCGGTGATGAACGATTCGGTCCCGGCTCAGGCCGTGGCCACCACGCTGGCGGTGCCGTCGCTGCGCTTCGCCGTAGACGCCGATCTCGGGGGGCAGGCCCCCTGCTACCTGGTCTGGCTGGCGGCCATGGCCGTCGAGACGGGGCGGGCCCGCAACGTCTTGGTCTACCGGGCCCTCAACGGTCGATCCGGAGCCCGGGTCGGCACCATGCAGTTCAGTGGCATGGGCGCCCAATTCCGCTACCCCATCGGCTACGACGGCTACATGATGTACGTGGCCATGTGGGCCCAACGGTTCCTCCACGAGACCGGGCAGGGGGAGCTCGACCTGGCCTCGGTGGCCCTGGCACAGCGGGCCTACGCCGAGCTCAACGAGCGGGCGGTGCGCCGCCGCCCCCTCACCCTCGACGCCTACCTGGCGTCGCCCCACGTCGTGGACCCGTTCCGGGCCGACGACTGCACCGTCGAGGTGGACGGGGCCTGCGCGGTGTTGGTCACCTCAGTGGAGCAGGCCCGCTCATTACGTCACGCCCCCGCCGTCGTGGCCTCCGGTGCCTACCGGGCCGGGCCCCGGCCGGGACTGGACATCGGCGACCACGCGCTCTGGGACGACTACACGCGCAACTACACCAGCCACCTGCGCGACGAGCTGTTCGGGTCGGCGGGGGTATCCCCCGGCGACGTGCAGGTGGCCGAGATCTACGACTGTTTCACCAGCACCGTCCTGATCGGTCTGGAGGGGCTCGGCCTGTGCGAGCGCGGCGGGTCCGGAGCTTTCGTGCGTTCCGGGGCGACGGCGCAGGGCGGGGCCCTGCCGACCAACACCCATGGCGGTCTGCTGTCGGAGGGCTACCTGCACGGGATGAACACCGTGGCCGAAGCCGCCCTGCAAATCCAGGGTCGGGGTGGGGACCGACAGGCCGGGCCCCACGAGGTCTGCGTCGTGACATCGGGCGCGCTCATGGACGGGTCGGCCCTGATCCTGACTGCCGACCGGTGAGCGGCGCCGACAGCCCGCCGCGGGCGGCCCTCGTGACCGGCGCGTCGTCGGGGATCGGGCGGGCGGTGGCCATCACCCTGGCCGCGCTGGGCTACGACCTGACCGTGGCGGGCCGCAACGTCGGCCGCCTCGACGGGCTGGCCGCCGAGATCTCCTCCGGGGGCCGCCGGGTGACGACCGTGGCGGTCGACCTCGGAAGCCCTGACGGGGCCGAGCGGGTCGTCGAGGCTCACCGGTCGAGCCACGGCCGCCTCGACTGTGTCGTGGCCAACGCCGGAGGTAGCCGGCGCGCTGAGGTGGCCGACACCGACCGGGCGGCTCTGCGGCGTCTGCTCGCCGTTCACGTCGAGTCGGCCTTCGCTCTCGCCCGGGAAACGCTGCCGCTGCTGCGCCGGCCCCCGGCCGAGCGGCCCGGCTGGTTCGTGGCCACCGCCTCGATCTCGGGTCTGCTCCCCACGCCGGCGTTCGCGGCCTACTCGGCGGCCAAGAGCGCCCTGATCTCCTTGACCGGATCCATCAACGCCGAGGAGTCGGCCCGAGGGGTTCGGGCCAGCGCCATCTGCCCCGGCTTCGTGGACACCCCCATGACCGCTCCCCTGAGCGGCGCCGTCTCCGGTGGCGACATGCTGAGCCCGCAGGATGTGGCCGCGGCGGTGACCTTCCTCCTGTCGCTTTCCCCGAACGCCGTCGTGAACCAGGTCGTACTCGAGCGGGCCGGCGCCGGCCCGCTCCGGCCCTAGCCATGATCGGGAGGCTGACCGGCCAGGCGGTCCAGCGCGTCGAGGACCGCCGCATCCTCACCGGGACGGGCCGCTACGTCGACGATCTGCAGCCGGACGGCCTGCTCCATGCTGCGTTCGTGCGCTCCACTGCCGCCCACGCCGACCTCGAAGGGGTGGACGTCGCGCCGGCCGCCGCCCTGCCCGGGGTGGCCGGCGCGTGGAACGACCGGGAGATGCGCCTCATCGCCTCCGACATCGTCCCCACGACCATCCCCGGCCTGGTAGCCCGGCCGTTCCCCGTCCTGGCCCGCGACCGCGTCCGGGCCGTGGGGGAGCCGGTCGCTATGGTGGTGGCCGGCTCCCGGGCCGAGGCCGAGGACGGGTGCGAGGCCGTGACGGTCGACTACCGGCCGCGGGTGGCGGTGCTCGACGCCGCCGCGGCGGCGACCCCCGGGGCGCCTCTGCTGTTCGAGGGGTCCGATACCAACGTGGTGTACCGGTCCCACCACCGCGTCGGCGACCCCGACCGCGCTTTCGCGGCTGCCTCCACCGTCATCCGCGAGACCTTCGTCCAGCACCGTCACGCCAATGTCCCCCTGGAAGGGCACGGCGGGGTGGCCTCGTTCGACTCCTACCGCGGTGAGCTCGACTACTTCGCGTCCCACCAGAACCCCCATGCCCTGCGTATAAACCTGGCCCGATTGCTCGACATCCCGGCGGCGAAGGTGAGGGTCCGCTGCGGCGACATCGGCGGCGCCTTCGGCCAGAAGGGGCATCTGCTGCGCGAGGACGTGGCGGTGTGCGCCGCTTCCGTGCAGCTCGGCCGCCCGGTCAAATGGATCGAGGATCGCTCCGAGAACCTGGTCTTCGGCGGCCAGGCCCGCGAGGAGACCCTCGAGGTCGAGGCGGCCGTCGACGCCTACGGGGTGGTGCAGGCCCTGCGGGTGCGCATGACCCTCGACCAGGGTGCCTACCCGATGCTGGGTTTCGCGGCGGCGGCCATTACCAACCTGGTGAGGGTTCTCCTGCCCGGGCCCTACCGCATCGCCGCAGTGGACTTCGAGGCCGTGGTGGTGGCGACCAACAAGGCCACCTACGTCCCCTACCGGGGCCCGTGGGAGGCCGAGACGTGGCTGCGCGAGCGGGTCCTCGACGTGGTGGCGCGGGCGCTCACCCTCGACCCGGTCGAGCTGCGGCAGCGCAACCTCTGGCCCGATGACGCAGTGCCGGCCCAGATGTGCACCGGCCCGCAGCTCACCGGGATCAGCCCCCACCGGGTCCTCGCCACGGCTGTCGACGCAGTGGGCTACCGGGAGTTCCGGGACCGCCAGGAGCGCGAGCGCGGCCGGGGGCGCTACCTGGGCATCGGGGTGGTCAACGTCTTGGAGCCGGCCCCCCTGCCGCCGAGCGTGGTCGCCGCCATGGGGGCCACCGCCGCCCCCCGCACGGTCCAGCAGGCCCGGCTGCGTCTGGAACCCGACGGGACGTTCAGCCTGTACACGTCGCAGCAACCCCACGGCCAGGGCCACGAGACGACCCTGGCCCAGCTCGCCGCGGACGCCATCGGCGTCCCCATCGAATCGATCCGTGTCGTGCACGGTGACACCGCGGTCACCCCGTTCAACATGGTCGGGACGGGCGGTAGCCGGTCGGCCAACCTGGCGAGCGGCGCGGTCCTCGAGGCGTCGCGCCTGGCCCGCGACGGCGTCCTGGCCATGGCGGCCCGGCTGCTGGAGATCGATGCCGGCGACCTCGATGTGGTGGACGGGCGGGTCTCGCCCCGCGGCGCCCCGGCGCGCGCCGTGGAGCTGGCCCGCCTGGCCGACCTGTCCTACCGGGCGCCCGGTCTCGTCAACGAGGACGGGGCGCCGGGATTGGAAGTCACCGGCTCCTACACCTCGGGGGAGGGGACGTGGTCCCAGGCCTGCCATGCCGCCGAGGTCGAAGTCGATGTAGAGACCGGGCAGGTCCGGGTGCGGCGCTACGTCGTCGTCGAGGACTGCGGCCCGGTGATCAATCCCGCAGTGGTGGACGGCCAGGTTCGGGGCGGCGTGGCCCAGGGGATCGGCGCCGTCCTGCTCGAACGCTCCGCCTACAGCGGGGACGGAACCCCGATCAGCTCGACGCTGATGGACTACCTGCTGCCGAGCTCCCTCGACATCCCCGCCATCGAGGTTCGCCACCTGCACGGGCCGCCCCGGGGGCCGGTCGACCACCGGGGGGTCGGCGAGGGCGGCGCTATCGGGGCGCCGGCCGCGGTTTGCGCCGCCGTGGAGGACGCCCTCGCTCCTTTCGGGGTGACCATCCGGGAGCAGTACCTGCCGCCCTACCGAATCCTCGAGATGCTCGGCCGGGTCTGAGCCGTCGGTCGGTCGGTCGGTCGGCCGGTCGGCGGGCGCGGCGGGCGCGGCGGGCGCGGCGGGCGCGGCGGCGCCCCGGGGCCCTCAGCTGGACGTGTCCACGACCGTGCCGGCGGCCAGCAGCTTGGCGACCTCCTCGG